>DATLOZ010000016.1:0-202394 GCA_035535995.1 Cytophagaceae bacterium
AGAAAATAGCTGTTTTCACATCTGGTGGCGATGCTCCTGGTATGAATGCCTGTATCAGGTCTGTAGTGCGCGCAGGTCACTATTATGGTTTGGATGTTTATGGAATAATCAGAGGATATGATGGAATGATCAATGGTGATCTTATGGAGATGGACAACCACTCTGTAAGCAATATCATTCAAAAGGGAGGTACTATTCTGAAATCCGCCAGAAGTGAAGCGTTCAGAACGCCGGAGGGAAGAAAGAAAGCATACAACAATATTAAGAAATTCGGTATTGAAGGATTAGTGGCCATTGGCGGAAATGGAACGTTCACAGGAGCCACTTTATTCCATAAAGAATATGGGATTCCAACCGTAGGCTGCCCTGGCACGATCGACAACGATCTTTACGGAACCGATTTTACTATTGGCTACGACACAGCGGTAAATACTTGTCTCGCTGCAATTGATAGGATCCGCGATACTGCAGATGCGCACGAACGTGCATTCTTCATCGAAGTAATGGGTCGTGATACTGGTTATATTGCCATTCGTTCTGCCATTGGTGGCGGCGCTGAAATGGCTGTAATGCCAGAGAAAAAAATGCCTTTGAAAGATATCATTGAAAAATTCAAATACGGCACAAGCAATTCAAAATCTTCTCATATCGTCATTGTAGCAGAAGGAGAAAAATCCGGACGTGCAAACGATTTGGCGGAAGCTGTGAAAAAAGAAATCCCTCATTTAGATATTAAAGTAACTATTCTCGGTCACGTACAACGCGGTGGCGCTCCAAGCGCAGCAGACCGTGTGCTAGCCAGCAGACTAGGCCTTGGAGCTGTAGAAGGGCTTCTGAAAGGAAAATCCAATGTAATGGTTGGAGTGATTAACAGAACGTTGGGCTACACAGACTTTAAGGATACCATCACCAAAAAGAAAGCCATCAACAATGAGCTTTCCAGAATGATCGAGATTTTGAACGGCCGAAAATATAAAAATGAAAAGCCGTTGAAAAAATAAGAATGGTTGAAGTAGACAAGACCCTATACCCTATTATTATTTTTAGATCGCTGCCAGTGGAAGTCTCCGACCAAGACCTGGAGGAGTATCTTATGGGTCTTGAGAAAATTTTGCGGGAAGCCCCGGAAAAACTGGTAATCATTCACGATATTAATAAATCCCGGTTTCTATCCGGAGATCAATTGTCCAGAATCAGAAAATGGAGCCTTGACAGCAAGGCTCTGTTTGATGAAAAAACTCTTGCGACAGGTGTAGTCTCTTCTTCCGTACTTTCTAGTCTTATTATAAAAGCAATACGTTTCCTTCTCAAATCGAATTTTACTTCTGAGATTTTTTCAAATATGGACACTGCTTTGAGTTGGGCAAAAAAACGCCTAAATGAAAAATAAGCCGGCTTTCTAAAAGCAGGCTTACAATACTTTTCTAAAAGTTAGAGTTTAATCCCATTTCAAATCATCTGTAGCAGTAGTCCCTCCTTCTACAGGTACTTCTTCATCAAACTTGCTGAAATCAACTTCAGGCATCAATTCTGTTTTCACATGATTGATCGTCTCTTCCAGAGCATCAATGAATTTTTTGAAATCTTCTTTGTACAGAAAAATTTTGTGTTTCTCATAAGAAAAGCCATCGTCTTTGTACCTTTTCTTACTTTCAGTAATAGTTAGATAATAGTCATTAGAACGTGTTGATTTCACATCAAAAAAGTACGTTCTTTTGCCGGCTCTTACTCTCTTAGAGTAAATTTCCACCTTTTCTATTTCTTTATTCTCTTCCACAGTTCCTAAGTTTTAAATTAACTGTAGTAAAACTAATGTAAAGAATTCTAAAATCAAAGAAAATAGTTAAAAATATAACACGAAAATTACATCACATACATACCGTTTTACATTTCACTTTAATCTGTCTTTTATAGTAAAAATTATTTTAAAGTTTTCTTTTTTATTCTCATATAACAATTAAAAAACTGAATTTCAAACAAGTAGCTCTATAATCTTTTAAGCATGAAGAGCTTGCTTCTTGGCCGAAAGTAACTTTTTCACGTTCCAATTCGTTTAATAAACGTCTAAAACAATGACAAATCTCATTTCTTTACAAAATATTGTAATCAGTTTGGTACGCGCGGATAGATTCTCATGAGCCCTTTCTTTTCATCCAACTTTCAAAGGAGATCTTTGTTTTCTGCGGTTTCCCTGCTGGTTATTTTTCTGCATATACAGAGTTTTTCATACGCTCAGGAATACTATCAAACAGGACTCTGTAGTTATTATGGAAAAAAGTTTCACGGAAGAAAAACAGCCAACGGTGAAATTTTCGATATGTACGCAATGACCGCAGCCCACAAAGCATTGCCTTTTGACACACAGATCAAAGTCACCAATCTTAAAAACAATAAATCCGTCATTGTCCGCATCAATGACCGCGGGCCTTATGTAGGAAAAAGGATCCTGGACCTTTCTTATGGCGCTGCCAAAGAAATCGGGCTTGGAAGAGCCGGTGTTGGAAGAGTGAAAATCGAAACATATCACTATACTCCCCCAGTACTTGTTTCCGAAGAAAAATTACGTGAATACAAAACAGGAAAATATTATTCTGTAAGTGGCTATTCATTGAAACTGAAAACCGGATACGGGATTCAGATCATTTCTTTTTCAAAACCGGAAAATCTAACCAAACATTACAAAAAACTTTTAGAGAACGGCTATCGTCAAATCTATACCAACCTTGCTGTACGCGAAGAGGAACGCATATACGAAATCCGGTTAGGAAAATTCAGAAGCAGAAAATCGGCGGAGAAATATAGAAGAAAATTTTTATCTCAATACAATGGTTCTATTGTAAGAAAGTATTAATCCGAACCCTGGTTTACAAGATTTAAGGATGGACGAGATTTTTTAAAACTCATCCTTTATAATTCATAACTCAACATTCAACATTCATAATTACTCTTTGTATCTTCGTTGCAAACAAAAGACACTTGTATGCAAAAATTATTTTTAATCCTCGGCGCTTTCCTGGGAGCGCTTTCTGTAATGATCGGTGCTTTCGGGGCGCATGCGTTGAAAAATCTATTGACTGCCAACGGACGCACCGATGTATTTGAAACCGCTGTGAAATATCAGTTCTATCATTCTTTTGCCTTACTTATCACAGGAATGCTTATGCTGAAATTTCAACATAAATTTTTCGAGTATGCAGGAATTTCTTTTATTAGTGGAGTCATCATCTTCTCCGGTTCTCTTTATATTTTATGCATCACCAACGTAAAATGGTGGGGAGCAGTCACTCCTATTGGCGGACTATGTATGGTAGCCGGATGGTTGTTAATGGCCTTCGCGTTGATGAAATCTTTGTAATATGAAAATAAGACCTGCCATCGTGATCCGCGACAAGGATACTATCCTGATGATGCGTTATTCATATTCGGGAAAAGATGTGTTTCAATTTCCGGGAGGAAATATGGAAGATGTGGAAACACTGGAACAAACGCTCGCACGCGAGCTGAAAGAAGAATTAAATCTTCCTGTTTCGGTAGAACATTTACTCTTATCTGCCCAGGTGATCAACCATAAAAAGCAACAAGCTACGCTGCATTGCCTTTTTGCCGGAAGTACTTTACAATCTGCCCGGCCAGTGCTCAACCCTCAGGAGACAAGCGCGCTGGAAGTTGTCTGGATAAACATCGACCAACTGGATCAGCTCAATCTTTATCCTTCTGTAGGAAATGCGTTGAAAGAAATTCTATTGCACAACAAAGCTACTCCTCAATATCTTGGAGCAATCGAACAGCCTTGGTTTTAACAAGGACAAGAACATAAAAAAAAGTCCTGCCATATGGCAGGACTTTTTTTATTATTTTACCAATTTGTAAGACCCGAGTTGCTCTTTGTCATTTTTAATATTCAACATGTACACACCAGATTTCATGGTCTCTAGATTAACTGTGCCCGTTCCTTCAAACGTTCCTGAGCGAACAATCGCGCCGGAAAGGTCTGTGAGTTCATAGGTTAATAAGTAAGACAAACCTGTCTCAATTGTAAGCACAGAACTTACAGGATTTGGATACATAGAAACATTTACACCGTTTGCCTTTTGAACAGCGGTAAGATTGGCAACGATCGCGTTGGAAGCATTTGCAGACAAACAAGTAGAAACCGGATCGTATGCTTTCGCTGTATAGCTTCCGCTTGCAGCCGCAGTGTAATTACCTGTAGTAGATTGATCAATTACGTTGGAATAATTTCCATCAAGAAAATATTGTACGGAATAACCATCCAGTGAGGTAGTAGTAGAAAGATCGTTACCAGTAGATGTGATCGTTAGGTCAGGAGGATACTGTACTACATAATTCTGTGTAGGAACCGGATAACTAAAAGGAAATGGCAATGGAATATACGGAGGAGTAGGACTTGGTATCAAGATAGTACCATTAATTGTTCCTTCTATGGTACAAGTCATAGCGCCTACGAAAGGTATAGCCGTTATTACAAAATCCTGACTTGCATTGGCAGCGAGTCCGGATGCCAAACTGAGAGTGGCTGTTTTTAACACCGTAGTGCCATCGTCTGCCTTTACAGTTAAGTTTACGGTAGCAGCGGCAGTAGAAGGTACAGCAGTAGCACCATTGGTAATAGTTACCGTCACATCATGGGTAGTATTTGGACATCCATATGCAGGGGAATAAGTACTCGTAATAGCTTGTGCCATCATCACAGAACAAACAGAACACTTCAACACTAATAAAAGTAATAGTTTTCTCATAAGGGATTTTTGATTTTTAAATTAGACATGACTTTAAAGATAAGGAAAATAATAAACAAAAGATCAGGAGTACTACGCCTGCACCTCTTGTTTTTATTGCCAGAGCTGAGTATCAAGGATATATTTTTTATAAAAATAAGATCATGATATTCCTGATACATTAAAATGTATTCATTGCCTAATTTTAATTCTCATCAGAGATCACTACCAGGTAATCTTTTTCTGTAAGCGTTAATTTCGTGTCTTTCGGAGGATTCAAAACAATCTCATAATTACGTCCGTTGGCTTTCGGCTCAGAGAGTGTTTTTTTATAGCCGATCACTATGTCCTTGCACTGCTGACCAAGCAGCATGAGGTCTGCAAAACTATACGACTGATTGGTAGCCGAGAGATAATTGGTAATTGGTTTGATATAAATTTCTGCGCCATCTTTGGAAAGCAACCGATCATATACTTCAATTAATTCCGGTTGTTTGGAAAGTTGTGCGAGAAAGATCGAGATCAGACGGTTGCTGAGCAGGAAATCGCTCAGGCCCATATGATCGAATAACTCTAAGTTGGAAGTGTCCAGCACTTCTGCTACGATCAGTGGTTTTTTTCTTGTTTCATCGGAGAGGATCTTCTTCACCAGCAATAACAATTTAATATTCACCGAGTCTACTGCTTCTGTATTATCGGTGTTTACAAAGGCCGTAAGCACCACCATCATATCGTAGGCATACAGATCCAGTTGTTTCAGATATTTTTCATCCAGTAGTTCTATTTTTTCTACTTCAAGTTTGGCGGTGATCTTTTGTTTTAAATTTTCCAGTTCTTCTTCTTCCGGCGCGCAATTGTCGGTGAGCACGAGTTTAAACCTGGAGTTTGCTGTAATATATTTATCGTATTCAGCAATTACATCAGCAGTTTCTGTATTCCAACCGATGATCAGGATCGAAGTCAGGGCAGGAGTTGTTTTCTTAGGTGAATAAGTCAATTGCTTGGGCTCGCAGATCTTTTTGGTCTGGTAAGAATATTTCGAAATATCGGTCATGATCACGATCAGTCGTTCCTTACCGTTCAACTCTTCATCAGGCGATGGATTGATGACAAGTCCTTTTTCCGGACATTTATAACCGATTGCAATACCATCCGGAAGATGATAAGAGATCTCTCCGAATTTTATTTTGCCAATTGTATTCTGTACAAAATAAATTTCCGATCCGTCGAAAGAGAATAAGGTTTCGTAAACACCTACCAATCCGTTGAACAAAGAAGTTTGCACCAGCAAGCGCGAAAGGAAAGAGTTTGCATCCAACTGAAGTACTCTTTCGTTCAGAATATTTTTGATGATCTCACGATTTGCATTTTCATAGACTTCCGGGATCACCATGATCTTATGCCCCTTGTTGATTGCGATGGACAGCGCGTAGCAGATCTTGATCACATTGGTATCAGAGTTTTCTTTTTCCTCGTGTGTAGAAAAATTTTCGCAGGAAGAAAGTACGATAATAGCCTGTGCAGTATCTACGGATACTTTTTCCAGCATAGCAGGCGAAGTTATTTTTCCTGTACGGGTCACTATTTTCAGTTTATTAGGTTTCTTGATCGAAAGCGCTATTTCGTTGTCAAGGTCTTCCTTCGGTGTTTCCGAGAGAATAACCACGGTATGTTTTTGCAGTTCGCTTACGATTGCAAACTCGCTTAGAATATCTGTCAATCTAGAGTTGTTGCCAATGATGAGAAAATGATCTTTTTCATAAACGTCGGTTGTTCCTTGACTAAATGTATAGAGCATTTTTTCGACGGCTGCGGTGATGATCGCTACTAGTAAGGAGAAGATTACAATGCCACACATACCAGCCATCACTGCGGTAAACTTGACCCAGAATGGCATGTCGAGGAAGTTTGCCATGGTGCCGGGGTCAGTTACTTCCAGAAATAAATGATAAAAGTTATTCCAAAAATCACCTCCCGGTAAAGTTGTATCCGGTACAAGCCAAAGCATAAGGTAACGGATGGCCAAAAGCAGCAGAATGGTCCCTATTAAGACTACTGCAAGCGCATAAAACATAGAGGATCCACCTTTTCCTATGTATAATTCTATTTTATACCAGGTACGGTTCTTAAAATTTTTAAAAGTGTCCATATTTTTTTTACTAGTGTTTCTACTTATATATCATTAACCGTAGTATATCTTTTACTTTTTCTATTTTCCTCATTTTTTCAGTAAAAATACAGTGAAAAACATACATTATGCGTAACCTACTATACTTTATAATACGTATAAACCCCAGTAGTATTTAGTATCTTTACGTATTGTAACTCTCAACTAATCATCAATATAAACGAAATAGCATTGAAAAAACTAACAAACCTCTTAAAATTGCTGTTCGCAACCTTGCTGTTCATTGCTTCGGTTTCCCATTTGAACGCAGCTACTTTATATTCCATTACAAACCAATATATATGGGATGCCAGTGGCACCTGGAGTTATACCAACGGAGGAGCTAGTTGTGGCTGTATTCCAGTAGGCGGCGATGTAATTATCGTTCGAAGCACAGATTCTATTTCTGTGCCTACTAATATTAATGTGGCTACTCCTAGTGTGACAGTACAAATATATGGTAATCTCAATATTACAGGCTTCCTGGATTTGAATGGCACAGGATCTGTCGTAAACATTTATACTGGCGGAAAGATTACCTCAAACGGTTCTTCCAGTAGTAAATTAAGAATTGGAGGTACAGGAACGGCCGAATATACCGGTAATGACGGAACAATAAATGGCCCATGGACTATTACAAATGGATCAAGTGGACCAAACTCTTCATTATTGCCCGTCACATTTATCTCCTTTACAGGAAAGTCAAATGGCAATTCCATCACACTATCCTGGTCAACTGCAGAAGAGATTAACAATAATTTCTTTGAAGTACAGAAAAGTACTGATGGAGTAAATTTCATAACGCTGGCCAACGAACCTGCCAATGGGAATCATTCCTATTCTTATACAGATGGCGCATTCACTCAAAGAAGTTATTATCGTCTGAAACAAGTGGACCTTAACGGAAATTATACCTTCTATACTATTTTAGAATTCAATCCTGAAAGCAATCTTGAATTGGTAGTATCTCCAAACCCTGCGGCTGACAATAATTTTACCATTTCCTTCAATTCCTTATCTTCTACTATATCAATGAAGCTGCAAGATGCAAATGGAAAAGAGATCTATTCAAAAAGCACCTCCAATGGTATTATTGATGGCGCTGAACTTCCTGTATTAGTTCCAGGTGTTTATTATGTAAATGCTAATGACGGACAATCTTCGCTGATTAAAAAAATAGTAATTCAATAGTTATTCCCTTTTTTCCAAAATCGTACAAACGAGGATTACGCGTTCAGGATTATTGTCTGCATTGGAAAGAACGGTAATCACTTTGTTTTGACGCCCCAGTTTATCTTGCTTTCCAGAATTAAAACTAACAGTTAGCTCTCCTGTTTTCCCCGGAGCGATCGGGCCTTCGGTATACTTGCGTGAGGTACAGGAACAGGTAGTAACTACATTTTTTATAATAAGATCTTCACTGCCAGTATTCGTGAAAGTAAATACATAACTGATCGAATCACCATAGGAAATATCTCCATAATCTTTCATCGACTCAGCAAACACGATGTGCGCAGCTTTCCGGTCAGCCTGTGCCACTACAGACAGAGGTCCTGTAAGGAAAAATAAGGCAGCAATAATTATTCGAGTAAGCATAACAGGTTATTTTATTCTTAAGATAATAATTTTTGTGTTAATAATCCTAAAAGGCTGTGTTAATTTGCGCTTGTTCCTGCTTTAGTCTAAGTGATTTTTTAACACAAAGCCTGCGAAATTTTCGCCCTGAGCACAAGTGCTGTTTATAAATATAACGTCATTGGGAGGAGTGGTCGTCGACCGGCTGGCAGACGGCACGACGAAGCAATTTGTTTACAACGATTCTGAGGATTCTGAGCCATAGAATCGGGCATTGAAGTTAACAAGGAACACTTCTTTGGTTGCCCTTGTGATCGCTGTGTAGAGCCAGCGCAAAAAATCTTCATTCAGGTTTTCTTCTGTCAAATATCCCTGGTCCACAAATACTGCATCCCACTGGCCGCCCTGTGATTTGTGGCAAGTAAGTGCATAGGCAAATTTTACCTGCAAGGCAGTAAAGTAAGAATCTTTTTTCACCGCTTCCAGTCTTGTACGTTTTGACATTACTTCACTGTAATCGTTCCAGACCGATTCAAACAGTAGTTTGTTTTGCTCTGTAGTAAGACTTGCGTTGTTAGAATATAAAATATCGAGAAAAGCGACCGCTTCGAAAGTAGGGTGTTTGGGATAATCCAGCAGGCGTAGTTCCAGGTGTACAAAACGAAATCCGTGGATCTCTTCATACTTCTTCACCTTCATCACTTCCACAAATTCACCGTTGGCAAGAAAACCGGCAGGAGAATCTTCAGGGAGTGTGGCGTAATTATTTTTTACTACCATCAGCAAATCACCTGCGCTCACCTCATCTTCTACAGCCTTTATTGTTTGCCGGATGTAGCGGTTGTAACCGGTAGCGGATTTATTAGAACGGGTGATCACGATCGTATTTTCTTCTCCGTACTTTTTATAAGCATAACGAAGGCCGTCTTCCATTTTTTCACCGGTCATTCTGTAGATATCTTTGTATCCCTTGGTGATAAACTCGAGACTGGAAGCTTTTTCGGTGAGCTTTTTTCTTAGCATTGTAGCGTTGCGAAGAATACCTGATTCCATTTCCTGGCGCACTACTTCGGTAAGCTCGCATTCGTACAGGTTGGCAAAAAATTTACTTTTTAAATATCCACCTTCCAACGCCGGACTTATCTCCAGCTTCACTGGCGGAAGCTGCGCAGTGTCTCCTACCAGGATCAGCTTGTTTGATTTTTTTTCAAACACATAATCTACCACATCCGAAAGTATTCTCTGCGAGGAAGATTCTGCCATGTCGGAGATCATAGAAGCTTCGTCGACGATGAAAAAAGTTTTGGAAAGAATATTTTTCTTCCTTCGAAAAACCAATCCATCGCCATCGCCTTTTTCTTGTTGATAGATCTGGCGGTGAATCGTGGAAGCATATTTTCCGGAATAATTTGACATTACTTTCGCAGCTCTTCCGGTAGGCGCCATCAGGATGCAGCTGTACCCTAGGCTATCCAGGGTATGTACAAGGGCACTAAGTAGTGTTGTTTTCCCTGTACCCGCATACCCACGCAAAAGAAATACCGGGCGAGCGGAAGTTTTGTCTTCAATAAATTTATCCAGCAGCCGAAATGCCAGTTCCTGCCCGGCGGTGGGTGCAAAAGCGAATTTTTTCCGGATAATTTCTGAAGGAGACAAGGTTTGCTTTTAAAACTATTTTGCACGAAGTTAGGGAAAAAGGATGCAAGATGCCGGATGCCGGATGAAAATATCTCTGCTAATCTTGTCTTTCGCAAATTTATCTGGCATCCGGAATCCGGCAGCTGATATCTTATTTATACATTAGAATCATAATCATGCAGGAAGAAATTCAAAAACTATACGGTCATCGCGTACGTGTACGCGTTTGCGGGGTTTGTATTTCGGAAGGGAAAATACTTTTGATCCATCACCGGGGCGTAGGCGAAACGGGCAGTCTCTGGGCTCCTCCAGGAGGCGGTGTTGAATTTGGTGAAACAGCAGAACAAGCCTTGATCCGTGAATACAGGGAAGAGACCGGACTTCATGTTGTAGTACGTGAATTTCTTTTTGTGCAGGAAATGGTACTATCTCCCTTGCACGCCATTGAACTATTCTTTCGCGTAGAAGCGACTGGCGGCGAGTTAAAGCAAGGGATCGATCCGGAAATGGAGAAAGGCCGGCAAAGTATTTCTGAGATTAGATATTGGAGCTTTGAAAATATTCATTTTCAAGAACCTTTATTATTTCATCACGTATTAAGAACCGTAAAAAATGCTGAAGAACTTGTAGCCCTCCGCGGATTTCTCCGTTGATCCAATTTGTCAGTCATAACTATCCACCATATGTGGATAAAAAATAGCTTTTTTTGTATCCGCAAAGAATTTATGCAATTAAAATTTGCTATTTTTGTTAAAATCGCTGAAATTAATAGAAATATTATAATTCAGTTTAATTTTACCCTATTGTTTATTCTTTTAAGAATTGTGGATAAGAAGTGAATATAATGTCCACATCCTGTTAATATGTCAGAAAAACTTCACTACAGGCTCAATAAACGGATCAAAGACGACAGCTTTGATGTAGATAAGTTATCTCAATACAATCTCTTTCTTCAAATCAGTAATAGCCTTTTCAGAATCTGTGTAACAGACACTGAGCGCAACCGCTGTCTGTTGCTTGAAGACTACAAACTGGATGCAATTAATTTTCCTGAACAACTGATCTCCCAGCTGGAGCTGATCTACGACGATCACCATGTACTGAAAGCTGGTTATTGGAAATCAATTAAACTTGCCATTAAAGGAATGAATTTTTCACTCATTCCAAATTCTCTTTTCGACAAAAATTATCTCAAGGAATATCTGTCGCTCAACTGTACGCTTAATACAGAGCTGGAAGAAGGCTTCTACTACTATAGCCAGAAGAGCATGGACGCAGTCAATATATTTTCGGTTGACAAAAAGATCATCGCCTGGTTTACTAAGATGTATCCTTCCAAACATGTACAAGTAGTGCATCATACTGCTCCGCTCATCGAAGGAATTATGATCAATGGCAACAGCCGCTCGGAGCGACAAATGTATTTGCATGTAGAACAAAATTATCTGACCATTCTTGTCAAGAATCAGAAGACACTTGAGTTTTGCAACACTTTCTATTTCTCCACAGCAGAAGATTTTATTTATTATGTAATGTTCGTCTTCGATCAGCTTGATCTTAACCAGGAACAGACTGCCGTTACCGTCTGGGGCGAGCTTACGCCCGATTCATTAGTATACAACAAACTTTTAAAATATATCCGCGAAGTTTCGTTTGGAGAAAAACCTTCCTCAATGAAATTCGGCTATTGGTTCGACGAAGTAATGGACCACAACTTTTTTGATCTTTACTCTATGCACCTCTGCGAATAGTGGTGCAAACAGGAAATTTAAGCTTCTCTTTTCTTTGTGTCTTAGTGCCTACGTGTTAATATTTTGTTAACTTCACTAACATGAACGCCAAAAGCATCCTGCATAAACTTCAGGCAGACCAGGTACTTTCTCCTGAAGAAAACAAAGTTCTTACCAATCGTTACGAACAGAAATTATTTTCCATTCATTGGGAGCTCAAGATCATTCTATACCTCGGCGTAACGTTGCTGAGTACGGGTGTAGGATTCCTGATCTATCTGAACATCGATACCATCGGGCATACTGCCATTGTATCGGCCATTGGCCTGGCTTGTGCTGCTTGTTTCTATTATGCCTACAAACATATCCAGCCTTTCTCCTGGCTAGAAGTACGAAGTCCGCATCCAATGGCAGATTATATTTTATTATTAGGATGTCTTTTGTTTGTCTCCTTTGAAGGTTATCTGCAAGCGCAGTACAATGTCTTTGGCACACGTTATGGGATCGCTACTTTAATTCCTGCTGTATTATTTTTTCTCATCGCTTACCGTTTTGATCATAAAGGAATATTGTCGATGGCTATCTGTGGAATCGCAGGTTGGCTGGGGCTTACAGTAACACCATTGGAATTCTGGGACCAGGATTTCGGTTCCAACCGGTTGATCTTCTCTGGCATTCTTTTAGGCGCGGTGCTTACAGGGGTTTCTTATTTTATTATTTCAAAAGACTGGAAAAAACATTTCTCTTTTACCTATTATAATTTCGGCATGCAGCTTTTGTTTGTCTGTACCTTGTCGGCCGTTTTTGCTTTTGAAAATACACGCGCGGTCTATTTTATTTTGCTAGCGGGCATTTGTTGGATGGCGTTGCGTTATGCGCGAAAGGAACAATCATTCTATTTCCTTCTAATGGCAGCGATATACGGGTACGTAGGCGTGACATATCTTTTTATTCTTTTCCTTATCCAGGTAAACGACAGCGGAATTTTCCTGCTTTGTTTTCCATATTTCATTATTTCCTGTGTTGGAATTATTTATTTCTTCTTCAACTATAAAAAATTCCTGAAACCGTAATGCTAGCCTATTCTTCTCAACACATCGACAATTCAGCGATCCAGCATCATGCTAAGAAATGGCAGAAGCATGGTTTGCTCTCTTCGCAAACGTACGAAGCGATCAAAGCAAAATATCCGCATTCCTTGTACAGTCCTAATCTCTTTGTACGCTTAGGATTATTCATTTTCACAGCGATTGGTCTGCTTGCGGGAGGAAGTTATTTCATATTCATCACAGCAGGTTTTGACAGCGCCACTGAAGTTGGATTTGGCGTTCGTTTGCTTATTACAGGACTTATGATGTTTGGTGTCCTGGAAGGATTGATCAAGCAAAAAGATATTTTCCGCGCAGGCTCTGACGATGCCTTACTATATAGCGCTATCGGATGTATGGTATCAGGATTAACACTCCTGTTTTATCAATCGGGACGAAGTGATGAAAATGAACTGTTATTATATTGCCTTATCGCTATTCCCTTTCTGGTCTTGGGCACCATTCGATATATGGACACGTTGTCGGCAGCAGGATTTTTCATTTGTGTGTTCCTAATCATCTTCATTCTTATTTCCAAGCTAGGCGAAATTTCCAAACTGATCATGCCTTTCCTGGTAATGATTCTTTCTGCACTTTCTTATTTTACTGCTTCAAAATATCGCGCACATGAGAAATTCAGATTTTGGGAAATGCCCTTGATGATCCTCGAAATTCTTTCACTCGTATTATTTTACATGGCTGGAAACTATTTCATCGTTCGTACTTTATCCGAAGAGCTTTTCCGGATGCAGCTTACAGAAGGCGAAGATATTCCTCTAGCCTTTTTCTTTTATGCTTATACTGCGATCATTCCAATGGCCTATGTTTTTTATGGGTTGAAAAATAAAAACAGAGTATTGTTGCAAACCGGCTTAGTGCTGGTTGCGGCAGCTGTTCTTACCTTCAAATATTATTTTAGTCTGGGGCACCACGAGATCACGCTCACCATTAGTGGTGTAATAATGATTTTGATCGCCTGGCTTTCGATCCGTTTTTTGAAGACGCCAAAATATGGAATAACGTTTGAAGAAGATAGTGACGAAAAAATACTGGATAAATTTGATGCCGAAGCGCTGATCATTGCACAATCTTTTTCTTCTACGCATGCGCCCGCGCAAGACGGGGTAGAAATGGGTGGTGGTAATTTTGGCGGCGGTGGTGCGAGTAGTGATTTTTAATCGTCATTATGAGGAGTTCCCAGACGATAGTCGGGAGCGACGAAGCCTTGTGACTATAAAATCAGTTGTAATTATAAGCGGGCTCAGGCTCCGTAGCTAACAGATTGCTTCGTCAGTCGGCCATACGGCCTCCTTTCTCGCAATGACGAAGCGCTATCGAAACAAATACTTCTGCACATTAATATACACCAGCGGATAATCATACAAATAGCTGCGGTGATAAACAGGCACGGCTACTCCTATATCCAGTCGTGAATTTGAGTTAAAAATAAACTGAACACTGCTGCGCAATTCAGAATACTTGTTGGCAAGAAAACTATTATAGGTATACTGCACCGTACCTTTTAAATAATCATAATTATAAGGCAATCCATCGTAGGTGATCTTCGCTGCTCCGTAGGTTCTGTTGATGAATTCAGCATACAAGTTTACATTGACATCTTTATAGCTGTCGTATTTTTTAGGGTAAAGGCGATAGCCAAAAGAAACATTATACATCTGCACATCTCCTGATTTAAAAATGATACTGGTGAAATGATCGCTTTGTTTGTAAGGAGCGCTTTTGATGAAGCCCCAGGTAACAGAAGCCGCAAATCGTTTGTACAATCTTGTAAAGATCAATCCTCCTCCATAACCTGTATTGTCGGTCATTAGATTTGATTCTCCTTCTGTGTGTGCTAAAAATCCTTTGGTTGCTTCTGCATACGCAGCAATGCGGAGGTGACGTTGTTCCCCGTCAAAATTTATTAACCTGTATTTAGCATACACATTAATTCCTTCAGGGAGAAATTTAGGTACTGGATATCCTTTCTGATGGTGGTTGGTAATATAATTTACAAAACCGTTTGGAGGAATCGATTGAAAATGGTGATTGGAAGCGCCTATTGTCGTCATTACCGTAAGATTTTTGGTAAGTCCGTACATCAACCGGAATCCGAAATAATATTTGGAACGGCCGTTGATGTCTTTGTACATCTGGTTAATTTGGCGGTAACCAAATACCTTTTTTGGAACTGTGCTGGCGGGTTCTGTATTGGGAAATAACTCTTGTGAAAATAGAAACCTCGGTTCAACCGTGATAAAGAAGAAGACTAACCACGCAGCAAAGTGACGTAGTAGACGTTTTCTTTTTTCCCATTTTTCTTCACGTCTTGCTTGATCCATTCTTCCCAATGGCTGTATTCTTTTCTTGAAATTAATCTTTTATTTAAAAAAATAATAGTGGCGACTCCATTTATCGTATGCTCGCCTACTTTTAAAAAATGAAATTCATCTTTTCCCACCTGGTAAGAAGAGAAATCATGTACCGTGAGATCCTGAAACGCATAATCAGCTTCAATAGAACGTACGCTGAAACCAGAGCCATATACTTCATCGGCAATTTTTCGAATGGAGATTTCTGTATTTTTTCTGAAATAAATAGTAGCAGTGTTGCTGTTCAAATCCATTTGTACATCTTCTACAAAAGGTAAGCGCCGAAGCGCATTCTCCACACTCATTCCACACATCGAGCAAGTAAAGCCGTCTACTCCTACAATCACGCGCTGGTATTGGGCTTCAGCGGGTAGAACGATTAGCAGAGATAAACAAAGAATGTATAAAAAACGGATCATGTCTCTAAGATAACAATATTCTTAGAAACGTTTTTGTTGGGATTATAGTATTCTTTTTAATAGTAGTGTCACATATTATAAGGTAGAATAATAACAAAAGGCATTTTAGTAATCAAGCCGTCATTGCGGGAGTGTGGCGCTTAACACCACACTCCTCGCGATGACGGCAATTATTATTATTCACTCAGGTATTAGCCCTTGATCCTCTCTTCTACTGCAGTTTATTCAAAACCTTATCATACTCCAATTTCGCAGAAATATAATCGTACAATGCATTAAAATAGCCAGTCTGTGCGTCTAGCAAGGTATTGCCAGAGTCTACCACATCTTTGTATGTCACTAACCCGTCGTTGTATCTTGTCTGCGTTACCGCCACCAGCGATTCGGCGGATTTGATATTATTTTTCCTGATTTCAATATTCGACAATGCATTGTTTACATTGATCTTTGCATTTTGCAATTCGTATGCATATTGTTTTTCAAAGGCACGGAGGTCGTTTTCTTTCTTCCTCAGTGTCAACTTTGATTCCTGTGTTTGAATACTCTTCAGCATTCCATCAAAAATAGGCAGCGAAACTTTTAAGCCCAGATACGAAACTCCATACCAGGTAGCATTTCCGGAAAACATATCGAACTTCGGACGAAAAGCCTGTGCTCCTGCATAACCATACAAGCTAACGGTAGGAAGATAAGCCAGCTTTGTTTTGCGCACATTGAGAAACTCTTGTGCCTGTTGGTATTTCAGCGTTTTATATTCCGGCCTGCTGCCTGGGCCTTCATTCTCTGCCGTCACCTCTGAAAGCGAAGGAGCGAGTTGTTTGAGCAACAATGTATCCGTCAACACAAGATTGGAATCTACCGGGTAACCCATCTGGTATTTGAGCATGAACAAACTTTGTTCGTACAGTTGCTGGGCGCGCTTCAACTCTGGCAGTTGGTTTTCATAGTTGATCCTGGATCTGGTAAGATCAAGATCTTGCGTTTGGTTGCTCTCGTAAAGTGTACGTGTATCCTCGTACACTTTTTTATTTTTCCGCATATTACTTTCTGCCAAGGTAATTCTTTCTTTCGAAAGTAATGCCGAATAATAAGCTCGGTTCACATTCAACACGGTCAGGTTTTCCTGTACTTTTTTATTGTTCGCGGCTACATCGTTGGAAAGTTTTTGCGCTCTCAAGGATGGATAGAATACCGGGTCATATAAAGTCCAGGTTGCGTCCAGCGCTGCGGTGCCGTTATATTTTTGTCCAAACTGCACAGCCTTATACTCACCCGGAGGGCCGCCAAATGCGGAAGCAGGGATCAACGAAGTAGGCAGGATAAAGTTATCTCTTACATCTAATACGCCTTTCACTTGTGGAAACAACGTAGTATACGCTTCACTGATTTTTTTCTCTACCAACTGACGGTCAATATCCAGATTCTTCAATTGCTCCTGGTTGGCCAAAGCATAGTCGATACTTTGTTTTAAAGAAAATTGTTGCGCCTTTAATCCTACAAAGGGTAAGACGAAAATTAATAGTAAGATCTTTTTCATAGCGATTATAATATTAAGTTCTGAATACAGAAGCCGGTTCTGCTTTAGTAATGCGGCGAATCGCAAATAGTGCGCCTGTCATCGATACTATCAGGATCACCACCAGGAATATTACTCTTGTAGTGGGAGCGAAATTGAAAATTGTTCCGGCTTTGCTAATACCGAAGCGGAACATTTCCACGAAGAAGGTTCCGATCGAAAATCCAATCGCTGCGATGATCAGTGTTTGAGTGACGATCAGTTTTTTCAAATATACATTATTCGCCCCGATCGCTTTCATTGTCGCATAGTCTTTCATTCTGTCGATTGCACTGGAGTATAGCGACAAACCGACGATCACAAATCCGATCACGACTGCGAAAAACACTTGCGTGTACGTAGAGATCGCAATCCCGCTAGAGCCGAGAATAGTAGATTGTGTAGCTGCTGCGAAATCCTTAGGCATCCAGGCTTTGACGCCATATATTCTTCTGTTGATCTCATCGCGTACCTTTATGGAATCTGTGCCTGGCTCAAGTTTGAGTAGAAATGCGCTGGTCTTGTTGGAAGAAACTTTTCCCAGGTATCTTGCTCTTTCCAGCGTAGTAAATACAAACACAGGACCGAAACCTCTTACCCCCTTGGTGATGGCAGCGTTGTAGACGCGCTTACCATTGATCTCGAAGTAATCTCCTTTCACCACATCTCCCATATTTTTTTTATCGAAATATTCGGTTGTTACCGCACCATCGGGGAAGAGATCTTGTGTAGTACCATCGTATAAATTCCACGGGCCGCCCACAAATTCGGGAGCCTGTGAGCCAACGATAGTCACGCCGAATGTTTTTCCATTTACAAATCGCGCAGAACCTCCTGCGATGATCAGGGGATAGGCTTTCTTTACACCTTTGATCGATTCGATCTCTCTGCCAATCCTCATATCGATTTGGCCTAGGGCGTTTACGTTGGTAGTGTAAGGGTCTACCACCCACATATCGGTCTTTGTGTTATCGGCCACGGACCGCATGGCATTGGTGAGGAATGTAAATACACCCACTTGCTGTCCTATCAGGTACGTAGCGATCACCACACCGACCAAAGCACCAAATAATTTGGGCTTGTCGTAGACCATAAACCGGTAAGCTGTTTTGAACATATTTATTTCTTTTTAAGAATGACACATTCTACTCTTGATCCGTACAAAAGTTTTTCTCCATTAATTAAGCGTACCCGCACTTCTCTCACTCTTCGATCTTCCATATCATTGCTTACATCGGCAAACAAAGATTTTTTCTTCAGGTAAGGTGCAGCAAAAATAATGGTACCCTCTGCCAGCTTCTCTGTCTGCCCGGCGTAGCGGACATAGGCTTTATCGCCTAGCGCTATCTGGTCGGCAAATAATTCATCTACTTCGCAGACTACCGACATAGGGCATTTCGGTGCAAAATCGGCAAGGCTTGTCAACGCCTGTACAGAAGAGCCCGGCGTAATGTCCATCATCAGGATCAATCCGTCGGCAGGAGCGCGAATGAATCTGCGCTGGAGCTGCACGTTGTTCAAGGCTTCCTGGCTGTAGATCTCTTGTTGTTGTTTTTTATAGGTCATTACCACATCGGTAAGTCTCTCTACTTCTTTTTGTGCAGTAAGGTAATCTGTGTTGGCGTTGTCGAGATTTTGTTTTGTTTCGGCGCCTTTTTCAAAACTGCTTTTCAAACGTTCGTATTTTGTCTTCGAATTGTCTAGCCTTATTTGAGCGGCATCCCTATTGACTTCTGCAGATTTGATATCGTAATTCTTGGTATTCGCCTGGCTGGAATTCACCGTCAGTTGCGCGCGTTCCAGATCATTGGAAAGCTCGATGATGACATCTCCTTTCTTCACAGAATCGCCTGCCTGGAAATAAACTTTTTTTACAATTCCGCTCACTTCAGAGCTCAACTTGACAATCTTCAGCTCCGGCTCTATACGGCCGATAGAGACGATCATCGAAGGAGTAGAATCTTTGGCTAGAGAATCCACAGACACGGTTTCTTTTTTATTGCCTCCACAGCCGGCCAGGAAGGCGGAAAGCAGCATACTCGCTGCTACAAATTTTATGGTATTCAATATATTGTTCATAGGATTTAAGAATTAATGTAAATCGGAAGATAGTTTTTCTGTGACGCGACCATTTTCCACGTAAATGGTTCGATCGGCATATTCTTTTAAGCGCGGGTCGTGCGTGACTACGGCTACTGATTTTCCCTGGATGGAAAGTTTTTTTAATTCCTCCATCACCGTCACCATTGATTTGGCGTCCAGCGAGGCGGTGGGCTCATCGCACAGCAATAAGGCAGGATTAGTAACCAGGGCTCTTGCAATAGAAACGCGTTGCTGTTGCCCGCCTGAGAGTTGGCGCGGTTTGAAATTAGCGCGATCGGCGAGTCCTACTCCTTCGAGTGCTACCATTGCTCTTTTCTTTGCTTCTCCGGCAGCGACCTTTTGTAAGCCAAGAGGGAACATCACGTTCTCCAGAGCTGACAGCGGCGCTACGAGGTTGAAGTTCTGGAATACAAATCCAATGGAGTTAAGTCGTACTTTGGCGAGCTCCACTTCGTTAAGGCCAGTGGTGTTCACTCCTTCCACTAATACCTTACCGGTGCTGGGATAGATCACACAACCAAGGAGCGAAAGTAAGGTTGTTTTTCCAGAACCCGAAGGTCCGATGATCAATACCAGCTCGCCGCTTTTCATTTGCAGCGAGGTTTCATACAAGGCCGTGATCTCACCATCGCCGCTTTTGTAGCGCTTGGAAGCAGCTTCCACACTGGCTACTATGTTCGTTTTTGCTTCGATGCTCATATAACAAGTTCGTATTATTGAAATCAAAATTAGTACGTTTTCGTAATAAAAAAAATATTTTACTACAATTTTGAAATAAATCTTAAAATATGTAATTTTAATATGAAGATTTGTTGATCTGTTTATTTGATAAAGGATCATCATCCAATCTTCAAATTTCAAATCATACTATTATGTCCTATACGAAAATTATAGAATTGATAAAAAAATGGGAGGCCTACGAAACCCTTTATCCAGAGGCTAGTTTCGAAGATTTTGGAGAGTGGCTAACGTCGAATCCTGAGAAAACCAAGCCGGCACAGAGCGTGCTGAAGAAGAATGTTAACTATAATAAGCAATGGGAATCTTTTGAATTTGGTCTGAAAGATCATCATCGCGATAAAGAACGGGAAGTGCAGATCAGCATGTTGATAGGGCGTTTGAGCCGCTATGGAAAACTCTATGCAAAAAAAACGCTTCAACCGCTGAACATCAACCTGGAGGAATTTACATTTATGAGCAGCATCTTCCGATTGAAAAATCCACGCAAGTCGGATGTCTTTATGATCAATCTTTTTGAGCCAACTTCCGGCACGGAGATCATCCGGAGATTAATCAAATTGAATTTTGTAAAAGAATCTACCAGCAAAGAAGACAAACGTTCCAAGCTTTTAAAACTAACACCACTAGGTGAAAAGACATTGTTCAAAGCCTATGAATTCATGAGCAACTCAGGCGCCTTGCTTTCCGCAAACCTGACGGATCATCAAAAATCAGAACTGATCCCTATTCTTGATTACCTGAATTCCTTCCATGCGAATCTTTATTTAAATCATAAGGACGATGACGTGAAGGACTTGATTGCGAAGTATGTTAGGAAAAAATAGTCGTTACTGAGAGCGTCAATAATTAAACATTGAAGTTTGTACTAAATCACTCATCGGTAGAAACAGATTGCTTCGTCGTGTCGTCAAGCGGCGGCGGATGGCCACTCCTTGCCATGACTTTATAATTCTTTATCGTACGTATAAATACATAGTTCCTGCGCATGGTTATTATTTTTATTATGTTTATTTTTAAGATTAATCTTCTTCAAAATACAACCTCACTGGATGGCAGAGTTAATAAAGATGCATTTGCTAGAATATTGGTTGGGCAATACTCCTACAGAATTTAGTCTTGCCTTGCTAATAATAGGTATTATTGTACTGCTTGTCATTTTGATTTGGTACAACGCTGTTTCACTCAATAAAAAAGATGCATTAAGAAAAGAAACAGAAGAAAAACTTTCCATAGCCAACCGCCAGTTAGAATCTATTATAGCAGAGCATACGCAAAAATTACAAACTACAGAAATGGAATATCATTCCCTGATCGAACAAGCTACCGACGGGATTTTTATTTCTGATGCGAAGGGTAACTATACCGATGTAAACGACAGCGCCTGCAAAATGCTTGGATATTCTAAAGAAGAATTATTGAAGATGAATTCTGCTGATATTTTATTGGCAGAAGACGCACAAAAAAATCCTCCTCGTCTTGAAGAATTGCGTGCAGGAAAGGCTTTGCTCTCTACCCGCATTCTACGAAGGAAAGACGGCAGTACGTTGCCAGCTGAGATCTCCGGAAAAATGTTGACCAACGGGAAAATGCTTGGCGTAGTACGCGATATCACAGAGCGAAAAAAGGCTGAAGAAAAATTAGCCGCCAGTGAATTGCTTTTCCGCCAGACGCTCGACAATATGCTGGAAGGAATCCAGATCCATGATTTTGATTGGAGATATACCTACGTAAATGATTCGCTCGTCAAGTATAGTCATTATACCAAAGAGGAATTGCTAGGCTATACACTCATGGAAAAATATCCAGGTATTGAGCAGTCGGAATTATTTGGCGTACTGAAGGAATGCATGGTCGAAAGAACCTCCAGGCATTTTGAAACCGAATTTGTTTTTCCAAACGGGGACAAAGCTTTTTTTGAACTTAGCGTAGAGCCTCTTCCCACGGGCCTTTTCATCCTTTCGATTGATATTACCGAACGAAAAAAAGTCGAAGAGAAAAATCAAAAACTACACGAAGAGCTGGAACAAAAAGTAGTGGAACGTACCAAACAGCTGGAACAAAATATACAACGGCTTACCGAAAGCGAAGAAAAATTTCAGAAAGCATTTCGCGCCAGCGCAGCAGGCATGACTATTACAAGACTTTCCGATTCTACCTATGTGGAAGTAAACGAAGCTTTTTTAGAAATGACAGGCTTTGCCAGAGAAGAAGCGATCGGGCATAGCTCAGCAGAACTGGGATTTATCAGGGATATTAAAAAACGCGAAGCTATATTGCAGCAGATCCGCGAACAGGGATGGGCGAAACAATTTGAAATGACAGTGCACCACAAATCCGGCGATATCCTCGAAGTACTTGCTTCCGTGGAAACGATTATGCTGAACGGAGAAAAATTTGCGCTCAACATTATTTTCGACATCACCGACCGCATGCGCGCAGAGCGGCAACTCGAGGAAGCTAACCAGGAACTCGAAGCATTTTCTTATTCCATCTCCCATGACCTTCGCGCGCCACTGCGTGCGATCGATGGATACGCAAAGATGATAGAAGAAGACTATCAGAAACTGTTTGATAGTGAAGGAAAGCGATTATTAGAAGTGATCCAGGACAATGCCCGCCGGATGAGCAACCTAATCGATGACTTGCTGGAATTTTCGCGGCTGGGAAGGAAAGCGATCCACAAAACAGATTTGAACATGAACACGCTGATCAGCGGCGTCCTGCATGATCTGCAAAAAACTATTCCTGCCAAAACAGAAATCAAGGTCGATGATCTTCAAGGTTCGAAAGGAGATTATACACTCATCAGTCAGGTGATGGTAAATCTTTTATCAAACGCCATTAAATATTCTTCCGGAAAAGAACATCCTGTAGTAGAAATTTATTCGGAAGAAAAAGACGGATCCATTGTATACACTGTCAAGGACAATGGTGCGGGGTTTGACATGCGTTATGTAAATAAATTATTCGGCGTGTTTCAGCGCCTGCACTCTGCCAAAGAATTTGAAGGCACTGGCGTAGGTCTGGCCATTGTACACCGCATTATAGAGAAGCATGGTGGAAAAATATGGGCAGAAGCAGAACTGGGACATGGCGCCAGCTTTCATTTTTTATTACCTTTATCATAAAATAAAATAGTATGGAAAACACAGAAATTGAAATTGTGCTAGTAGAAGACAATCCCCACGATGCAGAGATGACCATTCGAGCATTGACAAAAAATAAGGTACTGAATAAAATCGTACACCTGGAAGACGGGGCAGAAGCATTGGATTTCATATACGGTACCGGCAAATACACCGGAAGAAATACTGCCATCAAACCCAAAGTAATCTTGCTTGATGTGAAAATGCCGAAAGTAAATGGCATCGAAGTATTGCGCAAAATAAAATCCGATGATCGGACAAAAACAATTCCGGTAGTGATGCTTACTTCTTCCAAAGAAGATCCGGACGTGCGCACCTGCTACGAATTAGGCGCCAATAGTTATATCGTAAAACCGGTAGACTTTGAAAATTTCACTAAATCAATTGCTGAATTGGGAGTGTATTGGTTGTTGCTGAATGAACCGCTGAAATAGTTATGAACTATGAATATTGAATTATGGTCAGGATTGAATAGTTTTTTAGTAAATTAAATTCTACTCGTGATTAAGATCTCAATACTTTCATTCAACATTCATAATTCATAACTAAAAAATCACTCTTCCTCCCCTTCCATTTCATTTTTAAAATCTTCCAGCGCAGAATAAATACCCCAGGCGGTGTCTACTCTTCCTTTTTCTTCTTTGAGATAATTGGCATCGGTGGTGTCGGTAAGGAAACCTGTTTCTACAAGCACGCTTGGCATTGAGGTTTTCCAAAGCACTAAAAATCCTGCCTGTTTCACACCGCGGCTGTGGCGGCTGTTGTTTTCTGCAAACTCTTGTTCTATTTTACTCGCAAGCTTAGTACTGCTGGCCATGAAAGCATTTTGATAAAGGGAAAACAAAATATAGGATTGCGGTGATTTCGGATCAAAACCCTCGTACTTCTGCTGGTGATCTTGTTCCATCAGGATTGTAGAATTTTCGCGCTGCGCGATTTCCAGGTTTTGTTCGGTCTTATGCAGACCCATGCAGAAAGTTTCGGTACCGTATAATCCTGGAGGGCCCGAATTTACGTGGACGGAAATAAAAAGATCTGCATTGTTGCGGTTGGCTATGGCGGCGCGCTCGTGAAGTTCTACGAATACATCCGTTTTGCGGGTGTAAATTACTTTTACATCCTCCATATTCTGTTTAATAAACTCGCCCAACTTAATAGCAACATCAAGTGCAATATCTTTTTCTTTTGAACCAAATCCGGAACAGCCAGGATCTTTCCCTCCATGCCCTGCATCAATCACGATCGTGCGCAGCTTGAAGGTACGCACATCCAGGGGATGGAACGAACATATCAGCAACACGAGGATGAGTAGGACGAATGGCTCTTTGTGTTTCATAGTTGAATTAATAGTGAGTCTTTACTATTGAGTAGTGAGCAATTGTATTCTTCGTGGCCTGTCCTGTAACGGTTACAATGTGTCTCGTCAGGGAACAAGACATAGGAGAGTCCGAAGTCTCAAGACTAAAGACTCAATACTCATGACTTATTTGTTCAACACCTCTTCCAGTTTTTCACTGGAAAAAGTATTGTTATCAAAATCTGCGATCAGATTTCCATTGCACAATACACTTACTTTTGGCGGCGAAGGCGCTGTACCTAATAATTGGAAGAAAGTAACAGGCTCAATGATCTTATAAGGGAATCTGCACTGCGCTACCTTGAAGAAATTTTCTACCTGGTCTTCTGTTCCCCAGAACAGGAAGAAGGTAGGCGGAATGGTACGCTTCCTGGAAAGCTCGCCAATTTTGCGCGCTGTTTCCATACAGTGTTCACACTCGAGACTAAACAGCGTTACAATTTTTCTTCCATCATCTAAGTCTGCAACTACTCCGTCGCTAAATTTTCTGAATTGCGCGTAGGAAGAAACTTTTTTCACCGGGCATAAAGCATCTGTTTTTACTACTGGTGCTACTTTTTTAGTAGTATCAACTTTTGCAGGAGTAACAGGCAACGCCGGAGTCAAGGGCATGACAGGTTTTGCGACAGAATCTTTTTTCAAAGTATCAGGAGCAATTACTTGTAGAGTAGTATCCGTTGGTGGAGGAAGGATCTCCAGTTCGTCGGCTTTGATAGTAGAACAAGGGGCGAAAGGGAAAAGCATAAAGATCGCCAGGTTGGAAGCCAGGTAGATAATGGTCAGCATGCGGATGCTGTTTTTTTCCTTTTCGCGATAGATTACGTACATGTATCCAAGGATCCCAAGTGTGATAATATTTTTGATCAGCGCTTCCAGAGGTGTCATAGGAATGCGTTGCCCGAAGCAGCCACAGTTGCCAGACATAGCGCCTTCTGTATAGATCAGGTAAGATAAATGCACACAGAAGATCACCAACAACAATGCTGTAGCGGGGATTACTATTCTTTTTAAATAATTTGACTGCAGGAAAGAAATCCCCAAAGCAATTTCCAGCGCGATGAGCATACGGGAAAAATAAGGAGCCGAACAATCGTCTGCAAATCCCAGCGTGACCAGCTGATGTTGGAAAGGAAGAATGCTTGGATCCAGCTTTAGAATTGCAGAAAGCATGAACAGGCCGAAAATAAGCAAGCGAAGGATAAATAAAATCAAAAGTTTATTCTTATTCATGTGAACAGTTAATATTCGGAATTTTTATAATAATTTTGGTTTGTGCGGAAGTTTGATCTTTTGTGATGAATGCCCTTCCATAAGATCTCCGCAGAGTCGTCCCAAGTTTCAAATCAAGACTATAATTTGTACTAAAATAATAGTTAGAATGGTAATACACAAGCTAAAAAAGCACAAGAGAAAACTATACTTTTCCACTCTGGCTCTGGCAGTTGTATTCTTTCTTTTTATTTTATTGAATTTCTTTTTCCCGTTTCGCATCAAGGTGCCTTACTCTCAGATCATCCTGGCAGCCGATAACAGCATCATACATACTTCGCTCAGCAGCGACGATAAGTGGAGAATGAAAACAGAACTGCATGAAATTGTGCCCCAGCTGCGCGAAGCATTGCTTTACAAAGAAGACCGCTATTTCTATTATCACCCAGGCTTCAATCCGTTGGCGATCGGGCGCGCGTTGTTCAATAATATTATTTCCGGCAAAAAAACTTCCGGCGCTTCTACCATTACAATGCAGGTAGTACGCCTGCTGGAGCCTAGAGAACGAACATATGGTTCTAAATTCATCGAAATATTCCGGGCAATGCAATTGGAATGGCAACTAAGCAAAGATGAAATTTTGCAGCTTTATATAAATCTTGTGCCTTACGGCGGAAATATTGAAGGCGTAAAATCCGCTTCCGTGCTTTACTTCGGACGCATGCCCAATCGACTAAGCCTGGCGCAGATCACAGCGCTTACGATCGTACCTAATCGTCCTACTTCGCTGCGCCCCGGGCGGAGCAATGAGTATATAAAAAAAGAACGCAACCGGTGGCTGCTTCAATTTCGCGAAGCAAATTTATTTCCCCACGCCGATATAGAAGCCGCACTGGTAGAGCCTTTGGAAGCAAACCGGCTAAAAGCGCCCAAGGAACTTCCACATCTCTCCAATCGGCTATCGGCGCAGTATCCGGAGAAAGATATTATTCTTACCTGCATTCATAAAAAGATCCAGCAGCAGGTAGAACAGATTAGCTATAATTATCTTCAACGTCTTCGCCAGAAACATATTCACAACGCCGCTGTGCTCGTGCTCAATAACCAAACCATGGAAGTAGAAGCCTACCTGGGCGATCCTGATTTTTACGATAGTGAGCATGCCGGACAAGTAGACGGTATTCGCGCGGTACGCTCGCCTGGCAGCGCGTTGAAACCTTTGGTGTATGCCATGGGCTTTGACGAAGGGAAGATCACTCCTAAAACCGTTCTCACCGATGTGCCAACTGATTTCAATGGTTATGCTCCGGAAAATTTTGATAAAAAATTTAATGGAAAAGTAACGGTAGAAACCGCACTTGCCTACTCCTTAAATATTCCTGCCGTGAAAATGCTGGAGGAGGTGACTGTTCCGGTATTTGTTCAAAAACTAAAAAATGCAGGTTTTAAAAAAATAGCGAAAGAAGAAAAAAGTCTTGGACTTTCTACGATCCTTGGCGGCTGTGGCGTAACGGTAGAAGAGATGGCCGGCTTATATAGCGCTTTCGCGAACGGAGGAAAGACATTTTCATTGCGCTACTTAAAAACCGATACTAAAAACGAAAAAGCTTCCCTCTTCTCTCCCATGGCAGCTTATATGATCACCGATATTCTCATCCAGATCACCAGGCCTGATCTTCCTTATAATTATCAGAGCACTTATCATGTACCTACCATTGCCTGGAAAACCGGTACTTCCTACGGCCGGCGCGATGCGTGGAGCATTGGATATAATAAAAAATATACGATCGCGGTGTGGGTGGGAAATTTTTCAGGCGAAGGCGTACCCGAACTCACGGGCGCCGATATCGCTACGCCATTGCTGTTCGAGCTTTTCAACAACATTGAATACAACGCCGCCAACAACTGGTTTTTCAAACCGGATGATCTTAAATTCCGGTTTGTTTGTCCCGAATCCGGAAAACTACCGGGCGAATATTGTGAACATACTTTAGTGGATTATTATATTCCAAACGTTTCTTCTGCCGAGCAATGCGCTCATGTAAAGCCGGTGAATGTTGATATTGAAGAACGCTATAGCTATTGTAATCTCTGTTTACCTGAAGGTGGGTATAAAAAGAAATTGTATCCAAATCTCCCCTCCGATCTTATTGATTATTATTTAAGCAAAGGAATTATGTTTGCGCAAATCCCCGAACACAACCCACGCTGCAGCAGGATCCAGGAATCCAATACGCCTACTATTATTTCCCCTTTACACAACAAAGAATACATCGTGGATAAAGAAGATCCTGCCGAGCTTGCGCTGAAGTGTAATGCGCACAACGATGTTAAAACAGTATTCTGGTATATCAACAACCATTTTTACCGCGAAGCTTCAGCATATGAAAAAATATTTTTCAAACCTACCGAAGGCCGGTGCAAGATCTCCTGTAGCGACGACAAAGGGCGCAATGCCGATATTTATATTATTGTCAAATATCAGTAAAGGAAATATTCTTGAGAACTATTCATTTTTATCTTCTGTTACAGAATTAGTAATCCCTCGGTTTCAACCGAGGGCAATAATTAAAATCTTTAATTATTATTTATTTATTATTAACCCATGGTTTCAACCATGGGTCTTAATAATAAACCCTATATCATTTTTAAAATTTCGAAATGAACGGAATTAAGAAATATTTTTTATCGATCCTCTGTCTTGCCTTATTGGTAGGCTTAGCAGCAGCACGGTTTATTCTTCCTCCAATACAGCCGGGTGACGATGCGCCAGATTTTACTTTATATAAATTAGGTGGAGGAACTGTTTCACTGCACGATTACAAAGGAAAGACTACCGTCGTACATATCTGGAGCCATACCTGTCCGCATTGCCGGAAGCTGGATCAGACGCTGCCGGATATTGTAAGGCCTTACCGTAAGTCCAATATCGTTTACATTATGATCGATATTGATTCTGATACGATCGGTTGGAGAGACATTGTTAAGGAAGACAAACTAAATTTCGCCATCCACGCCCTTGACCCGCACGATGGAGCATCGAAGATCATGGAAGATTATAATGCGCCTGGAACGCCCTGTATCAATATTGTAGATCGAAAAGGAAAATTGACCGCAGTAAATATAAATACAGCAGAAGAATTGCAAAAAGCACTCAATAATCTTAAACGGGATCTATAGCTCTTTTTTTCATAATTTTCATACCAGCGTTTTCTGAATTTTACCGTTAAATGAGGGCTTTCTTCTATTCCCTGGTTGTTCTGTTCCTACAGTTAGTATCCTGAAGTCCTGAATAAGCTATAATCAAAGGTTAGAACATACTCAAAAGGATTTATATTCCTGTCTCTATGCAATAGCAAACGGATTATACCTGGATCCCTTTTCGATATTTTTTTAAATTAATTTGAAATTGAAAATTTAAAATTTAAAATTTCTTAGCTTTATCAATATTTTTAATCGCTTATTTTAAGAAAGAAATGAAAATACTGAATGCTGCTCAAATAAAAGAATTAGACAATTACACCATTCTTAATGAACCGATCGAATCGATCAACCTCATGGAGCGCGCCGCTACGGCCTTTGTACGCTGGTTTACCGAACGGTTTCGCAAAGAGCAAAAAGTAGTGATCTTCTGCGGCCCTGGCGACAATGGCGCCGACGGATTGGCCATCGCCCGGATGCTGATCCAGAAAATGTATGAAGTGACCATTTATCATGTAAAAACAAAAGAAACTTCCGAAAATTATCAGACGAACGAAGAACGTTTGTCGCACGTAGGCTTCGTCAAATTGATCAGTGCTTTCAAAGAAATTCCCCCTCTTTCCAGCAATCTTGTTATCATCGATGCACTTTTCGGCTCCGGCACCAACAAACCGATCGAAGGTCTGCATGCCGATGTGATCAATGCGATCAACAAAAGCGAGGCTACAATAGTAGCCGTGGATATGCCTTCTGGCTTGTACATGGATAAACAAAATGAAAACCCGATCATCATAAAAGCACTGTATACTGTTTCTTTTCAATTACCAAAACTAGCCTTCATGCTTCCGCAACACCAGGATTATGTTGGTCAATGGTATATCCTGCACATCGGCCTGAGCAGGGATTATATTGAAAAGGCAGAAACTAATTACTACTACCTCGACGAGCAGGTGATCAAAAGTATGGTGCACAAAAGAGCTAAGTTCTCTCACAAAGGTACGTATGGAAAAGCGCTGCTGATCACCGGCAGCTACGGCATGTTGGGCGCTTCGGTGCTCACCTCCAAAGCCTGCCTGCGCACAGGAGCCGGACTTGTAAAAGTATATGTACCCGAAGCCGGCTTCTTTGTACTTCAAAACGATCTTCCCGAAGTGATCGTACTTACCGATCCGCATCCGGAAATGATCACCAATATTCCCGATCTTAGTGAATACGATTCTATCGGTATAGGTCCTGGCATGGGCGAAAAAGCAGAAACTGTAGCTGCCTTCGAAAAGCTCCTGACCAATACCAAAGCACCATTGGTGATCGATGCCAGCGCGCTCAATATGTTGGCAGCTCAAAAAACTTTGCTTGATAAAATTCCAGCAGGAAGTATTCTTACTCCACATCCAAAAGAGTTTGAACGTCTTGCAGGAAAAAGCACCAACGACTACGATCGCCTGGAAAAAGCAAAAGCCTTTTGTAAAAAATATAAAGTAATACTTGTACTAAAAGGCGCGCACACAGCGGTGATCAATGTAGACGGAACGATCTATTTCAATTCCACCGGCAACCCAGGCATGGCCACCGCCGGCTCTGGCGATGTGCTCACCGGCGTGATCACTTCTTTGCTGGCGCAAAAATACAACAGCCTGGAGGCCGCGCAACTTGGCGTATTCCTACATGGCTATGCAGGAGACGCAGCAGCCCGCAAGCTTAGCCAGCAATCTATGCTTGCTTCTGATATTATTGAGGGGATCACGCATTTTTATAAAGACTTTCATAGAAATTGATTAAACAGTCGTGCCACAAGTACCGAGGAGAAATCAGCACAGACATAAAAAACATCGAGCGTGAATCAAGTATCTCTATACTCGCGCTCACGCTCGATACTTATAAAAAAAGCGTCCCTCCTAAGAGAAGACGCTTTCACACACAATTATTCAAGCCTGCAAGGACTTAATATCTTTTTATTCTTCTGATCTTGGCATTCAAAGTATACTGATAAAAAGTGTGGGATAATGACTTCGAATGCTTTCTAAATTCTTAAACAAGGGTAAGTAAGTATAACTTGTTTTTAAAACTCACATACAAATATAACAATAAAAATATTTTTTTGGAAATATTTTATATTTTTTATTTTAACAATCTTGATTTTCAGCAATATAAGGGCCATTTAGTTTTTAGTACAAGTCATTTTAAAATCAGCAAATTTCAATCGTCAAATCATTAAAACATTTGTTCTCAAGAATATAAGTCAATTTGTTCGTATCTTTGCAGCATGATTAAGGTGGAGTCGAAGAAAGATATCAGGAAAATGTCTTTGAATGAAATCAGGACATTTTTTATTGAAAATGGGGAGCAGGCCTTCCGGGCCAAGCAGGTATACGAATGGCTTTGGAAAAAATCTGCCCTGGATTTTGAACAGATGACCAATCTTTCGCAGAAAACAAGATCTCTGCTGGAAGAACATTTCACCATTCATGCTCTCTCCGTACACAAAAAACAAGTCAGTAACGACGGCACAATTAAATCTTCTTTTCGCCTGTACGACCATCATTTGGTGGAAGGCGTACTAATCCCGGCGGATGACCGTATGACAGCTTGCATCTCTTCGCAGGTCGGATGCTCACTTACTTGTAAGTTCTGCGCCACCGGCTATATGGAACGCAAGCGCAACCTGGAACCATCTGAGATCTATGACCAGGTAGTAGCTATCCGCAACCAGGCGCTCGAGCATTACCAGGCTCCGCTTACCAATATTGTATACATGGGCATGGGCGAACCGTTGCTGAACTATGCCAACACGTTAAAATCTGTAGAACATATTACTTCTCCCGAAGGATTAGGGATGTCGCCCAAGAGGATCACTGTTTCTACCGCAGGTGTAGCCAAAATGATCAAAAAACTGGCCGACGATGAAGTCAAATTCAATCTTGCCTTATCGCTGCATGCCGCCAACGACGTGAAAAGAAACGAGATCATGCCAATCAACGAAACGAATTCCCTTGATGCGTTGAAAGAAGCCTTGCAGTATTTCTATAAAAATACAGGCAACAGGGTGACGTATGAATACATCGTATTTAACAATTTTAACGACAGCATAGAAGACGCTGAAGAGCTTTATCAATTTAGCAGAAATATTCCCTGCAAGATCAACATCATCGAATACAATCCAATCGCTGAAGCTGCGTACAAAAATACAGAAGCCAGCAAACTTGATATTTTTAAAAATTATTTAGAGTCCAAGGAAGTGATCGTCAACGTACGCCGAAGCCGTGGCAAAGACATTGATGCTGCTTGTGGGCAACTTGCTAATAAACAATAGTGGATACCCGAGATAGATACGAGATGCCTGATACCGGATGCCGGATAAAATGAGGTGATCGTTTTTTATAAAGCTGGCGGCTTGTGCTTTTATTGGTAACTTCTTGGCAGCATCTCTCTCACATTTGTTTTTCGATAAATATACTTCGTAATTAATTTTGTGTTCATTATTCCGCCCGGAAGGCTATAGAATAGTAGGCATAGGTCTGGAGACCTGCGCCAGCAGATAAATGAGGGAATAATTTTTTATCCGGCATCTGGTATCCGACATCCTATTTTTCCTCAACTCTGTTTATTATATTTGTTTACTAACATAAAACTAAACATTAAAGGTTATGAAAAAACTAATGACAATGATACTGATGTTCTCGGCATTTGCTGTGAACGCTCAGACAAAAACATTTCCGTTGGATACTGCTACTAAAAAAATCACGTACTCTGAGGTGATCAATGTAAGCGGAGCTACCAAAGATCAATTGTATCAACGTGCAAAGAATCTTGGGATCTCTGGCAAAGGCGTTCAGAAAGACGATGCTGCGCAAGGCTTGTATGTTTACAAAGGCGCTTTCAATGTTAGCTATCCTGCTCCGCAACCGGGATTGCAGCATAAAGGACAAGTAGAATATCTTGTAACGCTTGCCTGCAAAGACGGCCGTTATAAATACATCATCACCAACCTGACACACTCTGGTGAAAAAGGAAGTGGAGGAAAATTAGAGGGTGCTTATCCTGAGTGTGGCAAATTATTGCTTACACTTGCAGGTTGGGGATCTATCAAAGTACAAACGATGGAACAAATGGACAAATTCATCGCCCGCCTGAAAGCGAGCATGGAAGGCCTGGATCCGAATGCTCCTAAAGTGGGAACGGATTGGTAATTTGAAATTATGAGTTATGAATGATGAGTTAATTTCAATTCAACATTCATAACTCATAATTCATAACTAAATTAAATCATTTCTCTTCCCCAACTCGATTGCCTGCATGTTCGAAATTTTTCCGGCGTTAAGATCAAATCGTATGATTGTTTTTATCTTATGAAAGCCATGAATACCGGCAGCTCCTGAGTTTATGCAGAGCATGTTGTTTAACTTTTTATCTGAAACAACTTTCAAAATATGTGAATGCCCGCATATAAAAATATCGGGCGGATCTTCCATCAACTCCTTTCTGATGCCAGGTGCGTAATGATCCGGATAACCGCCAATATGTGTCATCCATACTTTTAATCCTTCCATTTCAAATCTTGAATGCAATGGATGTACGAGACGAATATCCTGTCCATCGATATTTCCGTATACACCTTTCAAAGGTTTAAAAGCAGCCAGGCGCTCGGATACTTCCATCGTGCCGAAATCTCCGGCATGCCAGATCTCATCGCAGTCTTTGAAGTACTCAAACACTTTCGGATCGAGGAAACCATGAGTATCAGAAATGAGGCCTATTTTTGGCATAAGAATAGTATATTAGTATCTTAATATATAAATGAATACTCCGTTTATAAATTCCAAAAACAATTTCCAAATTCCAAACGAGAATGTTCTTTTGGAATTTTAATACTTTAATGACGAACAGATAATCATTTCACGAAACTAAAAGATGTCTATGAATAAAATAATTCTTTCCCTGTTTTTTTTACTGCTTGCCAATCTTAGTACTTTTTCTCAAGACCTTATTCCTACGGAGACGCAGGCCTTACTCGAATGCATTGTCACCGACCCTGATAAAATCCCTGAAGAAGGCGCAGTAGTCATTGTAGAGTCTGCCGACAAAACATTTTCCAAACAGGGAGTTTCTGATATCGATGGTAAATTCAAATTACTCGCTCCTGAAGGGAAAAAATATAACATCAAGGTGAAAAAATTCGGAAAGGATTTTTTCTTCACCGTAGAACTTCCGGTAGTAGACGGACCTTCTGAATTCACACAGCACCTGCGGATCAAACTGGTAAAATTCTATGTACGCGGCTACACGCTCGACCATATGTATTTTGATACCAACAAATGGGATATTAAGCCGGAAGCCATTCCTACGCTGACAAAGCTGTACGATAGTTTTGTAAAAAACCCTAAACTGGTAGTAGAGATCGGTGGGCATACCGACAATGTAGGTGAGGCAGATGCTAACTTGCGTTTATCACAACATAGAGCCGACGCCATCCGCGATTACCTGATCAAAAAAGGTGTAAGTGCAGACCGGATCTTATCAAAAGGTTATGGAGAACACACTCCTATTGCCTCCAACGATACTGATGCCGGCAGGGCAAAGAATAGAAGAACCGAAGTGAAGGTGATTGAAGAATAGTTTTTTAAATTCTAAGTTATGAATTATGAGTTATGAATGTTGAAGGATAGAAAACTAATTCATAACTCATAATTCATAACTTAGAACTACTCTACTTCCCCCATGTATCCGGCGCGCTTCTCCAGGCAGTAAGCGATTTGATCTCTTCTTCTTTGATGTATCCTTTTTCTGCTGCGAGTTTTACCAACACATTATAATCGCTCAGCGTCGATAATTTTACAGAAGCATTTTCAAAATTTTTAGTGGCAAGATCAAATCCATAGGTGAAGATCGCGGCCATACCTAGTACTTCAAAACCTGCATCTCTTAATGCTTCTACCGCTTTCAATGAGCTTCCTCCGGTAGAGATCAGGTCTTCGATCACTACTACTTTTTGGCCTGGAGTAATTTTTCCCTCGATCAGGTTTTCCATTCCGTGATCTTTTGGTTTTGGCCTTACGTACACGAAAGGAAGATCCAAGGCATCGGCGATCAGCGCTCCTTGTGGCACTCCGGCGGTGGCTACCCCTGCAATCGCTTCTACCATAGGAAATTTTTCCTTGATCGTATTTACTAATGCCTTTTTAATGAGCGTTCTTGACTGAGGATAAGAAAGTGAAAACCGGTTGTCGCAATAGATTGGTGAAAGCCACCCTGAAGCCCATTTGAAAGGTTTGGCCGGGTTTAGTCTAATGGCGCCAATCTCCAGTAAGGAAGAAGCTACTTGCTCTGCTGTAGTCATATTTATGAGGCTTTTGTCTGTAAGCCGCAAAGATACATATTTTACCTCTTGTTAATAATTACTTCTTGCTAGTTTGTAATTATTTTACTGAATTTGTAAATTGTATAGAAAGGGCATTGTATTGAGATGAAAATATTTATAAATGACAAACCAGTAAAACTCGTCCAGTACGAGGATCGGAACAATGCTAGTGGATACGATACAGTGCTGAAAGGTACCGATGAGATCACTTCCAAAAAGCTGGTCGGTCATGTCATCATTCAAGATGCCACTTCTCTCCAGATCGAGCGCCTGCTGCGGATCATCGAGATCAAGAAGTTAAAAAAATTAAAAGCGCTTACCTTTGCCGTTTCAGATCTGGACACCATCATCGATTTTGTAAAAGATCAATTTAAGATCATCAAAGCTTCCGGTGGCATTGTAAGAAAAGGCGATAAGGTACTCATGATCTACCGTCTCAAAAAATGGGATCTGCCCAAAGGCAAACTTAAAAAAGGAGAAGAACCTCTTAAAGGAGGTAAGCGCGAAGTAGAAGAAGAGTGCAATATCAAAGTAGAAGTGCGCGAAAAACTTTGCTCTACCTGGCATACATATATTCGCAAAGACAAACGTATTCTCAAGAAAACAAACTGGTACATCATGAACTGCGCCGACGATAGCAACATGCGTCCGCAGCTGGAAGAATTTATTGAAGAAGTAAAATGGATGAAAAAAGATGAAGTGCAGAAAGCGCTTAAAAATTCTTATCTCTCCATCGAAGAAGTCTTCAGTGAATTCTATATCCAGGACCAGTTAAATCCCGTACGGTAAGAAATCCTGCACGTTTGCGCCGTACTTGTGCAAATCCCTCACGATAGAAGAACTGATATAAGCAAGCTTGGGATCAGTGATCAGGAAAACAGTTTCCAATTCATTCCACTGATGTTTATTAGCTTGTGAGATCGTATTTTCATATTCAAAGTCTGTGGTATTTCGTAGTCCCCGAATCAAGAATTTAGCATTGATCTTTTTTGCAAACGTAGCAGTAAGTCCTTCGTAAACCATAACTTTTACTTGCGGATAATTTTTAAATGCATCTTCTATTTTCTGCACCATCATTTCCAAAGGAAAGTAACGCTGCTTCGCAGTATTCACGCCTATTCCGATCACCACTTCATCAAACAAAGCGGTGCCGCGAATTACTACATCCATATGACCTTTTGTAAAAGGATCGAAAGAACCGGGAAAGAGTGCGATGTTTTTCATTTGTATAATTTTAGTTTTGCAATATATTACTCAATATTGTTGCTCTTGCTGACAGAATGCAGGACAGCAAGAGCAACCGCAACAGTATTGAGTATTTTTCTCATATAATAAATAGTATGTTTAATCCTCCGGGTACGGAATAAAAACAAAATTCGTAAAATCCACATCTACTACAAACAAACAGCAAAACTCGTCGGGATTTTTATATGCTTCTTCAAAGTCAATCACTTTGTCTTCCGCTACCAGCCCGCGTTGTACGAATTCATCGAGAAAAGAAACATTGTAATTCCAGGCAATAGCAAGATCTTTTGTTCCAAGAAAAATTTGCCCGATAGGAAGCTCTATTTTTGAAATTGGAAAGATCGGATATTTTGAAATTCCTCTCACTCGAATTTGATACGAAGCATCTTTGAGATTGTCTGCAATCTTCACAAAATCTTTGGTAATAGAGCCTAAATATTTTCCGCTTAGTTCTGGATCGTTTTGCATAATATAAAAAAAGGCAGGCATGTTGAAATGCCTGCCATCTGTTAAATGATATTATAATTATCTTTTGAAAGCCAATACACTGGAACACTCCGTGGAAGGCTCGTCAAATTTAAATTTCATGTAGTAAATTCCTGTAGCTCTGCAGTTGTAAGCCAAAGCGTAATAATTACGCTTATTCGCTTCGTCGTAGCTGCTCGCGATCATGTTTCTGTTAGAATCATACAGTGTAACACTCGCATTTTTCTGAGAACCATCTTTATTGCAAATAATGAGCATGTAGCTGTTATCCTTACTAAATACGTAAGAATATTCCACTTCTTTGGCAGGATTATCAAGCTTGTAGGTTTTCAAAAAAGTAAACCCATTTAATTTTGCTACACAGTCTGGAGTTTTAAATTGAGACAATGCAACTCCGCAAGTCAAAATAGCGACGGATGCAAATATTAGTATTTTTTTCATAGGGACTTTTAGGCTATCACGATCAAATATACAAAGAAATAATATTAACTCACAATTTTATTTCTGATCGAATTAGTGAGGTTTGCGATTTCAACAACCTGATCATCAGTGATATTTACCTTGCTCTCACTTTTATCCACAATTGTCGGGATTCCGTCCACAATTTCCATTTTTGACTCTTTGTATGTATAAGTAATTTGTACTTTTTCGTATATTTTTTGCAATTGTTTTAGGTCACTGTTGAGAAGTTTTATGTTATTGTCTGCTTCATAGTTAGACAATACCAATACCAACTGGTCAATTATGATCTTTTGCTCTCCTATTCTTTCGTATAGTTTAGGATTCTTATTTTTCTGAGCTACCTGGCACATGATGTTCAAGCCTTCCAACCATCCTCCTGTCAGGATCAGCACGCTTTGGTCTGATCTTTTTTGCTCATAGAGGAAGCTGTTGATCTTGTTGAAATTATCAGTAGTAATGTTGAGCAATGAATCGGCATTCTTGTTATTACTTGCCAGACGTTTAATGGTTTCGAAATCAAAGAACTGACCGATATTCAGACCGTCTGCCATTTCTTTGATAGAATTCAGGTAGAACAGGCTTTCTTTATTTTTTTCGTAAATATTAATGTAGCCAAGGTCTGCGCCGTATACACCCAGGTTGAGGGCTTTTTTATAGTTACTGCTATAATTTTGCGCATTTTCAGAAGGGTTCAGAATATCTTTTGTATAAGATCCTCCGGCCTTTTTGATCATAACAGATGTTTCGATCGGTGAAGGGATCTGCTTTAAGATCTCTCCTACAGCCTCTTCAGGGATCTTTGCATCCTGCGGCGCGTTGGCCGAGGAATCGATCATTTGTTGCAGTACCGCCTCGTTCGACTGGTTATTATTGGATGAGTCACAGGCAAAAAGGAGCACTGAAAGAGAAGAATACAGGAACAGCTTTTTCATAAACAGCTAAAATAATTTCAAATTAAAATCGTACAGTAACAGTAATAGTATGCAAACTCCGAGCTTATAGGTACGTTAAAACAATGCGAAAGTTACGTTCTCGGAATACTTATTTTCCCAAATACATTTAAAAGTTTTCTTAATAAGTCAAAATAGAGGAGGATATAAAGAAATATGCCTGCCAACCAGATCACAATAATATTAAATTTAAATGTATCGTAATAATTTCCGGCAAAATGTTTTACTGGCGCAAAGAAGTGCGCTCTATAATCGAAAGTACCTTTTACCTCTACCGGACTAAAATACACATAGTCTAGTTTTGGCGCCAGGTATTGGTCGGTCTCTACAATTCTTTTCTTTGCCGTAGCATTGCGCACCATATCCGATAAGCTTTCATTGAAGTATTGATCCTTCAGCTTGTTTACATCCGTACCTCCGTTCAATCTTCCCAAGGCAAACACGTAATTTTCTTTCTCCTTGTTAGCATCGTTGAAGATCTTATTATAAAAGACTTCCAGTTCTTTCAAATACGCTTTTACTTTGTTGTAAGTCTGCGCATTCATTTTTTCAATTGTGAGTAGCTCAAGATCCTGTGGTTGAAGACGTGGCACGATCTTGTTTTGCTTGCGCAATTCCGACTTCAGTACAGCCAAATTATTTATGCTGATCTTCAGCAATGAATCATCTTTGGCATTTAAATTTTCATAAGCGAAATCCAACCGCTCATTCAACTCCGGCAGCAAATACACGATGTTGAAATTGGCAATATTTTCTTTCTGCTCTACTTTAAAGAAATATTTTTCATACCCGTTGTCACGGAATTGTTTTACCGCAATTGCTTCATAAGCCCAGCGCGCCGCCATCAGATCGGCTACTACAGGCACTTTGTCTTTGCTGCGGATCATATCGTTGATCTTGTCGAAACTGAAAATAGAACCGCTCAAAATCATCTGTGGTATTAGCAGAAGCGGCACAAGAATATATACTGTAATAGCAGTATCAAAAGCAGATGAGATGATCAATCCGGTAAGGTTGGCAAAGCAGGCTACCGAGAACAGCACGATCCAGAATTGGAAGAACATACCGTCTATTTCTAAAATAGAATTCCCTACCAATACAAATAAGAATGTCTGTATCGCGGAAAACATAAACAAAATAAATACTTTCGATAAGAGATAACTGTTGCGGCTAAGATTGAGAAAGGTTTCCCGCTTTAATATTTTTTTATCCTTGATAATTTCTTCCGCACTAATACTGAGCCCGATGAAGATCGCAATTACAATACTCATCAGGATATAAGCAGGAATGTTTTCGTTGTAACGGAAAACATATTCTGTACTGGTACTATTATTTTTATAGCGGAGGATAAACGAAAGAATGAATGCAAGCAAAGGCGCTTCTATCAGGTTGATCAACATGTATTGTTTGTTGAACAATTTTGATTTGAAATCACGGACGGTGAACACCCAGAATTGTTTGATCTTTCCGGGAATATGAAGAATACTGAACGACTCTTGCTTGATGTCTTCAACTCTTTTCAGCGCAAAGCGATTGATGAAAGATTCGTTCCATTGTTTGGGGGTGAGCCTGCGGTTGGCGGTGAAGTTTCCATATTCGTCTACTACTTTTTCTTCAATGATATTGAAGATCTGCTCCGGGTTCACATTACCGCAAGTAGCACATTGCCCTTTGTCACTGTCGGCTTGTTGTGATACGTGTTTGAAATAAGTGATCGCTTCCACCGGGTTGCCGTAATAGATCGGGTAACCACCTACATCGAGGATAAACATTTTATCAAACATCTTATAGATGTCGGACGATGGCTGGTGGATAACTACGAAGATGAGTGTACCTTTTAGCGTAAGCTCTTTCAAAAGGTCCATCACATTTTCCGAGTCGCGTGAAGAAAGACCGGAAGTTGGTTCGTCTACAAATAATACAGAAGGCTCGCGGATCAATTCCAGAGCGATGTTCAGACGTTTGCGTTGTCCGCCGCTGATGGATTTATTGAGCGCGTTTCCTACGCGAAGATCTTTGCTTTGGATCAGGCCAAGATTGTCGAGCACTTTGTTTACCATGCCCGTGATCTCTTCGTCTGTTTTGTTTTTAAAACAAAGTTTTGCGCTGTAAAATAAGTTTTCAAAAACAGTAAGCTCTTCTATCAACAAGTCATCCTGCGGAATGTAGCCGATGACACCTCTTACTTTATCTTTTTCTTTATGAAGATTGTAACCGTTGATGAGTACTTCGCCTTTGTAAGGAGTTTCAAGGCCAGCCAGCACGTTGAGCAAGGTTGTTTTTCCTGCACCGCTGGCGCCCATGATACCGATCAATTTCCCGGAGCCTTCGGAAATATTGATATCACGAAGGCCAATATTATGATTGGCAAAACGGAATTCAAGATTATTTACCTGGAAGGAAAGTTTTACCGAAACCGATTCGCTGATAAATCTTGTCAGTACATCGCTGTAGTAGAACACGCCACCGCGCTTAGTTTTGGCGGTGCTTCCGGGGGAGAACAAGGTAACATCGTCCGGCCCGATGTTTAGACTATTGAGCGTGATCTCATCTTCCCCTGTATATTTGAGGAAGATCATATCTACGCTTTTTACTCTTACAAAGAAAATATTACCATCTACCTGATCGGAATGGATATGTTTTGCATTTCCTGGGATGATAGAAGAATCGCGGTTGTTGATCACCAGGATATTTTCATCTCCGAAAAGTTGGATATCATTGTGAAGGACAAAGGTCTGAAGTGTTTTGTATTCATCTTTGTCAATGTTAAATGCGATCGCAACGGTGTCAATGATCTCCTGTTGCTGTGCAGATTCTTTGCCTTCTGATTTGAGAATTTCGAGTAGCTCTACAAGTACTACGATCTTTTGTTTTTGCGTAAGCGTCTTATTGATCTTACGGCAAATCCCTAGTGTTTTTACAGAATCCTTTACAGAAGTGAGTCTTTTTTTGCCGTCGTCTTTTCCTTCTCCGTCTTTTAAAAATTCGTCATATAGCGCAATATATTGCTCAGCAGTAGCGAGGTTCAGTCTTTTCTTAAATGAATTGACCACGTAGGTCTTTTCACTGTCCGTAACACCGCCGTCCTGTTTGGTAATAATTGCGTATAATTGTGCAAGCGACTTTAATATTTCCTCACTCATTCAATTAAAAAATAAACAGGCTAATCAATAGGTTTTAAATTCAAAGGGAACGTCTACCAGTTCAGAGAACTCTTCGCCCGCTTCCTGCATATCTTCATCGTCTTCATAGTAATACCATACTACTTTAGATCCTTTCACATCTTCCAGTTTGGAAAGCACGTCCAGGATAAGTTTTGAAGAAGCGGTATTAAAATATTCTAATTTGATCACAAATTCAGTAGACGGGTTTGATTGTCCTGCATATTCGGTAAGCCAATTTAGAATTGGAGCGTAAAACTCTGCAGCATCTTCGGGAAGTGACCGTCCGGAAACTTCATAGATCCCCTTCGCTTTATCCAACATTACCTTTGGTGTATCTTCGGTACCTTCTAATTGTATGATTTGCATAACGTGCTATTTAAATTATTCTGAGTCTTTACTAATTTTTGTTTTAAAAGAGAAAAAGGAATATTCATCACTTACCTTCTCAAAATCAAAATCCAATTTCTGTCCTGATTTTCGCGCGATGTCTACGAAACCAAGACCTGCGCCGCCTTTTTCGGAAAGCTCACTGCTTTTAATAAGTTCTTTATAATATCCTTTCAATCCTTCTTTATCCAGTGAATTGATGTGTTCCAATTTTTTCTTCAGGCCTTCAATATGACTGTTGCCGATAAAGTTGCCGGAAGTGATCACATAACTTCCTTCTTCTCTACCGATCATAAAGACGGCACCTTTTTCTTCTCTGCTGGCCTCGAATGTATCGGCATGTTTACAGATGTTTTGCAAACATTCTACCATGACATTAAAAACTTTTCTTTTAATACCGGACTCCTCGCCAATGGATTCGAGGTTTCTTTCCGTCATAGATAATACCGACTTCGTAATTTCCTGTGTGAATTCACCTTCATAAACCAGCATCAGATTTTTGGAAGACATTATTTTCTGAATCTCATAGATATACTTCATAGGTTTTTGTTTAAATAAATATGTAACTAAGGCCATCGACGTCAAACTAATTTGTGTCTAAATTTAGAATTTAATTCCGATCAACAAAACATCATCTGTTTGTTTTTGATCACCCATCCATTGCTGAAATTCATTTTTCATAACTGTATAGGTCTTGTTTATGTCTCCACTATTATTAATGACTACCTCTTTTATCCTTTGCGGGCCAAATTTTCTGATGTTTGGTCCTCCAAATTGATCCGGTAAGCCATCGGAGAAGATATATACGGCATCTCCCTTTTTTAGATTCACTTCATAGTTAGTAAAATTTGTCTGATTCCGATAAATACCACCTCCGATCGCCCATTTATCACCCTTGTACTCCTTCAATTCGCCATTCACTACATGATAAAGAGGTCTGTGCGCCCCCGCATATTCCATCTTTCTGGTTTTAACATTAATTTTACACAATGCTATATCCATTCCATCCTTGATCTGCGAGTCGTTCTTTTCGGTAGCTAGTGTAGTATTCACCATCTCATCAAGCTTGTCGAGGATCACCGCCGGACTCAATGAATTTCCGTTTCGAATAATATCATTAAGCAGGAAGTTTCCTACTAATGAAAGCATTGCGCCTGGTACACCATGACCTGTACAGTCTACTGCGGCTACATATACTTCATCGCCTTTCTCCATCATCCAAGGGAAGTCACCGCTGACTACATCTTTCGGATGATAGAAGATAAACGAATCTTTAAAGATATTGGTGATCGCCTTATTATCCGGGATCACTGCGTTCTGGATCCGTTTAGAATAATTGATACTTTCGTTGATCTTTTTATTTTTATCCTGGATTACCAATTCTGCTTCTTTTCTTTCCGTAATATCGTGCGCTACCATCAGCACTGACTCCAACACATTGTCGTTATACTCCGGTATCGCATTGATCTGCATGATGTGTTTGCCATCCGGTGTATTGAAAATTACTTCTTCCGAAATATTTTCATTTTTCAACTGCACTTCCTTGAGCAGCGACTGCCATGCAGCCACTACGTCTGAACCCACCTTGATCTCGTCGAGCATTTTGCCTGTAAAGACGGATGCTTTAGAACCTGTATACAACTCAATGGTCGGGTTGGTATACGCGATCTTGCCGGCTACGCTGATACGGGTGATAAGGTCGGGACTATTTTCGGAAAGAGCCTGCATGTTTCTACGCATACGTTCTTCTTGTTCTGCCTTCATCTTCACGGTAATGTCGCGTGCATTCACCACGATCCCTCGTACAGATGGGTCGCTCAACAAATTTTTACCGGTTGCTTCCAGCCAGATCCAATCGCCTTTCTTGGTTTCAAAACGGTATTGGATAGTTTGCGATTCGACAGAGTTTTCCAGGATGTTTTTAAACATATTCCTGGATTTATGAATATCTTCTTCGTTTACGTGTGTTCTTCCTCTCAAGCCGATCAATTCGTCCGGATCGTAGCCAAGAATATTTTTTACAGAAGGGCTGATGTAACGGATCGTTCCATCGGCTTCATAAATAGTGATCACCTCGGAAGCATTATAGAGCAATTGCTCCATACGATTTTGAGCAAGGTTTACTTCCTCGATCTGCTCTTGTAGCATATTGTTGGACTTCTCGAGTTCTTCCTGTGTCACCTTCATTTCTTCGGCGTTCTGCAAAAGTTCTTCCTGCTTTTCGCGAAGTTCCTGCGCCATTACCTGCGATTGCTCAAGCAATTTGCGGGTATGCTGGTTGGCCTGTATGTTGTAGATCGTTCGGGCAATACTTGGACTTACTTCTTCTATAAAGCGGACTTCATATTCATGAAATTTATGAAACCCTGCAAACTCAACTGCTCCATATACTACATCATCAATTGCGAGCGGCACGATCAGGATACAACTCGGACGTTTGTCGCCCAGCAATCCTGATGTGATCGTTACATAATCTCTTGGGATCTCCGTACGCAATACTGTTGTCTGCTCTACAGCCGCCTGGCCTACAAGACCTTCTGCCATTCTGAACCTGGATTGCAAATATTTTTTACGGTTGTAAGCGAAACTTGATTTCATCTCCAACCAGGTATTTCTGTAATTATGTTCGTCTCTCTCGGTGACCACGTAAAATGCTCCCTGTACAGCGTTTACTTTTTTCACCATATACTGAAGTACTTCTTCACTGAGCGGATCTACGTTATCGTGTTTACGGAGAATATCGTTTACATGCGAAGAAGCATCCATTACCCAAGAGCGTTCCTGTTCTGCTTTGTCAGAATTTTTCAGGCTGTCGCGCATGTGAATGAGCGATAGACCAAGTACATCGTTTTCACTGAGTGGATTGTATTCTGCATCGAGTTCTTTCTGCCCGATCTTGTTGGCAAACTCAGTAGTTTGAGCCAAACCGGAGATCACATTGCTGATCGCGTCCTGCATTTCCCCGATCTCATCTTCTGATTTTTGAAACTGAACTTTCGGCAATTCTCCTGCACCCAGTTTGATCATTACATCACGGATCTTATTCACTGGTGCCGTGATCGTATTAGCCATGAAAATAGCGGCGAATACTCCTATGAATACAACGACCACTCCTAGTCCGAGCACGCTGAACTTAAGATTGTCTGAAGAAGTGATCAGATCGCGCTCGTAGATCACTTTTTCCTTTTTCTTTATTTCGGAAACTTTTCCAAGTCTGTCCATGAGTTTGGAAGACATCGGCAGTACAGAAGATTCGATCCCATCCTGAGCCATGAAGAGAATACTTACATCTTCGTATGATTCAAAATCAGGCAGCAGGTCGATAGCTTCCTGTTCTGCTGCAATTAGTTTGTCGAAGTCTACCAGGATAGCGTCCATTTCTTTGGCCACTGTTGTGTCCTTCCATTTTTTCTTTAGCTTTTGAATGTTGGTTTTCAGCGCAGGGTATTCTGAGCTAATGAGTTTTTTTAATGCTTTTTTATCGTCTTCATTGGTTTTCATGAAGACCCAGTTGGTAGAGAGCATTTTGGATTTGTTGACCATCAGCGTAAGTTCATCCAGCGCTTCCAGCGAAGGGTCTACTACCTGGGAGATCTCGGCGATGAGCTTTCTGTTCTTATTAAGTGTAATAAGACTGACCGCCGCATTGGTGATAAACAATACGATCAGCAGGGCAAAGCCCAGATACACTTTTTGCCGTATTCCAAATTTTAGTTTCATAGAATATATTTTTAAATAACTCTCGTCGATCAAGTATTAACTCCAAATCACAATTTCCAAATCCTAAAATAATTTTTGTTTGGAATTTGTCTTATTGGTTTTTGGAATCTGGTCCATACCAATCAGACGCGTATTTTATAAGGTACTCCGGCATTTCACCGGAGCACTCATAATTAAATATTAGAATTCAAAATTTCCACCTACTAAGAACATTGCTTTGGTAATGTCAGTGTGTGCAAATTCATAGCTCTTGCTATTGGTCAGGTTTCGTACGTTTACAAACAGGTCAAGCTTATTGAAGAATTTGTAAGATACTTTTGCATTCAGGATCACTTTGCCATAAACATTCACCACTCCGCTGCCAGGAACGAAGAAGTTTTGAATATTCACATAAGTGTAGTTGCTGAATACGTATCCGTTCAGGTTAAAATTAAGTTTCTGCGTAGCTGCAAAATTCAGGTAAGCTCCTCCGTATACATTTGGTGTACCTTTGTCTTTCTTATCAGCAGTTACTGTGATATTTTTTACGGAATCACTTGCTACAGAATTTCTGTATATAGGATCTTTCTTAAGATTTGTTGATTGTACAGTTACAAACGGTTTGAACTGGAATTTTTTCAGTACAAGATTCGCAGAAAGTGTTGCTCCATTCTGGATTGCTTTCAGACTGATGTTCTCTACAGACTGTACGATCGTAACTCTTCCTGCAGGATTTGACGCCGATGGCAAGGTGATCACTGATGGCTGACTTACAAGATAGGTGAAATTTTGAGTGGTTTGGTTAAACAACTCCAAATCAAAATACAAGTTGCTGGTAGCTTTCACGCGGTACCCGATCTCGATCATATCCACACTTTGCATTTTCAAATTATTATCTCCTCGCACTTGTGCATAAGCAGGGAATGGAGCGCCGATCGTTCCGACATAGATATCGTTGGAAGAATAGGTATCGTACATGTTAGGACCTTTGTACGCTCTCGACGCTACTACTCTTACCAGGTTTCTGTCTGTGATCTTATAATTGATTCCTGTCTGGTAAGAAAAATATGCTTTGGAAGGGTGGTTATATTTATCCAATCTACCGGCTGCAGTGAATTTCAAACGATCAGTTGCTTTCAATTCACCTCTCAAAGATCCTGAATAATTTTCCAATGTTCTGGCACCTCCAAGAAATCCTTGTTTGGTATCTTTGTGTGCATATTTAGAATCATCGTAATCAGCTCTTCTGTAAGAAGCGCCTGGTTTCAAAGACAAACCTTTGTAAAGGATCTCATACTCCGCATTTGCATCCAGCGTACTGAAATCATATTTATAACCGATAAACCCTTTTGATTCATCCTGTGTACCTGTCAGGTAAGAAACCTGTGTAGACAAGTGATTAAACTTACCTTTCAGATCGGCATATTTTGAAGTGGATCCTGAAGTAGTGATCGGTGTTGCAAGGTTTTCAATAAATGCTTTTTGTACTTCCGCTTGCTCACCGCCGAAGGCGAGACTGATGATTGATTTTTGTGAAATATTATAATTTAGAAATGCATTGTATCCATATTTATTCATGGATGTATTGCGGTGCGGGTAACGTTGATTTACGTTCGGATTTCCGGCTGTATCTTTCAGCAGTGCACCGGCCGGAAAGCTTGTGCGAATACTATCGGCAGATATTTTATCTCCGGTTACCCATGAATAGTAATTAGACTCCGTTCTTTGTCTTGTCTGTTGGTTTCCGGATACGATGAAGTCAAACTTTTTAAACTTATATCCAAGCGAAGCGTTGGTGATCAGCTGTTGCTGTGTACCGTACTGGGCATTGGCTACAGCATACATACCTTCTTTCTGTGGTCTTCTGGTAATGATGTTGATCACACCGGCTGCAGCGTTCGGGCCATAGATAGCGGCGGCCGGGCCTCTTACCACTTCGATCTTTTCGATATCGTTAAGATCTACTGGCAACGTTTCCCAGAAGGTACCACCATTGAAATAGTTGTACACCGGGCGGTTGTCGATCATCACGAGTGTGATGGAATTGGAGGCGGCGTTCAAGGAAGCTCCATCAGGCAGGTTTGCAAAACCTCTTAGGCTTACATTGTAGTTACCATTGGTAGTTTCGGTTACAAACAAGCCAGGCAATAATCTCAGTGCTTCCATCAACGTGGTAGCTCCCGATTTTTTGATCTCATCCCTGCTGATACTAGAAGCAGAAAGAGAAGCATCGAATTGATTTTCTTCTTTTTTAGAAGCTGATACGATCTTTACGTTCATCAGATCTTCTAGGCTTATATCTTCTATATTTTGTGAAAGGCTATCTGTCTGAGCAGAGGCCATTGTTGTAGTGAAAAGGAATGAAATTCCTACAAACATTTTGGGTAGATGTCTTTTCATACGGAGGTTTAATTAAATTTAATTTACTGTTTATGGGTGGTTTTAAATTTATATGATCTATACGCCTCTACCCTACTACGATTGCTAATTTTGCAAGGTCTCCCGAAACTTTAAGACCTTGTTTTTCTACGGCTGCTTTATTGAGCTCGAACTTCATTTTATCGTCCACGATCACAAAGTTGATACCTGATCCTTTTTTAGCAGCTCCCGGACTTTCGCTTACCAGCAATATAGGCTTTCCTTGCAGCTTAGCTGCAATTGAACCAATACTGGAACTTTGGCCTTCGGAAATGAATACCATCTGGCAGCCGCTGAGATCTGCAGAAGCAGACATTTTTTTCACAACGATGTTTCTGGTATCTACTTTTTTCGTAGCAGCGATAGATTCGAGTTCTGAAATGATCGGAGAATTGCCGATCACACCGATCACGAAATCGCCGCTGTTGGCGGGCCATTCGATGTACTGGGTGAATTTGTACATGAACAGCGAGTGTATTTTGTAGTTGACTTGTGCATTGGTTTGCAACATCGAAGTCAGCAACAGGGTGGTTAAAACAATTTTCAAACGGTTAGCGGAGGTTTTCATGTTATTGGGTTATTGATTGATTTGTTCTGAAATATAGTGGGTGATATGCACGATGTCGTCAAAAGTTTGTTTGGAATATTCCTGTAAGCTGGAAAGTTCAAATACAGTTTTCACTTCACTTCCTACTTTACATGGAATGATAAGCAACGATTTAGGAAGTGATTCGCCAAGGCCGGAGATCACTTTCAGGTAGCCTGCCGGAATATCTTTGATGAAATAAGCCGTACCATCTTTGACGGCCTGTCCTGTAAGTCCTTCACCGGATATGATAGCGCGCGAATCATTTTCTTGAAGAATATATGCGTAAGCAACCTGGAGCATCAATTCTCCGCTTCCTTTATCTTTAGTATAAACCAAAGCTTGGCTGATCTCAAAACGGCTATTTAATTTCCAGACCGCTTTTTCAAGGCGATCCGCCAGACTACTCCCGGGCTGTTGCAGAATTACAGACAATTCATTTTTCAGACCTTCCAGATTGGAAGATTGTTGTTTGTTATGTTTGCTGTCATTCTGTTGCACATTATTAAAAGTGATAAACTCAGAACCGCCATCGCCGGAGAGCGAAAGTTTTTTATTGCTCGCATCCATGATCAGGTAAAGCGAAGCTGCGATGCCAGCAATGAACATGAAACCCAGCATATAATAAACATTGTTTTCTGAAAGTTCTTCCAGCACATTGGCCGACATGCTTCTCAATTTGATAAAAAGAAGAATGAATGTAACGGCGTAAGCCATAAGGATAGCGACTAGTACCAGATTTTTTTTCATATTATGCTTGTTGAATTTTATGCAAATCATTTAAGAATTTCACCATCTCCTCTGCCTTCATCACATAATCTATTTTAGTAGCAGCCAGCGCTGCTTTCGGCATTGTATCGATCGTACATTCGGAGGGTTCCTGTACGATGGTAAGTCCTCCGTATTCTTTCACTGCTTTCATTCCATGTGCACCGTCTTTATTGGCGCCGGTGAGCAATATCCCGATCATTTTTTCTTTATACACATAAGCCGCTGTCTCAAACGTAATATCAATCGCGGGCCTGGAGTTGTTGATCATTTCTTCGGTAGAAAGAGCAAATGTATTTCCCAGTTCGATCCCTAAGTGATAATTGGCAGGTGCTACGTATACTTTTCCTTTTTTTATACTTTCCTTATCATCGGGTTCGGTCACTTTTTTTACGCTTTTTATTTCCAATGCTTCTATAAATCCGCTTCTCACATGTTTGAGCCGGTGGCAGCAAATGATGATCGGCAGGTTGAAATCTTTGGGTATTTTACTCATGATGTTTGCCAACACCGAGAAGCTCCCCGCCGAACCTCCAATGACTACTGCTTTATATGGCCTGCTTAGATCTGACTCCCTCATTAGTATTATTTATTTTCCGGATACATCGCTGTATAGAAAATTATTCTTTAAATTTTTTATAGACCTTTTCTTCGTTGTTCACCACCAGGAATTTACTGGCATACTCGCTCCAGATGATCGATTCTTTGGAGCCTATGGCCAGGTATCCATACGTGAAAAGCATCTCATGAAAGAGCTTGATCACTTCGTTCTGAAGATTCTGATTGAAGTAGATCATCACATTGCGGCACAAGATCAGGTCGCATTTGGTGAATGACTTTGCTTCTACCAGGTTAATTTCACGGAAAGATACTTTCGAAAGTAAATCCCTGTCGAAATACGCATGATCTTTATCGTACAGAAAATATTTTTTAAGGTCGCCGTTTTGGTTATAGCGGATATAATTTTTTTCATTCAGCTCCATATTGCGCATCGAGATCTTTCCTTCCTTGGCTTTCTCCAAAATAGCTTTATCGATATCGCTCGCAATGATCTCCACTTTATTCATCAGATCCATTTCTTTTAGCAGGATCAACATGGAATATACTTCTTCTCCTGAAGAGCAGCCTGCATGCCAGATGCGGATCTTCTCCTGGTTCAGATAAAGATTAGGAAGTATCGTTTTCATTACTCTCCAGAAAGATGGATCTCTGAAAAGCTCTGTCACATTTACTGTAATCTCGTGCAAAAAATCTTCTTTAGTAAAAGCATTCTGTTCGATCTGTACGGCCAGCGCTTCGGCATCCGGAAGTTTTTTGAGCTCTAGTATACGGAGTACTCTTCTTTTGAAAGAAGACATGGCATAATCTTTAAAATCATATCCAAACTTCTGCTTGATTACTTCCGTCAACTTTTTTAATTCTGCTATCCCTATTTCCTGCATGCAAAAATTAAATTATTCAAGGTAAATTATTATAATATCTATCACTGAGAATCAGTACCTCTTACGAAGCAAGAGTAGATTGGTTTTATTTTTTGTCTCCCTTCATGTAAGATTTTTCAGGGGATGGACAGATATACCTACTGTTTCGCCGTATTTTCAAGTTGTTCTTCCAAAACCTTTATCCTTTCTTTTAGTAAGGTTTCTGAATTTTTAAATTTCTCAAGTGCTTGTTCCATAATCCTTTTCTGATTTTCAAGCTGCGTATCGGTCCGCTTTTTGTCCTCTTCGCGGATCTGATCGAGCTCTATGGCTTTGCGCTCCATTTCCTCCTGGGTGGTGGCCAGTTCTTCCATATTCTGGCGCATTTCCTCTTCCTGTGAGCGCAGCATCTCTGCCTGCTGCTGTGATTCTTCCAGCAACTTTTGTGTTTTTTCGTTCACTTGTGCATTGGAGATCGAAGTGGCAATACTTTCTCCGATCTTTTCTATAAAGTCTACTTTATATTTTTCCAGGATCGCAAACGAAGCAATCTCGATAATACCGAAAGTAGCATCGTTGATCTTGAGCGGTACGATCACCACCCCTCTTGGATTGCTTTCGCCCAGGCCAGAAGTAATATTGATATAGCTAGCCGGCACTTCGGTAAGATAGATGGTCTGTCCTTCTATGTAGGCTTGTCCTACAAGTCCTTCTCCTGGCTCTACTTTCTTTTCGAGAAATTTTTTGCGGTTATAAGCATAACAGGCTTTCAGCTCTAATACAGGCTGCGCCGGATCGGTGTTGTTGAGTACAAACAATCCTCCCTGGTTTACTTCCAGGTATTTGATCAGGAAGTTTAAAATATTATTGGTAAGTGCTTCGAGGTTGTTGCTGTCTAGCCTCAGAATTTCGGAAGCTCTCGCCATGCCGATGTTTACAAATTTATCCTGCTGGTCTTTTTCATAAGCTGCTTGCAGGTTTTCACGCATTTTCAGCAGCGATTCTCCAAGATGATCTCCTTCCAGCAGTTCGTAAGCCATAGAAAGATTCCCTTTTGAGATCTCATCGGCAAAAGCAATATTTCTTTCGGTGTTTGATAAGCGCTCGTTGAGCTCCATTCCTTTGAGAAAAGATTCTTTATTTCTTTTTTCAAAAATATAGGACCAATAACCACACAAGAAAATGATGATGGTGACTAAAGTAAGATGCGTGAGAAAAACACCGGTAGAAAGATTGCTGGCAGTAAAATAAATTTCATGTTTGCCCGAAAACTGAAGCCAGGCGAAACAGCTATCATGCGCCAGAACAGCGAGCGCCATTACTAAATGAAGCCTCCAGTTTTGATACGCGATCAACAGCACTGCGCCTATGAAAGCGAAGAAATGCATTTCCAGCATGCCATGCATCTGGTATACAAACTGCGCTGTATACACTGCATAAATAATGCTGAGTATATATTGATAAAATGTAGTTGATCTTCCCAGGCTGCGCACCGCATAATAAAACAACAGGCTCAATCCCCCGGCAAGTACCGCTATCAGGAAGGTTTGGTAGAAAAAAGAAATTACCAATCCGAAAACAAAAAAGCTAACCAATGCATAATTGGTCATCTTATCTGCCTTTTTATAGAGTTCTCTATAAAAGCCGGAAAGTACATTGAGGTTTTCCATGTATACAATTTTTAAATAAGCGATCGGCCCGAGGCCAATTGTTGAAATCTTTTCTGAAGCATTTCTCATGTTGTAGTCAAAGACAATCCTGCAAGCCTTTCCCCTTCCGGGCTGCATGGTCTCTTTTTTCTACAACACGTATTTTTATTTTATATCCAGCAGAAAACAGCGCTCTCTTTTTTGTTTTCTAAAGTAAAAAGAAAACAAGCCTTCACACACAATTAAGTGCCTCTTCCTATCCCTAATTATTTCTTTCTTACTCTTAAAAATCTAAAAATTTGATTGCTATCGTACTATTCAATCCCTACAAAATTCCTCATTATTCTCTGAAGCCTCTGCAAGATACATTCATAATTGAATATACATAAAGGTTACATTTAGGCTCTATGAAAGATTTATACGTAAAAATGAAAATTACATCGGTCGAAAGATCAGATTCTATCATTTTAAGCCTTATTTATTACAATTTCCTTGAACTGGTATAAAAGCTTGTTTACAGAGGTAAAAAATTGTAGAATTCCCATGTCTATATGGTACCTATAAAAATTTAAGGCTATAAAATTTTATTATTCTGATATAAATTTAAATAGTGTAGTTTGCGTTTTTAATAATTAATTAACTAATTTTGATGAAAGTACGTACTTATGGTACTTAACAAAGTTAAAATTAAAAAATCTGTATAAAATCCATTATTTATGATACAAGTAAGAAGGCTGCTTATTTTTCTTTTTTTAGTTTTGTTATCCAATACCTTAAGTATTTCTCAAGACACGAAGTCTGCTCTTAAAAAAGCCAACAATTTTTATAAAAACGAACAATACCGGAATGCGATCCCTTTTTATGAGGAAGTGCTGAAAACCGAGCCCAACAATGCCGAAGCGCTTTTCAAATCCGGCGTTTGTTATCTGAATCGTTTTTCAAAAGAAAAAGCGCTCGAAAATATTCTGAAAGCCTATAATACCGATTCTTCTGTAAGCGTCCATATCCGCTATTGGATGGGACGTGCCTATCACCTGAACTATAAGTTTGACGAAGCTTTGCAATCGTATGCGATCTATAAAAATTCGCTGCGTAAGAAAGACCAGCGAAGCGACGATCTTCGTATTCATTTGGAACAAACAAAAGTGGCGAAAGAACTTTGCCAATCGCCTAAAAACTTTGCTGTACAAAACCTGGGAAGCAATGTGAATAGCTCCTACTCCGACCACAGCCCGGTAATCTCACAGGATGGAAAAACACTTTACTATACCTCTCGTCGCGCCGATCAGCCTGGTGAAAAAGAAGAACTCGACGGAGAGCCTTTCGAAGATATTTTTGTTACGCAAAAAATAGACAGCCTTACCTGGAGTAAACCGGAGAGCCTGAACCTCAATACTACCGGCCACGACGCTACTTGCCAGCTGTACGACAACGATACCAAAATGATCATCTACCGTTTCGAACATGGCGGTGATATTTATTACTGCGAAAAAGAAGGAACCAGCTGGAGCAAGCCAAAATCTTTTCCTAACATTAATACCAAAAAATTTGAATCTTCCGCTTTCATCACTGCCGATGGAAAAACAGTTTACTTCTCTACCGACCGCTATAAGAAAAACGATGATCTTGATATTTACTACATTGTAAAAGATGACAAAGGAAACTGGAGCAAGATCAAAGAGCTGAAAGGCGGTATCAATACTAAGTTTGACGAAGACGCACCTTTCCTCACGCCTGACGGAAAAACAATGTACTTCAGCTCAAGAGGAAATCACAACATGGGCGGATTTGATATTTTCAAATCAACGCAGGATGAAAATGGTCTGTGGTCCGAACCTGAAAACCTTGGTTTCCCTATCAACACCCCGGATGACGATGTGTACTACTACATGTCCTCCAATGGACGTCGTGGTTATATGGCTTCCTATAGAAGCGATGGCTTTGGCGAAAAAGATATTTATGAAGTTATTCCAATAGCAGGAGTAAATGTACAAGGGTTGGTAACAGAAGCTGTAACTGGAAATCCAGTAGATGGCATTATCCTCCTGTTCGTTTCGCAAAAACAAACCACGGCTCCAAGCGCTGCTTCTGATCAATCTAAAGAAGGTGGGAAGTACGGTGTGAAGGTTACTTCTTACAATACCTATAAGATCTCCGTAGTGAAAGGTACTGATACGCTTAAAACCGAAATGCTCGAGCTGCCTGCCATTGACGAGGAGAATAAGATCATCACCAAAAATTTTGTAGTACCGTACACCGGCAAGCCTATCGATACTACTGCTACTACAACTGTGGCAACAAACAATACCGTAGCGCCTACACACCGTTATATTTTCAGAGATGCTCATTTCCCTGAAAACAGAGCCACGCTTACCGATGAGACCAAACACGAATTGGACATTGCTGCAGAGATCCTGAAGAAAAATCCGGATGCTGAAATTAATCTGAAAGGATACGACAAGACCAACTCTAAACTGGCTGAGCAAAGAGCGAAAGCCACCGGCGACTATCTTGCCAGCAAAGGTGTAGATCCTTCAAGGATCAAATCTACTACCGGAGAAAAGTCTAAGACCAATACAATCCGCGACAGAAGCGTAGCGCTGGACGTAAAACTGAAATCCGGCCTGGCGATGAACTACGATCCGACCATCATTCCTTCTTACACTGTAGGCAGTACTTTCGTGCTGCGCAATGTTTACTTCGTAACTGCTAAACATGACCTGAAAGCAGAAGGCAAAACAGAATTGGATACTTTGAAAAATATCATGGTCGCCAACCCAACGTTGAAAATAGAGCTGGCCGGACATACCGATGATGTAGGTAACGATGAGTACAACCAAAAACTTTCTGAAGAAAGAGCCAAGGCTGCAGTAGACTACCTGGTGAAACAAGGAATCGCTTCCGACCGACTGACTTATAAAGGATATGGAGAATCGATGCCATATGTGGCAAATGACTCTGAGTTTAACAGACAATTAAACAGAAGAACCGAGGCCAAGATCATTTCCCGATAAAAAATCTTGAAGGTTTCGAAAACCTTCAAGATTTAAAAGTAAAAGGGCTAAACTGAATTGTTTAGCCCTTTTTTATTACCTTTGTCCGTCCTTAACGATCTTGCCGGACTCAGGTAGAGGAAATTTTTCATCGGGAACTGAACGAAAAAAATCATCGCCGGCATGTTCAGAGAAGCACAACACTATGACCGTAATACCATACAAAGAATCGCAAGCAGGGAAGAAAGAACAGGTGGCACAAATGTTTAACAACATTTCCCACCGGTATGATTTTCTAAACAGAGTATTAAGCCTTGGCATCGATATACGCTGGCGCAAAAAAGCGGTAAAGATCCTGAAAACACACCAGCCTACGCAAGTGCTGGATGTAGCCACAGGCACTGGAGACTTTGCCATTGCTGCGCTACAAGCCGGTCCGAAGAAAATAACAGGTGTAGACATCTCCGAACAAATGCTGGCTGTAGGCCGCGAGAAAATTGCCAAACTCGGTTTACAGGATAAAATCGAATTACTGAGCGGAGATTCCGAAAATCTGCAATTTCCGGACAATTATTTCGATGCAGTGATCGTTTCATTTGGAGTAAGAAACTTTGAAAACCTGGAAAAAGGAATGAGTGAAATACGAAGGGTACTCAGGCCTGGCGGATTGGTGATCGTGCTGGAGTTTTCAAAACCTTCGGGTTTTTTCTTTAAACGTATTTACAATTTCTATTTCCGGTACATATTACCTACCGTCGGAAAAATGATTTCAAAAGATACTTCAGCGTATCGCTATTTACCAGATTCAGTGAATGCATTCCCTTACGGAAAAGCGTTTACTGACATATTAGATAAAATAGGATTTAAAAAAACACAATGCAAAGAACTTACATTTGGCATAAGCTCCATTTACACAGGATTAAAATAACAATTGTTTTCCTGTTTGCTTTCCTTCTCAATAGCGGCCAGGCTTCTGCACAGAAGCTTCATTCGCAGGAGAACCATGAGTGGGATACCAATCTGCCGAATTACGACGATAGGTTTTTACACTACGGTTTTACTTTAGGATTGAACTGGACCCGTTTTCGCACCATACCTTCTCAAAATTATTTTAACGATAGCCTGATATCTATGCGCTCCAAACCTCAAGGTGGCTTTAATCTTGGGTTTGTGGTAAACGCACGTTTGGGAAAATATTTTGACCTCCGTCTCCTGCCAGGCGTAGCTTTCTATACAAGAGCAGTACAGTATAAATTTGCCAATGGATTTTATTCCAATCAAACAGCAGAATCTGTTTTTATTGAAACCCCACTCCTTCTAAAATATAAATCCCAACGCAGAAAAAATCATCGCTTATACATGGTTGGTGGCGTCAAGCCTGGCATTGAAGCGGGAGCTAAAAAGAAAGAGAAAAAGAAAACAGAACTACGAACAGAAAACATAGACTTCTGTATTGAATATGGTTTTGGGATCGATTTGTATTTCCAGTTCTTCAAATTCGCTCCTGAGATACGGTTCTCGCACGGCATCAACAATCTGCTCAACAACGATCCCAACCTGTATAGCAATAGTCTCTCAAAACTGACCACGCATACAGTGACACTTTATCTATTTTTTGAATAGCCTGAGGCTAAAGTTATGAATGTTGAGTTATGAATGTTGAGTTATGAATTATGAGTTGAACAAATAATTCATAACTTTTCTAATCCCCTTTTAATTCAGGAGAATTTCCTCCTTGCTTTTCTTCAATTAACTCAAAAATATCAGCTGCTAAACTTCCCTAATTACCTTTTTCAGTTTTTTCAAAACACAATAACAAGCTAATAAATAACACATTACCATAACAGTATGCACGCATACCATTGGCAAAATCTTACATTAGGCCAAAATAACCTTTTGTGTTGTACGCGTATATATGCTTGTGAAGTTGGTTGAGGGGTAGATAGGTTTGGTAGAGTGGGTTGAAGCGGTGTTGCTCTCGGGCACACCGCTATTTTTTTGTAGTCAGCAATTCATCCAATCCTTTTCCTCTTACAAAAGAATGCATCCACTGTTTGATCGTGTGGACGTCATAATCGATCACTCCGTCTTTATGCAACCTGTTTAACGTAGCACGTTCCTTCGAAGAAAGATTTCCATCAATAATAAATCCTAACACTAAAAGCTGGATCACTCCTTCCCTGATTTCCGGGTTTGCATTTTTTATTTCATCAAAGTATTCATCGTCCAGCGCGTGTGCTTCCTTTACCGGAATTTGAAATGTTTGCAGAATATTTTTAGCCAATAAAAAATGATTGTGATGGTATCTTCTTTTCGACATGGCGATGAACTGCAACGTATCATACACATAGTTTGAAAACTCCGGTGTAAACTGATAACGCTCCTGTAGATTGCCGCACAGCTGACGGATTAGGTTTGGCGCCATGATCCTTACTTTTGTTTCATGGATCACGATCCAGGAAGCATAAGCATTCCAGAAAGCAAAAACAGGAACGCCCACCATATCGATGATCGCACGCAGGGCGTAGCGGCCGAGAATTCTGCGTAGTAAAATTTTAGCGACGTAATTGCTGATCGTAGCTTTGAGCCTGTTGATGATCAGGAAAATTAACAAGGTCCAGCGCGAAGCGCCCTGTAGTGGATTCAGGCCATAGGTGGAAGCAGATTTATCGTCTTTCTCCAGACCTACACGCATCAGCGATTCAATATGTTTGTCGTAATCCGGGTCGTTGCGATCGGGAAAGCCGCATACTTCGGCGATCTTGAAAACCACGCGGATGTTGAGCGCCATGAGCGCATAAATTTCTATGTATACCAGGATCACTCCATAAATAATTCCTACTACAGGAATGCTTAGCGAGTAGTCTGTGTAAGGAGATTTTAAGGTGTATTCATAAAAATATTCCGGGAAATAATACTGCGGCAGATACAGCGCCAACACGCCAATCACGCCAAAGGCCGCGGCCCAGAACATGGTGCGAATTACTTCTTTTCTTATTGTTTTTACTTCTTCATCACTCAATAGATGCAGCGTTTCTGTATCCCTGGGTGGCAATTCCGTAAGCTTGGTAAGGTATCGGTACGCTAGTTTTTCGATCATAGTAAAAGGAATATCCGGCTGATCATTGTGCTCTATTATCATCATACCTGAGAAATTTTTCGGTACAATTGTGCTAAAAATACATATAAAAAGGTTAAAGTTAAAAGGAGAAAGTTTTTTATAAAAAGATACCAGATGCCGGATAATTTATTCTGAATTTTTATAACTGTGTATGTATAAAATTAATAATAGAGTATCCAAGCCACAAAATTCCTGAATAACAAATCTTTTATCCGGTATCTGGCATCTGGTATCCAGTATCTATAAAAAAAGGTGTAGCCCTTAAAAAGAACCACACCTTAGGAATTTATTAACTTAAACTTTACACTTAACTTTTCAATTTAAGGCTGGTAGGGTTTGAAATGAGAGAATATGATATGATCAAAATCCACTTCCACCTGGTTGCCTCCTGTGCCTGTACCTATATCCAGAATATTCTGCGGCGCACTAGACAGCAACGTCAGCTGCATCGATTTAATTTTCTGTGGATTGTTTAGTACAGTAGTACCGTCACCGATCACAAAATTAGCGTAAGGAATGGATTGCAATTTCCAGCCATTCCAGTTTGGATGAAAATTATAAGACTTTGCTACCGTAACGCCCGCCTGTGTTGGATGGTCTTCGAAGAGTGTTACCTGCAGCCAGGTGTATTTATTAGTGATCGCAGCGGTATTGTTGTAGATCATTATATTGAACCAGATCTCCTGCGGATTTCCGATCAACGGGAAGTAAGTAGGATAGCCGACCGAAGTAGCAGTAATGATCATGTGGTCGACGTAAGGACTTTTATGCCCGGGGAAATCTGCATTGTCTTGCCAGACCGCCTGTGGCCCCATAGAGCAGTATTGATTGCCGTCAGGATTTTTGAATGGCAGATCATTTTTAACCACTGTGATTGGATAGTTAGAGGGCCATTTATTGGCAGGTACTGCTGCAAAATTTCCATCGTATACATTTTGAATTTGATCAACAGAAAAATCTGTAACCAGCACATGTCCGTAATTCAGATTTTTCACATCTGCAATTACAATATTGTAGGTAAGCGTCACCGCAGGCACGCTACTGGCCTCCGGGAAAGAAAGCCTGGCTACTACCGTTTCTCCTTTGCGAAAAGATGGAAGGCTATCGGTCGTACCATCCCATACTACGTTGGATGGAGAAATGGAAGTACCTGTACCTTCATATTTTTTCATCCCTGTAGAAGTATTACCTGTAAGGGTAAGCACCCAGTGTGCATCGTTTTTGAATTTGGCGTAGAAATAAACTTTGTCGCCGTTTGCAAAATTCGGGTTGGTATTGCTTACTGTGAAAGATTCATCAAACTCCACAGGTCCTTTGACCTCTCCAAGGTCAGGAGCAATTTTTTCTTTTTTCGCACAGGAGAAAAGAAATACAAAGCTTCCGAATAGTATGGTTACAAGATATCGTTTCATGTTTTTTCTTCTTAGAAGTTCATATTAAACAGTATGTAAAACTGATTCATGTTGAAGGTTCTCGCCGGCACAGACTTATCGGTCAGGTTGAACGTATGGTATTGTACGGTGATGTAAGTGGCGGTGGAAAATCTATATTTTGCACCGTATCCCAGCATCAGTTGCTGGAAATTCATATTTCGGAAACTGGTAGTGTTGTATCCGATGATCTCATTGTATTGATCTCTGATCACTACGTTTTCTGAGCCTTTTGAGTTCACTGCTTTGATCCCTACTAACAAGTCAAGCTTTTTCAACGCTTCGATCTCAAAACCTCCGTCGTAGATCTGGTTCGTGAGGTTGATGTTCAACGTAGAATCTCCGGAACGCCCGGTATGCTCAAATTTCATACCTCCGTGCAGTAAGATCTTTTTCTTGAAATTGATCAGCTTATTAATATTAAGATTAGCTGCCAGGGAAGCGATCATAAAGCTTCTGGTTTTATTTGTCACGTCTATTCCCTGTACTTCTTTCAGATAAGAACCCGAAGCGTCTACGCTTAAGATCTGCAGAGAGTCTGTATAGTTTAGATCCAGGGTAGTACCCATCCTGTTTGGCGTTGCTTTGCCGTATGGCTGCGCGTTTCCATAAGATGGATTGTAGGCCATCAACAGCGGTGTAATGCCAACATTGTAGATCGTAGGATCGCGCACGATATCAAAGGCAGTGATGTTGCGGTTGATCGGGTTGAACGGATCGTTGCCATACACCGGGAAAATGGAAGGTGTGTTCAGGTAGTTGATTCTCTTTGTCTGAGCCGCTGAGCTGTAGAAGCGTGGAGATACATAGCTATAGCTTAGTTTCACTTTCAAGTTTGCAGGTTTCACTTTTGCAGTAACACCGGCATCCCAGAAATTGCCGTTGACATGTTTTGGAGCCATGGTGTCTTTCACAAAATTCAACTGCGAAAATCCTAGTTCTCCGTTTATATTCAATCCTAAATTATCGTTGTCCAATACGATCACTTCTGTTTCATAAGAGTGCACAGGGTTGCGGGTAGAGAACTTGGAAAGATGCGTAGCGCCTGCATCATAGAGATTCAAGTAGTTTGCGCCTAAATTAAATCTTGAGCTTTGCACAAACATTACTCTTCCTCCTGCGTGGAAAGTAGAAGGTGTTTGAGTAAAGAAATCGGCTGTTCTGTTTCTTACGAAGAATCCGTCGAATTTTATTTTTTCAAGATACCTGCTTTTTGTACCGATGGCGAAATTGGTATGCGCCCCTTGTTGCCACCAGCTGTTGCCTTTGTTACGATTTTCATAGTATACATAATCGTTGCGAAGGTCTTTGAAAACAGTGGCTTCGCTTATAGAAAGTTCAGAGCCGGAGTTGTACATCGTATAAGGCGTCATCTTAAGATAAATATCGCCGACCTGGTAGGAAAGAAAATCTCCGATGATCCCTTTCACAAACAACTGACGAAGCTCTGCAATATTACTTCCCCCATAGAAACCTCCCAGATCGCTCTTCAGACGCAGGATCGATTGGATCTCGGTCTTTTTATCCGGGTTAATTTTTATTCCAAGGTCCATGAGTACATGTCCCTGACTGGTAAGATCCGGGTTGAGCGTATCTTTTTTGTCCAGTCTGTTGGTTTGTTGAAGCGCACGGCCGTAAGCGCCAAATTTAATGTTGTCGCCCTGAGCTTTTGCAGTATAGCTGGATAGCACGGCTAAACAAATGGTGATCACTGAGATTGCCTTTTTCATTGTATATGCTTTTAAAATTTTAATTCTATTCTTTCAGGTTAAGTTTTTTTAGAAGAAGATCTTAAATTCGATCGTAGCTTCGTTGCCTTTGAAATTTTCGTCCTTGAAATATTTATCGTTGAACGAGAACCAACGTTGCCGCAGGTAGAGTGCGGTATTGCTACTAAGCGTAAAATCCAGTCCGACTCCAAAAGCTTTGCCAATCTGATCGCGGGCTTTGCCTGTGATACCATTCACGCCGGTAGCGGCGGTAGTGGTGTCGGTATATTTATTTCCTTTCACATATTCCAATCCTCCATAGAAGGAGATGATCAGGTTCCTTACTAAGTGATAATACAACTCACCTTCGTGGTAATGTGCATTGATGTATGCCTTATTGGAAAATACAGGCACCGGAGAAAATTTATTCTGCACACTCATCACCGTGTTTAGATTGTAGAAATAAATATCACGGTCGAATAGTTTTGATTTAAACTTGATTTGAAAGTCGAGAGAAGCATAATGCTTTCTGCTTACCGGAGTGGTATCTCCTGTGTTTGGATTGTCGAATACTCCTACGGTTTCATAGGCGCCGCGGTAGATGGTCTTCACTCTTCCATTCGGTCCCATGGCGTTGTTGTATGGAAACACCTGTGGCAATCTTGACCATGTCAAAGAGTTGATGCGGTGTGAGTAGGTGATGATATTTTTGTTGCCCAACAAATCCATTTCGCTTTCCATTTGCAAACCGCCGATGAATTTGAATTTCCATACTTTCACTTCCGTGTTGATGGCACCGCCGCGACGGTTGTTGGCAAGGTCTCCCACACCGGTCATGTTTCCTCCGAAAGGCGCCAGCACTTGTTGTGTTCCCTTGGAAAGAAATCCGCTGGTCACTTCCTGGATCGAAGTATTGGAGAATTGTGCTACGTTACTGGTAAAGCTTTTGTCGATCTGGAAATAACGAAGGCTGAAAGGAAGACCTGTGTATTTTTTAGGAGTGATCAGGTTTACCAATACCCCTGGTCCCCATGAACGTTTGTAGTTCGGGCTTGCATAGCCACCCACTCCTACTTCACCATTCAGGTTGAATTCTTTGAAATTGAAATTATATTCACTGGTAAACACATTCCATTGCACATTAATATGGCTGTTGATACTATCTGTTCTTACAAAGGAATTGAAAGTGTTTAAGGAGATCCTGTTATTGTTCTTGAAATTCTTAGTGATTTTACCACCCACGTTGCTCTTAGGTCTTACGATCACTTCACGGTCGAATCCTCCGTTGATATCTGTTTTACCATAGAAGAAGTCGAGCGATGTTTTGAATGGCATATCATATCCGTTTACGATAAATCCTTTAAATGCTCTCGTACCGAAACGCGCATCCTGGTTGATAGTACCATTGTAATAGTAAGAAGCATAACGTGTAGTCACGTTTCCAACCGGGTCCCATGGCCTTCTTTCCCAGATACTGTAACGCTGGTAGCCTATATTGGTACCAAAGGTGAAAGGAGACAATTGTGTCCATTGGATACCACCTGCCACTACGTTGAAGTTACCGAATTTTGTAGTCGTGTTTCCGCGCAGCACCATGTTGAAATAAGTATTAAACTCTCTTGGCGGTGCGGTTGGCCCGTTGTAGGCGGTGTAGGGATTGAGCAGGATCAATTCAGAACCGATGCTGGTATTTACGGTAGGCGCGCCACCCACATACAGAAGCATTACCGGGTCATAGTTTCCGTCGCCCATACTAAGTACTTTGTGGGTTCCCAACGCTCCGCCTATTGAAGCAGGGTTGGTATAATCGTTGGTGAGTGTTCTTCCCCACAGATAAGCGCGGTAGTATCCGCCTGCATTCAGGCCGCTCATAAACCGTTGAATAATTCCTACGGGATCGTTCACTTCTTTTTCCTGCAGCTTTACAGTAGAAGAAGATTGCATGAACGTAAAGGGCGATTTTATTTTTTTCAGCGAGACTCCCTTCAGCAGGCTCGTACCGCTGGAGTCGGGCGGGGAAGCGAAAGCTGCTGCTGCCGGCAAGAGCAGGAGCGCTGTGATCCCAGCCAGGTAAAATTTCATTCGGTTATAGTGTTTCAACATAAGAACTTGAGATTTTCAGTTTTTATTTAGCGGTCTTTCTTTCGTACACTCTTACATAATCGACAAACATGTATTTAGGAAACACAGTAGTCTCGTCTGGCGGACCTGGCCAGTTGCCGCCGACGGCCAGGTTAAGGATCATATGAAAGGTCTGGTCAAACGGCCATGGTTGCGGCGAAAGATCTGCCGGCGTGCGTGTGGCGTAGAGCGAATCGTCGAGGTAAAAGCGGATCACGTTTTCTTCCCATTCGCAGGAGAACACATGGTATTCATCTTCGAAGGTTCCTTTCTTCAACATGATTGTACCACCTATATTTTTGTTGTTGGGCCAAGGCGGGCCATAGTGAAGCGTTCCATGCAGTGTGCTTGGCTTGTTACCGATCGTTTCCATGATATCGATCTCCCCGCTTTGAGGCCATCCTCCATAAACATAATCGGTAGGAAGCATCCAGATAGCAGGCCATATCCCTTGCTGTACGGGCGTTCTGGCGCGGATATCAAAACGTCCGTATTTCCATCCGGCTTTGTATCTTGTGTTGACACGCGCAGAAGTATATGGTTTCCCTTTGTAATCCTGGCGCATAGCCTTGATCACAAATTTTCCATCGCGCATGTAGGAGTTGTTGGCAGACTTTACATAGTATTGTAATTCGTTGTTACCACCACCGTCTCCATTTACTTCATAGTTCCAGCGCAGCGTATCCAGTGCAGTGCTGTCGAATTCATCGTGCCATACCATCTGCCAGCCTTCGCGGTCGATGGGTGATCTAAAACCATTGTCGCCCGGAGGTGTAAGGTCTTCTTCTACGATCTCTTCGGCTGGCTTGTACAAGTCGGGCTGCTTAACCAAAGAAAAGGTAGAGCATGCAGCGCAGATCAGCGCTATGCAAAGCGTAGGTATGTACTTTACTTTCATCTTAGAATATTATAAGTCTGTTATTTTTCTTTCTTTTTTATGAACCTCACTTCGTCGAGATAAAGCGTGCCCACAGGAAGCACCATAAACAGCAGAGAGTTTACAGTTTTTAGATTTGCTCCTTTAAGATTGATAGTATATTTTTTCCAGGTAGGTCCTACTTCCACGTAGGTTTCTTTTCGTTGGTCTTCGTACTTATCGCCTGCGCCCACTCCTATCTCGCTGATGAGATAGATGTCGGAGCCTTTCACATCGGCGCGTGCGTAGAATTCTAATTTATCATAACCAGAAAGATCAGCGAGTTTTGGGTTTTCAGGTAAGGCTGTATTCCACGAGCCGGTGTAGAGAATATACATTCCTCTCCAGCCTTCTGCGTTGTTGGCAGTAAGTTTGATACATTTCGGCCCCATGTACGGATTGCTGCGACAGTTTTCGTCGAGTTTCAGGCTGATCCCGTTTTTCTCTCCCATGTATCCGCTTGGAATTCCGTTCTCAAATTTGTCGGCATATACATAAAAGGAAGTCGGATCGAGTGGCTCTTTTCTTTCCTGGTAAACGATGTCGGTAGCAAGCGGTGTGAAATCGGCGCCGGCGTAAAATACTTCGTCGAGGTAAAGTGTACCGGCGTTTTCAAATACTACTAATAATAATCCGTTGACGCGGGTATAATCGCCAGCGGGGAGTTCCAGTACAAAACGTTGCCATTTGGTGGTAAGGTCAATTTTTCCTTCTCCCTTGGTAGGTTCTTTTCCTTCACCCATTCCAATCTTGGCGATCGTATAGTTTTTATCGGAGCGGGCGCTGAATACAAAATATTTTTTCCCGGTAAGATCTGCAAGTGGAGTTTGTGGGTCGATTGTTTCTCTCCAGGTTCCTCCTTTTTGAAAGAAAATTCCGCTCCAGGCTTCTTCGCCGTTGGCGGTAATTTTCAGGCAATATTCACCTTTCAAAGGATTCTCCTTACTAAAAGGGTCAATCTGGAGACTTTTGCCATTACCAGCACCCATGATCCCGGAAGGCGTCCCATTGTCCAGCTTATCGGAATATACATAATATTCATTGGCGGCTTGCGCTGGTAAGACCGTAAAGAGACTAAAACCGGCCAAACATAGTAAACAGTAAAGTTTCTTCATTTTGAATGGGTTATAGATTGATGAATATTATCTATATCGAAAACTTATTCTTTTTTTATAATGAAAAACATTTTTTTTATTATTATTTAAATTTTAGGTAGCCAATAAGATGCGATAAACCACCCTTATTTTACGTTTAGAAAACAATAAAAAAAGATTCTCATTTAAGCTTAAATATGAAATCAGGGCTATTTTCATTTTAAATCGCACATAAAATATTTTTTAATAATGCTTTAGTTTTTGCTAAAACCGCTTTCATGGTTTTTTATACGTAAAGAATTTTAAGCTGTGTTATGATCTTATTAATTATTTGGGATATAGGTTTCTAGATCATTTTTTACAAAAAATAAATCCTTAAGGTCAAGAGCTTTGACTTTATAAGCGTAAAAAGAAGAATTGCAAGTTTGAAGCATATGCGGCAAATATCAAAAGTCTTCCCATTTGCCCTCCATTTTGCCCCCAGTTTCAACCAGGGGATTTAATATTCAAAGAGGAAATACTTCTGATTAAATTTTACTTTAGACTTTCAATTCTTCAAAAAATAAGAAAGTCCTGATCTTCAAAATAAATTTGAGATTATAAATTTAATAAATATCTTTAGTTTAATTCTATTCGTTTTGCGTAACAATCTATGTTTCAAAATATTTTTGTTTTGCAAAAACAGGATAGCCGAATCAAACCACCGCTAGCAATGGCCTTACCTAACCTTATGCCAGGATACAGAAATATCGTTTCTCTTGTAGCGGCTACGCTCTTGTTTTACACCCTTATTCCTCTCTCCTACGCAGCCGATCCGGTACTAATCACTGATAAAGACATCGATGAACTGCATTTCTGGAAACTTGACAACCTGGAAATACTGGAAGATGCAGACAATGAGCTTTCTATCCAGGATATTCTCTCCGGGCGTTATGATGCTGCTTTCCAGAAAGGACAATTAAACGGAAGGGTAACCAAGAAAAACAATGTTTCCTATTGGGGAAGGATCCGAATCAAAAAACTTACGCAGGACAATAATAAATGGGTATTTGAAGCATACGATCAATCCATCGATGAAATTGATTTTTATGCGCCTGACCAAAACGGCCATTATGTAGGCTATGAAGAAGGCGATAGCAAGCCTTTCGCCGTGAGGCCTTATAAGCATAAGAACTTCGTGTTTGACTTAAATCTCGAATACAACAAAGAACAAACTGTTTACATCCGGATCAAATCTTCACACCCTGTTTTCTTTATCGGTGTGGTGCGTAATATTCACGCGTTTATTTCTTATGCTTTAAAAGAATACTTTTTTCTCGCGCTGTTCTACGGACTTACCATTTCCATGATCATTCTCAACCTGATGCAATATTTGATCACACGGTTAAACATCTACCTGGTATATGTATTTTATGTTTTTGCTGCGCTGATCTATATTTCTTCGCAAGATGGATTGGGCTTTGAATTCCTTTGGTTTGGACTGCCAGGCATCAACAACATCATAAGCTCGCTGTTCTCCTTCCTAATGATAGGACTGGCTTTACTATTGGCCTACGAATTTTTGCGCGATACCAATCCTGATAAAAAATACCTGAAATGGGGACTGGGTTTACTCGGCATTCGCTTTCTCTATTTAGTGATCACACTGGCAGGCGTTGATCTGTTTCCCGCTTTCATGCTCGATCTGCCGATCCGTTTTTATATTCTTTACTTATCCCTGATGGCGCTTTCCAAAGGCCACCGTCAGCTGCGTTACTTCACTATCGCCATGGCTACGCTTGTGATTGGCTATACAGTGCGAGAGCTTACAGTCAGCGGCTTGCTTCCGCATACGATCGCTACGGTGTATATGCACTTATTTGGCGAGTCTTTCCAGATGATCTTCATTTCTATGGCCATGGGCGAACAAATTAAGATTCGGATGGAAGACCTCGTACTCAGCCAGGAAAAATCGCTGGCAGAATTGGAAAGCACACATATAAATACAGAAAAACTTCGCAAAGATCTGCAAGCAAGAGTAGAAGAGCAGATCTCAAGAGACAAATATGTATCAGCAGGGATCTCGGAACTGAGTAATATCATTTCTTCCTATCTAAACGATAACAACCAACTGTATAAAAAGATCACTAAGTTCATGGCCGAGTATTTCGAATGCAGATTGGCGGCTTTGTACCTGGTCCCCCCGGGCAAAAATTACCTGCAACTTGTTTCCGGCTACGGCCTCGATGATATCAGGCTCACCAATACTGCGATTGAAGAAGGAGACGGATTGTTGGGCCAATGCCTGAAAGACAAAGAACGAATTGAGATCCGCGAATTGCCGGAAGATTATATTTCCATTTCCTCCGGTCTCGGCCAGGCTATTCCAAAGGTGGTGATCATAGAGCCACTTCATTTCAACCAACAATTGGTTGGTGTAATTGAAATGGCTTCTTTTAAAGAGTTTACACCGCTTCAATATGAAGTACTAAATAAGTTCGTCGCCCAGATCGCTTCTACGCTGAGCAATGTGCTGTTCAATGAGACTACTCGCAAAATGCTCGACGAATCCCGTACCAAAGAAGAAATGCTACGTCAGCAGGAAGAAGAAATGCGCCAACAGGTGGAAGAGCTGATGGCTACGCAAGATGAGTTTGCAAGGAAGGAACAACAATATCGTCAAGAAATTGAAGAGCTGAAGAAGAAGTAAAACTCTTTGAGCCTGGCCCAGGGTTGAAAACCTAGGCAATGGAATGGTTAAATTAAAAAAATCCAATTTTCAAACCACTGTTCCAAGACGCTGCAGATATTTTATATAAGCCATTATAACCAGCTTTTTCCACTCTCTTATTATTTTCTAAATCAAAAATCTTCATTTTTAGACTAAAAATAAGCTTTTGAAAGTTTATTCATATTAATTCTAAATAATATTTGGATTTAAACCTCTCTGTTCGTACCATTGCAAAGTTATTTAAAACAAGTCTAAATAAACGTTAAATTAATATTCTTCAAAAATGACAACTATTAATAAAGTATTCACAGGTCTTTTAGCACTTGCCTTGATTTTTTCCGCAGGCTGCAAGAAAAAGAAAGACGTGGTAACACCTGTCAATTCTTACGATGTACCTACCTCTTATTCCGGATTTTCAAACGTTGAATATTCAGAAGCAACTACTCGTCTGAACATGTTCAAGACGATCGAAAATCAAATGAAGAAAGGTGTTCCTGCTACAGGTACTTATACGCTGGATGGGACAGCATTAAAAAATATGTTTTCAAATTCTTCCAGTCCATTCACCGACTCTACACAATGGAATGGTATTTCTATCCAGTTGGAAGATCACGTAGATCCTAATGCACATACATTGATCGAAGGTTATCTTGACACCTACGCACAATCCAGCGCTTCTACTACTCCCGCTGACTTTGGTACCGGCGGAACAGTAGGTACAGCAGGAATTGCTACCGGTAATGCTACCAACGGAAGCAAAAGAACATTGTTTGACGCTCACGGCATCAACCATGCACAGGCTTTCCAAAAAACAATGTTCGGCGCTTTTCTGGTATATCAGATCGATAATATTCTGGCCAATATTGCCAACCAGGACAACAGCGCTAATGTATCCGGACAAAGCTATACTGCCCAGGAACACGCATGGGACCTGGCTTTCGGATATGCTGGATTTTCAAAAAAATATACAGTAGATAGCCTTACCAACACCACATTTATTGCTGCACACAAATCTCTTTATTTCTACATCGCCAACTACTCTACACAAGTAGATGCAGGGATTCACTCCAGCACTGCTTTGCTCAATGCATTCTTGAAAGGAAGAGCAGCTATCAGCAACAAAGACGATGCTACCAGAGACGCACAAGCAACGCTGATCATCGCAGAACTTGAAAAATTCCTTGCAGCCTGCGTGATCCACGAGATCAACGAACTGATGACAGGAAACGCAACGGTGAAATTCCCGGATGCTCCAAGCAAATGTAGCTCTCTGTCTGAATCCATGGGGTTCCTGATTGCTATGAAATATAACCCTCGCAAAGTGACCATCAGCGATACTCAGATCGATGATGTGCTTAGCCACTACCACGCTACTACTAATCTAAACGATGTGAGCTTATCCGATGTATCGTACATTAAAAACACGATCAGCTCTATTTATGGTTTGGATAGTCTAAAAGATATTATATAACTATATTTGCAACCCAAATGAAGGATCTGTTGCCTTGACTGATAAAAAAGGCAACAGGTTCTTACTGTATAAAACTATGAGAATAAAGAACCTATTGATTTTCGCAACAGCCGGTACCTTATTTCTAGGACTTACCGTTTCTTCCTGCAAAAAGAAAAAGGACGATACTCCCACGTCTGCCAACTTTGATCGTGGAGCAATGCTTTCCAACATAGGAAACAACATAATTATTCCAAGCTATCAAAAACATGCTACAGCGCTCAATAGCCTGGACTCCGCAATTACAGCCTTTAACTTGAGTCCGACTTCTGTTGGTCTGACGGCTACGCAAAATATTTTTAAAAATGCCTACAGATCATGGCAATATTGTTCTGCATTTGAGCTCGGCTATGCAGCAGATCAATATACACGGATCAGCACCAATACATTTCCGATCGATAGTAATAAGATCAATAGTAATATCGCAGCCGGCACTTATGACCTTAGTGCGCCTGGCAACGCAGCCGCCAAAGGTTTGCCGGGGATTGATTTTCTCCTATTCGGCTCCGGCGCTACCAACACCATTATCCTGAATCGCTTTGCTTCTGGCTCCGATGCTACTAACCGCAAAAAATATTTAGCAGATCTTTCTTCCGAACTTAAAACAAGAGCCAACAATATTTTAAACAGCTGGCTTCCTTCCGGAGGAAATTATATCAGCACTTTCATTTCTTCCAATGGCACTGACGTGGGAAGCGCTACAGGACAATTGATCAATCAATATGTTTTCGATTTTGACATATTGAAAAATGATAAACTGGGAATCCCTCTTGGTAAACAATCCAACGGGGTAACTTATCCTACGAAGACTGAAGGCTACTACAGCGGGATGTCTGTAGAACTGGCTTCACTTCAAGTGCAGGCAGCACAAAATATTTATCTGGGTAGAGACCTGAACGGCAACGATGGCCTAGGCTTTGACGATTATCTTGTAACCCTGAACGCCAAGGCCGGTGACGGAAGCTCGCTGAATGATGTGATCAAAAATCAATTCACTACTACCTATACTAACTTACAAGCCGTAGCCAGTCCGCTTTCCCAAACCATCAACAATAATCCTTCTCAAGTAGATGCTGCCTATACTCAATGTCAGAAACTGCTGGTGCTTCTGAAAACAGATATGACTTCTGCAATGGGAATTTTGATCACGTTTGAAGACAATGACGGTGACTAGCATTTCACTCAAGACGCGTATAAGAGAAGCTTTATACAATGCTTTTGAAAAGCAAACTTCTATTGCTCCGCTGGCCATTCTCAGGATGGTCTTCGGAGCAATCCTGTTTATCAGTATTCTCCGGTTTATTCTCAAGGGATGGGTTACTGACTTTTATATTTCTCCAAAATTTTATTTTACCTATTATGGATTTGAATGGGTAAAGCCCTTGGATGCTACAGGTATGTTCGCCCTCTTTTACCTTATGGCCTTCGCTGCGCTTTGTATTTTCATAGGATTTTTTTATCGCGTTGCCACCATCGTATTTTTCATCTGCTTTACTTATGTCGAACTGATCGACAAAACTTATTACCTCAACCATTATTATTTTGTAAGCATTATCTCCTTTCTCCTGATGCTTGTACCTGCCCATCGCTGTTATTCGCTTGATGTGCGGCTCCGGCCTTCGCTCCAGGTTACCAGCGTTCCAGCCTGGACAATTTCTGTTTTCAAATTACAATTACTGCTTGTATATTTTTTTGCCGGCATTTCAAAGCTCAATTACGATTGGATGATCGAAGCGATGCCTCTGAAGATATGGCTTCCGGCCAATAATCATTTACCGATCATAGGTCCGTTACTGGCGGAACAATGGATAGCTTATGTTTTCTGCTATTTCGGACTCTTATTTGATCTTGCGATCGGATTTATTTTATGGAATAAAAAAACGGTAAAAGCAGGATATTTTTTTGTAGTGATCTTTCATCTCTGCACCGCTTATCTGTTCAAGATTGGAATGTTTCCCTACATTATGATCGGCGCTACATTGATCTTTTTTCCTGAACACTTTCATGAAAACATGATTCATCGATTACGTAAACTCTTTCGCCAATCCGACAAAACAGAAATTCAGCAATCTTTCCAGCATTCTCCAAGAGTGGCATTCATACTTAAAACAATATTTATTATTTACTTCACTTTACAAATTCTAATCCCGATGCGCTACATACTCTATCCGGGAAATTTATTCTGGACAGAAGAAGGTTATCGTTTTTCCTGGCGTGTAATGCTGATGGAAAAAGCAGGCACCTGTTTTTTCTATGTAAAAGATAAAGGAAAACCAGGCAAGACCGAAGTGTACAACGCGCAATTCCTGACACCACTCCAGGAAAAGATGATGTCTACTCAACCAGACATGATCTTGCAGTATGCGCATTTTCTAAAAGAAGAATATCAGAAAAGAAATTTCAATGATCCTGAAGTAACGGTAGAAAGTTATGTAACGCTCAACGGTAGCGGCAGCAGGCTTTTCATCGATAGTACGGCAGATCTTTCCAAAGAACAAGAAAGCTTTTTTCCTAAAAAATGGATCCTCGCTTTCGCGGAAAAACAGAACTAATGAATACGCGTTTATTATCCATCCTTATCCTACTACTTCTGCTCAGCGCAGGAGCATTTGCGCAAACCTTTACTATTACGGGAACCGTTCGCTCCGAAGAAAAAAATGAGCCGGTTACAGGTACCACCGTTGCGCTTAAACACACTACTTATTACGCCGTTACCGACGAGCAGGGCCGCTACCGGATCGAACGTGTAAAGCCTGGCAAATACACCCTGGTAGTAGTTTCGGCAGAGCATAAAGTTTCCGATAAAAAAATCCTAGTCTCCGACAAAGATCTGAACATTGATCTTGTTGCTAAAGAACACATCCGTCAAATGGATTCTGTAGTAGTAACGGGGCAGAAAGACGGTTTAGGTCCTTCGCGCCTCAAAGATGTAGACGGCACTGCGATCTATGCAGGAAAGAAAAGCGAAGTAGTGGTTATGGAAAATATTACGGCCAACACAGCTACCAATAATAGCCGCCAGATCTATTCCAAAATAGCGGGACTTAATATCTGGGAAAACGACGGAGCTGGTATCCAGCTTGGCATTGGCGGCAGAGGCCTGAGCCCGAACCGTACTACCAATTTCAACACGCGGCAAAATGGATATGATATGAGCGCTGATGCTCTTGGATATCCTGAAAGCTATTACTCTCCTCCTTCCGAAGCCATCGACCGCATTGAGATTGTGCGTGGCGCAGCTTCCTTGCAGTATGGTACACAGTTTGGCGGGATGGTCAATTTCAAATTAAAAAAACCACCTACTGACAAAAAGATCCAGGTGATCGCAAGGCAAACGTTAGGTTCCTGGAATTTCTCCAACACCTTTGCCAGCGCGGGCGGCACAGTGAAGAAAATAAGCTACTATACGTTCTACCAACACAAATCTGGCAACGGCTGGAGACCGAATTCTCAGTTCAACGTAAACACCGCTTATGGAACAGTAACCTACAACGTTACTTCTAAATTATCCATTACAGGCCAATATACTTTTATGGATTACCTGGCGCATCAACCAGGAGGACTTACCGATGCGGAGTTTAAACAAGATCCAAGACAATCGGTGCGAAATCGAAATTGGTTTAATGTAAACTGGAATCTTGCTGCTGTATTGGTTGATTACAAATTCAACAACCGGCTGAAGCTCAATTCACGTTTCTTCGGCCTTCTTGCAAGTCGCTCTGCGCTTGGTGTGCTTACCTACATCAACCGCGCCGACCCGCTTACAGACCGGGATTATTGGGTGGATCATTATAAAAATTTCGGAAACGAAACGAGATTGCTTTATCATTATTCAATCGGAAAAATTTCTGCAACAGCTTTGATTGGTTATCGCTATTACGAAGGTCATACCAATCGCCGCCAGGGAAAAGGCAACAACGGTTCGAGTGGCAACAAATCCGATTTCCAATTCAACAGCGCCGACTCGCTCAGTTATTCGGAATACAATTTTCCAAACCGGAACCAAGCATTGTTTTTCGAAAACATTTTTCAGCTTACGCCCAAACTCAGCATCATTCCTGGCATCCGCTACGAGTACATTGAAACGGTAGCAACCGGTTATTACAACGATGTAAGAACAGACCTCGCCGGAAATATTATTTACAACCAACGAAACGATGAGCACCGCGTCAACAAACGTTCCTTTATTCTAGGCGGCGTTGGCTTAAGCTATGAGCATAGCGATGCAACACAATTCTATGCAAATATTTCGCAGAACTACCGCGCTATTAACTTCAATGATATGCGTGTAGTAAACCCAAATCTGAAAGTAGATCCAAATCTGAAAGACGAAAAAGGATATTCTGCCGACTTCGGATTTCGCGGCAACAATGCATTTCTCAATTATGACCTTAGTTTCTTTCTCATCCATTACACCAACAGGATCGGCACTACACAAGACACGCTTAACTTCAATGTAATTCGCTACAGAACAAACATCGCCGATTCGAGAAATCTTGGATTGGAATCTTTTGTAGAGCTGGACTTCTGGCGTTTGCTGCGCGGGGAAAGCGTGAAGGCGAAGGTTTCTGTTTTCTCAAATCTTTCTCTCATCGACGCACGCTATATTCATAGCAAGGAAGCAGCCTTTCAAAATAAAAAAGTGGAGCTTGCGCCAGGTATAATTTTCAAAACAGGATTGAATTATAAAATAAAAAGCTTCTCTGCTTCTTACCAGTTTTCCTACACCGGACAGCAGTATACCGACGCCACCAATGCCAAGTTTACCCTCGATGCCATCAACGGTTTGGTTCCGGCTTACCACACGATGGATTTTTCACTGGAGTATAGATTTCCGAAAATATTTTCCATATCGGGAAGCATCAATAATCTTGCAAACAATATGTACTTCACACGCCGCGCCGACAGCTATCCTGGCCCGGGAATCATTCCTTCGGACGGAAGAAGTTTTTTTATTACGCTGCAGGCGAAACTATAACCTCTTTAGGTCCTAACACCTTTGCGTGAAAATCACTCGCAAAGGTGTATTACATTTTTTTCACCATAGGAACTAAACCCTGCAGAAGAAAGTTTGTTACAAACAATTTAATCTACAAACCCATGAAAGCAATTGTATTAAAAGAATTCGGTGGCACCGAGAATTTATCAATCGAAGAACTTCCTGTTCCGGTACCTTCTGACGAGGAAGTTCTCATTCGTGTAAAAGCGATTAGCATAAATCCTGTAGATGTGAAAACCCGCGTAGGGAAAGGTATGGCCGGCCGTTTGAAAGATGAAAAACCATTGATCCTGGGTTGGGATATTTCCGGCACTGTTACAGCGATAGGCAAAAACGTGACTTCGTTTAAAGAAGGTGATGAAATTTTTGGAATGGTTAATTTTCCTGGCCATGGAAAAGCTTACGCAGAATACGTGACAGCACCTGCGCACCAGATGGCATTAAAACCTAAAAACATTTCACACGAAGAAGCCGCCGCCGCCACACTGGCTGCGCTTACCGCCTGGCAGGCATTGACTGAGAATGCGAATGTGCAGAAAGGTCAGAAAGTATTGATCCATGCCGCCGCCGGAGGTGTAGGCCATTTTGCCGTTCAGTTTGCTAAATATTTAGGTGCTTTTGTAGCCGGCACTTCTTCTGCAGCCAACAAAGATTTTGTATTAAGTCTTGGCGCGGATCAACACATCGATTATCATGCGCAACCCTTGTTATCCGCCATCAGCGAAGTTGACTTCGTGCTCGACACAATCGGTGGAGATAATATTGACAAATCAATTGGCATCATTAAAAAAGGCGGAACATTGATCAGCATACCTTCAGGACTAAATGAAGCAGTGACAGAAAAAGCAAAAGCAGCAGGTATTAATGGTTATTTCTTTTTAGTAAAATCTAGCGGAACAGATATGCAAAAAATTGCAGGGCTTCTGGAAAAAGGAATTATCAAATCACATGTTTCAAAAACTTTTCCTTTCGAGCAAATGGCAGAAGCGCATAAGCAGGTGGAGACGGGCAAGACAAGAGGGAAAATTGTGGTGACTATTTCTTAATTGAATTATAAGTTATGAATGTTGAATTATGAGTTTAAAATTCATAATTCAACATTCATAATTCACAACTAATTTTTTCTAAGCAAAAGTTTCGCATTATAAAACTCCACCGAAGCATCGAGAAACTTCAGCAAGTCTTCCCATTTGTTTACCGGATAATAATTTTCGTTGAAATATTTCCTGGTTTTCACGGTCAGCTTTCCATCTTTTACTTCTGCGGAAGAAATGAATCCTCCAGTCTTGTTGATCGCGTATTTATTAAAATTCTCCAACCCTTCAATCGAATATCCTTCCGGGAGTGTAAAGACATATTCATGATCATACGATCTTGGATAGCCCATATAAATATCTACTTTTCTTACACGGTCTTCTCCTTTTACTTCTACTTGTTTTTCGAGAAGTTTTCCAAAGTCGATCATATAATTCGGGCCTACTTTTTTAATCAGGTTTTCAATTGTAAACTCATCAGAATATTGAGTAGTGGGCGATTCCGGCCACATCCCTATTGATTTCATATTAAAGTTTTTATATTCCGACACCTTCACACTCATTTCCGATTCGATGGCATCCGTTATTTTTTTATCTCTTTCCAAATAATCCTGCGCTGCACGTTGCTCAAATTTCAAACGTTCTTTTTTGAATTGAGCGATCACGGAACCTACCGCTACCGAGGAGTGCTGCTCATATTTGGGCTGGTCGTATTCTTTCAGGTAATCGTAATTGGTATAAATAAGATACTGATGGTATTGTTTGTTGTTTCCTTTTACATTGTATTCTCTTCTTACTTTCATTTTAGAAAAATCCGCTTCGTCCAGCGTCAAATCCATATGTACAAAACTTTGATTGTCTTCCGGCTTTGATACAGGCATTACTTCACTTGGCTTGTCTTCGTACGAAAGATTTCTGTAAAATTCATGTACTGATCCTTCCATCCCTTCGAGTATGTAAGGGATCTCATTGGGCAAGCGGAAAGGGACCGGCACGGCGAAATACATCAGCTTCGGTTTTTTCACGCGCACGATGTATTCACATCCTGAGAAGTCGATTTGTTTTTCGAAAGGCCCTGTACTTCTTCTCGGCACGATGATCACATCATGTGCGATCTTTTTCTTCGAGAGGTAATCAGAAATATAAAGTGTCAATCCTTTCCCGATACCCGCATAATTCATCGGTTCATACAAAGGATATCCGTTGGAAAATTGATTGAGGTAAATAGGACTACGCAGCATCAGGAACAGCTCATTGAGGATCTGAATCGTGTCAGTGCTTTTCTTGAAATTTTTATTCATATAATCTTCCACATACGCAAGGCCGTTCATATAAGCGTTGTTGTTATACTTCATATTATCTTTATAATTATAACCTTTTATAGTCAAGCGATAACGGATCTCCGGAGAAGTACGGTATGGATAATTCCATAGGATATCCGGCGCTTTGGCACGCATCGTATCTACAAATTTAAAGGCTGCTTCATCCCCACTATAGTTGCTTTTGAAGTTAGGAGCTCCGTTGTATGGAAAATCATAAATAGCGTAACGGTTTGGCAACAGATAGTAAATAGAGCGGTACAACGTAGGATATTTATTTTCCAGCAACTCCATTTCTACAATGTCATTATAGCTCAGGATTGCGGCGTCGTATTCATTTTTAACGCTTATAAAATAATCCAGAATATCTCCAGGCTCCAGGTCGGGTACGGCGATCTTATTGTCTGAACTGCTGTTGTAATCGGTCGCTACAGACTTGCTGAGGTCTAATTCTTTTTCTTCGCCGTTTGCTTTCACAATTTTAATTCCTACATAACGATAAGATGTAGTATTTCCGGAGAGTCTGCTGGTAGAACGGTTGTTATCAAAATCCAATTCGGAATATTCTTCGATGGAAGCTTTGTCCATCAGTTTTACTCTAAAATGAAAACTATGTTTTAGAACCGCAATTAATTTCAATCCATGCGTTTCCTTTGTAAGGGTGAATTCATAAGAGTTGGCAAGGATCACCGCCGATTCATTTTTCCAGATCTCGGGTTCTTTCATCACTTTGAATTCTTTCGGACAATTCGTCCAGAAGGCATCTTTCAATACTTTGTCTAGCTCTTTCTGTTTTTGTGCATAGGTATTGGATAATGCAAAAACGGTCAAGAAAAAAAGACCGGTGAGTTTTTTTAACATCATGATTTTATTTTTTTAATACTATCGGAGAGCCGTATACGCTGTTTAATTTTTTGAGAGATTCGTTCCACAATTTAAACGATTTTCTACTAATAATTCCGCGGTTGATAGCAATTTCTTTTGTGTAAAAAATTTTATTTCCTTCCGTGCGATAATTTACTACAAAAGAAAATTCTTCTTCCGATACGGAGAGGTTTTCCGGCAAAGAACTTAGCTTATACTCTGCGGGCAATTCTATTTCTACTTCAATTCTGCTGTTGATCTTTCTTCCGAAATCTACATCGCTCTGGCGTTTATCTTTCAATTCCCAGTTTTTAAATTCTTTTACCGGATCCGCATCGATGTACATTTCGTTATTGAATTTACTTACAAAATTATCCAACAAAGCATTGCCGCTAATTTTCACTGTTTGCTTGCGGTCTGAGAGATCCGGCACTTTCACGTCGGTGAGAGAAATGCTGGTGCTGCCTTCTGAGAGTTGGTTTTCCAAATACTTTTGTTTTTCTTCTGTTTTGGTATAATTATATCCATACAAGAAATTTTTTCTTGTTTCTCCGCATAAAGTCAGCTCACATTTTCCCTGAAGTTTCTCTCCGTCTACACTGAGTTGAAATTTTTTCACTTCAAGGTCTTTTGCTTTGTCTGCCTCAGGCACCTTTTGAATTATGTATGCTTCGCCATTTTCAATCAGCACCTGGCGATCCTGGATTCGTTCTGAATTTTCACCAAGCGGATTATATTTTTCTGTAGCATCCAAAAAATATTTTTGATCGCCCAGCAGCACCGTACAGATCATATGATTATCCACAGCCAGGGAAGGGATAGAATAATCGTAACGAATACTTTTCGTTCCTATCCAGGTAAGGCGCGCGTCGTAGCCTGCCAGCTTGAGCATTTCTTTGAGCAGGTTGGCCATGCCTTTGCAATCGCCGTATTTTTTTTCAAATACATTTTGCGCTTCGTCCGGTTTAAATCCTGCGATACCGTTTTCAAAAGCGATGTAGCGGATATTGTCCTGCACCCAATAATAAATGGTTTGGATCTTTTCTTCGTCTGTCTTTTTATCTTTAACCAGGTTGTCGACTACCGGCTTTAGCGTTTCAGGTTTTGGATTCAATTGTAAAACCAGGCTTCTGTACCAGCCGTAAAGATCGGAGGCGGAAGAAAGAACCGTTACTTTTCCTTTATTGGTAGTAATCGATTTTACAAGAACAAGTACATGTGGACGATAATATTGCACTCCGCGACTGAAACGTTCGCGCAGCATGCCATTGAGATCTTTGGCGGTGTATTCTACTACCTGGTTTTTTCCGTCTTGCGAAATATTTTTAGTAATGTTGTAGCCATCGAAATTAAATTCTCTAAGCTCTACTTCCACATTTTCCGGGATTACAAAAGTGAGTTTCTTTTCACGTGTAGGAAAATTGCTTTCAAAATATACGGAGGTTAAATAGCGTGCATCCGAAACTTCTTTCACCGATTTCATGGACCATACCTCTCCTACTTCCTTTAATTTAAGCTTGTGAGAGCAGAACCAGCTGTCGTCGTAGAAATAACCTTCCTGCGTATATTTTCCGCAATATCTTAGTTCGTTGGGAGCGCGCTGGTGTAAGCTGCTTTCTCCATAAAATTTCAGTACCACAGAATTTTGATCGTATACTTCCACTTCGGTGATCGAACTGTTATAACGAAGCGAAAGGATCTCCTGTGTTTTTTCTTCTTTCACTTCTACGGCTTTGCCATTGCTGCTCGCATTGAAAGTATATTTGCCTGTGGCATTATCGAGGTATACATCAAAATCCTTGTACTTTTGCTGAAGCGCCTGTGCCCGCTGTGCATTGTCTTGCGCGTAGGTGCTGAACGATACCAATAGCAATAAAAAGAAAAGAGAATGTTTGTAGCTCATGAGATGATTCTTAAAAGATTCGACCCTTTTTTTACGAAAAAGAGGTTGTAATGTTTAAATAAATAAACCTAAAAAAGATTAAAAATCCACTTTATAGGACTGAAATATCAATAAAAAAGCCCCTTAATTTCTCAAGGGGCTTTTTATGAAAAGGCTTTTATTTATGCTGTTTTCAGCCTGGTTCTTATTTTAATGATGTGTACCCAATCCAATACTTTCATTACAGGATAGGTAGGATCAAATTCATACCATTTTTTAGCAAAATTAGGGCTATCGGCATGTTTGTGATGGTTGTTTTGGAATAATTCTCCACCCATAAGAATGTCAACTACAAGGGTATTTTTAGACTTATCGTTGTTGTCAAAGTTGGCATATCCAAGTTTATGACCAAACCAGTTTACGATCGCTCCGTGTACAGGACCCATCAGGAAGTGGATTGGCAGGAGAAGGTATAACCACCAGTAGTCAGCGAAAATAATGTAGAAGATAGCATAACCAGTACCCCAGGCAATTCTGGAGATCCAGTTGTCGCCTAGTTTTTCTACGAAATCCCAGCATGGAATATCCTTGCTGAAACGCTCTTCTACTTTTGTATTTTTATCAAGGAATGTATTGTAGATGGCTTTTGTCTTCCACATCATGGTAAATACATTGGAGTGGAAATGCGGAGAGTGCGGGTCTTTTTCGGTATCGCTGTAAGCATGGTGCATTCTGTGAAGAATTGCATAGGCGCGCGGCGAAAGAAAAGATGAGCCTTGCGTAAGCCAGGTAAAGATATAGAAGAATTTTTCCCAAAATTTGTTCATGTCGAACATTTTATGAGCGCTGTAACGGTGCAGGAAGAAGGTTTGACTAAATAGAGACAAATACCAATGCACACAAAAGAATATCAATACTGCTACCACGTTTTTAGTTTTTTATAGTTTAAATGATTATTTACTGATTACATCTCAATATTCTCTACTAATTACATAGAAGATATATATGGCAATTTACGTAATATTTTCTAAATCTATCGTTCGATGTATTAAATTATATCTTAATACAAGAAATGAGAATATGACTGTTCTGTCTTATAACGTATTAGCTTCCTTTATAGTTTGGTGAATACCCGTTTTTTGCTGTTTTTGGAAAGAATAGTTTTGTTTCCCGGATATATTGTTTTATGTTTGCACTCGATTTTTGAAAAAGGTCGCGTGGCCGAGTGGCTAGGCAGAGGTCTGCAAAACCTTGTACAGCAGTTCGAATCTGCTCGCGACCTCCAAGTTCATGAAAAAAGCCCTTATTGTTCACACAAGAGGGCTTTTTTGTTATCCGATTTGAATTGTTGTGTACGCCGTAAAGGGAGGAAAGAAAATTATCCGGTATCTTTTTATTTCACTTCACAGTCCAGCATTTTTTCCTTTTCCAAAAACACCTCCAGTTTATCGCCGATCTTTACAGGGCCGACGCCAGAAGGAGTTCCTGTGAAAATAATATCGCCGTTTTTCAGTGTGATAAATTTGGAAACATAAGCAATGATTGCATCGATCTTGTGGATCATCATGGAGGAATTTCCTTGCTGTTTTATTTCGCCGTTTAGCATAAGCGAAAAATTAATATTGTTGATATCAGAAAAATTAGATTTTGGCACAAACCCTGAGATCGGCGCCGAACCGTTGAATCCTTTTGCCAGCGCCCAGGGCAGACCTTTTTCCTGTGCTTTTTTTTGTAGATCACGCGCTGTAAAATCAATGCCTACGCCAATTTCTTCGTAATATTTATGCGAAAATTTTTCTTCGACATTTTTCCCTTCTCTCGAGATCTTTATTAATAGTTCTGCTTCATAATGCACGTCATTACTGATCTCCGGATAATAGAACGGTGCATCATTTTTCAAAATTGCGGTATCCGGTTTAAAAAAAATAATGGGCTCGTCCGGAGTTGTGTTGTGTAGTTCTTTGATGTGCTCGCTGTAGTTGCGGCCAATGCAGATTATTTTCATGTTTGTTATTTATTATATGATGCGAGATACCAGACGCCGGATATGGTTCAATTAGGATTCTATGTTTTTCTGAACCCTGTATTTTGCTATAAAATCCTGTAGCTGCTCGGCGTCTTCTACGCGGAAATTCCCGATGCGCGTGCGTCGTAGCGCGCTCATATATGCGCCGTTTTCCAGCTTCAATCCGAAATCTCTTACCAGGCTCCGGATGTAGGTTCCTTTCGAACACACCACTCTGAATTTTACTACCGGCAATTTTATTTCTGTGATCTCAAAAACGGAGACCGTTACTTCCCTTGCTTTGATATCTACTACCTGACCTTTTCTTGCTTTTTTATACAAAGGCACACCGTCAATTTTAATGGCAGAATAAGCGGGAGGTATTTGCTGTATCACACCAATAAAGGATTGTACATTGTTGCGGATCATTTCTTCCGTTAGGTGAGAGATATCGTATTCTTTGTCTACTTCAGTTTCCAGATCGCAGGAAGGGGTAGTTTTCCCGAGCACCATTTCGCCTGTGTATTCTTTTTCCTGTGCCTGGTATTCATCGATCTTCTTGGTCATCTTGCCTGTACACAAGATCAGAAGCCCTGTAGCCAGTGGGTCAAGCGTACCGGCATGCCCTACTTTTTTGACACGGATTGTATTTCGTATCTTGCTTACTACATCAAAAGAAGTCCACTCCAGTGGCTTGTCTATGAGGATGACCGCTCCTTCTTCAAAATTCATGGGGAAAGTTATAGTTCTATGTACCGCAGCGTCAAAAAGATCTACTGCATTTATTTCTTATTAGCACTCTTAAATTCGAGCAGCAGCCATCCTTTGTCATAGAGGTAGAGCTGTTCGCCTTCTATTTTCCAGGAATTAATTTTATGAAACATTCCTAGTAATTCTTCTTCCAATGCGGTGGTGCTTTCGTCGCATACTCTTTTTCCAAATACAATTTCCGTAAAAGAAATGGTAGTATCCTTCATAGAAAATTTTCCATGAATATAATTGCAGGAAGTATACCCTGAAACTTTATGATCAGGCTTATCGAGGGTAATGAATACTTTATTGCCTGTATGCTGTCTCGCCTTTGCACCGCCAATCTTGCTAAGGATCCAAGTGCTGGTATCCTGCAACGCTGTTGCAGGTTCGCTTCGTTGTGCATGGGCAGACAAATTCATTGTCCATACCAGCATCAAAACAAATAGTATACGTTTCATTTTATTTTTCTTTAGTAGTTATTTTTATCTAGATCAATATTCTTCTGATCACCGAAAGTTTATGTGTATAGATCTTTCTGTCTACATTAAAAATCCCGTTCTCATCCAGCAGATCGATACGTACTTCTCCGGAAGCGTGTATGATCTGGTTTCCCGGCAGTATGATTCCTACATGGATGATCCTTCCATTTACGTTGTGAAAATAGGCAAGGTCGCCGGCCTGTACATCCTCGAATTCTATATGCTGACCAACCTCCGCTTGCATAAAGCTATCGCGCGGCAGTTCGTAGCCTGCCAGCTTGTAAACTTGTTGTACAAATCCTGAGCAGTCGATCCCGAAGTGTGATTTCCCTCCCCAGAGATAAGGAGAATGAAGATAAAATTTTGCCGTTTGTTCGATAAAATTTGCGTTGGATTTTTGAGGGTAAATAAATTCACCTTCGTATTCAAAATATTCGTTATCGAGACGAACAATATTATTTTTCAGCAGTGGCAACGTGCTTCCCATCATGATCGGGAAAAATCTTTTTTCTCCTTTGATAAGCCCTACCAAGCCTTTGGACATAGGCGAAGGCGTATTTGCACAGGTATCAAAAAACTCTTTGCTTACTTCCTTAAATTGTTTGGTATCTATCCAGCCCATGTACTCATCAAACTTAGTTTCGATGTATGTCCATTTACTGTCTTCCGTTTTTTTAGTGGCCGTAAAGATCTCACCAAACAAAAGTTGCGATCCGATTTCCGCTCTATCAGAGGGCTCCATACGGATCGGCACTACACTCAGATGACAAATGCCATATATTTCCTGTATCGTATCCAATGTGTTAAAAAATTAAGATTTTAATTCTGTCGTATTGTTAAATGTAATTAAAGATACGAAAACCTTTATAACCTATATAATTGTTACTGATATTTTAGAGATACCAGATCCTGGATGCCGGATGTCAGATAAAAGTGTTGTAATTAAGAAGGTACCTTTTTCCGGGATCTGGTATCTGGCATTATTAAAAGCTGGGTATTTCTAAACTTATTATTAATTTCGCACGTGCGAAAAATCATATTCATCTGTATCCTGTATTTACTGGTTTCCTTTCCAGCGTATTGTCAGATCCTTGACGACAGCACCAAACTGATATACAGTGCCAAAACCACCCAGTATTTTACTTTTGGTGATGTGTTGTATAACACCAACCGCAAAACCAGCATCGATACTTCCCTGATCAACCTGCACAATTACAACTATTATTTTAAAAACGGAATTCTTTATCAAGACCTTGGCAACTTTGGCACTCCACTCAACAGGATCTACTACGAAGTGCCTAATTCCATCGGAAAAAAACTTGGGTTCACTACCATGAACGAATACGGTTACGATCCCGACAAGCTTGAATATTTTGATACGAAATCTCCTTACACAAAAGTAATGTATGTACAAGGTGCACTCGGCCAGCAGATGCTGGAAGCCCAGCACACTCAAAACATCAAGCCTTATTGGAACGTAGGATTTTCCATCAAAAGAATGGTGGCCATCAAACAGATCGGGGTGAGTGGTGTGAAAGAGCAACAGATGACGCACTACTCTTTCAATACTCATTCTTCTTATTTTAGTAAAAATAAAAGATATACGTTTCTCTTCTCCTTCACACACCTGGATCATGTCGAGTATGAGAACGGTGGCATCCTTCCTGACAGCGGCGCTACGAAAGCAGACCTATTTCATTACAAACTAGAAACACCACAACTTTATTCTCGACCGAACGGCCGCACGGTTCCTACGCATTTGCGCTCTTATCAAAAGACCAGCAACTTTCGTTTTTTCAATCAATACAACATTACCAAAGGCAAAGGACTACAGGTATTCCACCAGTTTGACTATAGCACTGCTTTTATTCGTTACGATGACGATTATTTATACAATCTGGTACCTAGCGAGCAAAATGCCGGTTATTATCCTAATCTTTATTTTGATACCATTAGCACGCACGATCGGATCGCTTATGAGCTGTACGAAAATAAAGCAGGTATAAAAGGGTCTGCGATCAAGGAAAAATTATTCTACCTGGCCTACGCACGCCGGCGGGATTTCGGTTATAGCCAAACCAATTATCAAACCTTTCAACGCAATGTTCACCGATACCACGAAAATTTTATTGGCGGTCAGGCAGAATACAGGATCACCGATACCATGGCCTTGTCGGCGAAAGCGGAATATTATATAGGGCGGGATTATTTATTTGATTTTAATTTCCGTTCAAAATTCCTGGATGCCGGCTACACTAGTATTTCCTACTCTCCTACGCTTTTCCAGCTTAGCAATGTGAGCAATAGTTATATTTGGCAAAATGATTTTTCAAATACGTACGCAAACTCCGCGCGCATAGCGGCAAAAGTAAATGCCGGACGTTTATTCATTTCTCCTTTTGCGGAATATACCAACGTCTACCAGATGATCTATTACAATTCACAAGCCTTGCCACAACAAAGCAATGGATTAGTGAATATGACTTCGGTAGGATTGTCGGGAAAATTTACCTATAAAATATTTTGTGCGGAAGAATACATTCGCTACACAAACATCGGTGGCGCTGATGTATGGCGGGCTCCAGCTTTGTTCAACATGACTCGTTTATATGTATACGGTCCTCTGTTCAGACATGCCCTGCGATTGCAGCTTGGAGTGGAAGCCTTTTGGAAATCGGGATACTACGGAAATGCTTACTCTCCTGCTACGCAGCAATATTACTTAAGTGATCGTTCAAATAGCTTTAATTACTTGGATAGCTACTTGCTCACCAATGTTTTTCTAAACACACAAATTAAAAGAGGATTTGTATTTCTGAAATTCTCCCACATCAACCAGGGAATCGCTCAACCACCAGGATACTTCATCACACCTTACTACACGGCACTTCCAAGATCTTTTGAATTTGGAGTTCGATGGCTGTTTTATGATTAACTTTATAAATTATGAATGTTGAATTATGAGTTATGAATGATATTAATTCATAACTCATAATTCAACATTCATAACTCTTTATCCTTTATACCCGAAAAGCTTCTTCGAAACAATCGCTTCCAGCACAGAATCCGGTACCATTTCCTCCCAGCCTGATTGGCCGGTACGGATCATTTCTAATACTTTGTCGGAATAGATATGAAGAATATCTGCATGATAATCGGTCACATCTTTGATGCGCTGATTGGCGATGAGATATCTGTAAAGATGAACGAGATGTTCAGGCACTTCAAAATTTGAAGTATTGTAAATCTGGTCTGAGCCTGGTTTCCGTGTAGGATAAATATAAAGTTCTACATTTCGACTGAAAAGAGCGCTGAAGGATTCCAGGATCCCTCCTTTGAGATTGGTATAATATTTTTCGTTAAAAATATCCGCCAGGTTGAACGTTCCCAACGCAATTGCGAATTTGAGTTTGGTATAACGATTGAAAAAATCTACCAAGCGGTAATATTCCTGATAATTGGAGATCAATACATATTTACCCAATGAAGTGATGATATCTACTCTATCTAGAAAATCCTTGTAGTCAATGTCACCGTCTGAACGCAAGTTATTCAGCGTAAGCTCTGCTACTTCTATGATATTTTCATCGTTGGGAATATTTTCGTCTTTGATAAATTCTTTTGCAGCGCTTTTAAACATATCCATATTCACCAATGTATACGGACGAAAGCGGCCGCGCACGGCGAGAATATGTTTTTTATAAAATACATCCGCAGGTTCTTTTACTTCCCCATTCGGATCGAAGAGCGCAGAGTTCGTAAAGCCCAGCTGTACCAGGTGGAGCGCCATGATACGGTTGTCTACTCCTTTGAAATCAGGACCGGAAAAACGGATCATATCGATCTTCACACGTTCTACCGAAAGTGTATCCATCAAAGATTCTAAAAGCAATTCAGGATCTTTGTAATGATAAAAACATCCGTAGATCATGTTGATACCAAAGATTCCTACTGCTTGTTGTTGCAGATTAGAATCTTTTTCCATCAAACGAATGTGTACGATCAGATCGTTGGGAGGAGTTTCGGGAGAAACCTGGAAGCGAAGCCCCAGCCAGCCATGGCCTTGATTGGTCTTGGCATAATTGATGGCTACTACTGTATCGGCAAAAGCGAAGAAACAAGTTTCTCTCCCACGTATTTCTTTCAACCGATTGTCTAGCAAACTATATTCCCGGTCCAGCATTTTCATTACGCGCGGCTCGCATACGTAGCGACCTCTTTCCTCTTTGCCGTAGATAGCATCACTGAAAGTCATGTCATAGGCGGAGATTGTTTTCGCAATCGTTTGAGAAGCTGCTCCTGCTTTAAAAAGAAAGGCCGCCACTTCCTGCCCTGCACCAATCTCTGCTAACGAACCGTAGGTGGATTTGTCCAGATTAATTTCCAAAGCCTTTACCTTGGGATCGCGTACTCTTATTACTTCCATTCTTTTTTGTGCTGAAAAATTACTGTGTTAATGTAGAGATTTTTCGGGAAATAGCAAAAATGAAAGAAGAGGAGGAAATTTTAAATTATGAATTTTAAATTTTAAATTATTAACCGATTATAAAATATTTCAAAAAGTAACGGATAAAAATCGTTCACAATTTTTATAATTTAAAATTCATAATTTAAAATTTAAAATTAACATGTTTCCCGTTCCAGACTTCTTCAAAACCGGCCACCGCGGCTGCCGCGGCTTATATCCGGAGAATACCGTGGAAGGATTTCTTCATGCAATTGCGCTTGGCTGCAATACTCTTGAGTTTGATGTAGTGGTTAGCAAAGATCATCAGCTCGTGGTTTCGCATGAGCCTTATATGAACCCTGAAATTTGCCTGAAACCAGATGGAAGTTTTATCACTGAAGACGAAGCTAGCAAATACAATCTCTTCAGGATGACTTACCAGGAAATCAAAAGCTTTGACTGCGGATTGAAAACCAATATTCGTTTTCCTGATCAGAAAAAAACAAAAGCTATCAAACCACTTTTAGAAGAAGTGATCTTGGCTTGTGAAAATTATGTACAGTCAACTATTTACCAATACCAGCCATTCAATTTGCTATACGATCTTGAAATAAAATCCGAGGAGGCTGAGTATGGATTTTCACAACCTACGCCTGATGTATTCGCAGAAATGATAGCCGGTTTCATTTTTAAGCACAACCTGGTCAACAAAGTACTTATCCGTTCGTTTGATCCTGCGCCATTGCGTTATCTGCATGATAAATATCCGGAACTGCCTTTGGCCTTTATTGTAGAAAATAATCGTCCCGCTGCGGAGAATCTGGATTATCTGGGTTTTCATCCGCTTATGTACAGTCCTGAATATGTTTTGCTTACCCGCGAAGAAATGAATTATCTGAAAAGCCTGAAAATGCTGGTAGTACCCTGGACGGTAAACACTCCAGAAGAAATGAAGGAAATGCTCCGGCTGGAAGTAGATGGCATCATTACCGACTATCCCAATTTGTTTAAAACAATGGGACTATAGAAGTTTAAAGGAGAAACAGCCAACAAGAAAACAATATTATCCTCTCACATTCCGGCTTTTGATTGAATTGGCTTTTTATTCTTTTTAAAAAACAGCCATTCTTTTTGATAAGCGACAAAATATTTTATTTTTGTGCATTATAATCGCTAGAAACTACAAAAAATGAGTGTACTTGTAAATAAAAATTCCAAAGTTATCGTGCAGGGCTTTACCGGCACCGAAGGTACCTTCCACGCTGGTCAGATGATTGAATACGGAACGAATGTCGTGGGTGGCGTAACTCCAGGAAAAGGAGGCACCAAACATCTTGACAGACCGGTATTCAACACAGTAGAAGAAGCAGTGAAACAAGCAGGAGCTGATGTATCGATTATCTTCGTTCCTCCGGCTTTTGCTGCCGATGCTATCATGGAAGCAGCCGACGCAGGTATCAAAGTGATCATTTGTATTACCGAAGGTATTCCTACCAAAGATATGATCTCTGCGAAAGAATATCTGAAAGGCAAAAACTGCAGATTGATCGGACCAAACTGCCCAGGTGTAATGACCCCAGGCGAAGCCAAAGTAGGAATTATGCCAGGTTTCATTTTCAAAAAAGGTTCTATTGGAATTGTTTCCAAATCTGGTACACTTACATATGAAGCCGTAGATCAATTGACCAAAGCAGGTCTTGGCCAAACAACCGCCATCGGTATCGGTGGTGACCCAATCATTGGCACTACTACCAAAGAAGCCGTAGAGCTTCTGATGAATGACCCAGAAACTGAAGGTATTGTGATGATCGGTGAGATCGGTGGAGGCATGGAAGCTGAAGCAGCTCGCTGGATCAAACAAAATGGTACCAAACCTGTAGTAGGCTTCATCGCAGGACAAACAGCACCTCCAGGCCGCAGAATGGGCCATGCTGGAGCAATCGTTGGCGGTGCGGAAGATACTGCTGCTGCCAAAATGAAGATCATGGCTGAGTGTGGGATCCATGTAGTGCAATCTCCTGCTGATATCGGGGAGACTATGGTGAAAGCGCTGAAGGAGTTTAAAGTAAAAGCTTAAACAAACACTAAACATAAGAAAAACCTGTGAAGCGCTTAACCCTTCATAGGTTTTTTCATTTAAAACTTCTATTAAAGAATACCTTATTATGGAAAAAATTTATCTGAGTGACTCGGGACCAAAAGTATCTTCTGCGATCTACGGTTTTTGGAGATGGACAAGCGAAGGCGAAAGCACGATTAAGACCATTGAAAAAGTTACCAATCTTTGCCTTGAACTAGGCATCAACACATTCGATCACGCCGATATTTATGGTAACTCTCAAGTGGAAGAGCTTTTCGGAAAAATGATCGAAGGAAAATCTTTCAAACGCGAAGACGTCGTACTCTTCAGCAAATGTGGCGTTCGTACTTCTGCTGGCAAACACTTTGAATACTACGATAACTCCAGAGAGTACATCATGAAGTCTGCCGAAAACTCTCTGAAAAAATTAAAAACAGATTACCTCGATATTTTCCTGCTTCACCAGGCCGATGTACTGATGGAACCGGAAGAAACAGCTCAAGCATTGACCGATCTTGTGAACCAGGGTAAAGTTAAACATATAGGAATCGCCAACTTCTCTGTTTTCCAACATCAATTACTAGCTTCTTATCTGAATAAACCTATCGTAACAAATCATATTGAGTTGAACTTGCTTAACACCTCTGCGATCGAAGACGGACGTGTAGATTTCATCAAGCAACGTTTCAGCAAACCATTAGCATGGTCTCCACTTGCAGGCGGCCGTATCCTTACAGGCACAGACGAAAAAGCGATCAAGGTGAGAAAAAAACTGGAAGAGATCGGAAAGAAATACAATGCCAATGTAGAACAAACCGCCGTAGCATGGCTTGCTAAGCTCGGAACACTTCCTATCATCGGTTCTATCTCAGAGGAAAGAATCCGCAACGCTGCGAGCTCCTTCCAGGTAAAGCTTGAGAGAGAAGACTGGTATGAATTGCTGAAGACTGCTACTAAATAAAAGTTATGAATGTTGAATTATGAGTTATGAATTTTGATTTACAGGATTTTTATGCAACATAGTTAAAAGATAAGCCCCATGGTATTTTACACATGGGGCTTATCTTTTAATGAATTATAATTATTCATAACTCATAATTCAACATTCATAACTTTCAAAAATTACGCTTCTCCTACTGTACCGCTAAAATTCATTGGGAAGGGGCTTGGCTCCTGAGTTTGTTTAATAGTACCAAAAGCTTCCTCGTACTTTTTAATATTGTCTTGCAACGCAAGTAGCAATCGTTTGGCATGCTCCGGAGTAGCTATTATTCTTGCTTTTACTTTTGCCTTAGGTAATCCAGGCATCATACGGATAAAATCAATCACAAATTCAGAGTTCGAATGCGCAATCATCGCGAAATTGGAATAAACACCTTCTGCCATTTCTTCCGTAAGCTCTATATTGATTTGATTAGGATTTTCCTGGTTTATGTCGTTCGCCATATTATCTATAATTAAAGACGTTAAATGATCTGTTTAATAGTATTATTTACAAGATAAGCTTTTTTAAATTGATCCTGCATCTGTTGTCTGGTATCAGAATCCAAAAAAATAAACCCCGGACTTTTTTAAAATCCGGGGTCTGTATTTCTCAAAAGGAAATTTATTTTACCATTTCCTCTTTTTTGCTATTGTTGGCTTCTTTGAAAGCTTCTTTAGATGCGATCAATGCTTCGTACTCTTCTTTAGAACCAACGATCATGTTGTTGAATTCTCTCTGACCAGTACCCGCAGGGATCAGGTGACCTACGATCACGTTTTCTTTCAGACCTTTCAGGAAGTCTACTTTTCCTCTGATGGATGCTTCGCTCAATACTTTTGTAGTTTCCTGGAAGGAAGCTGCAGAAATAAAGCTTTCTGTACCCAAAGATGCTTGAGTGATACCTTGTAGGTTAGAATCAGAAACAGCGGCTTCTGCATCTCTTACTTGTACCAGTCTCATATCTTTTCTTCTCAAAGAAGAGTTTTCATCTCTCAATCTTCTTGCAGTAACGATCTGACCTGGTTTCAGATTTTCTGAATCACCTGGATCAATTACTACTTTCTTATCAAGGATCTGATCATTTTCCTCGCGGAAAGTGAATTTGTCTACTACTTGTCCTTGTAGGAATCCTGTATCACCAGCATGGATGATGTTTACTTTTTGCATCATCTGGCGTACGATACATTCGATGTGCTTATCGTTGATCTTCACACCTTGCAGACGGTATACTTCTTGAATTTCATTCACCAAATATTCCTGTACTGCTGTAGGTCCTTTGATAGCAAGGATGTCAGAAGGAGTAATTGCACCATCAGAAAGTGCAGCACCTGCTCTGATGAAGTCATTATCCTGAACAAGGATGTGTTTAGAAAGTGGCACCATGTATTTTTTCTTCACGCCGTCTTTCGACTCAACGTAAATTTCACGGCTACCTCTTTTTACTGTTCCGTATGTTACCACACCATCGATCTCAGAAACCACCGCAGGGTTGGATGGATTTCTTGCTTCGAACAATTCAGTCACACGAGGAAGACCTCCGGTGATATCTCTTGTTTTACCAATTGCTCTAGGAATTTTTACTAGGATCTGACCAGGTTTTACTTCCTGTCCGGATTCTACCGCCAAGTGAGCACCTACTGGAATGTTGTAAGTTCTTTGCTCACCTTTCTTAGAGTTTACAATGATCGCAGGGTTTTTAGTTTTATCTTTTGTATCTACGATCACTTTCTCTCTGTGTCCTGTTTGTTCATCTGACTCTTCACGGTAAGTAACGCCTTCTACGATTGCGTCAAATTCGATCTTACCATCGAACTCAGAAAGGATCACAGCGTTGTATGGATCCCAGTTACAAAGCTCTTCGCCTTTAGTAACTTTTTGTCCTTCCTTCACTTTCAGGAATGCTCCGTAAGGCACGTGGTTGCTGATCAGCACACGCTCTCCTTTTGGATCCATTAATTTCAATTCACCTGAACGACCAAGTACTACGGTTACTTTTTCACCTTCGTTGTTGGTAGTGGTTACTGTTTTCAATTCTTCAAATGCGACCACTCCGTCGTACTTAGCGCGGATAGAAGCTTCCACCGCGATGTTGGAAGCAGTACCACCCACGTGGAAGGTACGAAGTGTCAACTGTGTACCTGGCTCACCGATAGACTGTGCTGCGATCACCCCTACTGCTTCTCCTTTTTGTACCATCTTACCGGTAGAAAGGTTACGGCCGTAGCATTTCGCACACACACCACGCTTGGTTTCGCAAGTCAGTACGGAACGAATTTCGATTCCTTCCAATCCTGAATCATCGATCAATTTCGCGATGTCTTCGTTGATTTCTTGTCCTGAAGTCACCAACAGTTCGTTGGTTGCAGGATGGTATACATCATGCACACTTACACGACCGAGAATACGGTCAGAAAGTGGCTCTACTATATCTTCATTGTCTTTCAACGCAGTTACCATCAGTCCTCTTAGAGTACCACAGTCTGCTTCGTTGATTACAACATCTTGTGCAACGTCTACGAGACGACGGGTCAGGTAACCAGCATCCGCTGTCTTAAGCGCTGTATCGGCAAGACCTTTACGAGCACCGTGTGTAGAGATAAAGTACTCAATTACGTCCAGTCCTTCTTTAAAGTTAGAAAGGATTGGGTTTTCGATGATCTCACCTACAGAACCCTGAAGGTTTTTCTGTGGTTTCGCCATCAAACCTCTCATACCACCCAACTGACGGATCTGCTCTCTGGAACCACGTGCTCCGGAGTGCATCATCATGTAAATAGAGTTGAAACCTTGCTGATCCGCTTCAAGTTGCTTCATCAGTGTTTCAGTGATCTGAGAGTTAATTCTTGTCCAGATATCAATTACCTGGTTGTAACGCTCGTTGTCGGTGATAAGACCCATCAGGTAGTTGTTCCATACGGCATCAACTTCTTGTTTTGCTTGCTCTACCAATACGTTTTTCACTTCTGGTACCTGTACATCGGAAAGACCGATCGACAAACCACCTCTGAATGCCATTTGGAATCCAAGTGTTTTGATGTCGTCAAGGAATTTCGCAGTACGTGACATACCAGAAATTTTGAAGATCTGACCAATGATCAGTTGAAGCTTTTTCTTGGTCAATAGTTCATTGATGAAACCTACTTCTTTCGGTACGTTCAAGTTGAAGATTACACGACCTGCAACTGTATCGATGATTTTAGTTTCTAGTTGTCCTTTTTCATTTCTAACCTGCGTTCTGATCTTGATCAGTGCATGGTTAGATAATCTTCCTTCGTTGATAGCGATTACTACTTCTTCTGCACCGTAGAAAGTTTTTCCTTCTCCTTTAATTGGATATTCAGGAGTAGATTTTCTTCCTTTAGTTACGTAGTAAAGGCCAAGCACCATGTCCTGAGAAGGTACTGTGATCGGCGCACCGTTCGCAGGGTTCAGGATGTTGTGAGAAGCAAGCATCAACATAGAAGCTTCCAGAATCGCCTCGTGTCCAAGTGGCACGTGAACCGCCATCTGGTCACCGTCAAAGTCGGCGTTGAATGCCGTACACACTAGTGGGTGCAGCTGGATCGCTTTTCCTTCGATCAATTTAGGCTGGAATGCCTGGATACCTAGTCTGTGGAGTGTTGGAGCACGGTTGAGGAGCACTGGGTGTCCTTTCAATACGTTTTCCAAAATATCCCAAACCACTGGATCTTTTCTGTCTACAATTTTCTTCGCTGATTTTACAGTTTTAACAATACCTCTTTCAATCAGCTTACGAATAATAAATGGTTTGAAAAGCTCGGCTGCCATATCTTTTGGCAAACCGCACTCATGTAATTTCAATTCAGGTCCTACCACGATCACAGAACGACCAGAGTAGTCAACTCTTTTACCCAATAGGTTCTGACGGAAACGACCTTGCTTACCTTTCAGCATGTCGGAAAGAGATTTCAATGCTCTGTTTCCTTCAGATCTTACTGCGTTTACTTTTCTTGAGTTATCAAATAATGAATCTACCGCTTCCTGGAGCATACGTTTTTCGTTACGTAGAATCACTTCAGGAGCTTTGATTTCGATCAATCTCTTAAGACGGTTATTTCTGATGATTACTCTTCTGTAAAGGTCGTTCAAGTCAGAAGTAGCAAAACGTCCACCATCCAAAGGCACTAGCGGACGAAGTTCCGGAGGAATCACTGGCACCATTTTCACCACCATCCACTCAGGTTTGTTGGCAATTCTAGAGTTAGACTCACGGAAAGCTTCTACTACTTTCAGGCGTTTTAACGCCTCTGCTTTTCTTTGCTGAGAAGTATCGTTTGCAGCAGAGTGACGAAGGCTGTAAGAAAGTTCATCAAGATTCAATCTTGAAAGAAGCATCTCTAGCGCCTCAGCACCCATCTTCGCGATAAATTTATTAGGATCAACATCGTCCAAAAGTTGGTTTTCTCTTGGAAGTTTATCCATAATGTTCAAGTATTCATCTTCTGTAAGATAGTCAAGATAGTTAACTCCTTCATCAGCCATGATACCTGCCTGTACTACTACATATCTTTCGTAGTAAATGATCTGATCAAGTTTTTTAGTTGGAAGACCCAACATGTAACCGATCTTGTTTGGTAATGATCTGAAATACCAGATATGCGCTACAGGCACCACCAATTCGATGTGTCCCATACGCTCTCTACGTACTTTTTTCTCTGTTACTTCTACACCACAACGGTCACAAACGATTCCTTTGTAGCGGATTCTTTTATATTTTCCACAGTGACACTCCCAGTCTTTTACAGGTCCGAAAATTCTTTCGCAGAATAATCCGCCCATCTCTGGTTTGTAGGTTCTGTAGTTGATGGTTTCTGGCTGCGTAACTTCGCCGTAAGAACTCTCCAGGATTGATTCAGGCGACGCCAGGCTAATGGTGATCTTACTGAAATCCTGATTAATTTTCTTGTTTTTTCTGAAAGCCATTTTATTATGGTTTATAATGTTCTAATATTTTTAAAAGAAAGTTGAAGGGAAAAAGTTCAAAGTTGAATTCCTCAACTTTGAACTTAGACTTTAACTCTTTTTAATCCATCGTGATCTCTAACGCAAGACCTCTCAATTCGTGTACTAACACGTTGAAGGACTCTGGTACATTTGGTTTCGGCATGTTCTCTCCTTTTACGATTGCCTCGTAAGACTTCGCTCTACCAATCACATCATCCGACTTGATCGTCAGAATTTCTTGCAGAATGTTAGCCGCACCGAATGCCTCGAGTGCCCAAACCTCCATCTCACCGAAACGTTGACCACCGAATTGTGCTTTACCACCCAGAGGCTGTTGCGTAATGAGCGAGTAAGGCCCGATCGAACGTGCGTGCATCTTATCGTCTACCAAGTGACCTAATTTCAGCATGTAGATAATTCCTACAGTTACCGGCTGATCGAAACGATGTCCCGTCAATCCGTCGAACAGGTAAGTACGTCCAAGTGAAGGAAGACCTGCTTCTTTCAACTCAGCAGCAACTTCTGCTTCTGTAGCACCGTCGAAGATTGGAGTAGCATATTTTTTACCCAACTTTCTTCCGGCCCATCCTAATACTGTTTCATAGATCTGACCAAGGTTCATCCTGGATGGTACACCCAGTGGGTTCAGTACGATATCTACAGGACTTCCGTCTTCCAGGAATGGCATATCTTCATCGCGAACGATTCTTGCTACCACCCCTTTGTTTCCGTGACGACCCGCCATCTTATCACCCACTTTCAGTTTACGTTTCTTAGCGATGTAAACTTTAGCAAGCTGAACAATACCTGCCGGTAATTCATCTCCTACTTCAAGGGTGAATCTTTCTCTCTTGAATCTTCCCGCTACTTCGTTTCTCTTGATCTGGTAGTTTTTGATTAGTCTAGCAACTTGTTCGTTGGTATATTTATCAGAACTCCAGTTGTCAAGTATTACGTCTGCGATCAGGTTTACTTCTTCCTGCACATTGTAGTTACTCTCGTCTCTGTATTTGTTGCTATCAGGGAACAAGTTTGCTTCAATGTTTTTCTTAGAGAACTTCACTCCTTTAGAGATCAACTCATCACCGAATTTATGTTTTACTCCATTGCTGGATTGTCCATCAAGAATTGCAGCAAGCTTATCGATTACTACTGCTCTAAGATTAATAAGATCTTTGCTGTAGATCGCTTTCAGGTTGTCTACCTGCTTCTTCGATTTTGCTCTTAGATCTTTATCTTTCTTAGGTCTTGAGAACAACTTCGTATCGATTACCACACCTCTTAAAGATGGAGGTGCTTTCATAGAAGCGTCTTTCACATCTCCTGCTTTATCACCGAAGATTGCTCTAAGAAGTTTTTCTTCTGGAGTAGGATCGGTTTCTCCTTTAGGAGTGATCTTACCGATAAGGATATCACCTTCTTTGATCTCAGCACCGATACGGATGATACCGTTTTCATCAAGATGTTTAACGGCTTCTTCGCTTACGTTTGGAATCTCAGAAGTAAGTTCTTCCTCACCTCGCTTAGTATCTCTTACTTCTAATTCAAATTCTTCAATGTGAATAGAAGTGAAAATATCGTCTCTTACTACTTTTTCAGAAATTACAATCGCATCCTCGAAGTTGTATCCTTGCCAAGGCATGAATGCTACCATCAGGTTTCTACCAAGAGCTAGCTCTCCGTTGTTTGTAGCATATCCTTCGCACAATACATCTCCTGTTTTTACTACCTGACCTTTTCTTACGATTGGCTTCAGGTTGATACAAGTGTCCTGGTTAGTTCTTCTGAATTTAACCAGTTCGTAAGTCTTAAGATCTGAATCGAAAGAAACCATTCTTTCATCATCAGTCAAGTCATAACGCACTTGAATTTTAGTCGCGTCTACGAACTCAATCACTCCGTTTCCTTCAGCGATCACCAATGCTCTGGAGTCAAGCGCCACTCTTCTTTCAAGACCAGTACCTACGATAGGTGCTTCCGGTTTGAAAAGAGGTACGGCCTGACGTTGCATGTTTGATCCCATCAACGCACGGTTCGCATCATCGTGCTCTAAGAATGGAATCAGGGAAGCCGCTACTGATACGATCTGGTTTGGCGCAACGTCCATGTAAGTGATCTTCTCAGGTTCTACAACCGGGAAGTCACCTTCGTAACGTGCTTTAATTTTATCACTTGTGAAATTACCGCCTTCGTCTACTCCAATGTTCGACTGAGCGATGTTATGTCCATCTTCTTCTTCCGCAGTTAGGAATACAGGATGTTTTTTAAGATTTACTTTCCCATCTTCCACCAGTCTATATGGAGTTTCAATGAATCCCATATGGTTCACTTTTGCGTGTACGCAAAGTGAAGAGATCAGACCGATGTTTGGACCTTCCGGAGTTTCGATTGTACACAGACGTCCGTAGTGAGTATAGTGAACGTCACGAACCTCGAAACCTGCACGCTCTCTGGAAAGACCGCCTGGCCCGAGTGCCGACATTCTTCTTTTGTGCGTGATTTCTGCCAATGGATTGGTTTGATCCATGAACTGAGAAAGCTGGTTGGTACCGAAGAACGAGTTGATCACCGAAGACAATGTACGCGCATTGATCAAGTCAACCGGTTTGAAGTCTTCGTTATCACGAACGTTCATTCTTTCTTTGATAGTTCTGGCCATACGCGCAAGACCCACAGAGAACTGGCTATATAGCTGCTCTCCTACTGTTCTCACACGTCTGTTGCTCAAGTGGTCAATATCATCGACGATCGCTTTAGAGTTGATCAATCCGATCAAATATTTAACAATGCTAATGATATCTTGCTTAGTCAATACTTTTGTATCGGCAGCAAGGTCAAGGCCAAGTTTTTTATTGATTCTGTAACGCCCTACTTCTCCGAGGTCATAACGTTTGTCAGAGAAGAAGAGGTTATGAATAATATCTCTCGCAGTTTGCTCATCCGGAGCTTCAGAGTTTCTAAGTTGACGGTAGATTTGTTCTACCGCTTCTTTCTCTGAGTTGGAAGGGTCTTTTTGTAATGTATTGTAAATAATGGTATAGTCAGCTACGTTCACATCTTCTCTGTGAAGGATTACTGATTTAGTACCAGAATCAAGGATCAGATCGATGTCTGCATCTTTGATGATAGAGTCACGCTCCATCACTACTTCGTTACGATCGATCGAAACTACCTCTCCGGTATCTTCGTCTACGAAGTCTTCAGTCCAAGTTCTAAGTACACGCGCAGCAAGTTTGCGGCCCACTACCTTTTTGATATTATTTTTATTTGCTTCGATCTCTTCGGATAGTTCGAAGATGTCGAGAATCTCTTTATCGGAGCCATAACCGATTGCGCGGAGCAATGTAGTGACAGGGAATTTTTTCTTTCTGTCGATGTAAGAATACATCACATTGTTTACGTCGGTGGCAAATTCTATCCAGGATCCTTTGAAAGGGATAATTCTGGCAGAATAAAGCTTCGTACCGTTGGTATGCTTGCTTTGAGCGAAGAACACACCAGGCGATCTGTGAAGCTGAGAAACGATTACCCTTTCGGCACCATTAATGACGAAGGATCCTTTCTCGGTCATGTAAGGAATGTTTCCTAGGAATACCTCCTGCTCTATTGTTTGGAAATCTTCATTGTCTTTATCGTTGCATGACAATCTCAATTTCGCTTTCAGCGGAACAGAATATGTAAGTCCTCTGTCAATACATTCATCTACAGAATATTTTGGAGGATCGATAGTGAAATCGATGAAGTCAAGTACAAAATTCTCTCTTGAATCAGAGATCGGGAAGTTTTCTTTGAATACTTTAAAAAGTCCTTCCTGAATCCTGTTTTCAGCAGGAGTTTCTATTTGAAAGAAATCTTTGAATGATTGAACTTGTACCTCCAGGAAATCAGGGTAATCAAGTAGGTTTTTAACCTTTGCGAAATTTACCCTTTCAGTTTTTTTAATTGTAGCCAACGCTTTATGTCTTTATTTAGTTGTAACTAATTAACATTCAAAGTGATCCAATGGATCTATGCTTTAAAAATCAGTGGTAAGCCTATAAAAATGCACCTACAAACAGGAAAAGACCTGACAGTTTTGTCAGGCCTATCCCATTGTTCTAGGCTTTTTTGGTGCAACAAAATAAGCTTAAAACTTATTTTATTTCAACTTCAGCACCAGCTTCTTCCAATTGTTTTTTCAGAGCTTCAGCTTCGTCTTTAGTAACGTTTTCTTTAACATTTTTAGGAGCACCGTCTACTAGGTCTTTAGCTTCTTTCAAGCCAAGGCCAGTAAGGTCTTTCACAAGTTTCACAACAGCAAGTTTCTGTCCACCACCGTTTTTAAGAACTACAGTGAAAGCAGTTTTCTCTTCTACTGCTGCTGCACCTGCACCAGCACCTGCGCCACCAGCTACCATTACTGGAGCTGCTGCAGCTGGTTCGATACCGTACTCATCTTTCAATATTTTTGCTAATTCGCTTACTTCTTTTACTGTCAGGTTTACTAACTGCTCAGCAACTGCTTTTAAATCTGCCATTTTATTATTAGTTTAAGATTTACAATTTTTAATTAACTATTACTTTTTGATTACTCTGGTTTTTCAGACAATGTCTTAAGCACACCAGAAATTTTTTGTCCTCCAGACTGAAGACCAGAGAGTACGTTCTGTGCAGGTGACTGCAGCAAGCCGATAATATCTCCGATGAGTTCATTTTTGGATTTCAATGTAGCCAATGTATCTAATTGGTTTTCGCCAATGAATAGACCGCTGTCTATTGAAGCGCCTTTTAATACTGGCTTTTCAACTCCTATGTTGTAAAATTCTTTCAACAGTTTAGCAGGAGCATTTCCGGATTCTGCAAACAAAATGCCTGAGAAACCTTTTAATACCTTACCATGGAACGGAGTATAGTCCGTTTTGGTAGTCTCCAGAGCTTTCTTGATCAGAGAGTTCTTTACTACTTTGTATTCAATACCTTTTGAGTAGCAAAGTTTCCTGAACTTGTTTACGTTCTCTACTGTCATTCCTGAAGCATCAGTAATGTAGAAATAGTTGAATTTCGCAAACTTATCGCTCAGCTCCTGGATAATTTTACCTTTATCTTCTCTTTTCATTTGAACTTCGTTTTCTTGGGTCTATTTGATTATATACCCGCTACTGTTCCTTTGTCGACTGTTACTCCTTTGCTCATGGTGCTTGAAATCGTGATGCTTTTCACGTAAGTACCTTTCGCTGAAGCAGGCTTCAACTTAGCAATGGTAGCGATCACTTCTTGTGCGTTTTCCGCCAATTTCTCAGGAGAGAAAGAAACTTTTCCTACGCTTGTGTGAATGATACCATACTTGTCTACTTTAAAGTCAATCTTACCAGCTTTGACTTCTTTTACTGCTTTACCAACTTCAAGCGTTACAGTACCTGACTTAGGGTTAGGCATCAAGTTTCTTGGTCCAAGAACTTTACCTAGTTTACCCACTTTAGCCATTACTGTAGGCATGGTGATGATAACATCTACATCTACCCAACCACCTTCGATCTTTTGGATATAATCATCCAGACCTGCGTAGTCGGCACCAGCGTCTTTTGCTTCCTGAACTTTGTCAGGAGTACAAAGGACCAGAACTCTTACGTTCTTACCAGTACCATGAGGAAGTGCAACGATGCCTCTCACCATCTGATCTGATTTCTTAGGATCTACACCGAGTCTTACATCGATGTCTACCGAAGCATCAAATTTTGTGAAGGTGATGTCTTTCACAATACGAGCGGCATCTGTTAAAGAATATTCTTTAGTTGCGTCGTACTTGGCAGCAGCATTTTTTTGGTTTTTTGTTAATTTACCCATTGTTGTGCTACTTGTTTATTTTAGTTTTCCCACGGGGCTTTCCCTGTGACTGTAATACCCATACTTCTTGCCGATCCTGCAATTTGTTTCATTGCTGACTCGATTTTATTCGTGTTCAGATCAGGTAGTTTAGTTTCTGCAATAGTCTTAATTTGGTCCCACGTAACTGAGGCCACTTTATTTCTATTGGGTTCTGCAGATCCTTTTTTCGCCTTAGACGCCTCCAAAATAAGGATGGAAGCAGGAGGAGTTTTTACAACGAAGTCAAAGGATTTATCTTTATAAATTGTAATCAATACAGGTAATACAACACCTGGTTTATCCTGCGTTCTAGCATTGAACTGCTTGCAGAATTCCATAATGTTTAGACCTTTCGATCCAAGCGCTGGACCTACTGGAGGGGAAGGGTTAGCGGCACCACCTTTAATTTGGAGTTTCAGGAACCCTTGTATTTCTTTTGCCATTTTAGTACTGCTTAATTATTGTTTTTCTACTTGATTGTAATGTAACTCAACAGGGGTGTTTCGTCCGAAGATTTTCACCATCACGTTCAGTTTTTTCTTTTCTTCGAACACTTCTTCTACTGTTCCCGTAAAAGTCGTAAACGGACCGTCCATGACCTTAACAGTTTCACCAACAATAAAAGGTGTTTCGAGTTTCTCTACAGTAGTATCTACTGCATCTACGGTACCCAACATTCTGTTTACTTCAGATTGTCTGAGTGGAACGGGTTTTTTAGTAGTTCCCTCACTGGACCCTAGGAAGCCGAGTACACCGGGGATACTGTTGATTGTGTGAAGCGCTTCTCCGTGGCTAAGATCTGCATAGATCATTACGTAGCCAGGATAAAAACTTCTTTCTCTCACTCTTTTTTTACCGTTCCTCATTTCATAGACCTTCTCAGAAGGAATCAATACCTGAGGGATGAAATCATGCAGCTTTTGGCGTACAATTTCATTTTCCAGGTAACCTTTTACCTTCTTTTCCTGTCCACTTACGGCTCTGATTACGTACCAATTCAATAGTTCTGACATAGTTCTCTATTAATTAGTTTCCGTAAATAATTCCCATACCCGTTTTGAACATGAGGTCTATCAGTCCTATCAATAGAGCAAAAATCAGGGAAGCTACGATCACCAGGATTGTGCTGCTCTGCAGTTCGCTGTACTTTGACCACGTAACATGATTGGTCATTTCATCAACAGAACCTTTTATAAAACCGAATATTTTATTCATAATAAAATCTTATTATCTCGTGCACGGGTGGAGAGATTCGAACTCCCATCAGCGGTTTTGGAGACCGACATTCTACCCTTGAACTACACCCGTATATTTTTTGCCTTCCCAAAAACGGGACTGCAAACTTAGATAAAATATAATAAATAAACAAGTGCGTTTCTGAAAAATTCAAAAACGCACTTAATTTATTGATTATGATTATTTTATAATCTCAACAACTTGTCCGGCACCTACGGTTCTACCGCCTTCACGGATTGCGAAACGAAGACCTTTCTCCATTGCAATAGAGTTGATCAATTTCACAGTGATTGTGATGTTATCACCAGGCATTACCATTTCTACGCCTTCAGGAAGAATAATTTCTCCTGTAACGTCTGTAGTACGGAAATAAAATTGAGGTCTGTATTTGTTGAAGAATGGAGTGTGACGTCCACCTTCTTCTTTTGACAGAACGTATACTTCAGCTTTGAACTCAGTGTGGATAGTAGTAGAACCTGGTTTGCAGATTACCATACCTCTTTTGATTTGCTCTTTTTCGATACCTCTTAGAAGTAGACCTACGTTATCGCCAGCTTCTCCTCTGTCAAGGATCTTACGGAACATTTCAACACCTGTAACAGTTGATTTAAGGTTTTCAGCACCCATACCGATGATATCTACTGAATCACCAGAGTTGATGATACCTCTTTCAATTCTACCAGTAGCAACAGTACCACGACCAGTGATCGAGAATACGTCCTCAACAGGCATAAGGAAAGGTTTGTCAGTCAAACGCGGAGGAATTGGAATATCGTTGTCAACTGCATCCATCAGTTCTTCGATAGTTTTAACCCATTTAGCGTCTCCGTTAAGACCACCAAGAGCAGAACCTTTGATGATAGAGATTTTATCTCCAGGGAATTCGTAGAAAGAAAGAAGCTCTCTGATTTCCATTTCTACTAGTTCAAGAAGCTCTGGATCGTCTACCATGTCCACTTTGTTCATGAACACAACAAGAGCAGGAACACCTACCTGACGAGCAAGAAGGATGTGCTCACGAGTTTGAGGCATTGGACCATCAGTCGCAGCTACCACTAGGATAGCACCGTCCATCTGGGCAGCACCTGTAACCATGTTTTTAACGTAGTCAGCGTGACCAGGGCAGTCAACGTGAGCGTAGTGTCTTTTTTCAGTAGCATATTCTACGTGAGAAGTATTGATTGTAATACCTCTTTCTTTTTCTTCAGGAGCGTTGTCGATCTGAGAGAAGTCTCTTTTCTCAGCAAGACCTTTTTCTGAAAGAACTTTAGTGATAGCCGCAGTAAGAGTAGTTTTACCGTGGTCAACGTGACCAATAGTACCTACGTTTACGTGAGGTTTGGAACGGTCAAAATTTTCTTTAGCCATATTTGAAAATCCTCTGTTTTAAATTTAGTTTTAGTTACTTTTTAAAATTTATTAATACTATAATCGGATAGTATACTATTTAAGTGAGCCAGCGAAGAGAATTGAACTCTCGACCCCTTCCTTACCAAGGAAGTACTCTACCCCTGAGCTACGCCGGCTTGTTTGAAGTAGTGAAAAATTATTGGTTAATGCGTACTCGTTATTTGTTTAAATCAACGAGTACGCATTAACCTTTAACTTTTAAGATTGAGCGGAAGACGAGGTTCGAACCCGCGACCTGTAGCTTGGAAGGCTACCGCTCTACCAGCTGAGCTACTTCCGCTTTTGAAAATCGTGAAATTTTACAAGCTAATTTCAAATCGGGATTGCAAACTTAAAATTCGGTACCCATAATTCAAAATTTAATTTCTGGTGTGGGGGAAAGAGGATTCGAACCTCTGAAGACATAAGTCAGCAGATTTACAGTCTGCCCCAGTTGGCCGCTTTGGTATTCCCCCAGTTTTTTTCAATCTTACAAAGAACTTTACCCCGTTTTTAGGAGTACCCTTTTTTAAGGAAGTGCAAAATTAGAGGGTTTTTTATATTATTCAAACTTTTACCAAAAAATATGTTCTTAATCTTTAAAAAGAATCATAAAATGCAAATTCCATTTTTCTAAAGCCACTTAATGAATTAACGGTGAAATCTTTATTAAATACAAATTTCAAAAAATATAGATTCATTTTAAACCTAAAAATTGAATTTAGAATTAGACCTTGAGCATAAGTCTTAATTATGAAATACTTGCAATAAAGGGATAGAAGATAGTAGGGATATACATAGCTCATCTATGACACATCCATATATCAATCTACTATTCCCGTTTTTTAAATTGCAGTAATTAATCTATCGTTTCGTCGGAAATGCAAGCCAGGAGCCTTTTTACTTCTTCTACTTTATAACTATCGCCCAGTTTTTCAAAAGAAACGATCAAGTTTCTCAGCACTCGTTGAATGATCTCCATATTGGTACATGGCTGATAAAAAATATCCATCGGCGAGAGATTGAGATGTGAGAGATAGTTATCAATATCTGTTTTGGTAAATATTAATCCCTTATTGAAGGCGTTGATATAGAATTGTGTATTGTCTGATTTGTATGTCAGGATAAAAAGGTTTGGCAAATTTACTCCGTATACTGGTAGTTTCAGTTTCTGCGCTACCAGCATATAGATTGCGCAAAGGGAAATGGGATTTCCTTTCTTGGATTCCAATACAATATTGAGCATGGAATTGGAAGGGGAATGAAAATTCTTGGTATTAGCACTGAATTTAAGTTGGCCGAACAGCACATTGTTTAATACTTTGATCTGATCCATCGGAAGCAGATCACTGCTAAGCTGTGTCCAGGTTTCGAAATAAATTTGTTCTATATCTGATTTTATTTTTTTGAATTCAAGATCAGGATATTGATAGGTAGCCACCATCCATAGGCCTTCCAGTAAATCCTCTCCGCCCTGATTTTTCCATTCTTTAAGACGCATCATTAGGATATCGTAATGCAGGTTGTGCACTAGATCTTCAATCCTTTTTTGAACAACAGGATTAAAATTATTTTCCCATTCATGTTCCAAATGAGGAATAATGCTCTCTCCTATTGACATAATCTCTTTTTCTACCATGGAGACCACTTCATTGTCTTCGTCGTCCAACAGCGCTATCAGAGCTTTTATTTTGTTTTCTTCCATTCTAATCTTAATACCATTATCATACCAAATGTAAATCTATAAACCTCCAAAGATTTGAAATTAAAGGTTTATTTATGAGGAACAATCTTTAGGAGTTTACGTTTGAATAATACCCACGTTGTATCTTTTTTCAATCGGGGCATGATTCGCTGCCTCTATTCCAATAGAAATAACTTTCCTAGTCTCGGAAGGATCTATAATTCCATCAATCCAGAGACGGGAAGCAGCGTAATAAGGGGAAGTTTGCTCGTTGTATTTCGTAGAAATTTCTTCCAGCAATTTCTTTTCTGCTTCTGCCGAGATTGTTTCACCTTTTGCTTTTAATGCCGCTACCTTGATCTGCAATAATGTCTTGGAAGCCGAACTTCCGCTCATCACTGCGATCTGTGCGGTTGGCCAGGCATAGATCAATCTTGGGTCAAATGCTTTTCCGCACATAGCATAGTTGCCGGCGCCGTATGAATTTCCCACAACAATTGTAAACTTCGGTACTACAGAGTTTGCCATCGCGTTGACCAGCTTGGCGCCGTCTTTTATAATGCCTCCCTGCTCAGAACGTGAGCCAACCATGAAGCCTGTAACATCATGCAAAAATACCAGCGGGATTTTTTTCTGATTACAATTCATAATGAAACGCGCCGCTTTATCTGCCGAATCTGAATAGATCACGCCACCCATTTGCATTTCATTCTTTTTGGTTTTTACCATGACGCGTTGGTTGGCCACGATGCCTACTGCCCAACCTTCTATTCTTGCAAGGCCGCAGAGGATGGACTTCCCGTAGAGTTCTTTATATTCGTCAAATTCGGAATTATCTACCAAACGTTTGATGACCTCGATCATCTCATAAGGTTTGGCGCGGTCTTGAGGGATAAGGCTATAAATATCATCGGGGTTTTCTTTTGGCGCAGCTGCTTCAATTCTATCAAAACCTGCCTTCTCAGAATGGCCGAGCTTTGAAACAATATTACGAATTCGCGCCAGGCAATCTTCGTCATTGGCGCATTTATAATCGGTCACTCCTGAGATCTCGCAGTGTGTGGTAGCACCGCCAAGTGTTTCGTTGTCTACATCTTCTCCGATCGCAGACTTCACAAGATAAGGTCCTGCGAGAAATACGCTTCCTGTTTTATCTACGATCATTGCCTCGTCTGACATGATGGGCAGGTAAGCGCCGCCTGCTACGCAGCTGCCCATGATCGCTGCGATCTGTACAATGCCTATAGAAGACATGATAGCATTGTTTCGAAAAATTCTTCCAAAATGTTCTTTGTCTGCAAATACATCTTCCTGTAAAGGCAGAAAAATTCCAGCGCTGTCAACAAGGTAAATGATCGGTAATTTATTTTCCATGGCGATCTCCTGGGCACGGAGATTTTTCTTGGCGGTGATCGGAAACCATGCACCGGCTTTTACAGTAGCATCGTTGGCTACAATGACACATTGGCGTCCGTGTATATATCCAATACCTGTGATCACGCCCCCGGAAGGACAGCCGCCATATTCTGTATACATTCCTTCTCCGGCAAATGCTCCAAACTCCAGGAAGCGACTATCGGGATCAGTAAGTTTTTTTATTCTTTCTCTTGCAGTTAGCTTTCCTTTTTCATGCTGCTCCGCAATTTTTTTTTCTCCTCCGCCCAAATACAATTTTTGCAATCGTTGCTTTAATTGAGAACAAAGTAACTTTAGTGAATCTTCGTTTTTATTAGCTTCAATATTCATCTGCTTTTGTTTAGTATTGAGTGATAGTATTAAATATTGGTATGAATAAATTTATTACTCAAGACTCAATACAAACTACTAAAATGGATTTAAGTAAAAGTATTAACTTTACAGAAATCATTCATCATAATTTACAAAAAGTATCTAAATTAATTTATGCCGGATCGTCATAAAAAAGGAAACTGGGTAACGATTGTAAACAGGCATTATCCCCCCAATCCCGGAGTGACTGGCGAGTCGGCATGGGATCTTGCCAAGTACCTGATCGAGCGGCATGAAATATCGGTACAGATCGTGCATGTATTGCGCAGCGATGATGGTGGCGGGGCAGTGCGAGCGCCGATTGGCAAGACTGTTTCTATTCCAACTTTATATAAGGGCAAAAACAAAACATTAAAATCACTGGCGGGTTCGCTGGATGGAATATTTTTAATTTTAAAAACTTTATTCATCAAAAAAGGTCCGGTGATTTGTATGTCGAGTCCACCTCTTTTACCTTTTTGGGCTTCGATCTTTTTTGGAATATTTCGGATCAAATGGTTTTTCTGGTCGATGGACTTATTTCCGGAAGCATTTGTAGCAAATGGGAAAATGAAATCTTCTTCCTGGCTTTACAGATTGATCATCCGCATCACATATGCCAATATACCAGAATTGCTGATCGCGCTCGGACCTAAGCAAGCCGAGTATATTCAGAATTATTACAAAAAAACTCCTGCTACTACGATCCTTCCTTGTGGTGTGTTTACTGAATACGAGAAAGAAGACAAACTTCCTGACTGGAAAAAAGAGGATGGAAAAATATATTTCGGCTACTGTGGAAATCTTGGTGCACCACATTCTGAAGAATTCCTGAAAACCTTTATTGATGCGTTCAATCCTTCTTCTCAACATTTAATTCTAGCGGTGTATGGGCCCAAAGCAGCTTCGCTATTAGAATACGCCAAAGGCAAAACGGGAATTACAATTGTAAAAACTGTTCCGAGAAGCCAGCTTCATTTTATCGATATTCATTTAGTGAGCTTGCTGCCTGCCTTTAACCACACTGCTGTACCTTCTAAAGGCATCAGCTCTGTTTGCACTGGCGGTGCGGTATTGTTTTATGGGAATGAACAAGCCGATACCTGGTTTATGCTTCAGTCTGCATCCTGGTTGATCAGTATTGAAAAAGACCTGAAGGCGCAGGTAGAATTTTTTATACAGAAAATTACAGTTGCTGAATTATCAGAGAAAAAAAATCAGGCGGTGAAACTTGCAGAGGAATTGCATAAGATGGAAGTGAAGGCTTATGAAGAGATAACTGAATTTGTTAACTGTTATAATAAACCTCGCGATCCTATCTTACCCAATGGCACGATAGAAGATTTTGTTGCCTGGTCTGAATCAGACTGAGAAGTCATCAGTCTGTCATTGCTTCGTAGCAAACAGATTGCTTCTTCAGTCAGCCTTGCGGCTTCCTTCCTTGCAATGACGCTGCGATTATTAATATTCCTCCGTGCTTATCCCGATTATCAATTTTTAGCATAACGACAAATGAAACAAAAAAGCCTGACTCCGAAAATTCAGAATCAGGCTTTGTTATTTTACAGATTATTTTTAAACACGAGTCATCAACCCGTCATGGATTTCTACCAATGTATTTTTTAGATCGTATTTGTAATTCCAATTAGGATAATGGGTTTTGAATTTTGTAAGATCGCTGATATACCAGATATGATCGCCGATACGGGAAGTTTCGGAATAAGAGTAATTCATTTTCTTTCCGGTAATTTCTTCGCAAACTACGATCGCTTCTTTCATTGAACAATTGGCAAACCTTCCGCCGCCTGCGTTGTAGGCCTCCCCTTCTCTTGGATTCTGATAGTAATGCCAGAACATATTGATCAAGTCGTAGCTATGAATATTGTCTCGTACTTGTTTTCCTTTGTATCCAAAAATTGTATAATGATCTCCGGTGATGGCGCATTTCATCAGGTAAGAAAGGAATCCGTGCAACTGTGTTCCCGAATGATTGGGGCCAGTAAGACACCCGCCTCTAAACACTCCGGTTTTCATTTTAAAATATTTTCCATATTCCTGAACCAGCACATCGGCAGCTACTTTGGAGGCCCCGAAGATAGAGTGTGTAGATTGGTCGATGCTCATATGCTCATCGATACCATTTTTAAAGTAAGGATGTTTCTCATCGATCTCCCATCTGTTTTCGAGCTCTACTAATGGCAGGAAATTAGGCGTATCGCCGTATACTTTGTTGGTAGAAGTAAAGATGAATACTGCTTCAGGGCAATATATTCTTGTCATTTCCAACATATTCAAGGTACCATTCGCGTTTACTGTAAAATCGGTAAATGGTTCTTTCGCTGCCCAGTCGTGGCTTGGCTGCGCGGCGGTATGCAATACTAGTTTAATATCTTTACCATATTGGTTGAATAATTTATCCAATGCTTGTTGGTCTCTGATATCAAGCGAATGATGGGTATAATTTTTATAGTTCGACTCCAGTCGCTGTCTGTTCCAATTGGTAGAAGCATTAGAACCGAAAAAATATTGTCTCATATCGTTATCTACTCCCACGATGAGATCAAATTTATCACTAAAGAATGCTACGGCTTCGCTTCCGATCAGTCCTGCAGAGCCGGTGATTAATGCTATATTCATATTATTATTTATTTTATTTTTCTAGCTGGTGTTCCTACGTAGGTACCTGGTTCGGTGATATGATCCCTCACGGTAGCTCCCGCCCCGATGGTTACGTTTGAACAAATATTGATATCGTTGATCACGGTAGCTCCTACTCCTACAAAGATCTGATCGCCCAGGATGCATCTTCCGGAGATGGTTGAGTTGGGAGCGATGTGGCAATGCTTACCGATTTTTACTTCGTGTTCGATGATAGCGCTATTGTTCACAATTGTATTATCGCCGATCACTGCTTCTGGCCCAATATGGCAGAAGTTCCCGACAAACACACCCTCTCCTACTTTGCTTCGCTCACTCACATATGCTTTGGAAGAGATCACTTTTCCAAATTTCATACCCTGAGATTTGTCGAAAATTCTTTTTCGGATATTATTATCGCCAATAGCAATAATAATAGGCGCTTTGAAATTGTCCGGGAAGGAATTTACAATATCGAATCCATAAAGGCTTCCATTGACTTTTGCGTTGCTATCGAAAAAAATGATGGAGGGCTTTTCGTAGCTGGACAGAATTACATCTGCTACACTTCTAGCATGGCCGCCGGCGCCGAGCAAAATGAACTTACTCATAATTAACTATTCTTATTCTGTTCTGTTTATTTCCGAAAGATAAATAATTTTTTAGAATTCACCTTATCAATTTAGATTCCAGATGCCGGATTCCAGCTACCAGATAATTTTCCCAATGCTAATTATTAAATCTATAAATATTGGGTATTCACAGACAAAGAGTATCATAACCAATGAACTATCGGGTATCTGGAATCCGGCATCTTTAATCCTTCATTCTGGCACTTTCTCAAAATACACTCAATTCACCTGAATATTTAAAAAATTACCTATTTTTGGGCTAAACTTTACTTTGAAAATAATGACTAACAGTATTTTAAAGAAGCTTGCTCCTCACCTGGCCGCTCACCTTGCTTTTATTTTGATCCTCTGCATATATTATGCACCCGTTTTTTCCGGAAAGAAGTTAGTTCAAAATGATATCGTTCAATCTGCCGGCTTTTTGAAAGAATCACTCGACTATGCTAAACAATCGAAAGAAGAAATTCTCTGGACCAATTCCATGTTTAGCGGAATGCCATCCTGGAGAGGCTATAGCACGAACATCATCAAATATTATCACTCCATTACTACTACTGTTTTTTCTATTCCTATTCTTCTGGGCTATCTTGCCTTTCTTGGTTTTTATCTTTTACTGCTTACACTCGGCGCCAATCACTGGCTAAGCTTTATCGGCTCTGCCGCCTTTGCTTTTTCTTCTTTCAACATCATCAGTATTGAAGCAGGGCATACCAACAAAGTATTCGACATGGCTCTTATGGCTCCTGTAATTGCAGGGATCATCCTGGTGTACGATCGGAAATACTGGCTGGGCGCGGCTATCACTACTCTCTTCCTTAGCATTCATATTTTCTACGCACACTACCAGATCACCTATTATCTCATCATCACTATCGTATTCTTAGGGGTGTACGAACTGATCAAAAACATTCGTCAAAAAACACTTCCTCATTTTGCTATCGCTTCTTTGATTCTCGTCCTAAGTGCAATTATTGCCGTGGGACCAAATATCTCCCAGATCTGGACTACACAAGTATATTCTAAAAGCACACAGCGCGGTGGCAGTGAGCTTACGCTGAATAAAGACAAAAGCGCTAAAGGCTTAGACAAAGACTACACCTTTGCCTGGAGCAATGGCAAGATGGAATCAATGACGGGTTTCATTCCGTACTTTTACGGAGGCAGCTCCAGCGAAGAGCTTGGACAAGGCTCCGACACCTATAAAGAACTTGTTGACCACAACGTACCGAAGAACGAGGCAAGATCTTATGTAAAAAATATTCCGCTCTATTGGGGTGATCAGCCGTTTACTTCGGGGCCGGTTTATTTTGGTGCAACTATTATTTTCTTATTCTTCCTAGCTCTTTTCCTATTAAAGGACTCCATGAAATGGTGGGTGCTGGCGGTTACCATTCTTTCTATCCTTTTATCATGGGGGAAAAATTTCGAGATCTTCAACGATATTTTCTATTACAATTTTCCCCTCTACAACAAATTCCGTTCTGTAACCATGACAATGGCGATCACACAGGTGACCTTACCATTCCTGGCCATTGCAGTGTTGGTGAAACTTAGTAAAAACGAGATCACTTATCCTGATTTCATGAAGGGATTAAAATGGGCCACCATTATTTGCGGAGGTATTGCTTTATTCTTTGGCTTACTCGGCGGCGCATTTTTCGACTTCACTACCGAAGGAGACGAAAACCTTGCCAAGCAAATTCCTGATTGGATGATGGATGCGATCCGTTCGGACAGAGCTAATAAATTAAGGTCCGATTCCTTCCGCTCGCTATTCTTTGTACTGGTTACAGCAGGCTTGCTTTGGGCATTTGTAAAAGAAAAAATAAAACCGGTAGCCTTCTACGTAGTGCTTGCGGCCTTAGTAGTGTTGGATCTTACGATTGTAGACAAACGTTATCTTGGCTACGACACATTCAAATCTGCCAAGAGCTTCGACCGCGAAGCATTTGCGATGTCCTCTGCAGATGAAATGATTCTTATGGATAAAGATCCTTACTACCGTGTGGCCAACTTTAGCAAAAGTATTTTCAACGATGCTACTACTTCTTATTTCCACAAATCAGTGGGCGGATACAGCGCTATCAAGCTTGGACGTTACCAGGACCTGATCGAAAATCAGTTGGGTAAAAATAATATTGCGGTGTACAGCATGCTCAATACTAAATATTTTATTGTACCCGATCAGAAAACGCAGCAACCAATGGTGCAGCGAAACCCTGATGCCATGGGTAATGCATGGTTTGTAAGCGATATCAAACTGGTCAACAATGCAGACGAAGAAATGCAGGCGATGGACAGTACCAATTTCCGCTCGACGGCAATTCTCAACAAAGAGTTTAACGGAACACTGCAAGGGTTGCAATTTGCAAAAGATTCCACAGGTTATATTCGTCTTACGAACTATCATCCAAACCGCTTGTCTTACGAATCAAAAGCGGCTACAGAGCAATTGGCAGTATTCTCCGATATCTATTATCAACCAGGATGGAATGCTTACATCAATGGCAAGCTTACTCCTCACGTTCGTGTTGATTATGTATTGCGTGGTTTGAGAATTCCAGCGGGTGAACATAAGATCGAATTTAAGTTTGAACCGCAGCATTATTTCACCGGTGAAAAAATTTCTTTGGCAGGATCTATTTTATTTGTAGCATTTATACTAGCCGCGGCAGTATTGGCTTACCTGCAGCAAAGAAAACAGAATGCTAATAATACCCTTTAAGTTTCCGATTCATGTCTTTTAATTTTGTAAGAATATTTAGAAAAGTAACAAGAGGCTTCGGCCTTTTGATCCGTAAGTATGATGCTTCTACCAACGAAGATGCACGCCTGCTAAAACTCCTGGAGCATTACAAGATCGACTACGTGCTCGACATAGGTGCGAACGTAGGACAATACGCGATGGCACTGATCGATCAGGGGTTTAAGAAAAATATTATTTCCTTTGAACCTCTGGAAAACGAATACAAACAATTGTTGAAGGAAAGTAAAAACCATCCTAATTGGACGATTTATGAAAAATGCGCGCTAGGTGGAACTGAATCGGAAATGACGATTAATATTTCAAAAAATTCCTACAGCTCTTCATTGCTGCCGATGCTGGACAGTCATAAGAAAAGCGCACCCGATTCGGCTTATGTTCGCACGGAAAAAATAAAAGTTTATCGCCTCGACGATGTGATCAAAAAGCTGAACATTCCTACGCAAAATCTTTTTATGAAATTGGATGTACAAGGCTTTGAACACGAAGTGCTGGAAGGCGCGCAGGAAACCCTGAAGACCTGCAAAGGCGTACAGATCGAAGTTTCGCTGGTACCGCTTTACGAAGGTACCAAATATTACTTCGATGATTATCTCACTTATTTCAAAGAAAAAGGATTCGAGCTCATAGCGATCCACCCTGTTTTCACCGATAAAAATACAGGACAAGTACTTCAATGTGATCTGACTTATTTCCGGAAATAACGAACGCTTAGTTGGATACCGGATGCCAGATTCCGGATACCAGGTAAAAATAGCTCTAGATCCAAAACGTATTAATAATTATCTGGAATCCGGTATCAGGAATCCATCTAACAACACTATCATTCTAAAACATTACTTTCATGAGTTTTCTAAAAAAAATCTTTCTTACTCCCGGCACTATTAGTCTTATTAAAACGATCATGTATCCTTACGTGAAAGCCAAATGGGAGAAGAACGAAACAGTGAAAGGATGGCTAAAAGAAAACCTGATCGGTAAAGAAGAATTCCGTGTGCTGGCTTTTGAATGGCAACGCTTTGGTGAACCTACTGCGCGTCCGCATATTTTAAAACAAAGAACGATCGCGGAGTACCAGAAAAAGTACAACTGCCAGATCCTCGTGGAAACAGGTACTTATCGGGGCGATATGATCTTTGCTCAATTGAATAACTTCAAAGAGATCTATTCTATTGAGCTAAACATTCCTCTTTGGGAAGCAGCTAAAAAAAGATTTAGCCAACAGCCATCTATAAAATTATTGCAAGGCGACAGCGGAAAAGTATTGCACGAGCTTATATCGAAATTACAAGCGCCTACTCTTTTCTGGCTCGATGGCCATTATTGCGGTACAGAAACTTCCAAAGGCGAACTGGAATGCCCTATCTACGGAGAGCTAAACGCTATTTTTAATTCTCCGATCACACACACGATCCTGATTGACGACGCCCGTTATTTTGTTGGGAAAAGAGATTATCCTACTATTCCGGAATTGAGAGACTTTGTAGAGAAAACCGACAAACGTTATACAATGTCGATCAGCGAGGATATTATTATTTTGGAAGCGAAGAAGTAATGAAAGTTAAGTTACGAATTTTGAATGTTGGTGATTAAAATCAAGCTAGTTTTTAAAATTCCATTTTAATCATTCATATCAATAATCTAACCCTATGATTCCGTAATTTCATCAATACTCTTCTTCTCAAAAGCATCAATATAAGAATGAATAGTAGTGTTGATCACCTGCACCTTTTGATATTTGCTATAGGCTTTTAGTTTTTTGTAACTTAAGAAACTGAAATAGCACCATCTGAAAAAATCCGTCACATCCATTTTTTCATTTTTCTCCAGATTATTGTAAAAATGCCCAGTGTGCTTGTCTTTATCTTTAGCATAGAAATAAGACATGCTTACGTATAGTTCATTGTCCTTGGGAACCGCAATGTCTTTAAAGAAAGAATTGTCTACTCCTGTAAGATATATTTTTTTATAGCGCATATTGATGGAAATAAAAATTGCTGCTACGATCACATTTTTACAAAGCACCATTCCCAGATTGGCGCGGAAAAGCCGGTGTACCAGCCAGTCGAAACCATCGAGTACGGTATAGTTGTAATAATTAATTTTCACCATTTTATTTTTGGCAGGAATAGAATTGACCAAGTCCGCTTTCCGCGCCAATTGGGGGATGAAGAGCGTTACTTCCCAGGTGGTTTTTTCCGCGATTGCGTTCAATGTTTTTTCTGCCCAAGGTAATAATTTATTATTAGCAGGGTAATAGCCATTGTCGATCAGTACGATGTAGCGCGGTTGCAGGCGTTCGTAGTTTTCAGAAGAAGGGAAATTATTCACGCAAAGTAATTCCTTGCTTTTAAAAAAATCCGGATATTTTTGAAGGTCTTCGCCAAACGAAGGAGCGTTGCCGATCACTACAATCTCTTCTTTTTCTAACACAGGAATCCGATAGCCAGGCTTGGACAACAACACGATCTTTACTAACGAATAAATGGAATAGATAAATTTCTTTATCCATATGCTGCTCAAATAAATTGCTTTTTTTACCTGGTATACCATCTGTTATATTTTTCTGTACAAATCTTGAAAGTTTTAAAATTATTCAAGGTTTATAATTGGCTCCGACAAAATTATCATAAAAAACGTGGACTTCGCTGCAAAAACAGAATCAATATGTAATGCTTTGCTATACAATCTTTTCCTTACAGAACGTTAGGCTTTAGATGTTGGCTTAATTTATAGTAGATTTTGAGCTAAAAATGCTAATTTGCACGTTCAATAAGCCTTTTATAGCTATACGACCCAATATTTGTGAACGCATAACTTTTCAAAGTGGATCTTAAAAACAAAAAAATATTAGTAACAGGCGCCGATGGTTTTATTGGAAGCCATTTAGTAGAAAAACTGGTAGACGAGGGTTACCAGGTAAAAGCATTTGTCTATTACAATTCTTTCAATTCCTGGGGCTGGCTCGATACATTTCCTAAAGAAAAACTTTCCAAAATAGAAATTTTCAGCGGCGATATCCGCGATCCGAACGGTGTGCGCACTGCGGCACAAGGCGTGGATATAATTTTCCACCTGGCTGCGCTCATCGCGATCCCATACAGTTACCACTCTCCCGACAGTTACATCGATACCAATATCAAAGGTACGCTCAACATCTTGCAGGCCGCTAAAGACCTGAAGATCGCGAAGGTGCTGGTTACTTCTACTTCCGAAGTATACGGCACAGCACTGTATGTACCAATCGATGAAAAGCATCCGAAGCAGGGACAATCGCCTTACTCGGCTACTAAAATTTCGGCTGATTTTCTTTCCGAATCATTTTACAGAAGTTTCGACCTTCCTGTGACGATCGTTCGTCCTTTCAATACCTTCGGCCCGCGGCAATCGGCACGGGCTGTGATTCCTACGATCATTACGCAATTGCTGGCTGGTAAAAAAGAGATCAAACTGGGGGCAATACATCCTACACGCGATCTGCTTTTTGTGAAAGACACGGTGAATGGATTTATCGAGATCGCCAAGTCTGACAACACCAGTGGTCAGGAGATCAACATCGCCACACAATCCGAAATTTCAGTAGGCGATCTGGCTCAAAAAATTATTTCCCTTATCAACCCCGAAGCAAAGATCATTTCCGACAGCGAACGCCTGCGCCCCGATAAGAGCGAGGTGGAAAGACTTTTCGGTTCCAACAAAAAAATCCAGGAGATCACCAACTGGAAACAACAATACAGCTTCGACCAGGCACTGAAAGAAACGATCGACTGGTTTAAAAAAGAAGAAAACCTCGTACGCTATAAAACCGATATTTATAATGTTTGAGAAAGTTGTCAGTTTTATAAAAGATCTTAATCAGGGCCGCGCCTTCATTCCCCTTCATGAGCCTGCGTTTGTAGGCAATGAAAAAAAATATGTGAACGATTGCATCGATACTGGGTTTGTTTCTTCGGTAGGTGAATACGTCAACAAATTTGAACATGCCCTTGCTGCCTATACCGGCTCGAAGAGAGCGGTAGTTGTGGTCAACGGCACAGAAGCATTGCATCTTGCCTGTATTGTAGCAGGCGTAACGGCGTCTGACGAAGTCATCACACAACCGCTTACCTTCATTGCTACTATCAATGCCATCACTTATACCGGCGCTGCGCCTGTGTTTGTGGATGTAGACAGAGATACGATGGGCATGTCGCCTGAATCGCTGAAATCTTTTTTGCAGGAAAATGCAGTATTGAAGGAAGGTCAGTGTTTTAATAAAACCACCAACAAGCGTATCAAAGCCTGCGTGCCGATGCATACGTTCGGACATCCAGTTTGTATCGATGAGATTGCCGAGATTTGTAATCAATATAAAATAACGTTGATCGAAGATGCGGCAGAAAGTATTGGCAGTAAATTCAAAAACACACCTACTGGCCGTTTCGGAAAACTCGGGATCTTGAGTTTCAACGGGAACAAAGTGATCACCACAGGTGGGGGCGGCGCTATTCTTACTGATGACGAGGCCTTGGCTGATCTTGCTAAACACTTAAGCACACAGGCAAAAATTCCTCACCCTTGGGAATATGCGCATGATCACATTGGCTACAATTACCGCATGCCTAATATTAATGCTGCTTTAGGGCTGGCACAGCTAGAAAACCTGGATCGCTTTATTGCTCAGAAACGAATATTGGCCGAAAAATACCGGGAATATTTTCTCACTATTGGAATAGATTTTTTCTCCGAACCGGAAAATTCTATTTCCAATTACTGGCTGAACGCCGTGCTGCTCAAAGACCGCAATGAGCGCGATGCATTTCTGAAATACACAAATGAAAACGGCGTGATGACCAGACCGATCTGGAACTTAATTTATAAATCCAGCATGTTTGAAAAATGCCAACGCACTGACATGACCAATGCACAGTGGCTGGAAGATAGAGTAGTGAATATTCCCAGCAGTGTGATCTTACCAATAAAATGAGCAAAGTTCTAATTATAGCAGAAGCAGGAGTAAACCACAACGGCAGTTATGAGCTGGCGCTGCGTCTTATCGATGCAGCCAAAGAAGCAGGCGCAGACATTGTAAAATTCCAAACCTTCGTGCCGGAACTTCTCATGTCAAAAAAAGCACAGAAAGCAGATTATCAAAAACAAACTACCGGAGCAGAAGAGTCGCAGTTGGAGATGATCCGCAAGCTATCGCTTGGATACGATGAATTCAGGGCACTGAAAACATATTGCGAAAAAAAAGGAATTCAATTTCTATCTACTGCCTTCGATCTTCCTTCTCTTGATTTTCTTGTAGAGCTGGGTATTAATCTGTTTAAAATCCCATCAGGGGAAGTGACCAATCTTCCCTACCTGAAAAAGATCGGCAGCCTTAAAAAGCAAGTGATCCTTTCTACTGGCATGTGTACATTGGAAGAGATAAGCGAAGCCATTGTTGTGCTTACAGAAGCAGGCACACCACTTACCAATATTACGGCTTTGCATTGCAATACTGAATATCCTACTCCTTTTTCCGATGTAAATCTTGCTGCTATGAAAACGATTAGCGAAACATTTCATATTCCTACAGGCTATTCCGATCATACCAAAGGCATCGAAGTACCGATTGCTGCAGTAGCTTTGGGCGCTGTGGTGATCGAAAAACATTTTACACTCGATCGCACAATGGAAGGCCCGGATCATAAAGCTTCGCTTGAGCCTTTGGAATTAAAACAAATGGTAGATTCCATTCGTCATATTGAGCAAGCGATTGGAAATGGAACCAAAGAGCCTTCTTCTTCTGAGAAAAAAAATATAGCCATTGCGCGCAAAAGTATTCACCTTAATAAAGATCTGAAAGCAGGCCATATCCTCACGGAAAATGATCTGATCATGAAAAGACCGGGCGACGGCATTAGTCCAATGAAGATGGATGAAGTAGTTGGGAAAAAAATAAAATCGGATCTGAACGAAGACACTAAACTAAACTGGACTTTACTGGAATGAAAATAGGCGTACTCACTAGTTCCAGAGCAGACTACAGCATCTACAAGCCTTTGCTGGAGCAGATCCGGAAAGAAAAAAACTGGGAATTGGGCATCATAGTATTTGGCACACATTTGTCTGAAAAATACGGGATGACAGTACAAGCTATTAAAAACGATGGCTTCGCTATCGACTATTGCCTCGACACAATGCCGGAAGATGATCAGCCAGCCTCCATATCGTCAGCCATGGGCAAAACGATACAGCACTTCAGTGAAGTATGGAAAAATGCTTCTTACGATTGGGTGATCGCGCTGGGAGACCGGTATGAAATGTTTGCTGCAGTAGCAGCTTCACTTCCGTTCAATATTCGCATAGCACACCTGCATGGCGGAGAAACCACGCTGGGTGCGATTGATAATGCTTTCCGGCATAGCATTTCTCACATGGCTAAACTACATTTCGTAGCTGCTGAGCCTTATAGAAAAAGATTGGCAGAAATTCTCGGAAACGAAAAAAACATTTACAATACAGGAGCCCTCAGTATCGACAATCTGTCAACACTTCCATTGTATACGACGGAGGAGTTCTTTCAGCATTTCCATATCGATCTGAAAACACCAACGATCCTGATCACTTTTCATCCTGAAACTATTTCGTTTGAAAAAAATGAAGACTTCAGCGATACAATCATAGAATCGCTCAGGGAAGTAAAAGACTATCAATATCTGGTAACGATGCCTAATGCCGATACGATGGGACTTTCCATCCGGCAGAAACTGATTACTTTTGCAGAAAAGAATAACCGTTGTTTTCTGCTTGAAAATCTTGGTACCGTTGGTTATCTATCTGCTATGAAGCATTGCAGCTTCATGCTGGGCAATACATCCAGTGGTTTTATTGAAGCCGCTTTCTTTCCTAAATGGGTGATCAATCTTGGTGACCGTCAGAAAGGACGTATTCTTACTTCTAATATTTTGCAAACCGATATTGATAAAAAGCAAATCCTGGAAGCTATACAAAAAATTCAATCTTCTCCCTTGCCTGCCAGACAAGAGATCTATGGTGATGGTAAGGCGGCGGAAAAGATCGTTCACCTACTAAAAGAAAAATCATGAAAGATTTTTTAAACAATATCATCTACGAATCTCAAACGATCCGTGAAGCATTGGCCAAGCTCGATGAGTATGCGCTAAAGATCAACCTCACCTTGTTTGTACTCGATGAGGAACATAAAATGAGCGGTACGGTAACCGATGGCGATATCCGACGTGGATTGCTTTCTGGCATTAGTATTGACGATAAAGTTACCAAAGTAATGTATTCCAATTTCCGTTATCTTGAAAAAGGCCAAAACAACGTAGAAAAAATAGCGGAATACAGAGCTAAGGGAATACAGCAACTACCGGTACTTGATAAGGATAAAAAAATTCATAATATATTTTCCTTCCGTGAAAAAATTACTTTACTTCCTGTAGAAGTCGTATTAATGGCAGGCGGTATCGGCGAACGGTTAAAGCCACTTACCGACCATCTTCCAAAGCCCTTGCTTCCCGTGGGAAACAAACCAATCATCGAGCACAATATCGATCGTCTGATACGGTTTGGTGTGGAGCATATTAAAATATCTATCCGTTATATGGGTGAAAAAATTGAGCACTATTTTGGCGATGGGAAAAACAAAAATATAACGATCTCTTATCTAAAAGAAGACAAACCCATGGGTACAATTGGTTCACTTTGTCTTGTCGATCATTTTGAACATGATACGGTTATTGTCATGAATTCCGATTTACTTACTAATATTAACTTCGAAGAGTTTTATCTTCAGTTTAAAAATGATCGTGCAGTAATGTCAGTAGCAACGATTCCATACAAGATCAATGTACCATATGCCATTATGGAAGTAAATGAAAACGAAATTACTTCGCTGAAAGAGAAGCCCACTTATACCTATTATGCAAACGCGGGCATTTACATCATGAGCAAAGAAGCGCTTTCTTATATTCCTGATAATACACGTTTTGATGCACCTGATCTTCTAGAAGTTTTGATTAATAATGGCAAAAAAGTTACTTCCTACCCTATCCTTGAATACTGGCTGGACATTGGTAAACCGGAAGATTACAAAAAAGCACAGGAAGATATCAAACATATTAACTTATACAATTAAACGGCTTTCATGAATATCATCATCACCATTTGTGCAAGAGGAGGATCAAAGGGGATACCTGGTAAAAATATCAAACCGATCAACAAAGTTCCCCTTATTGGTTATTCCATTATAGTTGCCAAGCAATTTGCAGAAAAATACAAAGCTGATATCGCTCTCTCGACCGACTCGGACGAAATTAAAAACGCTGCGCGCCAATTGGGAGTAGCAACCGATTACAAACGCCCTGATGAATTTGCCACCGACAAAGCCGGAAAGATGGACGCGATCCGTCATGTGAAAGAATATTACGAAACCTCCTTAAACAAAAAATACGATCTGCTGCTCGATCTCGATGTCACCTCTCCCCTACGTACCTTACAAGACCTGGAGGAGGGAATGCAAATCATTCTCAACGATCCGAATTGTCTTTCTTTATTCTCTGTCAATCCAGCCAAACGAAATCCTTATTTCAACATGGTAGAAAAAGGAGAAAACGGCTATTACCGAGTGATCAAAAAATTGGAAGGAAATTTTCTCACCCGCCAATCAGCACCAAAGGTGTATGATCTGAATGCTTCCTTTTATTTCTACAAAAAAGTATTCTTCGAACAAGGTTTAAACTTCGCTATCACCGAGCGTTCGCTGATCTACGAAATGAAACATATTTGTTTTGACCTCGATGAAGTAGAAGATTTTGACTACATGGAGTATTTACTAGAAACGAAAAAATGGTTGTTCTAATCATCGGTCTGGGCTCGATTGCTAAAAAGCATATTCAGGTTTTAAAAAAAATAGATCCTGCCTGCACACTTTATGCCTTGCGTTCTTCCTTGCAAGCGGAGCCATTACCGGGAGTTCAAAACATTTATTCTTTCGAAGAAATAAATTTTCGCCCCGACTTTGTTTTACTCTCCAGCCCTACAGCTAATCATTATACCGATATTGAAAAATGCCTGTCGTTGAACTGCCCGCTCTTTATCGAAAAACCGGTATTAAATTCTTTGCAGCAATACGAGAAACTTGCCAATGCGATCCTAAAGCAAAATATCATTACCTACGTAGCTTGCGTACTTCGCTTTCATCCTTGTCTGGAATATCTAAAGAAAAATAAAGACCAGTTAAAAAAGATCAACGAAGCAAATATTTACTGCGGTTCTTTTCTTCCCGAATGGCGTCCAGGCCAGGATTACCGGAAGCTCTACAGCGCCAACGAATCTATGGGTGGCGGCGTACATTTGGACATGATCCATGAATTGGATTATGCGTACTGGCTTTTTGGAAAACCAGGTTCTTCGCAATCTGTATTCGGAAAACGTTCTTCCCTGCAAATCGATGCAATTGATTATGCCAATTACCTTTTAGACTATCCCGGCTTTCGTGCTTCTGTTATTTTAAATTATTACAGAAGAAAACCAAAACGTACGATCGAACTTGTAGGCGAAGAAAATACTTGGACGGCTGATCTGATCGGTTATACGGTTAAAGACCAGAACGAACAAGTATTGTTTCAATCCACCCTTACGATCATGGATCTTTACGAAGCGCAGATGGGTTATTTTATTACTCATATTCAATCGAAGACTTCCTGTGAGAATGATTTTCACGAAGCGATCGAGGTATTAAAAATATGCTTACAACATAATTATGCTAAAGAATAAAATCATTGTAGTAACCGGTGGCAGCGGTCTGTTGGGAAATACATTTCTTGAAGAATGTATCAATCAAGGCGCGCAGCCCATCTGCCTGGATCTTGTTCCAAATAAAAATCCACAGATCGAATCGCATACTTGCGATGCGACGGATGAAAGAGAGGTGAAACAAACCATTGATGCAATTCTTCATAAACACGGAAGGATCGATGGTTGGGTGAACAATGCTTACCCACGCACAAAGGACTGGGGTACGAAAGTAGAAGACTTGCTGATGGAATCGTGGAGAAAAAATGTGGACATGCATATGAACAGCTACTTCATGTGTTCACGCCTGGCGCTAGAAGCAATGAAACCAAAGGAAAAAGGTTCGGTGATCAATCTTGCTTCTATTTATGGGATCCTTGGCCCAGATTTCACTGTATACGAAGGCACTGAAATGAGCAATCCAGCGGCTTATGCGGCGATCAAAGGAGGTATCATCAATTTCTCCCGTTACCTGGCGTCCTATTATGGTAAGCATAATCTTCGTGTCAATTGCATTTCGCCCGGAGGAATTTTCGACAACCAAAATGAGATTTTTGTAAATAACTATAATAAAAAAGTACCTATGAAAAGAATGGGCAGTCCAGCCGACATCGCTCCTTCCATTGCATTTTTGTTATCTGATCAATCTTCTTACATCACAGGGCATAATTTAGTGATCGATGGCGGCTGGTCGATTGTATAATAGTTAGTTTTCTATAATCATGAAATACACAGTAATCATTGTAGGTGGCGGGAATATTGGTAGCAGGCATATGCAAGCCTTCGCTATGGCTACGCTTCCAGTCAATCTCTATATCATCGATCCTTCCGAACATTCACTGGAAGTATGCAAAACAAGATGGGAGGAGGCAACAAAAGGAGATGAAAACAAACTAACAACGTTGATCTGTCAAACCAGTTTCACAGATTTACCTTCCGAAATTACCCTTGCTATCATCGCTACCAATGCTCAACATCGTTTCAAAGCCTTTCATCAATTATCGGACGTTACTACGATCAAGTATTTAATTCTTGAAAAATTCCTTTTCAATGATCCTCATGAATACGCACTTACCGAAGGAATTATTCAGAAAAGAAACATTATTGCCTACGTAAACTGCCCAAGGAGATTGCATGAAGGATACCATTTCGTAAAACAAAAACTAGCCACACAAGAAGGTCCGATACATCTGGCAATACAAGGCGATAACTGGAGTATGGGCAGCAACGCAATCCATTTCCTAGACTTGTTTTGCTATCTCGCCAACGACACGCTTGCCAGCTGCGAATACAAAGATATTGCGCACACCGAAATCATTCCAAGCAAACGTGAAGGATATATAGAGCTTTTCGGAACGCTTACAGCTACCACCAAAGAGCGGCATACACTATACCTCACTTGCACCCCAGGTACATTTTCCGAAATTAAACTTTCATTGCAAAAGGGCTCGCACACCATGGAAATCTTGGAAAAAGGCGGCAAATGCTATGTAGCAGCAGACGACGCGTTGGCTGTTGATTTTCATATTCCTTTTCAATCACAATTGACTAATGCTTGCTTCGAACAGTTGGTAAATGGAGAAAAAATGGAATTGGCCTCTTATATGAAAGCGGTAGGGCCACATTTGAAATTTTTAGAAGCTGTAAGTGCTGTTGCAAAAACTAAAGGATACACAGAGAAATGGCAAATAACCTAAACAAAAAAGTAATATTGATCGGTCCTGGCGCGATTGCCAAAGATTATGTAAAAACTTTAAAGGCACTGCAAACTGATATTACCGTACTCGGGAGAAATGCCGAACGGTGCGCAGCCTTTGCCGCAGAGACCGGCGTGCCTTGCCTAGCTGTTGATCTTGAAGAATATTTAAAAAAACAGGATCATAGCAATACCTGGTTCATCATAGCCGTGAGCATGGATAATCTTGGAATTGTTTCCAGGACGTTGATCCAACAAGGCGCAAAAAATATTTTAATTGAAAAGCCTGCTGCTGTAAGCCCGGAAGACATGGGCGAAACAATTGCACTGCTTAAAAATACTTCTATTACTCCATACGTAGCGTATAACCGTCGGTTCTATAGTTCGGTAAGGCAAGCAAGAAAAATGATCGCCGAACAAGGCGGTTTGCTTTCTTTCTCTTTTGAATTTACCGAATGGATCCATGTGATCGAAAAACTTCCTAAGACAAAGGAAGTGCTTGCCAATTGGTTTTTGGGAAATTCTACACACGTAGTAGACTGCGCATTCTTTGTAGGCGGTTCTCCTACGTTATGGTCAGCATATACAGCAGGTCATATTTCATGGCATCCAACAGCAGCGCAATTTTCAGGAGCCGGTGTATCCAAATCAGGCGCTTTGTTTAGCTACCAGGCCAACTGGCAATCGGCGGGGCGTTGGGGAATTGAGTTTAATACACCTGAAGGTAAAATAATTCTACGTCCTATGGAAAAACTTGCTTTCCAGAAAAGAGGCGAAATCCAGGTAAACCCGGTAGAGCTGGATGATATACTGGACGTGACTTATAAGCCAGGCCTGTATCTCCAGACACAAGCGTTCCTAAACGGGGACCACCAGGATATGATCTCTTTGCAAGACCATTATCAAAATGTGCTCAACATTTACCAGAAAATAAACGGCGCATAGAAATGAAAATAGTGATCCTTACTGATAGTTATGGTGGACCAAGGCTCCACAACGGTGTATCTGATGTAAAGAAGGAAGAAACCTATCCTGAACTGGTCAAAAAAAATCTTCCCGCGCATGAAGTTATTATTCACTATGAATCTTTTCGCAGGCTAATTCATTTACCTGCATTACTAGAACAATACAAAGAAGCTGACCTATATATTCTTCAAGCCGGCATTGTAGATCTTTATCCAAGACCACTTACCTATGGCAATACTATTTCGCAGGATTTTTTTATTAAGGTACTGAGAAGACTGGTACGACTGAACCGAAGATTTGTGGTTAATTATATTTATAAAAAACCCTGGTCTACAGAAGCCCAGGTGAGAAAGGCAATCCAGGAAGTTTGTAAAAAAGTGTCTTCAAAAATCCTTTGGCTAAATATTCCCCCGGTAAATAAATTGCAGAATTATAAAACACCAGGTGCCAATGCTGCAATCCAATGGACGAATGAAATTCTGCACGAGGAAATAAACAAATATAAAAACAGCTCAGAATTGGATCTATATACCAAATTTACCTCCATGCCCGATTACGAGCATTACCTTCATGCGAACGATTCTCATTTAAATGTGAAAGGGAACATGCTATACGCTGTTGAAATTTTAAATTTCCTTAACTCTACTTCCTGGCTAAAAGAAAGCTAAAATACTTCTATTTATACTGTATCTTAACACAGTTTTGATAGGCAACTAAACACAAAGAGATGTCCCATTGCAATAGCAGTTCTAAATAGACACTATCTATTTGATCCGTTAATTCGCTACATAACACTTACAGTTAAAATAACCTACATTTGAGATCAGGATATTCACCCTTTTTCTAATGAAAATACGTACCTTTGAAAGAGGTTATCAAACATGGGAATTGTAGTAAAACAAAGCATTAAAAGTACGCTAGTAAGTTATACTGGAGTATTGTTAGGAGCCTTTAATGTCTTATGGTTGTATCCAAAATTTTTAGCGCCGGAAAATATTGGCTTAATCCGGCTGCTTCAGGATATCCCTACATTACTGGCTATGTTTGTTCAGCTCGGAGCCTTTAGCATCATTGATCGTTATTTTCATCATTTCAAAGATGATCCACAAGAACGAAAAAGTTTTCTTACTGTCATCAGTTTATATCCATTAGCGGGCTACACGCTGTTTGTCTTATCTTTCTTTCTATTCCGTTCTTTTTGGGAAAATATTTATGCGTCCAATTCGCAGTTGCTGGTAGAACATATGATCTACCTGCTGCCGATCACATTTTTTATGATGTATACATCCCTGATGGAATCACTTATTCGTACAAATCTCAATGTCGTATTTGCAGGCTTTCTTCGGGAAATATTGATCCGCGCATTGTATACCACTTTCATTTTCCTGTACGCGTTGAAAGCAGTTTCTTTTGAGCAACTTATTTTCCTGATCGCTACTTCTTATGCAATTTGTCTTGTTCTCTTATACATCTATGCAAAGCGATTGGATCTATTAGCGTTTACGCTCAAACTAAAATTACCACCTAAGGAAAAATTGCGGGAGATAGGAATGTACGTAGCTTTTTTTATTCCTGGTACTGCAGGCTCCATCATTGCGCATAAGATTGATACCCTAATGCTTGGAGCCATCAGTGGAACGACACAAAACGAAGGACTGGTAAACGTGGCGATTTATAGTCTTGGTTATTTTATTGGTTCGGTGGTGGAGATCCCTCGCAAAAGTATTTCTCAAATTTCGATTCCAATCCTTTCTAAATCATTTGCGGAAAACGATCTTAAAACTATCAGCACACTTTATAAAAAAAATTCGCAGATCCAGCTAGTCACTGGTATTTATATTTTCTCGATGATCTGGATCAATGTGGACGATCTGTTTGTGTTTATCCCGCAATCGGAAATATATCGTTCCGGTAAATATGTGATCTTGTTTATCGGGTTATCAAAACTGTTTGACATGGCCACCAGTATCAATGGCGAGATCATCCAGTTTTCCAATCATTATAAATTTAACGTGGTTGCCATCGGTTCTCTTTCTGCGATCACGGCCATTTCCTGCCTGATCTTTATTCCCATCTATAAGATCACAGGAGCAGCAGTTGCGCTGACGCTTACTATTTTTCTTTTTAATTTTATAAAAACATATTTCATCTGGCATAAGATGAAACTATCGCCTTTTTCTGCTCAGATGATCCCTGTGTCGATACTTTGTATGGTTACATTAATACTTTCTTCCCTGATCAACCGTCCGGTGCATACGGTATATGAAGCTTTCGGATGGATCTTGTTTAACTGCACGTTGTTTACGATTATATTTTATTTCATGATCCGTAAACTAAAACTTTCTGAAGACATCAACAACCTGATCGATATGGTGCTGCAGTTTGTCACCAATAAGACAGGGATGAAGTGGGTGAGAAAATATTTGTAATAAAAAGATCCTAGATACCGGATAAAATATTACTTATAGCAATATTCAACAATAATATAAATATAAAATCAAAACTTATTTGGCATCCAGTGTCTTTTCTAATAAGTATGACCAACTATAGACTAAACGAAAACAGCTCGCTCTTTCTTGATCTACTAAGAGCTATTACAGCACAGGTAGTAGTGATTGGGCATGGTATTTCTTTTTTTTCTGTATTTACATTTCTTCAGCCTCCGCGTTTTCCTTATATGCAGAACATAGCGGTGTTAATCTTTTTTATTCTTTCAGGTTTTCTTATTAGCTATTCTATTTCCAATCACCTGGAAAGAAATCACCACTACAATTTCAAAGATTTTTTTATCGATCGTTTTTCAAGAATTTATACGGCTTACCTTCCTGCCATTTTACTCGTGGCAGCGTTGGATGCGGTTCATCTTTTGGTAGCTGGACAATCTTATATTTATACAGATGCATACACGCTACTAACTGCGATGGGCAATATTGCTATGCTACAGGATTTCCCCTTGTTAATCACCTTACATAAAAAAATACCAAGCGTGGAAACGATCACTTCTTTTGGTTCAGCACGACCTTTCTGGACGTTGGCAATAGAGTGGTGGATCTATCTATGGGTAGGGTATTTTGTTTTTAAGATCGTAAAGAATTCTACTCTATCATGGCAGAATATATTGATGCTACTTTTACTTTCCATTGTACCTGTATACAATCTGGTGGGCGGAAGAGGCAATGGCCTAACTTTATATTGGCTTATGGGCACATTAGTGTATTGGTTTTCCGGTTTATTCCTGGAATTTAAACTGACTGCTTTTATTCAGTGGACTTTATTATTTTTATTGCTTCTTACTGCCTGTCTCCGACTTTCAATCACTGTGAAAGAATATGAACCTGTGCTAGCTTTTCTCTTGGCTGCGGCTATTCTGGTCAGTATTTCAATTACTGCCCAGACAAAGATTTTCCAAAAATATCGACTGATAATTCGATTTGCTGCTAATTATTCGTTTACCCTTTATCTAATTCATTATACTGTGCTAGATTTGATTTGCAGTACTTATAAAAATACAACAAATCCAATTTTATTATTTACAATGGGCTTGGTTCTTTGCAATATACTGGCGGCTTTGCTTGGCTACTATACAGAGATGAAGATTACTCCAATAGTGAAACATAGATTGAAGGCATTAATAACCAAATAGTAGATTTTCGAAAAATAGTTTAGTGAAAGTCCTATTAAAGATGTCAAAATGCAAAAATTGTGTTCAACCTTTTGCATACCATTCATTAGTAGATGCCATTCTATCTTTAGGCAAATCGTTGGTGTCTAGTCTGGGTAATGCGTACCGGTGGTGTGTTTGGACAGAGGCAACGTTCACTTCTGTAGTGACGGCTAGTTTACAAGCATATTCCTCGAGTACTTCGAACGTGTTTTTGTTATAATTCCCGTAAGGATAACACATCGTCCATTGTTTAATATCACCGTTGACTTCCTTGAGAAAATCTAAGGAAGAGCTCACTTCTCGAATTTGTTTTTCTTTAGTTAGTGAACCTAACCAATAGTGATCATAGCCATGGCTACCAATGTGCATCCCATGTTGCTTCATGCACTTTAATTGATCAATATTCATATAAAGTTCACGACTAAAAGATTCTTCAGGGATACCTATATATTTTTTAAAAAGCACATCCGTAATCAAATGTCTTAATTCTTCTTTCAATTCAACCTGAAGCAACCGTTTAATAAAAACTACTTCTGCTGGGTCAAAGCGATTTGCTATAGCCAACTTGGTATAATAATATTCATTACTCTCCAGGGAATATTCTTTACGATAATAGTTAAGCAATTTATTTACTTCAGTTATGATTTTTTTTTTATCCTTGATTGATGCAAGTATAAAATGAATTTTGTTTACATCGAGAACTTTATGTTCGGTAATAGCTTTTACCGGAGGGAAAAAAGATCCCTGTATTTTTTTCTGGCTCAGAATTGGAAATACATATTGATAATGATCACTATAAGCATCGTCGAAGGTGAGCAAGGCCGCTTTGGCAGGCAGGGTACTACCTGTTTCAATAGCATCTATCAAGGTTTCCATTGTAATGATCGCATAATGCTTCATTAAATAATCAATTTGCGCTTTAAATAGTGTAATGTCCAATCCTTTGATTTCCGGGTAGCGACTATGTAAAAAATCTCGTACATAATGATACATTATAATTGTGACGCGATTTGTATTCTCCATGTTAATGTTTTTAATTAGGGCGGTCCTGATCAGAGTCCCCTTTGAAAATAATATATTCTTGCCGGAAAGTTTTATAAGCAAATTCAATATCTATATTTCGTCGTTCGAACGGCTCAAAATAATTAGGAATGATTATCGAGTCAGTTCTTTTTCGAAATCCCTGGGCAGAAAAAATTTCCTCTTTTATTCCATAGCAAAGACAATCAATATATTCTGCCTGGTGTAGGCGAAGCAACTGCAGTAACTGGGATGACAATGATTCCTGCAAAGAAAGATTTCCGATCATATCTACAAGTCGGAGACAACTACTTCCGTTCACTTCAATCTTTCTAATGACCCAAAGGGTTTCTATTTTTTCTTTGTGATATACTCCGTAGAAAAGATAATTATAATAAGGATGTCTTCCATAACGTTGTATACAATAGTCAATACTCTTTTTCGGACTTGCCTGGATCAACAAATCTTTGACCGAGGATAGTTCTTTGATCTCTTTAATTTCTATATCACTTTGCAGGAATGCGACATTAATAGCAGCTACGGGTGCAGAAGCTATTTTATATTCCTTTATTTCAGGATTAAGAAAATAATATTGTTGAAGTACATCAGTCTTGAATCTTAATGCCTGATAAAGCTTTTTTACTCTTGCATTAATACCAATAGCACCAATGGATTTAGGCTGGTAATATTCTATGAGAAATTCCAACAACTGAATTCCTGTTCCTTTGGATCTAGGATTTGTCTCATCTGTTTTCCAAATGGCAAGCCAAAGATCTTTTTCACTCTCTAAAGCATTATCATACTGCGAAAGCGGTATAAAGCCTAGAATAGCAATTATTTTATTAATTTCGTCGTCTAGAGCGATTACAAAGTGAATATTATTATTAGTCTTATTCAAATGCTGCCAATGCATCAAATCCTGGTCATAGCCTAACCGATGACCTTTGCGCCATTTTTCATCGATAAACTTTTGAAGCTTATCAAGTTCGTCTGCACGACAGAAACGTATAGATACCATGATTAATTATTTTGCGCTATATCCTCCATCAATGATAAGATTAGTACCTGTCACCCAGCGAGAGGCCTCTGATAGCAAGTAGATACAAGCCCAGGAAACATCTTCCGGTTTCCCTATGCCCAATGGATGAAGTTTGAGAATTTCATTTTTTGATTCTTCAGAAATTTTTGAGAATAACTCTGTCGCCATTTCTGTCTCTACCATCGCTGGTGAAATGCTATTGACACGGATTTTTTTACTGGCTAATTCAATTGCCAATGCTCGCACGCCTGCAATCACAGCGCCTTTGCTGCTGCAGTAGGCTACTTTGCCAGCCTCACCTAACAATCCCATGATCGATGAAAGGAATACAAAACTCGCTCCTTGTTCGGGTAAATATTTTTTATGGGACAGTACCTTTGCAAACTCAAATCCACTCAAGACATTGACAGAAAATACCTTTTGATAAATTTCTTCCTTGTTATTTCTTAATGGAAGCGTGAGTTCAATTCCTGCTGAATGTATAAAACCATCTATCTTTTCATAACTATTTGCGATCGAAACTATTAGTGGTTCTATTTTTCCATATTCAGTAATATCAAGATTATATATGCTATGATTTCCTGTTGATAAACGTGCCATAGTTTCGTTCAGCCTTTGTACATCTCTTGCTATAAGGATTACATTAGCCCCCATTTCACTACATGTAATCGCGCACTGTCTACCAATACCGGAAGAAGCTCCAGTAATCAAAATATTTTTCCCTTTCAGCGAAAATGCTCCCATCATATAATTACTTATTCTGTAAAATGCTCTTTACCGATTAGGTCAATCAAACTTTGCACGGTAGTAAGCGATTTAAATTGATTTGCTGTCAGGCTGGTATCGAAATTTTCATCGATCAATGCGATCAGGGAAAGAATGGAAAGAGAATCATACCCTTCAAGACTTTTCAACTCTGTAGTCGGACTAACCTGTATATCTTCTATTTCTAGGCTTTCTTTCAATTTATCGATAAACTCGTTTGTTTTCATTGTCATATTAATTATTGTTGTTTTAAAATTCAATTACCATTCTACAACTGTAGCTCCCCAAGAATATCCTACCCCAAATCCCACAAGAAGTACTTTGTCTCCTTTTTTGATACGCTGTTCATCTGTGCAATCTTTTAACGCAATGGGAATGGTAGAAGAAACAGTATTTCCTGTTTTCAGCATATTCATATAAAATTTTTCTTCAGGAATTTTTATTTTTTTTCTCAGGTAAGAAAGCATGTATTTGTTGGCTTGGTGAAAAATAACATAATCGATTTGTTCCATTGTTAATCCATTTTTAGCCAACACTTCGTTGACCAGAATAGGTACGGCACCGATTGTAAAATTAAATATTTCGGGACCATTCATAAATAAGTTATTTTCAGTACGAATATTTCCCTCTTCGTTTATCTCAGGGGCCAATGCATTGTATTTATTTCGTAATGCACCGTTGGATACAATTAGATTTTGAAATCCGCTTCCGTCAGTACCCAGTACAAATTCTTTAATATGTTCGGCAGATGTTTTTTCTACTATCGTGGCAGCAGCACCATCTCCAAAGATTGTACGATTCCCTTTGTCTTTTTTATGGATAAATTTTGTATAGGTTTCTGCAGTGACTAGTAGCAGAGTAGAAGCTATACCAGTATTGATCAATCCTTTAGCCAATGCTAAACCATATACATAGCCTGAACATCCAAGATTAAAATCCAGTGCCCCAATGTTTCGACGCAGACCTAACTTATTTTGAAGGATACAAGCGGTAGTAGGAAGAAAATAATCCGGGCTTTGAGTACAGAAAAGAACAAAATCGATTTGATCTTTATTATGTTTTAAAAATAATTTTTCACACGCTTGTATAGCAAGATCCAATGATGTTTCATTAACTACTACATGTCTCTCCTGGATTCCTGTTTTTTCTTCGATTTTCTCAGCACTCCAATCTGGAAATTCATGCTCCATTTCCCGGTTGGTGATCACTCTTTCCGGCAAAAAATATTCAATATCTTTTATCTTGATTCCCATTGAGATTTGTTAATTCTTATGTTACAAGTTAGCAAAAAAAAAATAAGCAATATCATAAAATGACCCTCTGTTTATACTGTACAGTAAATTCCACATAATGATTTTATTTAAATTTTACACGGATACGGAGTTAAAAATATTTATAAGTCTGTAAAGCTAAATACACTCTGATAAATACTTCTTTAATTGTACCTTTACAGAAACAGTTGCTAGCATGACCAACGAAAAACCCATAGGAATCTTCGATAGTGGTATTGGAGGACTTACTGTTGCAAGGGCGGTGAAAGATCTACTTCCGAACGAGAATATCATTTACTTCGGCGATACAGCGCATCTTCCTTACGGCGATAAATCAGCCGCAGCGATACAATCCTATACTGTTAAAATCTGCGACCTGCTCATCAAGCAACAATGTAAAGTGATCTTGATTGCTTGTAACTCCGCTTCTTCTGCGGCTTATCAGCTTGCCAAAGAATATGTAGGCAGCAAAGCAAAAGTAATCAATGTGATCGATCCTGTGATCTCTTTTCTCAGTGAGCGGTTTGAAAATAAAACGATCGGCCTCATCGGAACCAAGAGAACGGTGCGCTCCAATGTATACCAGAAGAAACTTGATAAATTAAATAAAAATATTCAACTCCGCTCCCTCGCTACACCACTCCTGGCGCCGATGATCGAAGAAGGATATTTTGATAATACGATCAGTGAACAGATCATTCAAAGTTATCTTTCCGATCCAATGCTCCAGGGTATCGAAGCCCTTGTGCTGGGCTGCACGCATTACCCGCTGATCAAACATCAAATTGCACATTATTATCATGGAAGTGTGGAAGTCATCGATAGCTCACATATCGTAGCGGAGCAATTAAAAGTATACCTTGACAAACATAACCTGCACAAACCAGCCGGCGGAACATTCAATAAATTTTTCGTTTCCGACTACACGCATTCTTTCGCAGAAGCCACGAGAATCTTCTTTAGAGAAGAAGTGAACCTAGAATTTTATCCGCTTTGGGAGTAAAATAATGATAAGTGTTGAGTTATGAATTTTGAATTATGAGTTAGTAATAAAAAAAAAGAGCTATGAAATTTTACATTCATAACTCATAATTTATAATTTATAATTTTTTCTTACTGGCAGCTCTTCTTCACCACCTCAACTACCTCCGTATTGCCCAGCTCGCTTGATTTGCGAAAGTCTTTACAGGCATCGTCTTTTTTATCGAGCTTAATTTCTACCATTCCTCTGTTGAAATAAGCAGTAGCATTTTCAGGCTTCAATTCGATCAGTGCATTCAGGTCGCTAAGTGCACCTTCCATATTTTTCATCGATACTCGTACATCAGCACGTTTTTGATAGATGAAGAAGTTGTATGGGTTCATTTCAATATACTGTGTATAGTCGGCTTCTGCCTCCGCGTATTTGCCAAGTGCAGTGTACGCCACTGCCCTGTTGATGTATGGATCCAATCCTTGAGGATCGAGTTCGATCACCATGGAGAAATCGGCTACTGCCTGGTCATACATTTTTAAGATCATGCACGTATTGGCGCGGTGATAATAGAAATCATTTACGATCGGATTGATCTCGATGGCTTTGTTAAAATAAGTTAAGGCAGCCTGATAATTTCTTAGAGAATGTTCTACAACCCCCATTCTATGGTAAATATAAGCATCCTTCACCTTTCCGGTATCCAGGCTGCTGGCCACTTGCAGGTCTTCCATCGCCTCTGCGTATTTCCCAAGTTTGATCTTGGAATCGGCGCGGTGGAAATAATAATTTTTATTGTGCTTATCAAAACGAATTGCATTACTAAAGAAATTAATTGCTTTTTCTTCGTTCCCTAATTTTGATTCTACAATTCCTGTAATATAATCTATATCAGCGCCTGGCTTTAAATGGCTACTTCTTTCAAAGTCTTGCAATGCTTCAGGGTACAGCCCCATGATGTTATAAATAAGACCTCTTTCATAGTGTGCGGAATAATTTTTAGGATCCAGCTCGATCACTTTAGTAAAATCTTTGATCGCTTCATCGTCCAAACCAATTCTTGAATTCAAATGTGCACGTGAATAATAAGCGTCTTTATTTTTGTCGTTGAGTTTGATTACAGCATTATAATCATCGATGGCCTGGAAGCTATTACCTAGTTTTTCTTGTGTATAAGCTCTGTGAAGATAAGCGGCTTCATAATCTGAACTTAAGGAAATAGCGGAGTTAAAATTGGTTAAAGCTTCTGCATAATTAGCTTTTTTGAAACTATCGATTCCTTTTTGGTAATATTTTTTGGCAGCAGGGTCAATGCCCGAGTAAGCGACACTAAAAAAGCCTGCCAGTATCCATGTTAAAAATAATATTAATAATCTTTGTTTCATTAGTTTATATTTTATTACCCCTCTGGTCATCTAGTTTCTTTATTATACGAAGGTAAAAAGCATTAGTTGTGATAAATATCGAAATATTTATAAAATTAATTTGAATAATGCCATAAAATAATCCGCATGTAATAAAAAACCAATTTGTATCGCTGATCTTTGAGTAGATACTCCCAATTTCTACTCAATATACGGTTTCTGTCTTCCTATGGTTATTATTTACGAGCGATTTCGATCTCGATTTCAACCATGTCACCATTGGTTTCATCGCTAAGTTCGATGGTATAAGAGCCATCTTTGGCAGTCCACACCTCATCGTCTTTATCGTTTACCTTGAAGGTTCCATAGCGTTCGGTAAAATATGCCTGAAAGTCGTCGATCAGGGTTTCTTCCGGAGTAGCATCTTTGGTTTCAAAAAACTCCAATCCAAAACTCTTGATTTTTTTGGCGGCATCGAGGTAATAGATCACCTCACAAAATTCTTTTGTGTTGATTGGCACGCGGTAGATAAGCGCGTTTGACGTTTCAGCTTCCAGTTTGAGGTCTTCAGTGGCTTTTATTTTGTCGGCAGGTGTACCGAAATCAAATCCTCTTACTACCCCGGTCACATCAGTTTTAATGATCTTTTGAATTTCTGGGCTGTGTTTCTTTAAAATTCCCTGTCCTTGGGAATTCACCCCTACAAACAACAACATTGAAAAAGGCAAGAAGATAATTTTCTTCATAATTAACTGATTTATTAGGCTATAACTTTGCAAATATATACTATAGATTTTTTTTACCAAACTAAGGCAGATAAGTTTGGTAAAATTTAATGGCAAGAAACATACCAAGGTGATTTATGAATGTTGAATTATGAGTTATGAATTAAAAAAACTTCCCCTTCAACTCATAATTCATAACTCAACATTTATAATTTATTTAATGACCTCTTCGTCATCGTCGTCATTGTAATAATCGTCTCGATCGCGAAGCGTGCTTTTAAATCTTTTCTTTTTTACATCGGAGATAAATCTGCTCCAGGCAAAAGGATTGCTAAAAGTAAGTGCGGGAGATACAAGGTTGTAGCGTGTATCGTTGACCTGAACTTGTTTCTGCATATAGTACCTGTGGTTTTCAGCACCGCTGGCTGAGGTGCTGTAAAGCATGCGTTTCAAAACCTGCTCATTTAGGTTTTGATTCATATTATTCATATCCTGCTCAGGAAGTTTTAAGCTCAAAAAAGCTTCTTTAAATAATTGTTCAGTAGGCCAGGGAAAAATCTCGATCACAGGAAGCATCAAGGTATCTTCAACCAACTCAATGATCAAACTCATCTTATCCGATCTCAGTGTATCGGGAACAGTATAACGACGGCTTTTGAAACCTACCGAGTTGATGATAAGACTATCGCCGATGAGTGCGGGCAGTGAAAAATAACCAACATAATTGGTAACCGTTCCACGACCTGATTTAGGAATATACACTGCTACTCCGGGTACTCCATAAAGGCTATCCCCGCTTACCACCAAGCCGGAAACTTGTACTACTTTGCTTGTATTCTGCGCTTGTAGCTGAGAAATGCTAAACAAAGCAATAAGTAAGAACAGTATTTTTATTTTTCCAATCACTAACTATACTAACGTAAAAACGTTTTTTTAATTCTACTACAACAACCTTTCCCAAGTGCCTGCTGCTTTCGGAAGTCTAAAATTATCAAATCTTGACGAATATCAGGCAATGAATAGTATATTTATACTTTAAAAAATTAAAAAAATCCCGTTTGGAACTCCGGAAAGGCACTGATATTTTCAAATGCTTCTGCGACGAAGCCAGGCTTAGAATCCTGCACCTAATCTATAAAACAGAAGAAATGTGCATCTCTGACCTGGAACTGATCCTGGATTACACTCAAACCAAAACCTCCAGGCACCTGATCTATTTGAAAAGCCACGGACTGCTTAACTACCACAAAACAGACCAATGGGTATATTATTTTATAGAACCTGAATACAAAAAAATGGTAGGCGAGCTGCTGAACTATTTTGACAAAAACGAACTATTAAGAAAAGATCTCTACGAGTACCGCACGCTGTATACCAATAGCGAGCTCGCCATCAGGCAGCTGCACGTAAAGCAAAAGAAATTCAAACTGCCTCCTCTATAAACGACTTGGAGCTATACACTAAATAATTCATAATTCAACATTCATAACTCATAATTAATTTCAACATGGACATGAAATACAAAAAACATATTTTCATCTGCACTAATCAGAAAGAAGAAGGGAAAGCTTGCTGTGGAGAAAAGCGCGGGATGGAATTGGTAGATGCTTTTAAAACACTGGTAAAAGACAATCGTTTAAATACCGAAGTGCGCGCGCAACGTGCCGGTTGCTTTGATACCTGCGCAATGGGACCTTCTGTTGTGGTATATCCCGAAGGTATCTTCTATGGCAGAGTTCAACTTTCTGATGTAGAAGAAATCTTCAACGAACATATTCTCAACAATAGACCGGTAGAGCGATTAAAATTAACTTTCTAAATGAACAGTTACAAACATATTTTCTTCGACCTGGACCATACGCTTTGGGACTTCAATACCAATTGCAGGCTTACACTGGACGAGCTTTATGACCGCTACGATTTTTCTCCGCTTGGTTTTTCCAAAGAAGAATTTTATACCGTTTATAAAAAAATCAACGACCATATGTGGGCAAACTACCACAAGGGTCTCACTACTAAAGAAGACATTCGTTCCAGGCGATTTGAATATACATTCCAGGAATTGGGACACAGCAAAACATTTATTCCGCAAGGACTGGACGATGCTTTTTTATCTATCTGCCCGGCCAAGGGACAAGTATTCCCCTTTACACACGAAACGCTGGAGTATCTTATCAGTAAGGGATACAGCTTGCATATCATTACCAATGGATTTAAAGAAACACAACATATCAAACTTTCCACCTCTGGCATTGCTCCTTATTTTACAAATGTAGTAGAATCGGATGTGTGTGGATTTATGAAACCGGACAAAAGAATTTTTGATCACGCGTTGCAATTAAGTAATGCTTCTTCGCAAGAATCAATAATGGTTGGCGACGATCTGCAAGCAGACATCGTAGGCGCGCGCAATGCGGGTCTTGCGCAGATCTTTATCAATCGTCATCAGCAGGTACACGCTGAGGAGATCACACATGAGATTGATTGTTTGAGCCAGTTGAAGGAATTGCTGTAAGCATTATTGGGAGCGACGAAGCAGTAACTCTATTAAAAACAAAAAGGGAGAAAAGACTAGTTCTTTTCTCCCTTTTTGTTTTAGCATTTTCCTTCCTACATATTCAAATACTTCATCAGCATATCCAATCTTTCCTGATCGTTGTTGATGAGTTCTGTCTCGTGGAATTGTGTGATCACGTGATAGTCATAGCGCTCAAGGGTAGCCACTACTCTGGCAAGATCCGTTTTATTGAGCTTTAACGTCAGGTTTACCTGGCCGTTATTAGCTTCATCGGATACTACAAAGGAGCTAAGAATTTTGCAGTCATTCGCTTCAACCAGGCGGCTGATTTGCGCCATGGAGTAATCCTGTTCTTTCATACCCAACAGCAAGATACCTCCCGGCCCCTGGCTTGCAAACATCTGCGCGATCGCAGCCGCAGTTTCGTTGAGCGATACCACACCGAGAAATTTTTTATCTTCGTCGATTACCGGAAGAATATGAAGCTTATTGCGGGTAGCCATTTTAATTACATCGTAATAATGGATACCTGGCAATACGGATAGATCTTTGTAATCTAGTCTGAATTCTGAGATCTTTTTATTGAGGTTTTCAGAATCTAAAAGTGTTTCTTCCAGGAGAAGTCCCTGGTAAATATTTTTGTCGACAACGGGCAATTGTGATAAACGCAATTCTTCCATCCAACGCTTCGCTTTCTCTCCTGTATCGGAAAGTTTGAGAGGAGGAATCATTTCATTTATCAAATCTTCTGCTACCATCATCTTCAACTATGCTTGTCTAGAAAATCCTGAACGTATTTATTAAACTTATCCGGATGCTCCATCATTGGAGCATGCCCGCAATGATCGATGAATTTAAGTTCTGAATTGGGAATCAACCGGTTAAACTCATGCCCCACGATCGGTGGAGTGATTGTATCATTCAATCCCCATACCAGTAACGTAGGAATGGCGATATTTGTTATATCATTGGCCATGTTGTGGCGCTGCGCCGACTTGGCAATGCTCACGATCCGCATACATTTAGGAATGCTGGATACGATATCGAATACTTCGTCTACAAGTTCTTTGGTAGCGGTCTTTGGATTGTAGAAAGTATATCCCACGCGTTGTTGCACGTAGTCATAGCTTCCACGCTTCGGATAAGAGCTTCCCATTGAGTTTTCAAACAACCCGGAACTGCCGGTAAGCACCAGGCGGTTCACTTTGTTTTTATTGTTCAAGGTATACACCAGCGCAATATGGCCGCCTAGTGAATTGCCCAACAAAGTCATCCTGTCGAGTGACTTCAATTTTACAAAACGGTCTATAAAGCTTACTAATCCTTCAATTCCTGCCGAGCGGATCGGCATTTCGTAGATAGGCATCAGCGGAATAATCACCCTGTACTTGGTGGAAAAATACCGGATCACTCCTTCCCAGTTACTGAGAGCACCGAATAAACCGTGCAACAAAAGAAAAACTTCTCCTTTTCCTTCGTCAATGTATTTAAACTCACCCTCTTCGCGAACAGTAAACGACATATCTGTTATGGCTATAATTGTTATTGTTAACGTTGCAACTTACTATAAAGTTTGAAATTTTCAAGTCTATTTAATTTGCTTTAAATCCTTTATTTTTCAACAAGATTATTTTTTTACTATTCAGAAAAAAATACAAAAAACATCGATTGCGGCTTACCTCTTTTTTAGCAATCTGATTATCAATTTTTAAAGTTGTATAAAAATCAATTCAACCTATTTAATTATGCTTCGCCTAAGAAGGATAGTTCTAATTTTTATGCTATTATTTTCTCCCGTTTTTACTTCGTGTCCACAACGATCTTTCACATTCTTATTTGCTTCTCAAGGTTTGTTTCAAAGATTGGAAAATATCCTGAAAAGGGATCACATGACTGATCCAGCTGACTATTTTGGGAGCGAAATTTACTAAATAGGGATAAAAGAAAGAGCCTTTAAAAATATTCACCAGGTAATTCAAATGGATCACATCGATTAGCCAGATCAATAAACTTACACCGAAAGCCATTTTTACAATTCCTAAAAGCCCTCCGGCAATTTCGTCAAAACGCCCGAGCAGTGTGCTGTTCAGCGCTGATTTCAAAAATTTGCTCAGCAATAAAATAGTAATATAAACTAAAATAAAAATGACTACGAATGCTATAAAAGGCAACCAGTTATTATCTGAAATATACCCTTTCAAAAATTTCATGCCCGTATCCAGCAACTTAAATGCTGCCAGTATGCCAATGATGAAAGCAAGAAAGGCAATAATAGTTACTACCAATCCATCTTTATACCCTTTGTACGCGCCAATTCCCAACAATAGGATAATGACAAAATCTACTACTACCATATTTTAAAATTCCAAAAGAGATACTTCTGGTTTGGAATTTGTTTTTTGGTTTTTGGAATTTTTAAAACTAATACTCGATACGAATGCACCTTTACTTCGCATACATTTTCGCATCCTCAGCGGTGATCTTTTTATCGCTCATGATCACCAACCGCTCCACCACGTTTTTCAATTCACGTATATTGCCCGACCATTGCAGGGTTTGGAGGTATTCGATCGCTTTGGTATCGATCGCTTTTACAACGCCGCCGTATTCTGCAGCGATCTCTTTCAGAAAATGATCGACCAGCACAGGAATGTCTTCCAGTCTTTCTTTCAATGGTGGCACGTGGATCAGGATCACTCCGAGTCTGTGGTAAAGGTCTTCGCGAAACCTGTTTTCCTGGATCTCTTTCTGCAAGTCTTTATTAGTGGCCGCTACAATGCGTACGTCTACTTTTATTTCTTTTTCCCCTCCTACCCGCATGATCTTATGCTCCTGCAACGCGCGTAGCACCTTGGCTTGAGCCGACAAGCTCATGTCGCCGATCTCATCAAGAAATAAAGTGCCACCGTTTGCCTGTTCAAATTTTCCGATTCTTTGTTTGATAGCCGAAGTGAACGCCCCCTTTTCGTGGCCAAACAATTCACTTTCGATCAACTCGCTGGGAATTGCAGCGCAGTTGACTTCCACCAGCGGGCCATTTGCTCTTACGCTTTTGGAGTGAAGCCATTTTGCCACCAGCTCTTTTCCCGAACCATTTGGCCCGGTGATCATCACGCGCGCTTCGGTAGGCGCTACTTTTTCGATCGTTCTCTTAATTTTCTGAATCGCCTCCGACTCTCCAAGAATATCGATCGATTTGGATATTTTTTTCTTTAATACCTTTGTCTCCTGCACCAGGCTTGACTTGTCGAGCGCATTGCGTACTGTGAGTAATAGTCTATTGAGATCAGGGGGTTTTTGTATAAAATCATAGGCACCTTTTTTGGTGCATTCTACGGCGGTTTCGATCGTGCCGTGCGCAGAGATCATAATGAACTGCGCTTCTTTTTCCATTTCGATGGCTTTCTCTAATACTACGATGCCATCTACCTTTGGCATTTTGATATCGCAAAGCACTACATCGTAATTATTTTTCTCCAACATTGCCAATCCTTCTTCACCGTCTTTGGCTTCTTCTACTTCATATTTTTCATACTCTAATATTTCACGAAGCGTAGAACGAATACTTTTTTCGTCGTCAATGATAAGGATCTTTGCCATTATAAATTAAATTGATTTTTAATTATAAAGGGGAAGATAAATAAAAATTATGAATTTTAAATTTTGAGTTATGAATGTTGAGTCGTTAATGCAGATGCCGGATACCGGATGCCAGAAAATATTTTTTTATCTGGTATCCGGTATCCGGCATCTCGTATCTTTTTTAAAAAAAGCAAGCCTGTAAGCCGGGTTCTGTCTCCCGACCGAAGCCGGGACTCTTATCATTTATCTCGAACATACGTTGCCGCATGTTTCTAACGACCTACCCACCAACATCGGACGAGCAGCCCTACATGCGTTGGCCTATTTGGTCTTTCAACCTGTAAGGTTTACCCCAATGGCGCTTCACAGCGCCACGAGTGGGCTCTTACCCCACTTTTTCACCCTTATCACACCAGAGGCGGACGGTATAGTTTTCTGTGGCACTTTCTGTCTTCCTCCGACTTGCGTCAGAAAAATCCTTCCCGTTAAGAAGTACAGTACTCTGTGTTGCCCGGACTTTCCTACTCCGCCAATCGGCGGAATCGATAAGACGGCTTGCTTTGTACAAAGATAAATAATTATTAGTTATGAATGTTGAGTTATGAATTATGAGTGATCATTTGTCACAAACTCATAATTCATAACTCAACATTCATAACTTACTTAAGCCTCACAAGTGTAGCACCGTATCCAAACTTCTCCTTCTGCGCTTCCTGGAAGAATTTTACATTTTTATGTCCGCTCAGTACTTTGTGGATCTCTTTTTTCAATACTCCGTTGCCTACCCCGTGAATAAATACGATCTCATCCATGGCGGTAGCAATGGCATTGTCGAGATTTTTTTGGAACTCGTTCATCTGCAATGCAAGCATTGCCGTGTTGCTCATCGTACTGTGCTGATCGGTGAGCTTTTCGATGTGAAGATCTATTTCTTTTGATGGCTTTGGAATCGAAACAGCCGCCGCTGATTTTGTTCCTATTGATAAATTTTCTTCCAAACTTTTCGCGTCAATCTTTACCGCGTCTAAATCAAGCCTGAACAAATAAGATTCTTTATTTAGCACCGGTGCTAGTTTTTTACTTTTGAAAAAAGTAGATGAACGAAAACGGATCTTCTTCATCATTGGCTGACGAAACGTAGATTCTCCGTAACTGAAGAAAATCAATTGAACTAAAAACTCCGGCCACTGATCAAAGTCTTTGATATTTACCTCCATCAGTTTGATGAACGATCCTTTTTCTGTTACTCCTGAAAAAACACCTTTGTATTTATTTTCTTTTTCCTCTCCGATCACAAAATAGGTTTTGTAACTCGTATCGTTGAGCAAATAAAGTTCATAGACCTGATCATTGAATTGAGTGAAGGCTAAATAAATGCCGTTCCATTTTTCAATAACAGAAGTTTGTTCCCATTCTTCTTTGCCCGAAACCAAACTACTTTCCTCCGAAGCAACCACCACCAACTCCGTGCGTAGCGCGGGGATGCGGAAGCCATCTTCGATCTCTATTTCTACTTGTTTAGGATCAATTATCTTTACGATCCTTCCTTCTTCTTTACCATGTATTAATCTTACGCGATCGCCTATTTTCATATTAAAAATATATTGGATGAAATTTAATTCCGTGTTTGTCGTATTGCAATGCAGGCGCTGGCAAGTGTAGCAGGTTCACTGCATAAAACACTTTTTTCAAAAAAGCGCTCTTGGTCTTGATCCTTGTCAGGTCTACATCTATTGATAAATAATATTGACGGTATGGATGGAAGCCACTTGCAATGTTGTCTGATTTTTGCGCATAAACCATGTCTTGTATTCCATAACCTAAAGCAAGATTGATCCATTTTGGAAAACGATTTTCCTTTTTCATAAAGGAAGAAATATTGCCGCAGAACCAATAGGTCTGGCCGTTATAATCTTTCAGCAATTGCTCCGACAAATGATCTCCCAAGGTATTCGGCCTCAAGTGTGCGTAGCCGGTTTGATGAAAGGAATATTTCATATGGATCCGCAATTCATCCCAAAGCAAATGCTGGCTCATCACCATCAAGGTACCAGTGGCATTGGCCGTCAGGTCGCCTACAGAGGCACCATATGCTGCAGAAAATCCATCGAATACTTCTATTGGAAACTGTAAGATGAATCCCGTGAGACTTCCGTAAATGATTGCTTTCTTCTTCGGCACACCCGACCATTTCAATAAGTCAACACCTAAGCGGCTTTCCTGAAAGGAAGTGGTAGCATGGCCGAATTTATCAAGTTGCAACCATTCGCTATCATCGTTGAAGAAATGAAAAGGAGTACGCGGATTATTTTTGTACCAAAGCGCATCGAGCCCAACCCAGGTAGCCGTGTAAACTGCTCCTACAGTGACCATCATGGGTACAAATCTTTTTTTATTAAGACTCGTGGCAGCAACAGAATCTGTCTGGGCGAAACTGCTACGTACCAATGATAAGCTGATAAGCAGCATAAGTAAAATTTTGGAGAGAAATTTCATCTGGTATTTTTTCCCGTTAATTCAAGTAGGATCAATTTAGTAAACGCGCCTTTTTATTATGTTTAAAGTTTAAACCTGAAGGTTAATTTTTTTTAATGCTAATCTTAATTTAAATATCCGAATTTTTATTTGGAAAGCACTGCAAATGCCTGTTTGGCTCTGGCAGTGGCTTCTTTATGATCAATCATAGGAGGAGGATATTTCTCCGTTCCATATTCTGGTAACCATTTTTTAATATAAATAAAATCAGGATCAAATTTTTGTTGCTGAGTAATTGGATTGAAGATCCTGAAATATGGCTGGGCATCTGCGCCTGTACCGGCACACCACTGCCAATTTCCATTGTTGGACGCGAGTTCGTAATCCAGCAACTTTTCTGCAAAATAAGCTTCTCCCCAACGCCAGTCAATAAGTAAATGTTTAGTAAGAAAACTAGCAGTGACCATACGCACACGGTTGTGCATGAAACCGGTAGCATTCAGCTCGCGCATTCCTGCATCTACTAGGGGAAAACCGGTTTTCCCTTCGCACCATTTCTGAAAATCTTTTTGATCAGTTCTCCAGGATATTTTTTTGAACTTTTCCTGAAACGGTTCTGTCACCACTTGAGGAAAATGATAAAGCAACTGTGAAAAAAAATCGCGCCAGATCAGTTCGCTGAGCCACACTTCGTTGAGCTGTTTTGCCTTGCCTGCTTTTTCACGAATCGATAAAGTACCGAAGCGAAAATGAATTCCCAGTCTGGACGTAGCATCCAGGAACGGGTAATCTCTTTGTTTGTCGTATTGCCGGATTAATCCTTGAGAAACCGTTTCCGGCGGCAGTGCAATCTTTGTTCGCCTAAATCCAATCTTTTCCAAAGAAGGAAATTTAAATGGAGAAGTTTTATAAAAATGCCTGGTATATTTTTCTACCGGATACGATTTCAGATAAAATTCATTTGCTTTTGCCAGCCATTTATTTTTGTAAGGTGTATAAACTTTATATGGATTTCCTGTTTCGTTGACGATCTCTTCTTTTTCAAAGATCACATGGTCTTTGAACGTATGGAGCTTGATATTTTCTGATACCAATAATTTCCGCACCGCTTCATCACGTGCAATAGCGTATGGCTCGTAATCGTGATTCGTATATACTGCTTTGATCTCGTATTCTTTCAATAATATTTTATATACCTCCAAAGGCTTGCCATATGCAGTCAGTAGGGAGGAGCCTTTTGCTTCGAGCTGATCGTATATTTTTTTTACCTGATCGTAGAGGAAGGTAACTCTTGCATCTTCTTTATCCTGGAGATCTTCGAGAATATCGGCATCGAAAATGAACAGAGGTAATACTGCTTTTTCTTTTTTCAATGCATAATATAATCCTGCATTGTCGTGCAAACGGAGATCTCTTCTAAACCAAAAAATAACAACTTCGGGTTTAGTCATGTATTGGAGTTGTTTTATTAGGACCAGGCGCAGGCGGTCCTGGCTTCACCACTACTGTATCCGGAGGCTGTGGCGGGGCTACGAGTGTGTCTTCCTTGAAAGGGTCAACAGGAATTGATGGCTCAAGTTCCTGCCGTTTTCGTTTCCGACCAAAAAGATCGCGGAAGTTGTCAAAACTTTGTACGTGCATCAAGCTGGTTCCAGCAGAGGTATTGGTCGTACCGGCAGAAGAGATCAGAGAGTTGTTGTTGATCTTGTTGAATAATTTGATCCGAAGTTTTCCATCACGGCTCAACAAATATTCTACCGTCCATTCGCCGGCAATATTGCTGACGTTTGCCTGCGAAGAGTTTTGTACGTTTTGAAAACTTCCATCACGTGAGATACGCAATCGCCCGTCGAGTGCGGTGTAGGCAAAGCGCAGGTTGAGCGTACCAAGTGCGTCTTTGTCCACGTTTTTCATATTCACATTTACCTCAAGATTCTGATCGGCCTGTGAGAGGAAATGACTGAGCTGGGCCGAAAGCAATTCGGTCATAGTACTCGATCCCACAGAGGAAACACCGCTGAAGTTATTGCTGGTAAAGCTTCTCAGCATGATAAGACTAAATACTTGCCGGTTCAATTCCTGTTCATCCGTTTTGATCCTGGTTTCGTAAGATGAAATCACCGTTGCCAATTCCGGATCGGAAGGGTAACTCAGAATATCAATATCCATGCTTATCTCCGGAGCAGTAAGATTTCCTTTTACTCCGAGGATCACATCGGTTGGATAGAATCGTTGCATGTCTGGCTTATTGCGCATGGAAGTATCGACGAGCGGTTTCAGAGAAACACGCAAGTTATATCTTGCTTTGATATCCAGCAAACCCTGGTAAGGATCGCCGTTCCAGGAGATCCTGCTTCCTCTGTCGATAGCAAATGTTTTTGACAGTACGCCGGCCAAGCCGAAATTGTATTGTCCGTCTTTGATCGTATAATTTCCAAACATGGCCATCTCGCCACGGCTGTCGTAGTCTAGCTCTATATTCCCTTCTCCATGTCCGCTGATCTTATCGCCAGAACGTTTATCCAGGATGATCTCCGTATATGCATCTGGCGTGATCTCCATGTTGAAGTGCATGCGGATATCAGAGGTGACAACACTGTCTTTATCTTCGTGTTTTCTTGTGGTCTTCTTTGTAAAAATAATATAATCCTTGTGCGAAACTTCGCTGTTATCGGAAAGAGGGATATAAATATTAGTGCCTTTCATCGACTTCGCATTTGCCCGGATCTCAAGATCTTCAAAAGGACCAAAGATGCTGAAATCGCCCGTGGCGTAGGCGGTTCCGTAGAAGAGATTGTTATCTTTTTCAGTTAAGTTCAGAACATTGAAATTTTTATAGTCACCTTTGATATCGACCAGGAAGCTACGGAAACCGTCGTAGGCAATACCTCCGTTAATATGTCCCTTATTTCCCGCTTGATCATAGAGGGTCATATTTCTAAAACGGATCTGGTCTTCGGTGAAATAAATTTTGTCGTTGAAGGTATATTTGGTTCCGAGATAATCGAGTTTGAATTTTCCATTCTCCACATTGGCCTCTCCCTTCAGGCGCAGATCACTAAAGCTTCCGGTGATCTTCAGGTTTCCATTCACCGAACCGGATATGTCACTCATCACACCCTTCAATACTGGCGAAATAAAACCAAGGTCTGCCGAGTTGAGGCTTGCCAGCAAATTGATCACTTCTTTATGATCATTGGTAGGAGGTTTAATATTGCCAGTAATATTTACTGCTTTGTAATCGCCGTGGATCACGTCTACTTTTACATTGAGTTGCTTTTCTGCCTCTACCCAATCGGCCGAGCCGTCGATGTCACCAAAGACGAAATTATCAACGCTAAAATTTTTGACTGATAACCCTCCGTTTAGATCAAGGTCTTTATAAATATTGCGTACCTGTAGGAGTCCGTTCAAAACGCCATCGAGCTTGTAGTTGAGAATAGGGTCAAGATTTTTCAGACTAAAATTATCAACCTTGAATGAAGCTTGTTTGTCTTCGTCAGAAGAAAAATTTCCATTCAAAGAGATTGATTGTGTTTTGTTATAAACTCTGAGGTAATTAAAGGTAAGATCCTGTTTATTAAAATCGATGCTACTGGAGTCTGAAATCTTCCAGCGGTCGTCGAGTACATCCATGTATGATTCTTTGAAGGAAAGTCTTTTGTTCACATCATTCATTTCCACACTTCCATTCAGCGAAAGCTTGTTCGTGCTTCCTTTTTGCGCTACATAAGAAGAGAAATCAATCTGATCGTCGTGCCAATAACCTTCGAAAATAAAATCTTTAGATTTAAAAGAGCTTTTAAAATTCTGATATCCGGAAGTAACATACAACGTAGATAAGACGTCGGAACCATCCACTGGTTTAGAGAGGGAGAGGTCAATCGTATTTTTATAAAATTCATTTCCCCGAAAAAATAAGCTGTCAAAATTAGTCACTACTGAAAGACGGGTTGTTTTTCCTGAAGCAAACTCTCCGTTCAAATGTGTATTTTGCGATAGGTAGATCCCGGGATAATAAAGGTCCATCAGGTGGTTGATATTTTTCAGGTTGATCGTAAATTCTGTTTTATATTTCTTCCTGGAGATTTTTTCTTTGGAAGCATAATAATCCTCGATCTGTTTTTTATCCTGGTCGTAGTACAATTTGATCTCCTTATAGAGCGTGATCATATCGTTGACCACCTCGGTGATCTGAAAATTTCCTTCTATATTAGCATCTACGATGTCTGAAGTGAGAATGATATTTCGTTGCTCATTTTCTTTTTCGGCAGACACATTTAATGTTTTCACTTCGATGTCTTTGTCTTTGGAAACAATACTTGTATTGCTCAGATTGGCTGTACCTGTAATGCTGTCTATATTGGTGCCTTTAAAATCAAGATTGAATTCTGTACTGATGTGCGTGACTACATCCACTAGATTTAATTTTTCCAGATAAGCTTTTTCTATTTTGCCATCAATGTCAAAATCTTCCGGGGAATTTTTCATATCAATCTTTCCATCGGCTTCCATTACAAGATTGGAATCCTGAACGCTGATATGACCGTTGAAAAATCGTTTCGCCAATTCCGCGTTTGTGACAATATTTCTGTAATCATAGGAATACAATCCCAGTCGATCAATCTTCGCTTCCAGCTTGAGCTCGGCGTTGTCGATGGTGAAGCCTTGTCCTTTCACCGTGCCATTCATATCGAGCCTTTGCACGAAGTCTTGGCCAAGCAGTTTCCCTAGTTCAAAATCCTTTGTACCTAATGTCCCTTCATAAGAAGAAAGCGATTGATCATGCTGGTTGATCTTAAAGTTGATATCGGAAGCAATAGAACCAAGTCCTGTGCGAAAAGCACCACGGATGGCGAAGTCGTTTACTACTCCGGTGAATTCACCTTTGCCGCTGATCATTCCAAACTTTCTTAAAAAATCATCCGACGAAGGTCCTGTATACTGCCGCAGATCAGCAGCAGTGACGTTGACTTCTTTGAGGTTGATATCCATGAACGTTTCGGAAACATCCGGGAATCCTTTGAAATCCATTTTCCCTTTGATGTGTCCTACCCTACCGAAATAGGCATTGAGACTATCCACAAGAAAATTATTGATGCGTCCTTTCATCCTACCGGAAATAAAAACCTTATCCTTGATTCCTTTGAGAGCAGGCGCGAAGTGAGCGATATCTCTTACAGTAATAGTCGATTCTTTCAGTCGTACCAACAAATCAGTCTTGGTATTGAAATCACTTAGATCATTAATATCATTATAACCAAACCGGAAATAATCACGCACCACACTCTCTCCTATCTTGGCGTAGAGATCATAACATTTGATCTGATGTTTGTCGAGCAAAAAATTTGTATTGAGTTCATCTACTTTCAAATGCGATTCTCGCAGCTTTACTGTAAGGTGATGTGTTCGCATCATCACTGTATCCAGTACGGCATAGAAATCGGTAACTATTCCGTGAATACTGTCTAAGGTAAAATGGTTGTAATCGAAATAATCTTGTTTCAAATACGGCTCACGCAGGTCGTTGTAGCTGAAGAGCATGTTGTCAAGCGTGAACTGTGGAATTTCAACGGGTACGGGAGGTCCTTTCCGTTTTACCTTCGGAGTAGTGAGTTCCTGGATCCTCCAGATGAATTCTGAGATATTGATATTGTCTTCGCCTTTGTAGCGGATCAGATTCACCTCACCGTCGCGAAGCGTAATGTTGTCTAGTTGAAGTTTTCCTTTGAGAAGTGAAATGATGGTGTAGTCTACTTCAGCCTCACCCAGGTAGATCATGCGCTTATGATGTTGATCCCAGAGCGCCGATTCTTCCAGCACTACAATATCAAACCAGTCAATATGGATGCCTTCGATGGTAACATTGTAGCCGGTGATGTTGGTGGCGTATTCGGTTGCTTCTTTTACAAGCCTGTTTTGAATAGTAGGCACCTGCACCGCCCCTGCTATCAGGAAGAATAATAAAAATAAGAACAAGACAATGCTAAGGCTTACTTTCAATAAACCTTTTATTACCTTTGCAATTATGTTGTTCTTCTCCTTCAATACTACCAATGACCTATATTCTTGCAATAGAATCTTCTTGTGATGAGACCTCCGCTTCCGTTCTATGCGATGGCCGTATACTATCTAACGTTGTAGCGAGCCAATCCGTACATGAACAATATGGAGGGGTGATCCCGGAGCTTGCTTCAAGGGCACACCAGCAAAATATTGTCCCTGTGGTAGACAAGGCTATCCGTGATGCTAATATAACAAAATCCATGCTAAATGCGGTCTCTTTTACCAAAGGGCCGGGTCTTTTAGGATCTTTACTGGTTGGTGTATCTTTTGCGAAATCACTGGCATTGGCGCTGAACCTGCCTCTGATCGAAGTGAACCATATGCAGGCACACATCCTCGCGCATTTTATTGACGAACCAAAACCTTCTTTCCCCTTTCTCTGCCTTACAGTAAGCGGTGGACACACGCAAATTGTACTGGTGAAAGATTATCTGGACATGATTGTGATCGGTGAGACCCAGGACGATGCGGTGGGAGAAGCATTCGATAAAACTGCCAAAATATTAGGCCTGCCTTACCCCGGCGGACCATTGATCGATAAATATGCTAAGGAAGGAAATCCTCTTGCTTATAAATTCCCGGAAGTGGAAACACCAGGATTGAATTTTTCTTTCAGCGGGATTAAAACTGCCTTCTTATATTTTCTGCGCGATCAGAAAGCGAAAGACGAAACATTTATCGAAAAAAACCTTCCCGACATCTGTGCCTCTATCCAGGCTACCTTGGTAGAGATCCTGCTGAAAAAACTTCGCAAAGCGATTCGCGAAACAAATATTAAAGAGGTAGCCATCGCCGGTGGAGTATCGGCTAATAGCGGGCTGCGCAATACGCTGACAAAAGAAGGCGCAGAAAAAGGATGGAATATTTACATTCCAAAATTTGAGTATTGCACCGACAACGCTGCCATGATCGCAGCGGCGGCTTATATCAAATACCAGAAAGGTATTTTCACTTCCCAGGATACCAGCCCGGATACACGTATGTCTATTGCTTAATTATTTTTCCGTGACTGCTTACTTCAGATATTTTCTTTTGATCGTTCTATTCCTTGTAAGCCTCACAGGCCGTGGGCAAGGAGAATATACGATCGTGCAGAAAGAGGGGAATTATGGGTTGACGACAAGCAAAGGAAAAACCGTTTTACCTGCCGAATATCTTGACATACAAAATCCATCCGGGAATATTTATGCGATCAAGAACAAGAAAGGACTTTGGGGATTTTTTTCCGGAGAAACGAAACTGACTGAATTCAGGTTCGACAATTTCAGGTTTACCAACAACAACCAAATCATGACACAGGAAGCCAGTCGCTGGGGGGTGTTGAATGAGAAAGGACAAACGGTTCTTCCTTTTAAATATAAATACCTCAATCATATCTCAGGGAATAAATTCAAAGCAGGAAGATTTAATCAGTGGCAAGTACGCACCTTTCAGAATGAAGTGCTTGCGGTGTATGAGTACGATAGCATTGTATACATGGGCGCCAATCTTTATAAATTTTGTCTTGCAGGAAAATATGGATTGATCGATCAGAACGATAAAATTATTACTACAGAGTATCAAAATATTTTTGAATCTACCTTGTCGAATAAATATCCGAAGAAAGAATTTGCCAAAGCAAGACCAATTATTCCGAAAGGAAATTTCCGCGTGCCCATGGAAGAACGCTTCGACACCGTTTATCATTTCAGCGAAGGCTTCGCAAAATTTTTATCCAATCGTAAATACGGTTTTGTAGATTCCTTAGGAAACATTCGCCTGGTGCCTCAGTACAACAATGCAAGACATTTCTCCGAAGGTATGGTAGCTGTAATGCTTATCGGTAAATGGGGTTTTATGGATACCAACGAGAGATTGATCATTCAACCATATTATGATGAGGTAAGCGATTTTAAAAATGGGATAACACTGGCGCGAAAAGGTCTGTCTTATTATTTCATCAACAAAGAAGGGAAATTCCTATACAACGAACCGTTTGATAAAGTGACGCCGACTTTTTCAGGAAACTATTTATTAGAACGTAAAAACAAATTCGGAATGGCCGATGCCTATGGCCGCGAAATGATCAGCACCAAATACGAAGCGATCAACGAATTAGGAAATTCGTACATCTTTGCCCAAGAGCATGGCTTATGGGGTGTATTGAATGAGAAAGGGAATATTGTCATTCCTTTTAACTACTCGGCTATTCAGTATGATCCGGAGCATAACAGACTTATTACGATGGAGCCAGGGGGCGAGACCGTAATAAATTACAAGTAAAATTCTCTATACTCGCGCTCGCACTCCATACTCACCTACATTCATTATATAACTCTGTTTTCGCCGTTGGTTGTATGTCCACAAACAACCACCATTAAGTTTATTCGCCGACTTTTAGATTAATGCTAGGAATTATTTCAAAATAGTCATTGTTCTGACATTAATATCCTTTCAAAATGCTTTACTTGTTTTAAACAAAAAATTACGAGCATGAAAAAATTATTTTTTTTAATCCTGTTGGCTTGCTACTTTACGAGCAGTTGTCAGAATGTTTCCAAAAAACCTACGAATATGACGAACGATCAAAATCCCAATAATCCTTACTATTCCCGCACGGATACTACTATACTGAATGTGCCTGATGCAACCTGGAAAAAGATCCTACCGAACGATCTTTACCAAGTAGCGCGCAACAAAGCTACTGAGCGACCTTTCACCGGAAAGTATAATGAATACGATGGGCTAGGCATGTATTACTGCGCAGTATGCGGCAATGCGTTGTTTCGCTCCGACGCCAAATTTTCCAGCACTTGCGGTTGGCCGAGTTTTTTCCAACCAACCAGAAAAAATAGTGTGGTCTATCATTCCGATACTTCTTATGGAATGAGTCGCGTCGAAGTACTCTGCGGCCGCTGCGGTTCGCACCTTGGACACGTATTCGACGATGGCCCGCCGCCTACAGGACAGCGTTATTGCATGAATTCTATCTCGTTGGATTTTGTGCCGGATGAAAAATAAAAAAACATATTCGTCATTGCGAGGAAATGTCCGCCAACTGGCGGACGTTTCCTCGCAATGACGGCGGGCAAAATAAAAAAGCGAAACCACCTCACGGCGATTTCGCTTTTTTATTTTGTCCATGTTCTGTGACACACAGAACACTTTATGATTACTTACGGAAATTCTTTCCTGGATAGTAAGCAAGCTCGCCCAATTGCTCTTCGATACGAAGAAGTTGGTTGTACTTGGCCATCCTGTCGGAACGAGAGCAAGAACCGGTTTTAATTTGTCCGCAGTTCAATGCTACCGCAAGGTCAGCAATCGTGTTATCTTCCGTCTCACCACTTCTGTGGCTCATTACGCTGGTGTATTTAGCTCTCTGAGCCATAGACACTGCATTGATGGTTTCAGTAAGCGAACCGATCTGGTTTACTTTTACAAGGATCGAGTTAGCGATTCCTTTTTCGATTCCTTCAGAAAGACGTTTTACGTTGGTTACGAAAAGGTCATCACCTACCAGTTGTACTTTATCACCAACCAGTTTAGTCAGTTCAGCCCAACCAGCCCAGTCATCTTCAGCCATACCATCTTCGATAGAAGCGATCGGATAACGTTTTGCAAGGTCAGCCCAGAAAGCAGCCATTTGAGAAGAAGTCAATTTTTCACCGGTTGATTTTTTCAGGTGATACATTTTAGAATCTGCATCGTAGAATTCAGAAGCCGCTGCGTCAAATGCGATCATTACGTCTTCACCTGGTCTGAAACCAGCTGCTTCGATCGCCTTGATCACTGTTTTAAGTGCTTCTTCATTGGAAGCGATGTTTGGAGCGAAACCGCCTTCGTCGCCTACATTGGTAGACATTTTTTGTGACTTCAATACTTTCGCAAGGTTGTGGAAAATTTCAGAACCCATTTTCATAGCATGCGTGAAAGAAGTAGCTCCCACAGGCATAATCATGAATTCCTGGAAGTCAATTGAATTGTCGGCATGTGAACCTCCGTTCAGGATATTCATCATTGGCACAGGAAGAGTGTTGGCATTTACACCGCCTACATATCTGTAAAGAGGCATACCAGCTTCTTCTGCGGCTGCTTTTGCTACTGCAAGAGAAACACCAAGAATTGCGTTAGCTCCCAATTTACTTTTGTTTGGCGTGCCATCCAGCTCGATCATGATCTTGTCGATCAGGTTTTGATCAAACACAGAAGAACCGATCAGTTCACCAGCAATGATATCGTTTACGTTGGCTACTGCTTTCAGTACACCTTTACCCATGTAAGCACTTTTATCACCGTCTCTCAGCTCTACAGCTTCGTGAGAACCGGTAGAAGCTCCAGAAGGCACTGCTGCTCTTCCCATCACTCCATTTTCAGTGAATACATCTACTTCTACAGTAGGATTTCCTCTCGAGTCAAAGATCTGACGCGCTACGATTTGTTCAATTAAACTCATTGTATTTTAAGATTTAGATTTATACTTAACTTTTTAATTTTTTAATAAGGCACACAGGAAAAAGCTGTAAGAATCATAGCAAACCCTCGAAAATTTTAACCCGGCAGGCGCAAATATAAAGATATTCAAAGCAAAATGAAAAAGTATTTTATATGAAAATTCTAATTTGAGAAAGACCTTGTCTCTTGCTATTTTCCTATATTTAGGGCTCTTATGAACGAACTTCCCAAGGAAAAAATACATTTCTATAACCTGGATATTATCAGGCTCTTAGCCGCACTCACCGTCGTTGTAGCCCATGCTTATGAAGGCTGGAAGGGTTGGTACGGCCAACCTTTGTGGCTGCAAGGAAATACACCTTCCGAACCTAACCAGGCTGGTATTACTGTTTCTACCTTTATCGCTAATTTTAACTTGGGCGTTGATACTTTTTTTCTGATCTCCGGATTTCTGATCACATATCTTTTGCTTGTAGAAAAAGAGACTCAAGGGAAGATCAATATTGGGAAATTTTACCTGCGAAGAGCATTGCGCATTCTTCCTTTGTATTACCTCTCTATTCTTATCGCCCCCTTGCTTGTTCGCGTGACGCATGGTGAGCAGCCAAATTATCTTATTAATATTTTCTTTTTGAATAACTTTTATGCGATTCAAACCGAACAGTGGACTTTCCCTTTTGCCCATTTCTGGTCGATCTGTGTGGAAGAGCATTTTTACTTGTTCTGGCCTTGGTTAATTGCTTTTGTTCCTACAAAAAAATTACCTGCGCTTTTTTCTTTTCTCTTGCTCATTAGTATTCTGTTCCGCGGATATGCTGCCACCACGATGGAATATCCGTACTACACACTCTACCTTCACACGCTTTCACGCATCGATGTGATGGTGATCGGAGCGATCATTGCCTATGTTCATTTTCAAAAACCAATTCAGCTCTCTGTCCCGCTTACCGTGAGAATTTTAGTTTATGGATTTTTCATATTGATCTTATGTATTGAGCCTAATAACCTTTGGGGCAGCATTTTCATGGCTATGGTAAAAAAATATTTTTACATCGCTGTGATCGCATTTGAGATGATCAATTACTTATTTAATCCAAAAGCAATTTTCAATTTTAAGAAAAAAAATATCCTGCATTATTTAGGCAAAACTTCTTACGGTATATACATGTTCGGCAACATGCTTATTCCTTTCATCATTTCAGGCATAGAGCAAAAACTTACTCATACCTTTTTACACAACGTTGTTTTATTTCTATGCCTCAATGTAGTGATCACTTGCATTGTAGCCACTATTAGTTATGAACTTTTTGAAAAACATTTCCTTTCGTTTAAAAAACGTTTTGAATTAGTAAAAACAGAACGATAGTTTAATAATTAGAACCCTTGCAAATTTTCTGAAGCTGTATATATCTTTTTTGTATACAAAATAAAAAATGCCACAGCGAGATCGAGATCTGGCTGTGGCATTGATAAAAACAATTATGCAATTACTGCATTAGTTTCACAAAGTTGTCAAACAAATATCTTGAATCATGCGGTCCGGGAGAGGCTTCCGGGTGATGCTGCACGGAAAATGCTTTTTTATTTTTTAAACGAATTCCTTCTACCGTATTATCATTTAAGTTGATGTGTGTGATCTCTACATTACCATTTTTCTCTACATCCTCAGCTTTCACTGCAAATCCGTGGTTTTGAGACGTGATCTCCGAAAGGCCAGTGATCAGGTTTTTCACTGGGTGGTTCAACCCTCTATGGCCATTGTGCATTTTGTATGTAGAAATTCCATTTGCTTCAGCAAGGATCTGGTGTCCGAGGCAAATTCCAAAAAGAGGTTTGTTGTCTGCCAGAATTTCTTTTACCGTATCGATCGCATAGCTTGTCACAGCAGGATCGCCAGGACCATTGGAAATGAAATAGCCATTAGGAGCCCATGCTTTCATTTCTGCATAAGAAGTTTTTGCCGGAAACACTTTACAGTAGCATCCTCTGGAAGTAATATTGCTGAGAATACTTCTTTTCACGCCAAGATCCAGTACCGCTACCTTCAACGGAGCGCTTTCCTCTCCAAGGAAATATGATTCCTGTGTGCTTACCTGGCTTGACAATTCTAGTCCTTCCATAGAAGGTACTTTTTTCAATTCTGCTTTCAGTTGCTCTACATCCAGGATCTCGGAAGAGATGATCGCATTCATTGCGCCTTTGCTACGGATGTGACGTACTAGCATACGTGTATCTACATCAGCGATGCCAACGATGTGATGTTTTTCAAAATATTCCTGTAGCGAAGCATCAGAGTCATGTCTGGACGTGATGTCGGAAAAAGTTTTGCAAACCAATCCGCTAAATTTTACACCGATCGATTCTTCTTCCAGAATATGTGTACCATAATTACCTATATGAGCTGTGGTATTGATGATGATCTGTTTGTAATAAGAAGGATCTGTATAAATTTCCTGATAACCGGTCATACCAGTATTAAAGCATATTTCACCTGTAGTAGTACCTGATTTTCCTACGGCAGTTCCTTTCACCCACATACCATCTTCCAGTACTAGATAAGCTTCTTTTCGGGAATTTATTTTCATATTTCTTAATTGGATTTTCTATTTTATACTATATTCAAATTGCACAAAGTTAAATAAAGAACCGGGAATAATACTAGCATGTGGGCAACTTATTTATAGTATTTATCTAATAATACATAGTGTTTCCCAAATGCACATAGCGGCTTTCGACTGTTTACTTTGAGATAATATTTATATCTTGTTGTTCTATTTAAAACTATCATGATCTTCTGCAATGAGCTCTTGTATCTTATTGCAGATCGCTGCTACTTATTCTCTACGATTCAATATGAATTTTTCTCTTCCTTACCAGAATAAAATCATTTTATTTTTACTGTTGCTTCTTGCTATTATTACCATTTATCCCTTCTGGGAAATTGGTTTCGCTACTGCTGATGATTTGTCTTACTATGAAATCGTACGCAGCGGACATCTTTGGAATTTTTCTTACCAGTCAGCATTTTACCACGGGCGTTTCTATTATGCTTTTTCTCTTCCTGTTTATTACCTTCCTTATGCTTTTGATAATTTTGTTTACACCAAGATCATTCAATATACTTCTATGGTTATGTGTGTATATACCTTCTCTGTTTTGATCAAAAAAATCACTCGTTCACCGGAATTAGGAATGCTCTTTCTTGTTTTTTTTCTCGCAGCGCTCTCCCTGTCCTGCTGGACTTCACTTATTGTGGCCTATCTTTTCTATTTTAATTTTTCATTTACGTTAATTTCTTTTTCGTTAATTCTACTAATTAATTATTACGAGACAAAGAAAAAAAGCTTGTTATGGTATACTGCAATCGTCTATTTTATTGGCCTATTGTTTTATGAAATATACCTGCTCTACTTACTGATAGCAGCAATCATTATCCTGATCTTTAGAAAACGCGAACAAAAAGAAAAGTCCATTGCTTTTCAATACAAACTATTTTTCAAAGAAATCAGTATTTTTGTCTCTATTGGACTATTATACTTAGCTATCTATATAGCATTCTATCTGCTTTTCCCCAGCAGCTACGGAGGAAATTCTATTGCCAATGATCGTTTGACACACGAAAATATTGAAGCTGTCCTCATCAATTTTTCCGAATCGGCTTTCCCTTTGAGCGTATATTATCAAAACACTGATTTTTTCAAGCAAATCAATGAAAACGGTCATCAAAATAATCTATGGTACATTGTTACTCAAGGTAAACCTGATTGGATAATAAAAGCTATTTTGATTTGCCTGTTATTTTCATACCTCATAAGGCGCGTTCCCAAACTGACGACATTGACGTTTGCCGGTCTGCTATTGTCTTCTCTTATTTTGATATATCTCACACACCTGCCTTTAGCGATTTCGCAAAAGTATGGATTGGAATTTTATTTTATCAAAGGATATGTTACTACTTACTTCAGCTTCTTTGGTGTGGCTTTGCTTCTAACATTGATAATTTATTTATTATACCAGCTTGCTACTTACCATAAGATCTTACAAGCAATAGTAATTGTTGCAGGAATTTTTTATCTCTTCGAATGTTCTATCAAAACCAGTTATTCCAATTATTATATAGCCAAAGACATGGCACGCACCAAAAGAGCGTTCGATGTCATCGATTTATTTTGTAGCTGGAAAAAATTTAACGAAATCCCTTCCAATGCAATGATATACGCTGAAGATCTATGGGAGTCGAGCTCTACTCAAATGAGGTTATACGACCAAGGGTTTCAATGGCAGAATTATATCTACCTCAAAACCAAACGACAATTGTTGCTGGTACGAGACTATGCTACTTTTTACGAAGCTTGGAGTCATACTCCTAATACTCCTGCATATTATTTATCGAGGAGAGAACCGAATAAAAAAAGCAAAGATCTCTTATTAGTATTTTCAAAAATTGACGCTTCAAATATTTCTCCGGACAGTATAAAATTATTGAGTAATCAAGCAGATCTTTTTTGTATCTCTTTTAAAAAGCAGAAATGTTTATCTTTTCATCTAGCTGCCGACTCTGTTGACAATGTTTCAGTCAGGAAAAATGACCATCATTATTGTTTAAAAAATATGAATCCTTCACAGATAACAATGATTACCCAAATAAAAGCTCCTAACATCGAGCTCAAGAGTATAGCTATTTCTGATAGCTTAAAAGGAGATAGAATTGTCGAAGTTTATTAAAAATCAGAATCGGGTGAAAATAAAAAAGGGCTTATAAAAAGCCCTTTTTTATTGATTGGTATGAATAAACTATTCTGCTGATTTCTCAACATTTTCAGAATCAGATTCAGTTTTCTTAGTAGTAGAAGTACTTCTTCTGCTTCTTCTGGTAGTTTTTTTCGTTGTTTCTTTAGTATAAAGCTCGTTATAATCTACAAGCTCCATCAGACACATATCAGCGTTATCACCTAGTCTGAAATTGGTCTTTACAATTCTTGTATATCCACCTGGTCTTGAAGCAATTTTCTCTGCAACGTTGTCAAAAAGTTCTTTTACAGACTCTTTGTTTTGCAGGTATGAAAAGATTACCCTTCTTGTATGAGTAGAATCGCTTTTAGCTTTTGTCAGAAGAGGCTCTACATATTTTCTCAACGCTTTTGCCTTTGCAACAGTAGTCTCGATTCTTTTATCAAGAATCAATGAAGAGGCCATGTTAGACAAAAGAGCTTGTCTATGCTGAGAGGTTCTTCCTAAGTGATTAATTTTCTTTCCGTGTCTCATGTCAATTATTAATTATGAGTTATTAGTTACGAGTTATAAATTAATTCAACATTCATAACTCATAGTTCATAACTACTAGTCTTCGTCCAATTTATATTTTGCTATCTCTACTCCGAAAGTAAGACCTTTATCCTGGATCAATTGCTCAAGCTCAGCAAGAGATTTTTTACCAAAGTTTCTGAACTTCATCATATCAGAAATATCAAGAGCAGCAAGGTCTCCAAGAGTTTTGATATCTGCTGCTTTCAGGCAGTTGTAAGCTCTTACAGAAAGATCAAGATCAGCGATGCTTGTTTTGAGAAGTTTTCTCATACGTAGCATTTCCTCATCCACTACAGACTCTTCTTCTGCTTTTACAGAATCAAGCGTCATTGTTTGATCAGAGAACAACATGAAGTGTTTGATCAAGATATTAGCAGCACCTTTAAGAGCATCTTCTGGGTGAATAGATCCGTCGGTTTCAATTTCCAGGATCAATTTTTCGTAGTCAGTTTTTTGCTCCACACGAGTATTCTCAATGCTGTATTTCACATTCTTGATAGGAGTGAAAATCGCATCAATTGGAATATATCCGAATACTTGCTCTGTAGGTTTATTTTCTTCAGAAGAAACATATCCTCTTCCTTTCTCAAGAGTGATTTCAATATCAAAGCTTGTAGAAGGATCCAGATTACAGATTACGAAATCGGGATTCAGGATTTGGTAAGTAGAAGTAAACTTAGCTATATCGCCAGCTCTGAACTGCTCTTGTTTCTTGATAGAAACAACAATTTTAGATTCGTTAGCTTCAGAAATTTTCTTGAATCTTACCATTTTAAGGTTAAGAATAATTTCTGTTACATCTTCCACTACACCAGGGATAGTAGAAAACTCATGCAGTACACCAGGAATTTTAATACCGGTGATAGCAAAACCTTCCAGAGAAGAAAGCAAAATTCTTCTAAGCGCGTTTCCTATCGTCACACCATAACCTTTTTCCAATGGTTTGAATTCGAACAGACCGTGAAAGTCTGTTGCTTTTTCCATTACCACTTTCTCAGGCATTTGAAATGATAGTATAGACATATATTATAATATTTTTAAGTTTTAGTTTATATTAAAGATAAAAATCGTAATTGCATTTGCAATATACGAATTTTCATCAAAACTATTTAGAGTACAATTCGACGATCAACTGAACGTTGATGTTCTCTGGAATTTCATCTCTTGTAGGGTAGGTAACGAATTTTCCAGTCAATGTAGAAGATTCGAATTCTAACCAGGAGAATTTTTTACCACCTCTTGCAGCCAAGCTATCACCGATCAATTCAAGAGATTTTGATTTCTCTCTTACTGCGATTACTTCACCTGGTTTCAGAGAGTATGATGGAATATTTACTACTTCTCCGTTTACAATGATGTGTTTATGCAATACCAACTGACGAGCAGCTCTTCTTGTAGGAGCTAAGCCCAGTCTGAATACTGTATTATCAAGTCTGGCTTCCAGGAATTTCAAGAGGTTTTCACCCGTGATACCACCTTTACGGGCAGCCAGATCAAAAGTCTTTGCAAATTGTCTTTCCAATACACCATAAGTATATTTGGCTTTTTGCTTTTCAGCGAGTTGAGTAGCGTATTCAGAAGATTTTTTCTTCTTGCCTCTGCCGTGCATTCCTGGAGGATAATTTTTCTTTTGTAATGCTTTACCAGCACCCAACACCGGCTCACCGAACTTTCTTGAAATCTTAACTTTAGGACCTATGTACCTTGCCATTATTCTTTAATTTTTGAATTATGAATTTTAAGTTATGAGTTATAAAATTTAAAATCCATAACTCATCATTCAACTTTTATTAAACTCTTCTCTTTTTAGGAGGTCTGCAACCGTTGTGAGGAAGAGGAGTAATATCTTTGATAAGTGTAACTTCAATTCCTACGCTTTGCAAAGTTCTGATCGCAGATTCTCTACCCGCTCCAGGACCTTTTACAAATACTTCTACTTTTCTTAATCCTAAATCGTAAGCTACTTGACCACAGTTTTGTGCTGTAACTTGAGCAGCATATGGAGTATTCTTTTTAGAACCTCTGAATCCCATTTTACCTGCAGAAGCCCAAGAGATTACTTGACCTGATGCATTGGTAAGTGAAACGATGATATTGTTAAAAGAAGCTTTGATGTGAGCCTGTCCAACAGATTCTACAACAACTACTCTTTTCTTAGCTTTGTCTTTTCTTTTTGCTGCGGATGTATTTTGCTGAGCCATAATACTATTTCTTACTTACTATTTAGTAACTTTTTTCTTGTTAGCAACTGTCTTACGTTTGCCTTTTCTGGTTCTACAGTTGTTTTTAGTTCTTTGACCTCTAACTGGAAGACCTTTTCTGTGTCTTAAGCCCCTGTAGCATCCGATATCGAGAAGACGTTTGATGCTTAATTGTATTTCAGATTTCAGTACACCTTCTGTTTTAATTTCAGCGTTAATGATGTTCCTGATCTTTGTAGATTCATCCTGAGTCCACTCTCCTGCTTTCTTATCCCAGCTTACGTCAGCTTTAGAAAGTATTTCTTGAGCGGATTTACGACCGATACCGAAAATATATGTTAAAGCGATTTCACCACGCTTATTATCCGGAATGTCTACACCTGCAATTCTTGCCATAGTAATATATATTAACCTTGTCTTTGTTTATATCTTGGATTCTTTTTGTTGATCACATACAACTTACCATTGCGTCTGATGATCTTGCAATCAACACTTCTTTTTTTTATGGATGCCTTTACTTTCATAATTGTACTCTTAATAAGACTATTTGTATCTGAATACTATTCTTCCTTTCGTTAAATCATAAGGAGACATTTCTAATCTGATTCTATCTCCTGTGAGGATCTTAATATAATTCATCCTCATTTTACCTGAAATATGGGCGATGACCTGGTGGCCATTTTCCAATTCTACACGGAACATTGCATTTGATAATGCTTCTAAGATTGTTCCGTCTTGTTCGATCGATGACTGTTTTGCCATTAATTTTATTCTCCCAGTATTTCTTCTATATATTTGAATGTAGTAAGAATTTCGGCTTGGCCTTTTCGTACTACTACTGTATGCTCAAAGTGTGCTGATGGCTTCCTATCTACTGTTCTGATTGTCCATCCATCATTTTCTTGAAAGATATTTTTCTTCCCCTGATTTACCATCGGCTCGATTGCAATGACCATTCCTTCTTGCAATCTAACTCCTGTACCTTTTTTACCGTAGTTAGGAACTTCTGGTTCTTCGTGAAGACTCTTTCCCAGTCCATGTCCTACCAATTCTCTCACTACTGAATAACCATCTTTTTCAACAAAGCTTTGGATCGCATGTCCTATATCGCCGGTTCTATTTCCAGCTACCGCTTGTTGAATGCCTACATACAAAGATTCTTTGGTTGATTTCAGAAGTTTTCTTTTTTCTTCCGAAATTATTCCTACAGGGTAGGTGTAAGCACTGTCGCTATGAAATCCATCGAGAAAAACACCACCGTCAACAGAGATGATATCTCCTTCTTGCAGTTGGTAATCTCCTGGCATTCCATGAACTACTACTTCATTAACACTAATACACAAAGAACTTGGATATCCTTTATAACCTTTAAACGAAGGCTTTCCTCCATTTTTAGTTATAAAATCATAAGCTATTTTATCTAACTCAGAAGTCTTTACTCCTGGTTTTATATTTTTTGCGACTTCTGCATGTGTCCGACCTAAAATATCTGCACTTTTTTTAATTAGTTTGATTTCTTCGTCGGTTTTGCAATAAATCATAATTATCTATACCATTGCAGCAGTTTCCTGCGTGCGACCTTTTATTCTTCCGGTTTTCATCATACCATCATATTGTCTTACCAGAAGGTAGCTTTCAACTTGTTGCAAAGTATCTAACACTACACCAACCAGAATCAACAAAGATGTTCCCCCGAAGAAGTAAGCAAAATCTCTTTGTACACCAGCTATGTAAGCAAATGCAGGCATTGAAGCTATCACTGCCAGGAATAATGCTCCAGGCAAGGTGATTTTAGACAATACTTGATCTATATATTCTGAAGTAGCTTCTCCAGGTTTTATACCAGGAATAAACCCTCCGTTTCTTCTCATATCTTCTGCAATCTGACGAGGGTTGATTGAGATAGCAGTATAGAAGAACGTGAATAGGATGATCAATACTGCGGTAGCAACATTATATTGCCATGAAGTAAAATCTCCGAAAGCCATTGTAATAGAAGCTACATTTTCGTTTTCAGGAAACAATGATGCAATCAATGAAGGCAGAAACATTACTGACTGTGCGAAGATGATTGGCATTACTCCTGCTCCGATAACTTTTAGAGGAAGATATTGTCTTTGTCCACCTACTGTTTGATTGCCAATAATCTGTTTAGCATATTGTACCGGAATTCTTCTTACTGCTTGAGTGATTGCAACCACTCCCATGATAATAAAGAAGAAGGCTACTAATTCAATGATGAACGGTAGTGCTCCTTTCAATTCTCTTGTCAGAGCTTCTGATAAAATTGCTTGTGGTAATCTAGAAATGATACCAACCATGATCAACATAGAAATACCATTACCAATTCCTTTATCGGTGATTTTTTCACCTAACCATAAACAAAACATTGTACCGGAAACAAGGGTAGCAATTCTTGTGATCATGTAAGCAGATCCATCCATTCCGGAAAGAATCATTTCTGGCTTTACATAAGTAGCTAAGTAACCTACAGACTGTGCAGTCGCTACTACTACGGTTAATATTCTAGTGTAATTATTTACTTTCTTTCTTCCGGAATCACCTTCCTTCTGAAGTTTTTGCATATATGGCCAAGCAAATCCAAGCAACTGGATTACGATGGATGCAGTAATGTAAGGCATGATACCAAGACCCAGCACAGAAACATTGCTGAATGCTCCCCCACTAAAGGTATTGATTACTCCTAAAATACCTGTTACCTCAGATTGTCCTACTTGTTTAGGATCAACTCCTGGTAATACGATAAAGGAACCTAATCTAAAGACAACCAAAAAACCAAGAGTATAGAATATCCTGGTTCTCAGTTCTTCAATAGAAAATATATTCTGTATGGTCTGTATAAACCTTTTCATGAATGCTATTATAATACGGTTGCTTTACCACCAGCTTTTTCAATAGCTGCAATTGCTGCCTTTGAGAAAGCGTGCACGGTTACATCAACTTTAGTTTTCAATTCGCCACGAGACAAAATTTTAACTCTATCGTTTTTGGCGCAAAGACCATTTTGCAAAAGAGTATCGAATGTAATAGTAGTCAAAGCTGCTTTAGAAGCTAACTCTTGTAGTGTATCAAGGTTAATCGCTTTATATTCTACTTTGTTAGGGTTGTTAAAACCGAATTTAGGCAAACGTCTGTAAAGAGGCATTTGACCACCTTCGAATCCAATCTTGCTTGAATATCCCGATCTTGATTTAGCACCTTTGTGACCTCTTGTAGAAGTACCACCTTTGCCTGAACCAGTACCACGACCTATTCTTTTCTCAGATTTTACAGACCCTTTAGCAGGTGTTAATGTATTAAGTTTCATTTTATTATAATTCAGTAACTGCAATTAAATGACTTACTTTCTTGATCATTCCTTTAATCTGAGGAGTAGCTTCCACTTCTACAGATTTATTCATCTTACCTAGACCTAGAGCCTGAATAGTTAGTTTCTGATCTTTTGGGCGGTCGATTAAACTTCTTACCTGGGTAATTTTTACCTTAGCCATTGTTATTTTCCGTTAAATACTTTTGTTAAAGCAACTCCTCTTTGATTTGCCACTACGTGTGGAGCTCTCATTTTAAGTAAAGCATCGAAAGTAGCTTTTACCACGTTGTGAGGGTTTGAAGAACCTTTTGATTTAGCAAGTACGTCTTTCACTCCTGCACTTTCCAACACAGCACGCATCGCACCACCGGCGATTACTCCCGTACCGGTTGCTGCTGGTTTTAGGAAAACAAAACCACCACTGTACTTACCGTGGATTGCATGAGGCACTGTACCTTTCAATACAGGAACTTTGATCAAGTTTTTCTTTGCATCCTCGATTCCTTTAGTGATTGCATCCGTTACTTCATTTGCTTTTCCCAAGCCATAACCTACAACGCCATCACCATTTCCTACTACTACGATAGCAGCGAAGCTGAACCTACGTCCACCTTTTACCACTTTGGTAACTCTACCGATAGAAACAACTTTTTCTTTTAAGTCGATTTCGCTAGCTTTAACTACTTTTGTATTTTGAGACATATCTTCTTAGAATTTTAGGCCGCCTTCGCGTGCACCTTCTGCTAATGCTTTTACTCTTCCGTGGTATAGATAACCACCTCTGTCAAATACCACTTCTGTGATACCTGCCGCTTTAGCTTTTTCAGCTATTGCCATTCCTACTTTTTTAGAAAGTTCTGATTTAGTACCTTTCTCAGTTAGTTTAGCTGATGAAGCACTTGCCAGAGTTTTTCCAGTAAGGTCATCAATTACTTGAACATAGATACCAGCATTACTTCTGAAAACAGAAAGCCTTGGTTTAGTAGTAGTACCAGAAATTTTCTTTCTAATTCCTCTACTAATTCTTAATCTTCTTAAACTTTTTACAGTTGCCATTTTAAAATTTATTAAAATGATTGGGTTTCCCCTTTCTATTATTTACTTAATTATTTCGCAGCAGTTTTACCAGCTTTTCTTCTAACCACTTCATCCACGAAGCGAACACCTTTACCTTTGTATGGTTCAACTTTACGAAGTGATCTAATTTTAGCGGCTACCTGGCCGATCAGTTGTTTATCAATTCCTTCTAGTGTAACAACCGGGTTCTTACCTTTTTCAGTTACCGCTTTTGCAGCGATTTCTGTAGGAAGAGCAAGGAAAATATTGTGTGAGTATCCAAGGCTAAGCTCAAGAATATTGCCGATAGCATTTGCTTTGAAACCCACTCCGACAAGCTCAAGATCAATTTTATATCCTTCGCTTACACCTTTAACCATATTAGCGATCAATGATCTGTAAAGACCATGAAGTGCTTTATGTCTTTTTTGATCTGTAGGACGGATAACTTCAATTTTACCATCTGCTACATTTACTTTGATATCTGGATCAATCGCCTGTGTAAGAGTACCTTTAGGGCCTTTTACTACCACATTGTTGCCAGTTACTGTTACTTCTACTTTAGCTGGCAGTGCGATGGGGTTTTTACCGATTCTTGACATACTTTTATACTTTAATAAGTTGTAATCAACCTGTGAATTAATAATTAATAAACGTAGCAAAGAACTTCGCCACCGATATGCATTTCTCTAGCTTCTTTATCAGAAACAACTCCTTTAGATGTAGAAAGGATTGCAATACCTAATCCATTAAGTACTCTTGGAAGTTCTTCTGCAGACTTATATTTTCTAAGACCTGGCTTACTCACTCTTTCCAAGTGTACAATCGCAGGTTCTTTATCAACTGGATTGTATTTCAAGGCAATTTTGATTGTACCTTGTACATTGCTATCCTCGAATTTATAGCTTTGAATGTACCCTTTATCATGAAGTACTTTTGTAATTTCCTTCTTGATATTAGAAGCAGGAATCTCTACAATGCGGTGTTTTGCTTTCACTGCATTTCTGAGTCTGGTCAGGTAATCTGCGATAGGATCAGTCATATCTATCTTTATTTTATAATAAATTCGTTATCAGTCATTAAAATTTAAAAGCCCTGAAATAGGGCTGCAAAGTTAAGAAAGTTTTCTAATAAAAAAAACAATCTTATGAATTATTACCAGCTTGCTTTGGTAACACCTGGGATTTTGCCTGCGTTTGCCATATCTCTAAAGAAATTACGGCAAATACCAAACTTTCTCATATATCCTTTTGGTCTACCAGAAAGCTTACATCTATTGTGTAATCTTATAGGAGAAGCATTTTTAGGAAGTTTATCCAGACCTTCATAGTCGCCTGCTTCTTTAAGAGCTTTTCTTTTAGCAGCGTATTTAGCTACTGTTTTAACTCTTTTTCTTTCTCTTGCTTTTGCTGATTCTTTAGCCATTTTAGTTATTTTTTAAGAGATGCGAAAGGCATACCGAAAGCCTTTAGCAGTTCAAAACTTTCTTCGTCTGTAGTAGCGGTAGTAACAAAAGTAATATCCATACCAGAAATTTTTGCTACTTTATCGATGCTGATCTCTGGGAAAATGATTTGCTCTTTTACACCAAGAGTATAGTTTCCTTTTCCATCAAAACCTTTATCGCTGATTCCTTTGAAGTCACGTACACGTGGAAGTGCCACGGTTACAAGTCTATCGAAGAATTCGTACATTTTTTCTCCTCTAAGAGTAACTTTTGCTCCGATAGGAACGCCAGCTCTTAATTTGAAGTTGGAGATATCTTTTTTAGATTTAGTTGCCAGCGCTTTTTGACCAGTGATGGTAGTAAGCTCATCAACACCTACTTCTACTAATTTCTTATCTGCTACTGCAGCACCGATACCTTTATTAACCACAATCTTTGTGATCTTTGGTACCTGCATGATTGATTTGTACTGAAATTTAGATTTCAGAGCAGGTACAACCTCATTAAGGTATTTATCTTTTAATCTCGGGTTAGCCATTTTTTATTACCTCACCGGTCTTTTTAGAGTATCTAACTAATTTTTTATTGCTATCCAGCTTTCTACCTACCTTGGTAGCTTTGCCATTTTTAGGATCTTTCAGTTGAAGGTTGCTCACATGTATAGGAGCTTCTTTTTCTACGATGCTTCCTTGTGGCTTAGTAGCTGTAGGTTTCAGGTGTCTTTTCACCATATTCAAACCTTCTACGATGGCTTTGTTTTCAGAAACCAATACTTTAGAAACTTTGCCTTCTTTACCTTTAGAATCGCCAGCGATTACAATTACTGTATCGCCTTTGCGAATGTGTAGCTTTGTTACTTTATTCTTCTTTTCCATATTATAATACCTCCGGAGCTAAAGAAACGATTTTCATAAATTGTTTTTCTCTCAGTTCTCTTGCTACTGGACCGAAGATACGAGTACCTCTTGGTTCGTCCTGGTTGTTCAACAACACGGCTGCGTTGTCAGAGAATCTGATATAAGAACCATCTGGTCTTCTTATCTCCTTTTTAGTTCTTACGATCACGGCTTTTGAAACGGTTCCTTTTTTAACGTTTCCTGTGCTCAGCGCCGACTTAACAGTGACTACAATTTTATCACCGATGGAAGCATACTTTCTCTTAGTACCGCCAAGTACTCTGATCACCAATACTTCTTTGGCTCCGCTATTGTCTGCTACCGTTAACCTGGATTCTTGCTGTATCATTTTATTTTAAATTTTGTCCGCTGGTGGCGGATATAATTAATTATTAATTATTTTGCTTTCTCGATTACTTCAACCAATCTCCAACGCTTAAGTTTGCTAAGAGGTCTGGTTTCCATAATTTTCACAACATCACCTATAGCACACTCATTTTTTTCATCATGAGCCATAAATTTGGTAGTTTTCTTTACGAATTTACCGTACATGCCATGCTTTACTTTACGCTCTACTGCAACAGTGATAGATTTAGTCATTTTGTTACTTACGACTTTACCTACTCTTTCTTTTCTAAAATTTCTTTCTTCCATTTCTTTAAGAATTATTGTTGTTTAGCATGTAGCACTGTTTTAAGCCTAGCTACTACTTTTTTAGTTTCTCTAATCTTCATAGGATTTTCTATAGGAGAAACAGCATGTCCGAATTTTAACCTTCTTAGGTTTTCTTCTTCGGCAGCGATCTGGGTATTTAGTTCTTCTACTGACAGATCTTGAATGTTAACTTTCTTTTTCATAAATGTTATGCAACGTAGTCAGGACGTACAACAAAGCTTGTTCTTACTGGTAATTTCTGAGCCGCAAGTCTCATAGAGTCTTGTGCTACTTGTAATGTTACACCAGCTGATTCGAAAATGATAGTACCGGGTTTTACTACTGCTACCCAATATTCCGGAGCTCCTTTACCTTTACCCATACGTACTTCAGCAGGTTTTTTAGTGATTGGTTTATCAGGGAATATTCTGATCCAAACTTGACCTTCTCTTTTCATTGCACGAGTAACAGAGATACGAGCTGCCTCTAACTGACGAGCAGTGATTCTACCTGGCTCCAATGCTTTGATTGCAAATGTACCGAAAGAGATGATAGCGCCTCTTGTAGCAACACCTCTTACTCTACCTTTTTGCTGTTTTCTGTATGTTGTTCTTTTAGGTTGTAACATTGTATTAATATTTTAACCTGGAAATTAACTCCAGAGATTATTATTTATCTGATCTTCTTTTGTTATGACCACCTTTATTATGACCACCTCTGTTATCAGGTCTTCTTCTCTTTGGTCCGTCGTTTTCGTTGGTATTTGAATTACCCCCCCCAGCATTTGCATTTGCGGTCATTACTCCTATATTTGGAGAAAGATCTCTTTTGCCATAAACTTCGCCTTTGAAGATCCAAACTTTCACACCGATTTTACCATAAACGGTTTGTGCTTCAGAGATTGCATAATCTACATCAGCTCTAAGAGTGTGAAGAGGTACTCTACCTTCTTTGTATCCTTCCGTTCTTGCCATTTCAGCACCGCCAAGACGACCGGATAATCTAACTTTGATACCTAGTGCTCCTACTCTCATAGTAGCTGCGATCGCTTGTTTCATTGCTCTTCTGAAAGAAATTCTTCCTTCAAGTTGAGAAGCGATTGACTCTCCTACCAGTTTAGCATCAAGCTCAGGTCTTTTGATCTCGAAGATGTTGATCTGAACATCTTTGTTCGTGATCTTTTTCAACTCTTCTTTAATTTTATCTACTTCAGCTCCTCCTTTACCAATTACAACACCTGGACGTGCAGTATTGATTGTAAGAGTGATTCTTTTCAGTGTTCTTTCAATTACGATTTTAGAAATACCACCTTTAGGGATACGAGCAGCTACATATTTTCTGATTCTTTCATCTTCGATCAATTTATCTGAAAATGTTTTTCCGCCGTACCAGTTGGAATCCCAACCTTTAACAACACCTAGTCTGAAGCCTACCGGGCTAACCTTTTGTCCCATGAGTATTATTTATCAGTTTTCTTAGTTGATTTCTTTGTTTCTTTTTTCTCAGCAGTAGCTGTTGACTTCGTAGAAGTTTTTGCTTTCTTATCAGCTTTTTCTTCTTTCTTCTCTTCTGCTACTACTTTTTTAACAAGTAGTTCAGGAGCGACAAGGCTATCTACTTCAAGCGTAACGTGGTTAGATCTTTTTCTAACTCTGTATCCTCTTCCTTGTGGAGCTGGTCTCATTCTTTTCAGAACAGTACCACCATCTACAAAAATATTTTTAACATATAGGTCAGCATCTTCAATGTTTACCGAAGCATTTTTATTGCTCCAGTCAGAGATAGCAGCTAACAACAATTTTTCTAATCTTGCAGCACCTTGTTTCGCCTGGAATTTAAGGATTGGAAGAGCCTCGTTAACTCTTTTTCCTCTGATTAGATCTGCTACCAGTCTCATCTTTCTTGTAGACGTAGGAACATCGTTTAATTTGGCTACTGTAGCGCCTTGAGCTTTCGCTAGTTTGGCAGCTTCTTTTTTCTGCCTTTTTATTACCGATCTTCTTGGTTTAATTCCTGTTTCCATCTCAACAATGATTTATTATCCTTTTTTAGCAGCAGTATGTCCTTTGAATACTCTGGTAGGAGCAAATTCTCCCATCTTGTGACCAACCATGTTTTCCGTAACAAACACAGGTATAAATTTATTGCCGTTGTGTACAGCAAATGTATGTCCTACGAAGTCTGGAGATATAGTAGATCTTCTTGACCATGTTTTAATCACAGATTTCTTACCAGATTCGTTCATAACATCTACTTTGTTAGAAAGTCTGTAATCAATATAAGGTCCTTTTTTTATCGAACGTCCCATTTCTATTCAATTCAAATGTTTATTTTTTTCTTCTAGCGATGATTAAGTTTTTAGAATACTTAGTCAAGCTTCTTGTCTTCTTACCTTTAGCAAGTAGACCTTTTCTAGAGCGTGGATGTCCTCCGGATGCTCTACCTTCACCACCACCCATTGGGTGATCGACAGGGTTCATTGCGACAGGTCTAGTTCTTGGTCTGATGCCTTTCCATCTGTTTCTACCAGCTTTACCTACTTTAGTATTCATGTGGTCTCCATTGGAAACAGCTCCTACTGTAGCCATACAAGTAGAAAGAACTAATCTCATTTCACCGGAAGGCAATTTCAATGTTGCATATTTACCATCACGAGCTACTAGTTGAGCATAAGAACCAGCACTTCTTGCCATTGCTCCACCTTTGCCTACTTTTAGTTCGATGTTGTGAACTACAGTACCCATTGGCATTTCAGAAAGCGGAAGTGCATTTCCTAATTCTGGAGCAACTGATTTTCCTGATTTAAGTTCAGTACCAACTTTCAATCCTTGAGGAGCCAGAATATATCTTTTTTCTCCGTCTGCATATTGAAGCAGCGCAATTCTAGCCGTTCTGTTTGGATCGTACTCAATTGTTTTAACAATTGCAGGGATATCAAACTTATCTCTTTTAAAATCGATGATACGGTATTGTCTTTTATGTCCACCACCTATATAGCGCATGGTCATTTTACCAGAGTCATTTCTACCACCTGATTTCTTAACGCTTGTAACCAATGACTTTTCAGGTCTGTTGTGAGTGATCTCCTCAAAAGTAGGAGCTACCCTGAATCTGGTACCTGGTGTTATCGGTCTTAATTTCTTGATTGCCATTTTCAGTTAAATATTAAATGCCACTATAAATATCTATCACTTCGCCTTCAGCTACTTTTACAATAGCTTTTTTGTAAGAAGTTGTTCTCCCGCTAAGCACTCCTGATTTGGAGTATCTGCTTTTGGATTTACCACGACAGATCATGGTATTGATTTCTTCTACATTCACACCATAAATTTTTTCTATGGCTCTTTTGATCTCCACTTTATTGGATTTCTTATCTACTACGAATCCGTACTTACCTTTTTCGTTAAGGGTAGCAACTTTCTCCGTAATAAGTGGTTTTATCAGAATATTTTTCATCTTCGTATTAGTTCAATAAAGCTTCTAATTTCTGTACAGCACCTTCTGCTACAATTAGTTTGTCAGCGTTAAGTACTTCGTAAGTATTCAGATCGTTTACAGTAACAACTTTTGCTCTTGAGATATTTCTTGAAGACAATACGATGTTCTTATCTACTTCTGGTAGAACGAAAAGTGTTTTTGTATTCAAAAGAGAAAGTTGAGTAAGGATTGTAAGGAACTCCGAAGTTTTTGGAGCTTCCATTTTAAAGTTTTCCAGAACAGAAATACTTTTATCTTTTACTTTGTGAGCAATTGCAGATTGTCTTGCAAGAGCTTTTACTTTTTTATTCAGCTTAAAGCTATAATCTCTTGGTTTTGGACCGAAGATAGTACCACCTCCTACGAATACAGGAGATTTACGGCTACCAGCACGAGCGCCACCGGTACCTTTTTGTTTCTTTAGTTTTTTAGTAGAGAAGGATACTTCAGCTCTTTCTTTTGCTTTGTGTGTACCTTGTCTTTTGTTCGCCAGGTGTTGCTTAACATCCAGGTAAATCGCATGATCATTTGGTTCGATCGCGAACAGTGCATCAGACAAAGTAACTTTTCTGCCTGTATCTTTCCCTTTAATATTGATTACTGAAAGTTCCATGTTACTTCTCAAGAATTACGAATGAATTAATTGATCCTGGGAGTGATCCACCTATTACAAGAAGATTTTTTTCAGGATATAATTTCAAAACTGGTAGGTTTTGAACTTTGGTTCTTTGATTTCCCATGCGGCCAGCCATTCTAATTCCTGGGAATACTCTCGCAGGGAATGAGCATGAACCGATAGAACCAGCGTGTCTTGCTCTGTTGTGTTGACCGTGTGTCTGGCCACCCACTCCACTGAAGTTGTGTCTTTTTACCACACCTTGGAAACCTCTACCTTTAGAAGTACCAACTGCATCGATAAAATCACCTTCTGCAAATACATCGCTCACTGTAAGAGTGTCGCCGAGGTTAAGTGCTTTTTCAAATGTTTTGAACTCCGCTAATTTAGCTTTTGGAGTTGTGTTGGCTCTCTTGAAGTGACCGACCATTGATTGAGCGGTGTTCTTCTCTTTCTTTTCGCTGAAACCTAACTGTATGGCTTTGTATCCATCTTTTTCAGTCGTTTTCACTTGCGTTACTACACAAGGTCCAACTTCAACAAGAGTACATCCGACTGCTTTTCCTTCAGCATCGTAGTAGCTTGTCATTCCTATCTTTTTTCCTATTAACCCGGACATTTTATATCAGTGTTATTTGATTACTAGTCTTTTATATTTACTAACCCCACAATCCTCCAAAACGGACTGCAAAGGTAGTGAAAAATAAATTGCATGCAAAAATTGGCTACAATTTATTTTCAGTTAATCTCTATTTTCGACGTACTACCGATAATTTGCATGGGATGCGCCAACTTTTCCGGTAATACTTTATGTTGGCAGGGGGTCAAAAAAAGTACCCGGAGATTAGGGGGTACTTTTCGATAATTATGTTTCTAAAAGCCTTTATCAGACTTTGATTTCAACTTCTACACCGCTTGGTAATTCAAGCTTCATTAGGGCGTCTACAGTTTTGCTAGAAGTAGAGTAGATATCAACCAATCTTTTGTAAGTACAAAGCTGGAATTGCTCTCTTGCTTTTTTGTTCACGTGTGGAGATCTCAACACAGTGAAAACTTCTTTTTCTGTAGGAAGTGGAATTGGACCACTCACCACCGCGCCTGTAGCTTTCACTGCACGCACGATCTTCTCAGAAGATTTATCAACCAGATTATGGTCGAAGGATTTTAGTTTTATTCTTATCTTTTGGTTCATACTGATGTTCTTTATCAGTTATATTTAAATCTCTAATACTTATTTAACTGCAGCTGCTCCTTTTACTTTTGCTATTACAGTATCTGCCAAGTTTTGTGGCACAAACTCATAATGAGAGAAAGTTAAGTTAGCGGTAGCTCTACCTGAAGTAAGGGTTCTTAATTCAGTGATGTATCCAAATAGTTCGGAAAGTGGCACATCAGCTTTGATAACCTGAGCTCCAATTTTCATTTCCATGCTCTTCATGATACCTCTTCTTCTATTCAAGTCACCGGTTACAGAACCTGTGTATTCTTCCGGAGAAGTAACTTCTACTGCCATAATTGGTTCCATCAATTTCGGGCCAGCGAGTTTTCCAGCTTCTCTGAAACCACCTTTAGCGGCCAATTCGAAAGACAGTGCATCTGAATCGACATCGTGATATGAACCATGGAAAATTCTCACTTTCATTGATTCTACAGGATATCCAGCTAGTACGCCGGTTTTCATTGCCTCTGTAAAACCTTTTTGAATTGGAGGGATAAATTCTCTTGGAATTACACCGCCCACAATTTCATTTACAAATTCAAGACCTAATTTACCATCGTCACGCGGCCCGATCTCGAAAACAACATCAGCAAATTTACCTTTACCACCTGTTTGTTTCTTATAAACTTCTCTGTGTTCAACTGCTTTGGTAAGAGCTTCTTTGTAGGCAACCTGAGGAGCTCCCTGGTTTACTTCTACTTTGAATTCTCTTCTCATACGGTCCATGATGATCTCCAAGTGAAGTTCACCCATACCACGAAGGATCGTCTGACCTGTTTCCTGATCAGTAGATACGTGTAGCGTTGGATCTTCTTCTACAAGTTTAGCGATCGCCATACCCATTTTATCCATATCTGCCTGAGTTTTTGGTTCGATTGCATAACCAATCACCGGCTCAGGGAAATCCATTTTCTCCAGAACGATCTTCGCTTTTTCATCGCAAAGAGTATCTCCTGTTTTGATATCTTTAAAACCAACTACCGCCCCGATATCACCTGCTTCCAGGCGCTCGATCTGATTTTGTTTGTTGGCGTGCATTTGGAATACACGTGAAATACGCTCTTTCTGATTAGATCTTGAGTTAAAGATATATGAACCAGACTCAAGAACTCCTGAATAAGCACGTACGAAGCAAAGACGACCTACGAATGGGTCAGTTGCAATTTTAAATGCAAGACCTGCGAAAGGTTCTTTGTCGCTTGGTTTACGAGTAACTTCTTGTTCTGTATCAGGATCTGTTCCTTTAATATCATTTTTGTCTAGAGGAGAAGGCAACAATGACATTACAAAGTCTAGCATTGTTTGTACTCCTTTATTTTTGAAAGAAGAACCGCAAAGCATTGGTACAATTTTCATTGCGATTACTGCTTTACGAAGAGCAGTAAGAATTTCATCTTCAGTAATTGACTTAGGATCATCGAAATATTTTTCCATGATCTTATCATCGAATTCTGCTACTGCTTCAAGAAGCTTTTCTCTGTATTCAGTAGCTTCCTCCAGCATATCTGCAGGGATTGGAACTTCTTTGAAAGTCATTCCTTTGTCAGCCTCATTCCATTCGATACCTCGGAAGTTGATCAAGTCAACTACACCTTTGAATTGGTCTTCAGCGCCGATCGGCAATTGAAGTGGCACTGCATTGCTACCAAGCATTTCCTTTACTTGCTTACACACATTAAGGAAGTCGGCACCAGAGCGGTCCATTTTATTTACGAAACCCAGACGAGCTACGTTATAGTTGTTTGCCAAACGCCAGTTAGTTTCAGACTGAGGCTCTACACCATCAACTGCACTAAACAGGAACACTAGACCATCCAATACACGAAGAGAACGGTTTACCTCTACGGTAAAGTCTACGTGGCCTGGAGTATCGATGATGTTTACATGATATTTTTGTTTTCTATATTCCCAGTTGACAGTAGTAGCAGCAGAAGTAATGGTGATACCTCTTTCTTGCTCCTGTGCCATCCAGTCCATAGTAGCAGCACCATCGTGCACTTCACCTATTTTGTGGCTAACACCGGCGTAATAAAGAATACGCTCAGTGGTAGTTGTTTTACCCGCATCGATGTGAGCGGCAATACCAATATTTCTTGTGAATTTTAAATCGCGAGCCATTTGCGTTAGTTTCTTAGAATCTGAAATGTGAAAATGCTTTGTTTGCTTCTGCCATTCTGTGTGTATCGTCTTTCTTCTTCACAGCAGCACCTTCGCCTTTAGAAGCGGCAACAATTTCTCCGGCTAGTTTCTCGGTCATTGTTTTTTCGCCTCTTGATCTTGCGTACTGGATGAGCCATTTCATACCAAGAGATGCTCTTCTTTCAGGGCGAACTTCAGTAGGAACCTGAAAAGTTGCTCCTCCTACTCTACGGCTTTTTACTTCTACAAAAGGGCTTACATTGCTAAGCGCTTTTTTCCAAATTTCAAGACCGTTCTCGTTGGTTCTTTTTTGAACTAGTTCGATTGCTCCGTAAAAAATATCGTAAGCAATTGATTTTTTACCGTCGTACATTAGTACGTTTACAAATTTAGTAACTGTAGTATCCTGGAATTTAGGATCTGGTAATACGTATCTTTTCTTAGGTTTCGCTTTTCTCATAATTGTATATAATACTTGGGTACTTTATTTCAGTACCAATTACCTATCTTATAATTGATTTATTTATTTGTTATTAATTACTTCTTTTTAGCCGGCGCTCCTTTTGCTGCAGGCGCTGCTGCTCCTGGCTTAGGTCTCTTAGCACCATATTTAGATCTGGATTGTTTTCTACCGTTTACACCAGCAGTATCCAATGATCCACGTACGATGTGATATCTTACACCTGGTAGATCTTTTACCCTGCCACCTCTTACTAGTACAATTGAGTGTTCTTGTAAGTTGTGTCCTTCTCCAGGAATATAGGCATTCACCTCTTTCTTATTAGTTAATCTCACCCTTGCTACCTTTCTCATAGCTGAGTTTGGTTTTTTAGGAGTAGTAGTGTACACTCTTGTACATACACCTCTGCGGAAAGGACAAGAATCCAACGCAGGTGATTTAGACTTCCACTTTAGTTTTTGTCTTCCTTTTCTTACTAATTGTTGAATAGTAGGCATTTTATAATCTTTTTATGTATATCCATTTTTTTGGAAGGGCAAAGGTACGAAAGATTTATTTTAAAGCAAGTGAGACTTTTAAAATAATTTGTAAAGCTTTGGTTAACACCTTTTAACGTAATTTTAAAATTGCATTCTCCAGCTATTTTATTGAGGGTTTACTTTTATAAAAAATTATAAGTCAGCCTTTTTAAGGTCTTTTTATTCATTGAAAAGTTGAAATATATAAAGAGCTTTTACACCTTTTGCTTCCTCGCAGTCTTTCTTTATTTGCTTCAGTTCTAAGCTGTTTTATTCGATGAATAGTAGGGAAATTAGAATAATATTTCCAATTTTACCTTGCTCAGTGTATCATTTCATCTAACCTAGCCAATCAATTGAATAGATCGATCGCATTTCTTTGCGTGCTATTCTATGCAATAGTTTCCCCACTATTTTGTTCTTCACAAAGTACTTCTGATTCATTGCCTCAAAAAAAGAATCCGGTCTCTTTTGCAGGAATGGCACTGCCTGCAAGAAGTCCGGAGAATGGATTTTATGTACAAGGCGGGTTGATCGGACTTTTTAAAACTGATCCAAAAGATTCTTTGTTGCGGACTTCCAATCTTTATTTATTTGGCTTGTATTCACAGCTACGCCAATACAGGATAAGTCTCGGTGGAGATGTGTTTACGAAAAAAGAAAAATATTATTTCAACGGTTGGTATTACTATAGCTATTTGCCCGAAGCCTACTTCGGTACAGGTGAACATGTTTCTCCGGATAAAAGTGAATTCATCAGCTACCGGCTCTGGTATTTGAATACTAATGCACTACGAAATATTTACAAAAAATGGTTTGCCGGCTTGACTTACTCGTACGAACATTTATACAACTTAACTACTCCTCAAGGTGGCATTGCAGAGACACAGCGCCCCACCGGTATGGAGACCTACTCCGTATCCGGCCTTGGCCTAAGAGTACGACATGATTCACGGGATTACATCATTTCTTCGACTAAAGGATTTTTCTTTGATATCAACTATAATGCATTTGGCAAAGTATTGGGAAGCACCTATACCTTTAATCAATTTGCACTTGATCTGCGTAAATTTATTAACCTCACTCCTAAAAAATACAATGTTTTAGCATTCAATTTTGTGATGGAAAATGTCAATGGGAAAGTCCCATTCCGTTATCTTTCCTATATCAACGCCAGAGGATATCATCCCAACTTATACCGCGATAATACGTTATTAAGTTTGCAGGCAGAATACCGCCTTCGCATCTGGAAATGGATTGGGGCTTCTTTCTTTGGAGGAATATCAGAAACAGCGCCCTCTGTGAACCAGCTTGCTTATAATCCAATCCGAGAAAATTATGGAGGCGGACTAAGATTCCGTGTGATCAAACAGCATAATATGTACCTCCGCGTGGAATATGGGATGAGTCACAACACTTCTAATTATTATGTATCCTTTTACGATGCGTTTTAATAGTTCTTATGGCTTTGTATAAAAAAATAATACTAATCTTGCTCTTGCCTCTTTGCTGGCTCCCGTGTATTGCACAGGAGAACCAGGATATAGAAGATTTCAGCTATTCTTACTTTGAAGACAAAAGCAACCAATACTCCTCTCCTTCCTTTCCAGATTCATCCGTTCACTTCACTCCTCTTCCCAACAATACACTCAGCTTAGGTTTTCTTTCTTATCCGATCTGGATGGAAATTAATTTCCCTGCTACTGACAAGGAACGTCTACTCGTCATTGAAAATGCGCATCTTGATAGTATCGATATTTATTTGTTTTCTAAAAATGAATTGGTAAAAAAATATATTTCAGGGGATCTCACTTCCTTTTACAGCAGAACATTAAATTATAATTTCTTCAATTTTACTGTTCCTGCACATACTGATAAGATCTTGATCAAAACGCGTAACAAGGGCTTAATGCTGATCCCTGCAAAAGTTCTTTCTTTCAAAGTATTTTTCAACTATTACCAAAGGTACACGCTAATCCATTGGCTGTATTTTGGATTTGTAATACTTGCTGCTTGTTCCAATTTATTGTTTTCCATGTGGCTCAGAGAGTCTATTTATATTTATTATGTGCTCTGTGTAATGGCCATTGGATTTGTGACCGCAGTCGACTTTGGGTATACTTTCCAAATCCTATGGCCAGAGCGGCCTGCAATCAATCATTTTAATACCACTTTTTATTGCCTTTCTTTTTTCATTGTTTTATTCACTGAAAAAATACTGAATATCAAAAGTAATTTTCCAAAACTTTATTATCTCTATCTTCTTGTTTATACCAGTTTTGCTTTAGCCTTCTTCCTTTCTCTTTTTGGTTTGTATAGTCTGACTATACAGATCATTTATTACCTGGCGGCATTCATGCCCTTTCTAGCGCTTTACTCAGGTGTTGCTATGTTTTTGAAAACAAAAAGCGAAACTTCAAAATTTTTCCTCGCTGGATGGTCTGGTTACTTTATTGGAATGATCATATACATCATCAGTATGTCGAACATTATTCCATATACCATCTTCACTTCAAATGCCATGCAGATTGGAGCCATTATTGAAATCTTATTCCTGAACCTGGCAATACTAAGCAAGATCAATTCTCTAAAAAAAGAGAAAGAACAGATCCTTTCGGAACAAAACAAACTACTTGAACAAAAAGTACAGGAGCGCACGCTTGAACTTTCTGAAAAAACAGATGAAATACTGGCTCAAAATGAAGAGCTCCAGAACCAGCGATCAGAGCTGGAAGCCCAGCGCGACACGTTGGAAGAGCAAAAAAATATTATCGAAGAACATAATATCTTATTACAAGGCAGCAAAGAATCACTGGAAAAACTGGTGGCAAAACGGACTGAAGAACTTAAGTATACCAACGAGGAACTTACCGAATACAACCACCGTCTTGAGCAATTTGCTTTTATTACCGCGCACAATTTGCGCGGCCCGGTTTCTACTCTATTGGGGCTTTCGCAAGTTTATAATTCCATAGACGCTACTGATCCCATCAATCTTGTGATCCTGGAAAAATCGAAGGAGACTACAATCAAACTGGATGAGATCATTAAAGACCTTGTTGGGATCCTTGATCTGCAGAAGAGCGTGGCTAACCTTTCTCACGACATCAATATAATTCAGATTTTGAAAGATGTGAGAATACTTCTTTCCAAAGAAATCGAAGAATCGAACGCCCATATCACTCACAATTTTTCAGATGATACTTATATCACTGGGGTGCCTGCTTATCTCAATAATATATTTTACAATCTTATCAGCAACGGGATCAAATATTGCAAGAAACACGAGATACCTAGGATCAATATTGAGTATCAGCTTATGGACGATCAACTGTTTTTCAAGTTTAAAGACAACGGGAGAGGGATCGATCTTGTACGCCAGGGCGAAAAGATTTTCCGGCCTTATAAACGTTTCCACCTCGATAAAGAAGGGAAAGGACTTGGTCTTTATATCGTAAAAACACAAGTAGAAATCATGCGTGGAAAGATCAGTATCGAAAGTGAAGAAGACAGAGGCACAACAATTACTGTGTCACTTCCTACAAAGCATTCATAGTTTAAATTATTTTTTTGAATATTTTTTATTCTTTTCATATTAAGCTTAACTTTTCTTCATGAAAAAACTTCTTTTCTCAACAGAGAACTACATCTACTTAAAAAATAAAATGCTTGCCGTTTCTGATTTTGAAGACGGCGCATTGGAGATCAAAAAATTTCCGGATGGTGAACGTTATATGCGGATCATTCCGGAAGTAAACGAACGACATGTTATAATTTTAGGAGGAACTGTATCGGATTCGGATACACTGGAGATCTACGATCTGGCAAGCGCAGCTGTGAAGTATGGCGCAGTATCGTTGACGCTGATCATTCCTTACTTCGGATATTCTACGATGGAGCGTGCGGTGAAATATGGCGAAGTAGTGACCGCCAAAACCAGGGCTACTTTATTTTCTTCCATTCCCCGCACCAGTCTTGGCAACCAGGTGATCCTGGTAGATCTTCATACGGAAGGTATTCCCCACTACTTTGAAAGCGGGATCCGTCCTGTACATTTATATTCCAAACCAATTATTATAGAAGCTTGTCACGAGTTGTACGGCGATGATTTTGTACTTGCCAGTACCGACGCTGGTCGCGCCAAATGGGTAGAATCGCTTGCCAACGATATGCGTGTGAATGGCGCTTTTGTTTTTAAGAGAAGAATTTCCGGGGACGAAACAAAAGTAACCGGCATCAGCGCAGACGTAAAAGATAGAAACGTCATCATCTACGACGATATGATCCGCACAGGAGGATCATTGGTGCAAGCCGCGCAGTCATACAAAGATGCAGGCGCTAAAGATATTTCGGTGATCACTACACATGGGATCTTTGTGGGAGACGGAGTGAAAAAATTGAAAGACTGTGGAATCATCAGTAAAGTGGTATGTACCGATACACACCCGAATGCAGAAAAAATACAATCCGATTTTATACGAGTAAAAACAGTAGCTGAATTGCTAGTAAAAAAAGCGGGAGAATAGATTTCCTATCCTCCCGCCAGTATGGCTACTTGATAAATGATTTATGCATAGTTGAAACTATGTTGTATGGCCTGCACCAGGGCGACGTTGAATATAATACCAGAAACAAGAATTACCATAAACGGAAGGAATGCAAATGTCTTCATATTGGATAAGTGGGTTATGGATGGTACAATTATTTAACTATGGGTTTTACGTAATGCTTTTAAAAAAGGTTGGGGAATTTATTTAAAATAACAAATTCCAATAAGACCAATCCCATACATAGCATTCTTTGGAATTTGTCTTATCGGAACTTGAAACTTAATAATTAAGTCTACAGTTTATTTTCTACAAAAAAGCAAACTGCTTCTTTTGCACTTCCAGCGCCATGGTTAGAATATTAGACATCATATATAGGAAATTTTCTTCATCGGAAGTCCAAGCCCGCAGGCTTTCGGTATGCTCCACGCAGATCGTACCTGCTAATTTGTTTTCCGCATAGACGGGGACTACAAGCATGGAATTAACCGCAGAGGTGAGTAAGTATTTTTCTGACAATTCACTTGTACGCGGATCAAGATGTGCATCGTTTGCGGCGATTGTTTTTTCTGATTTTACAGAAGCGAAATAACGCGGGTATTCTGTAGCATTCCATTGAAAGCCTTTCTGGTGTTGGTGAGCAGAACGAATGAACAGATCTTCACAACGCAGGGAAGATTGTTCTTTTTCAAACAACCAAACACCTACTTTTTCTACATGGATCGCTTGTGCAATGGCTTCGGTGATCTTTCTTTCTGCAATAGGCAAATCTCCTATATATTCCATTCTTTTAGTCATGAGATCAGAAAAAATGGAAATATGTTTTCTTAAATAAGCCGTATGATCTCCCTCTTTTGTAGTAATAGAGGAGGCAGTTTCTTTATTTGTATACGTTGCTTCACTGCTAAACTCTAGAGAAAGCTGTTTCATGGCATCTTCAAAAAGTTTGATATTCTTTTCAGAGTCCTCTACAGATGAAGCCTGAATAGCGCTTGTCTGGGTAAGTACCGATAATCTTGTGCGCGCTTGCAATCCACCAAGTTCGCCGGCTTTTAAATAGTATGCGTAAATTTTACTGGCCATAGTTTACCCGAAAAAACTATTGAACGTTTAATTTTGAAAAAAGTAATTTCACTATTTTAAAACGCGTAACATCTTCAGGGTTGGTGTTGAATTCTTTTATGATCTGTTTCATTGCTTTTTCGAAGAGCTGAAGATTGTCTTCCGAATCAGGCATGGTGCGTGCCTGGTAAGAATCTACAGTAGTAAGCAGCGATAGCTTGGCGCGTGCTTTGATCCCTCCCATCTCTTCTGCTTTCAAATAATAAGAATACATTTTCGCTGCCATATTCGTAGGTGTTTAAATTCTATATTATCTTAAACGACTCGCATAAAATTAGCGTTGGGGCATAAAATCGCTAAACACCTGTTTATCCTACAACCAAAAGTAGTATGTAAGATTCTTTAATTTATTTTTCATTTAAAAGCTTATACAAGTGAAGAAAACGGCATTAAACGTTTTTCTGACAATTAATCATATGTACTATTCCAATCCTCGTGGAGTAAAAAAATAGACATAACTCATTTAGAACTAAAAAAAGAAAGTTTGACCGGAGAATGTTTCTTACATGTGGAAATGATTTTTAATATAAAGACACGAAGGCACAAAGCCCTTCGTGTCTTTGTGCCCTCATGTATATCAAAAACAATTCTATTATAATTTCGAATTCTCTTTCACTTCCTCAAATGTATATTGCTTTTTCACTTCGCCGTTTTCAAATACTATCTGTAATTCGTCTTTTCCAGGGTCTGACTCAGATACTGTTTTGTAGCCTGTGCCTTCTTTTACCAATTTCAGTCTTCCTTTTTTAGATTTCTTACCATGATCCGTGATCGGATCTTTGTATACATCTCTGCGCTCGCTGTTGACTATTGCTTCGCTACATTTAAAGGCAAATTTTTGTGTATCACGGTCAAGCTTTTGCAGTAAAGCTCCGCCCATACCAAATCCTACATTATCAGCTGACCAACCGTGTGCTTTCATGTTTTCAAGGATTCCGCCGATAGATTCGTAGTCTACACCGTCGCCCTGAATCACACGCACTTGTGGAATGAGTACTTTGTAGCCTTTGTCATTGGTGGTATAGCCGAGTTTGCTTCCCAAAATTTCTACTACTTTCAATACCACATCTTTCGGAACTCCTGAATCAGGGCGGATCACAAGTGTTCCCTCTCTTTTCAGGATCATATCTTTTAGTTCTTCACCCCAAATCTTTTCGCAAGCATTGTAGATATCGTAGCTATCGCTTACTACAGCTACCAGGCCTTTGCTGTATTGCGTGAGCATATTGGCATAAGCATTTTTTTCATTTTCTCTTTTCCAGGAAGTAATGGTGCTATGCTCCGCAGCAGGAATGGAGAAACCGAACATTCCTTTTGTATTATAATAATCCTGAATGAAAGTAAGACCTGCGATAGTATCTGTTCCCATAAAATTGATCAAATGCGCTGCGCCACCTATGGAAGCAGATTCTACAGAGGATACACCGCGGAAGCCAAAATCGTGTAGCTTGAAATCAATACCTGCCGGGTCTCCCGTTTCTTCAAGATATTTCAGGATTAACTTTTTCATTTCACGCGATTGAGTGGCTACTGTACATCCATACCAGGTTTGTACCAGTAAAGTTTCCAGAAAATTGGTAAGCCAGAAACATTTCGGATCAGTATTTTCAATTGTCATCATTACGTTGCTGTAAGGAATTACAGCGCCTTCCGGAGCGGCTTTGATCCTTACCGGAAGTTTTCCGCCATGTTCATTTAAGATATGCATCCATCCTTCTTTATAAAAAAGATCCGGAGTGCCGAAATGCGCGTTGTACAAAGCTTCCGCCTGGTCGATCTTTTCTTTGGTGACCACTTGTCCTTCGAGGTATTCTCGAAGCAGGAATTGCAATCCGAAAAATGTAACGTCTTTGAATTTCCCACCTCTTGATTCGAAGTAAGAATAGATCTCTGTAGTACCCGCAGGGTACTGCTTGTAGTGGCTTATTTTATAGCTATCGGTGAGCAGTATGAGGTTGTTACGTATCATAGTTTTTTAATTTTAAATTATGAATGATGAATTTTAAATTAAGCTAAATCACTTTTTTCTTCTCCTTGAGCTATAATTTATCAATCAATTTTTTCTTTAGAATATTGAATAAAACATAATGTTCCTTTACAAAATCTTCTTCTTTGAGTTCTTCCAGTTTGTACCATTTTAGCTCGGCGATGTCGTCGGTAGCTTGTGGATTTCCTAAAACATATTTTGCAGTAAAAAGATGAGTCATGATCTTGTCTTCTTCTCCGCGGTAGCGCCAATCGTCTATTTTAGCGCTTCCCAGATAGTTTACGTCCTCAACTTCTACGCCTGATTCTTCCATCACTTCGCGTCTGGCTGCATCTTCAAAGGAATTATCGGTAGGATCGGTAAAGCCACCGAGGAAGCGGAACTGGTGTTGGTTTGGTTTTCTTCCCAGCAAAACTTTATCTCCCTCTAATATCGCCACATCTACCGTAGGAAATACTTTGGGGTATTGATTGTACGCTGCGTAGATCACGCCTGCTCTGAAATCTGCAGTAGGCTTCACTTCACGGCTTACTTCTTTTCGCACTTCGGTACCGGAAACAAAAATTGTTTGTTCAATTTCGGTAGTAGCAAAATGTCCATGATAATATTTTACAAATCCATCACGGCCTCCGTAAAGTAACACAGAATTGATCGGGCAAGCTTCGCGGATGCGGCTATCCAGCTCCTTGCTCCACTCCTCGTCGGAAGGATGATCAGGGATCGGCATTACTGTTACGCTTGGGTAGGCTTGTAAGATCATTTCTTTTCGGGAAACAAAATCGAGCGGATTATTCTTAGTAGTAAGCGCGGGACTGATGCCGAGGAATACAATCACCTTTTTATGATTCTTGCAAACGTGATCGATGATCTGTCTATGTGCGTTGTGGAGCTCGTTCACCTGGAACCGGCCTACAATCACGCCTACGTCTTTGTCGTTAATGTCTTTGTTCATTGTTATAGTTTTTTAGTAATGGTTTAAATGGATACCGGATGTCAGATATTTATCCAGATCTGGTATCTGTTATTTTTTTTCATATTTCAAAACTGAAACCTTTTTTGATCATTTTTTCATATTCCTTTTTATCAAATGAATAATAATGTCCTTTACGGTGTGCTACGTTTTCCTCTTGTTCTTCGAGTTGTTTGATGATTCCCATGCTCAGCATTTTTTTTCTGAAATTTCTTCTATCAATTTTTCTCTGGAGAATTGTTTCGTACAAATGTTCGATTGCGGAGAAAAGAAAACGTTTGGGAAGCAATTCAAACCCGACAGGCTCGTAACGAACTTTGGCTTGTAATCTTTTAAAGGCCACTTCTATGATCTGTTTGTGGTCGAAAGCCAGTTTTGGCAGTGCTTCGAGCGGAAACCAGCGGGCATCTGCAGCGTCGGTGCCTCCCTGGGCTTTATGTTCGCTGAGTTTTACGAGCGCATAGTAAGCAACTGTCACCACACGTTCTCGCGGGTCGCGCTGAAGGGCACCGAAGGAATATAATTGTTCGAGGTAAATATTTTCAACTGCTGTTTCTTCCTTTAGCTCACGAATAGCTGCCTCTTCGAGCGTCTCTTCTACGCGCACAAATCCACCAGGCAATGCCCAGCCACCTTTGAAAGGCTCTATGTTCCGCTGGATCAGCAGTACTTTTAACGCCTCCTCTTCATAGCCAAATACTACACAGTCTACAGTAAGAGCAGGGCGGGCGTAGGAATATGTATGTGTTTTATTCATTGTTTGCGTTATTTATACGCAAAGTTAAAAAATTGGGTTACGAATGCAAGAAATTTATTTATTATTTGAGCGGTGAACTTACTGTTGTACCAGGTTACATTCGTTTTGTTCTATAATTCATCCCAAAAGGTGCTAGAAAGGGTTGTTAAACTATAAAAAACAAAATAAAAATCCTGTAAGGTTTGGGAGCTTATTATTCAAACTATCTTTTTTTTAATAACGTTAAAACAAGTATAGTCAAATCATAAAGCAGAATGAAGAAGAGCTGGTATTATTTAGTGTTACTGTTGTTTACTGTCTTACACACGGGACAAGCCAAGGAGCGCGATAAGCACATGCCTCGGCCTTCGGCTACTTCGGCTGTGGTAACTACTGAACAGCTTTACTCAGAAGCTTATCTTCACAATCCTCTTGCTTCGCAAATGTATATTCATAAGGGTATTTACCGTATGCAAGAAGGAAAATACGAATTGGCAGTTTATGATTTTCAGCAAGCCTTAAGACTGAATTATGGCTCTTTTGAAGCATATAGTCTACTTGGAGAAGCTATGGCAGCCATGGATCTTACGCAGGAAGCGCTGACTGCTTTTGACAAAGCCATTGACCTGAATCCATTTTATGCTAATGCTTATTTGCAGCGCGCTGCACTGCTTCAATCGCTTGGCAATTATACAGAAGCCTACGAGGATTATGCGATTGCATTGTATATTGACCCGAGTTTAGCAAAGTGAGTGCAGAGTTGATTATAAGGATGAGAAGCTTGTTTTTACTTATCACTCATGCCCGGTGCTGTTTTCTATGGCATTTCTTGCCTTCACTACTCTTCCAAGTATACACTATCCGGATATTTAATGCGTGTGAGGAACAAACCCTCAGGAGGTGCGGCCGGACCAGCTTGACTACGGCTTCTTGAAATGATCATTTTTTCAAAATCCTGTACGGAAATTTTCCCTAATCCAACCATTATTAGTGAACCAACGATAGCACGAACCATTCCTCTTAAAAAACGATTCGCTTCAATTTCAAAGATCAAAAGATCATTTTTTTCTTTCCAGCGGGCGAGGTAAATATCGCAGCGAAAATTTTTCACATCGGTGTGCACTTTACTGAACGATTCAAAATCATGGTAATTCAGCAGCATTACAGCTGCTTCATTCATTTTTGCAAGATCGAGCAGACGATCGTAAAAATAGGCATTGTCGATCAGGAATGGATTTTTCATCCTGGTGATCCTGTACTCATAACTACGTGAAGTAGCGTCAAATCGCGCATGCGCCTGGTTGGTGACTGGGAAAAAATCTTTGACAGCAATATCGTTTGGTAGAACGCAATTTAGTTTGTAGACATGCTGCTCGGTAAATTCATCTTCAAGATCCAGGTGTACAATCTGCTGTTCGGCATGCACACCTGTATCGGTACGACCACTGGCAAGGGTTTCTATTTTCTGTCCCAGAATTTTTTGTAAGGCATTTTCCAGTTCTTGTTGTACACTGTGTGCATTCTGCTGGATCTGCCAGCCATGATAATGCGTGCCTTTGTATGCTATGTCCAGAAAATATCTCAAACAGAATGCGGGAGGATTTATTAATTTATTCGAAAATGTATTTATTTTGCCTAAATATAAACCATCTTTAAGAATGATACAAAGAATACAAACAGTCCTGCTTTTAGGAGTGGTCATCTTGTTAACGGTCAACCTATTCGTAACGATCTGGACTTGTACACAGGCCGCACCTCCATTGGCTTTGAAACTGAACGCCTTTTCCGTTACCTCCGTACCTGTGCTTAGCAGCGGCACCGGCAAGCTTTCTATGGAAGCACCGATGCAAGTGAAAAATGTTTATTATATCGCTGGTCTTATCGTCGCTTCGCTAGCGGTAAGTCTTGTGACAATTGTTCAATACAAGAACCGAAAATTGCAGATGCTTTTATGTTCAGTGCTGCTCCTTTTGGTTTCTTTTATTCTGGGAAGTTATTTCATTGCCATTCCTACTGCGAAATCGTTGATGCTTACGCCGAGTGACGGTAATTATCAGATAGGATATTTTCTTCCGATGATTGACTTGGCGTTGGTGTTGGCGGCTCGTTATTATATAAGGAAAGATGAGGAACTGGTAAAGTCGGTAGACCGGATACGGTAGTAGATCTTGAAAGTAAAACAAAAAAGCAGCCGCGGTATTTTACGGCTGCTTTTTTGTTTTATAGATGTAATTAAGAGTTTTATCGTTTTTTAATGATAGTTTCGAAAATAGCGCAGCGCGCATTGCTGGCGGGGACGCCAGCAAACAAGGAATACGGAAAAACATTTTAGTACGGAGTACGAGTGTGAGTATGGAGAGACAAAATCAGCAAGGACATAAAAAACAACGAGTGTGAATTTTGAGTATCTATACTCATTATTCACACTCGTTGCTGATTTTGTGATCCCGCTGGGACTCGAACCCAGGACCCATACATTAAAAGTGTATTGCTCTACCAACTGAGCTACGGAATCCTATTTTATTTTGCTGTGCAATACCGGATATTTTTCCTTAATTGCGGATGCAAAAGTAGCAGACTCTTTCTATAATAGCAAACAATGTTCAGGAAAATATTTACAATCTTACTCACATTTGTTCTAATATATTATGCTTCAAGTGCATATGCCGAAGAAAATTATTTAAAAACCTTGGTTTCGGCAGATTCGCTTTTTGAAAAGAAGCAGTACACCGAATCAATGGAATTATATGAACGTTTTTTTCATTCCGGGTACTATACACCTCGTATGTTGATCCGCCTTTCATTGATTAAAGAAGGATTGGGCGATTATACCTATGCGCTTTATTATTTGAATGTATACTACACCAAAATACCCGATAAAAGTGTTTTGAAAAAAATGGATGAGCTGGCTGCCCGTTACAATCTGGAAGGATACGACTACAACGACCTGGTCTTTTTCATTTCTCTGTATCATCGTTATTATATCTACATCGTTTTTGCCTTTCTGGGCGCTTCTCTGCTGTTTTTAATTTATCTCTATATCAAGAAGCTCGAAGGATCCGGAATGGGCCTAAGGCCGCTCTTATTCATGCTTATTCTGGGAGCTGTTTATGTGATCTCCAACTACGATATTATTCCAGAGAAAGCGATCGTCAACAGCGATGCGTCGCTTATGTCGGCAGCCTCTTCCGGCGCCGATCTTCTTGGACATATCAAAAAAGGTCATCGTGTTACCATCAAAAGCCGCAAAGACATTTGGTGCAAAATAGAATGGCACGGACAGATCGCATTTGTACGGGAGAATAATTTGTTGTTTCCTGTAGGTAAATAATATTGGGTCAGCAAGAGCGAGAGGTGCTATTAATAGAGCCGGTCAGCAAGAGTATTGAGAAATGGATTCTGTCTACTCTTGCTGTTGCTCTTGCTGACCTGATGCTAATTTGTATCACGAAAAAAGCCCCATCTTTTCAATAAAGACAGGGCTTTCAGGAGTATCACACAGGAGATGAATTATTAAATCGCTTTTAGTTTTATCTTCTTCATCAGATCCTGCATAGTGGCATTAAATTTTTTATCTGTATCCATAAGGTCGTTTACCGACTGAATGGCGTGGATAACAGTGCTGTGGTCTCTATTGCCGAAATTGCTGCCAATTGATTTCAGCGACATATTAGTATATTCTTTTGCAAAGTACATTGACACCTGGCGTGCAACTACAATCTCGCGCTTACGTGTCTTATCTTTCATCTGCTCGATGGTTACATTGAAATATTCGGAAACGAATTTCATGATATAATCAATGCCAACTTCTGCTTCTACATTTTGAACGATGGTCTGGATCGTTTGCTTGGCCAGCTCCAGGTCAATTTGCTTCTGGTTTAACGAAGATTGTGCTACCATTGAAATGATCACGCCTTCCAATTCACGTACGTTTGTATCAATGCTATATGCAAGATATTCGAGCACTTCAACCGGAAGTTCCATTTGTTCTGCTTCCAGTTTTTTCTGAATGATCGCGACCCTGGTTTCAAAATCAGGAGTCTGCAGATCGGCTGTGAGGCCCCATTTGAAGCGGGAAAGAAGACGCTCCTGGAATCCGGCAAGATCTTTCGGCGCTTTATCACTGGTCATGATAATTTGCTTTCCGGATTGGTGCAGATCATTGAAAATATGGAAGAATACTTCTTGTGTTTTTTCTTTGTTGGCGAAGAACTGTACGTCATCAAGGATCAACACATCTGTTTTCAGAAAGAAATTTGAGAATTCGCGAATGCTGTTGTTTTTCACAGCTTCCATGAATTGATTGGCGAATTTTTCGGAAGAAACATAAAGGATGGATTTTCCTTCGTGGTTCTTTTTGATATAATTTCCTATCGCTTGTACTAAGTGCGTTTTCCCTAATCCTACTTTACCATAAAGCATTAATGGGTTAAAGGAAGTAGAACCAGGCTTTTTAGCCACTGCAAAGCCCGAAGAACGAGCCAAACGGTTGCAATCACCTTCGATAAAATTCTCAAAATGATATTGTGGATTCAGTTGAACATCAAAACCAAACTGGGGGGTTTGTGTGTCAGCAAAAGACTTTATGGCTGGTTCGTTTTTATTTCCGGCTTTGTTACCGGACTGTAAACTGATGTTATATAATTTGTTGTTTTCAACGGTTTTACCGTCTGAAGAAATAGCATATTCCAGTCTTGCCGAAGGCCCTAATTCGGTGTGAATGGCATCTTTTAAAACATGTACATAGTGTTCTTCTAACCATTCATAAAAAAAGCGGCTTGGCACTTGAATAGTTAAGACATTATTAGTCAGAGATAACGGTAGTATAGGTTCAAACCAGGTCTTAAAACTTTGGTCGCCAACCATCTCCCGTATTATCGAGAGGCAGTTACTCCAAGTTGATTTACAGTCTTTTATATCAATCATATTCAAAGGTCTTTAATAAAGTAGGGTTCCCCTCACTGAGCGGGGGAGACAAAAATGTGAAAAAAAAAATACTAAAAAAACTTATCCAGGGTATTGACTTTTTGATAATGCCGCTAGGCTTGTTTTTTACAATTCCTTAATGAAATATTCTTACTAAAATACAGACGATTCTTGATAATATCATACGTACTTTCCGATGATATATGTTTAAACATTATTTATTTTTTTTATATTAAATCTACAAGAAAATTTAATGATCGTATATGTAAGATAAAGTCAAAAAAAATAATTATCATAAAGCTTTTCAGATTCGATTTTATGTCCTTTACCAATCATAACCTTCCAGGTTCCTTATTTGACAAGGCCTCCCGGACAGCGTGGGAAGAAAAGCTTGCTACAGAGCTCTCTCCTTCCAACGATTCATCTTACTTTCATTTCACTCAGGCATTTAAAGGGCCAGACGATAATTCCCAGCTCTTTGTGTTGCCAATTTTATACAAAAATAGTATTCAAAATTCTATATTCCCTACTCAATGGGTATACAAGGATTTTATCATTTTAGAAGATCCTGAAAATAGTCTGAAAATAGCCAAAGAGTCCATCGAAAACGGGTGCCGTGAGATCTGGTTTCTTTCTTCCAATCCAATTTCCCTGGCTCAACAAAAATCGATCTGTTCTTCTCTCCCTTCTATTCATCTTGTTTTTTGTACACAAATACCTGTCAAAAATTTTTCAGAAAGCCAATTGCAGCAATCGTTGCAACAAGATCATGAACTTCTTCTAAGCGCTAACCGCTTCACAAACAATACGGAAGAAAACCTTCTGCAAATGGCGGAAAGACTTTCCTCTCTTTTCGTTTTGTTGAAAAAACAATCAATACCATTTACTGCTCTTGCTAAAATTACGCTTGCCTGGTACCCTGGCAAAAAAACGATCGATGAGATCGCTGCACTCCGCACGCTGCGATTCTTATGGCATCTGCTGGTACAACATTATTTTCAACAGTCAATACCCGCACGTATTCATTCTATTCTTTCGTTTGAAAAAAAATTCGAACAGGAGATCATCCAAAAAACCACACAAGCGATTGCCGCTGTAGGCGGGGGAAGTGACTCGTTTAGCATTTTATTTTCTTCACCAGAACAACATGATACACTCAAGCGCAGGATTGCCGGAAACATTAGTAACATACTGGAATACGAATCTTATTTTCAACGCGTCCGCGATCCTTTTGCGGGTAGCTATTCAGTAGAATCGCTGACCGATCATTTTTTGTCCAAAATTTTAACTCACCTTGAAAAGACCGGTCATTCCTTGCCTGTAGAGCCTTTGATGCTTTTACCTAATCATGCTAAAAACCTTCAGTATACTACACAGGAAAATATTACGATCAAATCTGTTTATCACAAAGAAGACCTCAACAGTCTTCCCCCACAGGATTATTCCGCAGGGCTTCCTCCGTATACACGCGGGCCATACGCCAGCATGTATCTTCAGAAGTCCTGGACTATCCGTCAATATGCAGGATTTTCGACGGCAAAAGATTCTAATAATTTTTACAGAAAAAACCTGGCAGCAGGACAAACCGGACTTTCTGTAGCCTTCGATCTACCTACGCACCGCGGCTATGACTCCGATCACCCACGTGTAATGGGCGACGTAGGGAAAGCCGGCGTAGCAATCGATTCGATAGAAGACATGAAAATTCTTTTCGAAGGAATTCCGCTTGATAAGATCTCTGTCTCCATGACCATGAACGGAGCAGTGCTTCCTGTGCTGGCCTTCTACATCGTGGCAGCAGAAGAGCAAGGTGTACCTTCTGCTGCTTTGAGCGGCACTATTCAGAATGATATTCTTAAAGAATTCTTGGTACGAAATACTTATATCTACCCTCCTACTCCTTCTATGAAAATTGTTGGAGATATTTTTTCTTACTGCGCTGTGCATATGCCGAAATTCAACAGCATTAGTATTAGCGGTTATCATATGCACGAAGCCGGCGCTCCGGCCGACTTAGAGCTGGCTTATACCTTGGCCGATGGCCTCGAGTACGTGCGCACCGGGCTTCGCCAGGGAATTTCCGTAGACCAGTTTGCTCCGCGGCTTAGTTTTTTCTGGGGCATTGGAATGAATTTTTTTATGGAGATCGCCAAGATGCGCGCTGGTAGATTTCTTTGGGCTACATTGATGAAACAGTTTGATCCTAAAAATGAAAAATCATTAATTCTACGTACCCATTGTCAAACTTCCGGGTGGAGTCTTACGAGCAAAGAACCTTACAACAACATCACACGCACTACCATCGAAGCCATGGCAGCTGTACTCGGACATACACAATCACTGCATACCAATTCATACGATGAAGCGCTGGCCTTGCCTAGTGAACAATCGGCCAAGGTAGCGCGCGATACACAGCTTTATCTTCAAAAAGAAACCGGCCTTTGCGACCATATCGATCCTGCCGGTGGTTCTTATTATATTGAATACCTAACGGAACAGCTTATACAGAAGGCCTGGAAGCATATCCAGGAAATAGAATCTTTTGGCGGAATGACAAAAGCCATTCAATCCGGAATCCCGAAGAGAAGAATTGAAGAAGCTGCCGCGAAAAAACAAGCGCAGATCGATTCTACTACGGAGATCATTGTTGGTGTAAATAAATTCACCCAGGAAAAAACTGCGCCAATTGATCTACTCGAAGTAGACAATGAAAAAGTGATCGCAGAACAAAAAGAAAAATTAGAGCAACTAAAATCCAATCGTGATGCAGATGAAGTAAGCAAAGCGCTTCAGGCTTTGACAGATGCTGCTTCAAGTGGAGAAGGGAATTTACTACAACTTGCCATAGAAGCAGCACGTAAGCGTGCTACATTGGGGGAGATCTCTTTTGCCTTGGAAAAAATATTTGGCAGGCATGTAGCCAACTCCAGTACTGTTTCCGGAATTTATAAATCTACTATGACTGACCAGGACAAAATTCAATCGGTGCTAAAGCTGACCGAAAAATTTGTAAAGCAAAACGGGCGCCGTCCCCGGATCCTTGTGGCCAAGATGGGGCAAGACGGTCACGACCGTGGAGCGAAGCTGATCGCCGGAGGCTTTTCGGATCTGGGCTTTGATGTGGATCTTGGACCGCTTTTCAGCATTCCGGAAGAAGTGGTAAAACAAGCGCTGGAAAACGATGTGCACATCATCGGAATTTCCAGTCTGGCTGCAGGACACAAAACGCTAATCCCTCAATTGCTGGAGCTTTTGAAAAAAGCAGGGCGCGAAGATATCCTTGTAATAGCAGGCGGTATTATTCCGGAGAAAGATCATGATTTTCTCTACAAAGCAGGCGTGGCGGGTATTTACGGGCCGGGTACAGTGTTGGCAGATGCGGCGAAAGAGCTGTTGGAAAAATTATGATCGTGAATTTGTCTGAACCTGGATTGAAAGACTTGCAGACTTATAAGGAAGTTTATTATGGTATTATGTAGATTATCTTATCCGGTATAGAATCTTTTTTTGTGGTATCCACTTCTATTTTACAATGTTCTAATTCCCATTCTTTTTCCGCTTCCTTGAAGTAGCAATTGACCATGTATTCATCTTTGCTACCTTCGGAAATTATAACATTGGTAGAAGCCGCATGTTTGTAAATACAATTGGAGACTTCTCCATCCAAAGGATTTTTGACGAATGTATTTTTAACCAAATAAATTACAACCGGCATATAGCTTACTCTACGCTTATCTTTCAGAAGATCATAGTGCTTATTTTGTTGAACAATATATCGTTCAAAATTGATTTGAACTACAATACTGATCAAAACTAATGTGCCTGTTACCAGAATTATCGGGTATTTTGTATTCTTCATGCTTAAATAATTGTTAGGCAATCCAGTTCTTCAATGCTTATGATGATTCAGAACTGGTATACAAAAATAGCAGCAAAAATTTACAAAACTATTTCTGATTAACTGATTGTTCGTGATACAAAATTAAAGGAGACGGCCATGATCAAAAATAACACAATTGAAAAAGTAACCATGATCACAATCACGATCTGACAATGCTGTTTCGCTTTTCCCATGCAATCGCTCTAGGCGAGTGACAAATATTATGTAGCCCTCCGGGCGGTCTTGCGAAGCTGCATCTCCAAATTACAAAACATGTCAATAAATAATACTATTCCGCCAAAAATAAATTCCAAGTACAGCTTCCAGCATCGAAATACTTTTGCTGAAACAAATCGTCTGAAAAGATATAACCTGTGATTAAAACAAGAGAGGTGATACTTGGTATCACCTCTTTCACTTTCCCATGCTCTCGCTCGGACTTTAGTCCGAGTGAGGAATATTATTGCCAGGCCTCTGGCCGGATAGCGAAGAACACTATTGGAAATTATAAAAGATTAGATTGAAATAAAAAATTATGGCAAAAATATAAAACAAAATGTGACAATATTACGACAACCTTATTGTTCCGGCCAGAGGCCTAACAATAATATTCATCACTCGGCGCTGCCAAGCGACTGCACCTTTGGGTCCGAGCAAGTGCGGGAGGATTATTTTGTTTCTTACTGCATTAATTACGGCCATTTTATTCTTACCCTCGGTTACTTTTCGGTCAAAATATACTTTCATTTCTCCTTTCATCTTGATTGCTGACAAGGCAGCCATATGTAAAAGAGATTTCACCATTTTATTGGCAAACTTTGATACCTTGGCTCTGCCTTTAAGGCTAATACCTGATTTATTTTCAAAAGGTGCGACACCTGCATAACAAGCATACTTCTTTGCTTCCCTAATATCTTTAAATTCATTTGTTGTTAAGATTATTTCCAGGGCAGTTACAGGTCCAACACCTTCCACCGAAGTTACAATAGCAAATATTCTTTTAAGTTCATGATCAGAAGCAATCACTTCACCTATTAACTTTTCTGTTTTACTAAGATCATTCTTTAACATTTTTAAACTTGATCGGCAGAGTTTTTCCTGCTCTTTAAGATATGCTTTATCTACAAACCGATCTTGTGATTTAATTGCATTTGATAGATCTTTTATCGATCCTAGTAAACGTCTTCTTAAGGCTGATAAATAATCTATCGGTAAATTACTTCTCGTTTAGGTTTCCAAAGTTTAATAAAATCTTTATTCTTAAAAGCATAAATAGCTATTCTTTCAGCATCTGTCTTATCGCTTTTACCTCGCTGTAGACCATTAGACTGTTTTATTTGATTAGCTGATTCTAAACAAAGAGAAGCTTCTTTTTTTGCTAAAAAATAAAGCATTGGATTATTATAAATTCCTGTATGTTCCATACAGAACAAACTTGTTTCATAGGAGAATCCTTCCAGCTTAAAAAGTGATTTGATCCAACTACTGATGCTTTTTTGAGAGTTTTCAATACAGGTGTGTGAGACTAACTTGCTCTCCTGAAGAACAACACAATCTAGTGTGTTTTTTGACACATCAATTCCAATAAAATAATTCCATTTCATATCTTTACTTATCTTAATAGTTTCGGTTAACGATTTGAACACAATCAATACCTTAATAATGGAGCTAATCCTAATTTCTATTTGATGCTTGTTCAATAAACGATAGAGGATTGAATCACTCGATGAGTCTGCAAACTCTGACAAATTTTAATTCGCCTCTATCGTTGTTAACCTTAAAATAAAATTATCTATTTCTTAAGATAATTATAGGGTACAAACCTAAAGGACAAATATTATGTAGCCCTCCGGGCGGTCTTGCGAAGCTGTATTCCAAATTATAAAACATGTCAATAAACAATACTATTCCGCCAAAAATAAATTCCAAGTATAGATTCCAGCATCGAAATACTTTTGCTGAAACAAATCGTCTGAAAAGATATAACCTGTGATTAAAACAAGAGAGGTGATACTTGGTATCACCTCTCTCACTTTCTTATGGATTCTAATCTCTCTTCTTCAACAATTTATTTTCAAAACAAGCTTTGGAGGACACTACCACCTTAAAATAGTTTTTTACGACCTCCTCCTTTTTTGATACACTACCCTCTTTGTTGCACACTACCGACATTCTACAATACAATCAATTGGATTCTTTATTTTGAATCTCCAGATGCAACCTAGTGTACTCTTAGCATATATTTCCTCGTCAATAACTTTTACTTCCTCAAATGGATTCGAATTATTAAAAAAAGCTATCCAAATCATTTTTTTTGTAGCAAAGTCCATAATACCTACAAATCCATCACTACCATAGTCGCCTTCTCCAGCTATTATTTCTATGGAATACTTTTGATTTATTAACCTAACTAGAATAGCGCAACTATTCCAATGTAATTCTCCTTTGTCATTGAGAATCTTAATTGAGGTTTTGGATGCCATATTAATAGTATAATTTATTGGCAATCCCCAATCAACTTTAACACTTAAAAGTTGAACAGTCTCATCAGGAAATATAATTCCATCTACTGATGGACATTCCAAATGGTTTATAAAATCAATTATTTTATTCATTTTTTAACAATTTTTGGTTGAGTCTTTAATCCACCATTAGGAACAGTACCTCCAGCTGCACTATTCCTTGGATCATTAAATCGTTTTTTAAACGCTTCTGCCCACGTTTTGTTTGATCCTGGCATTATTTCATTTGGATTCACTTCCTGTACAGGTATATTTTTTAATTCTGCTTGCTGAGCAGCCATAAGCCGTCTGTTATCATAACTTACCATCTGACCATCCATTTCCATTACTCTTATTGGACCTGATTTACCCCAATCCCAATTACCATCTTTCATATCAGAAACATATTGTTCAACATTATCACTTACCGTTCTTTGTGAAAAATTAATACTGGATGGATTACGTAAATTATTTTGGCTTTCTATTTTTACAAACTTGCCTACTTCTGATTCAGTATTTTGTAATTGCTGAGGAGTGGTTACTTTTACTTTTAATTGTGTTAATTTGTATGCTTCTTCAAGTGTATATCCTAAAAGATATCCTCCCAACACTCCTGTTGCCGCATATCCCGCTGCCTGACGTTTGGCCGGATCCTTTGTATCCATCCCATTAATGACATCAGACATAGCCAAGCCTGTAGAAATTCTTCCGCGAGTAAGATAAACATCTGCTACAATTAACGCTCCTCCAGCTTCTCCCAATGCACCATGTTTAGCCATTTGGGTTTGATTTTCTACAGCCTTATCAAAAGTCTGCCCACTCTTAGCTGTACCACGTATTTGTCCGAGCATCATATGATGGTACATTTGTTCTTCCGCTCCGTCAAGATCAATAGCCACTATAGGTTTGTTGCCAGCAAACTGATATGGAGTGTACCAAGGAAATGATTTTGTTAATGGATCGACACTCAAAAACTTCCCTAACCGACCATCATAAATTCTTTCTCCATAATCGTAATTATCCTCCCATTCTGTATTCTTCTCCTTCCCATTAAACCCATACCGATACCCAGAAGCAGAGTAAGAACGACTCCCAATCTCCATCCCAAACGCATAATAATCATGCGTCGTAATCGGATTCACCTGGTAAATATCCGCTTTCCCATCACCTGTGGTATCCCAGCCCAGCTTCAATCCCGGCAGCGTCACATACACATTCCCCAAATGGTTGCTCAGCTCGTACTCACTTTTCGAAGGCCGGTATTCATAACTATTCGAGGTATAAGGCCCCGTTGCAGATATCGCCGTCCGTACTGTATCGTATCTTTTGAGTCCGACACGGCTGCTGCCGTACTTCGGATATTCCAAATCATAACTTGTCGAAGAACTATCGCAAACGGCCATCACATTGCCGCTCGCATCCCTAACATAATAAGTAATCTCCACACTTCCCCCATACGCCGTTACTTTTTTCATCACTCTATTCCCGGCACCATCATAAGTGAAATCCAACCGCGGTTTTGTAGAACCGGATTTCCGGATCACCGATCGCACCTTCCCATAAACATTCCATTTAATACTATCGATCTCTTCACTTTCATCGTGGATCAAATTCCCGATCTCATCATAACGATAATTGTTTGAACTATTCACCACACCCGGCGTCGGGCTTAGCTTGTACGGTGTCGTAGCGTTTGCCGTGAACGTACCTTCGTCCCCGATATCTGTTCCCAGCGAAGCTCCTACTCCATCGTTCACATGGTACAACCGGTTGCTCCGCAGCCAGTCTCTTGTCCCGTCGTTATAGTAATCATAACGATAGCTCAGGTCATCCATCAGCGAAGAACTGTTGCCATTTACTTTCGCTGTCAGAATATTCCCATTTCCATCATAGGTATACGAGGCATCAAATGCGCCGCTGTTTGGTGTGCTGCTTCTAAGGTTCCAGTTGCTCGCTGCTCCGCTGCCTATATCATAACTTTCAGCCTGGGTAAGGCGGTTCAGCTGGTCGTACTGGAAGGCCTGACTACGGAGTCCATAATTTTCATTGCCTGCTGCT
>DATLOZ010000017.1:0-6740 GCA_035535995.1 Cytophagaceae bacterium
GCATTCCGTTTTGATCAGGTCTTCCAGGAAGGTGGTCATCGCACGACTTTTTTTTACCAAAGCTTTCATGCCTGCTTCGTCAAACAATTCCAGCGAAGCTTTGTGGGCAATCATATTAAACACCTGCGCATTGCTCAGCTGCCAACCTTCCGCAGTGGGCGTAGGTTGAAAAACCGGCTTCATCTGGAAACGATCTTTTTCTTCGTTTCCCCACCAGCCGGCCAACCTAGGCAGGGCGCGGTTTTTGGCGTGCTTCTCGTGTATGAATAAACCGCCTACAGCACCCGGGCCACTGTTAAGATATTTGTAGGTACACCATACAGCAAAATCTATATCCCATTTGTGCAGATTAAGCGGAATATTGCCAATGGCATGCGCAAGATCAAAGCCTGCCTTGGCGCCCGCTTTGTGCGTGGCCTTGGCGATGACTTCCATTTCAAATGCTTGCCCTGTATAATAATTCACCCCACCCATCATTACCAGCGCAAGACTTGAGCGATGACGTTGAATTTGCTTCACGATATCTTCTGTGCGAAGCGTGTATTCTCCTTTGCGGGGTTTTAATTCTACAATTACTTTTTTTGGATCAAGGCCATGAAGTTTCACTTGCGAACTGAGCGCATATATATCTGAAGAAAAACTTCCTGCTTCAGTAATAATTTTATAACGACGTGCCGTAGGACGGTAAAACGTAGTAAGCATCAAATGCAGGTTCGTGGTGAGCGTATTCATCGCTACTACTTCCGCAGCTTTGGCTCCTGTTATTTTGGCAAGTGATTTTGAAAACAATTTATGATAATGTAACCAAGGATGTTTTCCATGAAAATGCCCTTCCACTCCCCATTTGCTCCAGCTTTCCAACTCAGTGTCAAAATATTCCTTTGCCTTTGCAGGCTGCAGGCCCAGCGAGTTTCCGCAAAAATAAACTACCTGTTTTCCATCGAGCACAGGCATATGAAATTGTTTACGAAAATGCTTTAATACATCTTGACTATCCAGGTATTTTGCGCGTTCTAATGTCATAGCGTAAAGATAAAAAATAGTGCTTGTAATTATTAACATCTATTACAGAATCCCAGGGCAAAGAATATAATTCCGTTTATTCTTCAGTTTTGTAAATCCAGCTCCAGTTGATTTTCTGATTTAGCGATCACAAGCGTCGCTACGCCGTTGCCGATAAGATTCGTAATGGCGCGGGCCTCCGACATGAATCGATCTATCCCTAGCAACAGTACAATTCCTTCCACCGGGATCGTACCTACAGCAGACAATGTAGAAGCAAGGGTGATAAAACCTCCGCCAGTCACTGCTGCAGCTCCTTTAGATGTGATCAGAAAAACACCCACAAGTGTCATTTCCTCTCCGAAAGTCAAAGACGTATTCGTAGCCTGTGCAACAAAAAGCGCGGCCATGGTGAGATAGATCGAGGTGCCATCAAGGTTAAATGAGTAACCTGTAGGAATCACTAATCCTGTCACGGAAGCCGAGCAGCCTGCGTTTCTCATTTTTTCCATAAGGCGGGGAAGCGCCGTTTCAGAAGAAGAAGTGCCCAACACGATCAGGATCTCTTCTTTGATGTATTTTAAAAATTTGAAAATATTGGTACCCGAATAGCGTATGATCGTGCCCAATACTAGCAGCACAAACAGTAAGCAAGTGACGTATACGCAAAGCATTAATTTCCCGAGCGAGAATAATGTACCTGCACCAAACTTCCCCACCACATAGGCCATAGCGCCAAATGCCCCTATGGGAGCGGCTTTCATGATGATGTCAATGATTTTAAATACTAACTGGTTTGCTTTCTCCAAAAAATGAATTGCTGGCAATCCGTTTTCCCCCATCTGGGAAATTGCTATTCCGGTGAGTACTGCCAGAAATAAAACGGGCAGAATTTGTCCTTGTGCAAAAGCGCCTATAAAATTTTCCGGGATCATAGAAGAAAAAAAATCGGCTAACCCATTATGACTTGCTTTTTCGGTATACTTTGTAATTGAAGACGTATCCAGCGTATGAACGTCAATATTCATGCCTTTTCCAGGCTTCACCACATTCATCACCGCCCAGCCGATCAGCATGGCCAGCGTGGTGATCAGCTCAAAATACACGATCGTTTTTAATCCTGTACGGCCCAATTGTTTCATATCGCGAACGCTTGCAATGCCTAGCGTGACGGTAAGAAAGATTACCGGGGCGATGATCATTTTGATCAGACGGATAAATAATTCGCCTAGTATATTCAGCGACTGCCCTACCTGCGGCCAGAGCCAGCCCGTTAGCACTCCGGCTACAATAGCAACTAGCACGAAGAGATAAAGATTCTTATGCGAGTTCATCTTGGTAGAGCGATAACGAGTGGTACAAATTCGGTGATCAATAAATATACTTCACGAAACTTCGTAAGCGGCAAGGTCTGCGGCTTGTCCTGCACATCGTGGTATGCCGCTATTCCGCCAAGAGTGTAAAAGAAAAAAGCAGGCACGCCTTTTTCAGTAAAGAAATAATGATCGGAATTCGCCGCCTTGCCCCTTTTCTTGATGGTCGACAAATATAGTTTCTGATCGTTGATCGAAGTAAGCAATGAAAATTCTTTCGTAAAAACCTGGCCATTCACTACCATCATACCATCGTCGCCTGTGCCCATCAAATCCATGTTGATGAGGAAGCGGATCCTGGAAAGCGGTACAAGTGGATTTTGCGTAAAATATTTAGACCCGATCAATCCTGCTTCTTCCGCGCCAAAGGCAATGAATACGATGCTATATCGTGTAGGATTTTCTTTAAAATAACGAGCCAGCTCTAGCAACATAGAAACACCACTGGCATTATCGTTCGCTCCGGGAAAATAATTCGCGGATCCTAGACTACCCAAATGATCGTAGTGTGCGGTAAGAAACAAAAAAGAATCCGGCACCACTGTGCCAGGAATGATCGCGCAGACATTTTGCGCTTCATAATTTTTGAGAAGCCTCGCTTCTACTTCATAGGTAAGCGTTTTGGCCTTGCGGTCAAATTTTTCTTTCAACACTTCAAAGACAGGATGTGATGCTTGAGTGGAAGAAAGTCCCATGGTCAGCTTGTCTTTGAGCTCTACTACACAGGCTGCCTTCTCAATCTTGGCAAGCATTTCAGAAGGTTTGGCTTTTAAGAGACGAAGAAATTTTTCGTCGTACACTAATGCCGTATTTTTAAAATCTGCCTGCAAAAACTTTTTCTTGGCCTTGGAAGAAGAAAACAAAATAGTATCCAGCCATACAAGCTTTACCGTACCCTTGCCCGATGGAGAAGAGGAATGAATAATAAATTCGGTGCCCGGCTGGAGAATAGTTTGATCTGCCTGCAAAAAAAGTTTTCCAGGAAAGGTATTGATATCGTAATGAAATTTCTGGAAGTAAGAGCTTTCCTGCAATGGAGCGATCTGCATTTCTTTGAAACGATCAACAAGGTAGCGTGCCGCATTTTTTTGCCCATCTGCATCCGCGCCACGCCCATTCAAGCCAGGAGCACAGAGTGTATCCAGGTATTGGTGTACCCGTTCTATATTTTGCGCAGACAGCGTACTTGAATAGAAAAGCAGTAAAAGAAGGAAGGATTTTTTCTTCATGACCGAAATTGTAAGGGAAAATAGAAAAAAGCTGGAATAAATACAGCGGTTGTTCTTTATAATTTGTCTGGGAGATCTGAAGAGAAGGTTAAAAATAAAAAATGCCACACGAGGTGGCATTTTTCTAATTTCCGGAAGAGAAATTATTTTTTAGCTGTAGTGTCTGCAGTAGTTGCAGCAGAATCAGTAGCCATAGCTGTAGTATCAGCTGGAGCAACTGGAGTAGAGTCCATCACAACAGCAGTTGTGTCAGCAGTTTTAGCAGATTCTCCACCACCGCAAGATGCGAAAGCTACTGTTGCAACAGCAGCCACTACGAATAATTTTACAGTTTTCATGTTAACTTGTTTATTAAGGGTTTGACATCAAATATGCCTTAATACAAAAAGCCTTCAAGGGTAACCCGGTTTTTTTATAAATTTTTCAAAAAAACCTGAAATAATTTTAAACGTCTGATTCTTAAACATTTTAAATTCCAAATACCGGCTTTCAGATGCCAAGTATTTTTTATTCGTTATCTGGAATCCGGCCTCTGGAATCCTTTTTATTTTTACCATTTTGGGTTACCTTCGACCAATTAATGTATTAAGAGAATCCGGGGCAAATGCAACGCAATTATACTGACAAAGAGATCGTTGACGGAATTAGAAACGATGAAAAGGGAGTCCTGGAGTTTCTTTATAAAGAGAATTTTCATGCCGTCGCTTACTTTATTTATAGCAATAGCGGAAGCGAGCAAGATGCCAAAGATATCTGCCAGGATGCATTGATCCTGCTGTATGAAAAAATAAGGGACAATTCCCTGGAATTAAATTGTTCTGTAAAAACGTATTTGTATTCAGTTTGCAGAAGGCTTTGGTTAAAGAAGCTTTATTATAAATCAAAATATACAGGAAAGATCGACGAGTTTGAAGACGTCTTTTCTACTACAGAACAAGCCGATGCGGAAGAAAAAGAAAAAGATTTCGCCCGGATGGAAGAAGCAATGAACGGACTTGGCGAGCCTTGCCGTACCATTATCGAAGATTATTACATTCATAAACTAACCATGGTCGAGATCTGCGAAAAATTTGGTTATACCAACGCAGACAATGCCAAGAACCAGAAATATAAATGCCTGATGCGGTTGAAAAAAATATTCTTTTCAGCTTAAAAGGGCGCTAATACAGATGGAAAACAAAAGAGAACTACAAGACCTGATCGAAAAATATTTTTCCGGTCAGATGGAAACTTCCGAACAGAAAACCTTCGAAGCAAAAATGGCTACAGATGCCGCGCTTGCTGAAGAGTATGTTTCTTATCAGAAACTGATGAAATCGTTTGGCCTTTATGCTTCCAGAAAAAAGATCAGAAAGAAACTGGAAGAAGTACATACCGGCATGCAAACAAGCGTGGACAGCTCTTCAATCCGTCCGGCTAAGATCCGCAGCCTGCTTTCAGACCCTAAGCTTTGGAGCGCCGCAGCTTCCGTAGCGCTGATCATCAGCATCGGCACTTATCTTTTTATGAACTATGTAAACTCGCTGAACGGAAACGACAAAGCACATTACCGGGAACTAAGACGCGATATCGAAGCTGTGAAGAGTTCTCAAAATAAGATCATCAAAGAACTTAACGACAAGCCTGCTATGAACCAGGCTACTTTCGGTGGTACTGCAATCGCCATCAGCGCCGATGGGTATGTGCTTACCAGCTACCACGTAGTGAAAGATGTGGAGTCTGTTTATATCGAAAACAAAAAATTCAGCAGACTTAAACTGAAAAAAGTATACACCGACCCAAGACTTGACCTGGTGATCATGAAAGTGGAAGACGATAGCTTTAAAACTTTTGGAAATCTTCCTTTTACCTTCCGCAAAAACAATCTTGATCTTGGCGAAAAAGTTTATACACTGGGATATCCAAAACAAGATGTGGTATTTGGAGAAGGATATATCAGCTCTCTAAACGGCTACGAAGGCGATACTGCTTCTTACCAGATCGCAGTGCCTGTAAACCCCGGCCAGAGCGGCGGGCCACTGTTTGACGAGCAAGGTAATCTTGTAGGGATCGTCAGTGGTAAGCATACTGAAAACGAAGGTTCTGCTTTTGCTGTAAAAGCCAACTACTTAAAAAAAGCAATCCTGGCCAACGATAGCCTGAACGCCAACATTCATCTGCCCAAGATGAACTACCTGAAAAACCAGGGAAAGATCCAGATGATCAAAAAAATGCAGGATTATGTATTTGAAGTGAAAGGATATAACTAGGATAATAAGCTACACTTAAAATTTCATCAATTAATTCCTCAAAAGCCGGACAAATGGTCCGGCTTTTGTATTTTAGTATATTAAAATCTTATACACCTACTAAATTATTCTTTATGAAAAAAATCATTTTCCTTTTTGCGCTCACGCTGGCTGGTATGCAGGCAGAGGCTCAGAAAGTTTCTGAGAAAACACTCAACGAAATTTGCGGCTGCGTAAAAAAGATCGACAAAAAATTATCCGAAGACGCTCAAACCGATCAGGCGCTGGCTTGTATGGCTACCAACATGGAGAAAAATTTTGAAGCGCTCGCTAAAGAATACAACCTTGACATGAACAACCCGGAACAAGCGGCAGAAGAGCTTGGCGCACAGATCGGAATGCAACTGGTAACCCAATGCCCGGAGATCGTGCCTTATATGATGAACTATTCCAGGAGACAACAGCAAAGCACCGGCTCCGACCAGGTAGATATTAATCCTGATACCTTGAAGCTCGACAGCAAAGTTTGTGCTTTGTACAAATCAGGGAAATATGCCTATGGCAATACCTACATGAATAATAAGGCAATTCCGGAAACCGATTCTACTGCTTATACAGAAATAAAAGACGGCATTTCAACCGATTATTCTCAGGATAAAAAATACTATACCAAATGGAGCACCCGCTGGATCAGCGATTGCGAATGGGAAAACACGTTGATAGAAACAAACGAACCCAACGTAAAAATGCTTTTGAAAAAAGGTGATAAAGTAACTATGAAAGCAATTGGCTCCACGGGAAAGAATCTGTGGGTAAAAGCCAAAATGATGGGAATGGATTTTATCATTTTTTTTAAGAGAATCAATTAAACCCTTGCCTAGTAGTGCCACGACTTTGAGTCGTGGCAC
>DATLOZ010000018.1:0-170358 GCA_035535995.1 Cytophagaceae bacterium
GTGCCACCACTATTACCATTAACCATTTGTCGCATTTTACCCGTAGGAAAGTCGTTTTTACACCCGCAAGGGTAGTTTTTATATTTTTATGTTTGTATAAGATTAAACCGAACAAGACAATGAGAAAATTAGTAGTAAGAATGACCGTCACCGCAGACGGCTATATGTGCGGTCCGAACAAAGAAATGGACTGGCTGTTCAGAAATTTTCACCCGGATACTAAAGATTGGGTTGTAGAAACAATCTCCGGTGCGGGGCTGCACATTATGGGTAGCAAAACGTTTAACGATATGAAATCATATTGGCCAGCTGCTACAGAAGTGCTTGCAGAGCCGATGAATAAAATCCCCAAAGCTGTTTTTTCCCGCAAAGGAATTGCCAAAGGCAGCGAAGGCCTTACTACACAAGCGCGCAAGGATACACCTACCTCAAGCCTTAATCAGACCAAAGAGCAAACGGAAATTAATTTGAAAGAATGGGAAAGCAGTCCTGTACTCACAGGCCCGATCTACGACGAACTTCTCCGTTTGAAACAACAACCCGGCAATTTTATCCTGGCACACGGCGGGGTTTCATTTATACAAAGCGTAGTAGCAACCGGATTAGTGGATGAATACCGTTTGATCGTTTGTCCTGTGGTGATTGGCAAAGGGTTGTCGATGTTTTCCAGTCTTGAAAAAGCGGTGGATCTGAAACTGATCAACAGTATTGCATTTCACACGGGTATTGTAGGAAATGTATATAGACCCAAATAAAATTTACAAAGTGTTTTAATAATAAAAACATGAAAGCAGAATATAAAAACATTGACGACTATATAGCCACTTTTCCCGAGGATACACGCGCGCTGCTGGAGCGTATGCGCGTCATTATTCGCAAAGCCGCGCCCAAGGCGGAAGAGGTGATCAGCTATAATATGCCTGCGTTCAGACAATACGGAGTGTTGGTTTATTTTGCAGGGTACAAAAATCATATTGGTTTCTACCCAACCGGTTCGGGAATCATGGCCTTCAAAGAAGAAATAGCCAATTACAAAAACTCCAAAGGAGCCGTGCAATTCCCACTCGACAAGCCGCTTCCGGTAGGACTTATTACGAAGATGGTAAAATACAGAGTGCAGGAAGATAAAGAGAAGGCGAGTCTGAAAGCGAAGATGAAATAATCATCTATCAGCTGTATCTTTTTAATACCTCATACATTATGTCTGTACAGTTTAAAATAAAATCGAACCTAACCGCGTTTAAATTTTATGAAGGGTCTGTCAGTCATATGGATAGCGTTAATTTCCCTCCCTGCTTTCGGGCAGCTCAGGAAAGTGGAATCCAGTTATAAAAAGGGCAATTATGCAGATTGTATTAGCTATTGCCAGGAAGCCAAACGAGGCGCCGACAAGGAAGAATATCTTACCATAAAAATTTACCAGTGTCGCGCCAATTTGAATTTGTTTCAAAAAACAGGTTCGAAGTTCAATTACTTAGACCAGGCACTGCTTCTGCACCGCAATGAAAAATTTTCTATAACACCCGCAGCATCAGAAGTTTCGAATTCCTTATTCTCTATTTTAAAAACTAAGACGGATTCTCTTCATAAGGCAGGTAATAAAGTGCTGGCTAAAAAATATGTAAAAGTGCAAGCCACACAATTTAAAGATACAGCTGGTTTTTATGCATTCTACTACCCGCCAGTATCAAAGCCAGCAGCGGTCGGGAGAGTGGTAAAAAAAGAACCTGCCAAAAGAGTTTCCGAACCTAATAGGATTTCCAGAACCGAATTGCTGAAATATTCCGAGCAATTTTTAACCATTCCCTACAAATGGGCAGGCGAAGATTCGTCCGGCTTTGATTGCTCCGGGTTAGTGACTAAAGTATTTCGTCATTTTGGCTATACCGTTGCACACGGCGCCAAAGATCAGTCGGAACTGGGCGAAGCTGTATCCAGAAATACATTGAAGCCGGGGGACCTGGTTTTTTTCGGCAAGCGATACGACACAGGGAGATGTAAAATTGATCATGTAGCCTTTGTGTACGAAGTGACAGACACCAAACTGGTAGTGATCCACAGCAGTAGTAAAGGTGTGAACATACAAGAGCTGAAAGCGGATGATTATTGGGGCAAAAAGATCTTGTTCTATAAAAATTATATAGATCATATCACTTTACCGGAAATAAACAGGTTATGAAAAAAAACACGAAAATTGTTCTGGCTGTAGTCTCCGCTACAGTCGTGGCTGCGCTTGTCTCATTGAGAAGCTGCACTCCTCAATCTTCCGAAGCGGTGAAGGCTGAACAACCGTTGGAAGAAAAACAGCGTCCTCTGATCCTTCCTGTTTCCTCGAAATTAGAGTTGCCTTTCACCACCTACACTGTGCAGGCCGGCAGAGATACACAGCTTGTTTTTTCTTCGGGTACAAAGATCCGTATTCCTGCCTGTGCTTTTTCAAAAGATGAAACAATTCTTTCCAATACAGCAGTAACATTACGTTACCGTGAATTTCATACCAAAGCAGATCTGATCGCCGCTGGTATTCCCATGACAATGAATGGCAGTAGTGACGAATTTCTGGAAACCACCGGCATGTTTGAACTTCGCGCCTATCAAGGGGAAGAGGCACTGCGCCTCAGCGATGGCTGTGCCGTGAAGATCGAATTGGCCAACAACGAAGCTGGAGAAAAAGTGAATCTGTATCAACTCGATGAATCAAAAAGATCGTGGATTGAAAAAATGAAAGAGCTACCGGCGAAATTGTATACTTCAGCTAAAAAAGAAAAGATCAGAAAGCCGAAGATCGATGAATCGAAATATAAAAAGGAAGCGCTGAAGGCAGGCTACTTCATGCCTGTAAAGCCAAGAGTGGCAAATCCGAAACGGTATAGTTTTCATTTTAAGATCAATTTGCAGCAATTTCCTGAATTGAATGTGTACGATGGAATTCTCTGGGAATATGCAGGCAGCGGCGGCAGCGACGATCCGGAAAATAATAAATGGGTACAATCGGCTACCTGGAAAGAAATGCGTCTCTTCGATACAAATAAAGAAGGAATTTATCAGCTTACGTTATCGACCAAGGACAAAAGCTTTACAACCCTTGTAAGACCAGTGTTTGAGAAGGAGGACATGGAATACGCGCGCGATGTTTTCAAAGACCGTTATTCAAAGTACAGGCAATACATGGATAAAAAAAACGCTGCAGAAGCAGCCTGGCTGGCGAAAGAAGCGAAACGAAAAAAGACCGAAGAAAAAGTAGACCTGATCACGCGTAGTTTTGAGATCAACCAGTTTGGCATTTGGAACTGCGATCGTTATTATCATATCTCAGATCCGCTGCAGGTGACGATGAATTTTGCTTTCCCTTCTACAACCCTTGCCGTAACCAGGATCTACGTGATCGAGAAAAATATCAATTCGGTTATTCAGCTTGAAGTGGAAAAAGGCCCTACTACCTTGAAACTAAAAAAAGGAGGTGAATACGAATTACTCCTGCTCGACAACGAAGTGAAATTTCACAAGGTCTCACGAAAACAATTTGATCAGTACTTGCAACAAAGCTCACAAATGACGCTGGCGATAGAGGATCAGGGCAAGGAAGTAGCATCGTTGGAAGAGTTGAAGGAATTGATCTGAACCTATATTCCCGAAATTAATTCGGAAATTTCTACTCACAAGTTTCCTCCTCAAGGACAATCTTTTTAAATTTAATCTTGAAGATCATGATCAAGTAAATCTTCTAATCCTGAAAATCAAGGTTAAGACTATGACAAAACTAATCGCCAACGGACGCATTTGGATCGATACCGAGCAGGGAGCTTTTTTAGGCTATGGAAGAATAGAGATCCTGGAAAAAATTAAAGAACATGGTTCTATCCGCCAGGCAGCGCTCGACATGAAAATGTCCTACCGCCAGGCTTGGCAGTTGATCGACCAGATGAACCACCAGGCCAACGAACCGCTGGTTATTTCCCACCGGGGAGGAAAAGGGGGCGGCCAAGCCATAGTGACAGAGGCCGGTGAAAAGGCAATTACTCAATTTCACCACTTTAATACAGCCTTTCAGGAATTTTTAAGTTCCTACACTTATAATCTGAACCTCGGTTAAAAACAAAGCTATTTTTCAACTTTTAATTTAAAATAGTGTAATTCAAGATAAATTTTGACCCTGTTTTTATAAATAATAAAGAATAATATTCAAAATACTCATTATTTAATAGGTATAATTGCTTAATTGATTTTCTTTATTTACGTTTGTTTCGTTGTTCATATTCGGGAAGAACGAAAATATGACTTTACTCTCTATTATATCGTCCACGTACTTGCCTTTGTTTTTGGCTTTGATCTTAGTGATGGCATTCATGTATGCTTCGGTAGGACATGGAGGAGCGAGCGGGTACCTTGCTATCTTGGCATTATTCAGTGTGGAGCCTTCGCTTATGAAATCTTCGGCCCTGATTCTCAACATTTTTGTTTCACTTATTTCATTTGCTCAATATTATAGAGGAGGACATTTTAGGTGGAAACTGTTTTTGCCTTTTGCCATCGCTTCCATTCCAGCTTCCTATCTAGGGGCCAGCATTCCGCTTGGAGCCGATATTTATAAAAAGATCCTTGGTATCTGTTTGATCTTCCCGGTGCTGCGTTTGGCTGGGCTTTTTGGAAAAGAATCCAATGAAACCCGGGAATTGCCATTCATTTACGGATTACTGATCGGCGCCATCATCGGTTTTCTCTCCGGTATGATCGGCATCGGCGGCGGGATTATTCTTAGTCCTGTGATCCTGCTTTTTCATTGGGCAAATATGAAAGAGACCGCAGCCGTTTCAGCTTTATTTATACTTGTCAACTCCATTTCAGGTCTGCTGGCGCTTACAGCTAAGGGGTTTTCTCCCAGTCCGGAAATATATACCTGGCTCATCGTCGCCATTATAGGTGGGTACGCGGGTGCCTATTTGGGAAGCCGAAGGTTCAACAATACAGTACTTCGGTATATCCTTGCCAGCGTGCTGCTGGTAGCAAGTATAAAGCTTATTCTTACTTAGAAAATAATCATCATCCATAAATCACTTAACAATGCTTCACCCATCGTTATTCACAAAAAGGAATATCCAAAAAACCAAAAAGGTTGGATTCCTTATTCTTTGTTTGTCATCCTTCTTTACCAGCGCAAATGCCCAGACAGATTCTCTGCAAGCCGACACTACGCTGAAAAATTCCAAGGTATTTGAATTGGGAGAAGTAGTAGTATCAGGAGAAAAAAGCCAAGAGATCAACAACACGGTGGATGCGCAACAGTTGCAAAATTTTTATAAAACAGATGCCGCCAAAGCGCTCAACCTTCTTCCGGGCGTTACGCTTTCTAATGTTGGTCCGCGAAACGAAGCAATGGTTTATGTGCGCGGTTTCGATCTTCGCCAGGTGCCCGTACTCATCGATGGTATTCCGGTTTATGTGCCATATGATGGGTATGTTGACCTGGCTCGTTTTACTTCCTTTGATCTTTCAGAAGTAAATGTTTCCAAAGGATATACTTCTGTCATTTATGGTCCGAATGCCCTGGGTGGCGCGATCAATCTGGTGAGCCGGAAACCCACGCAAAAACTGGAGCTTCAGGGCGCCAGCGGCTGGATGACGGGCGGTTACAGGACAAACCTGAATATTGGTTCTAACCTTGGTAAGTTTTATTTCCAGGGAGGCGTTTCACAGTTTAAAAGAGATTACTATCCGCTTTCCAAAGATTTTACTCCCACTAAAATTGAAAACGGCGGAAGACGCGATAATTCTTATAGCGAGGATAAAAAGTATAGCATCAAAATTGGATTTACTCCAAAAGGAAAATCAGAATATGCGCTGAGCTATATTTATCAGGATGGTAAAAAAGGAACTCCTGTCTATACAGGTTCCGATGTGCTTAATTCACAGTACAAAAGCCCGCGCTACTGGCAGTGGCCTTATTGGGACAAACAAAGTTTGTATTTTATCTCCAACACACAGATCGATAAAACACAATATATAAAGACAAGACTCTACTACGATATTTTCCGCAATCTGCTGAACTCGTATGACGACGCCACCTACAGCACGATCACGAAACCATATGCATTTAAAAGTTATTACAACGATTACACGATCGGGGGCATTGTAGAATATGGTAAAAATTTCTTGGAAGGAAGAGATTTGTTTAAAGCTACTTTGCGGTACAAGCAAGATGTACACCGCGAGCACAACCAGGGCGAGCCGGTACGTACGATGTCGGATCAACTCTATACCGTAGGATTTGAAAACGAATTGAAGATCGGTTCCAGGCTGAGATTCCTTACCGGCTTTAGCTACAACTACCGTGAAAGTATTAAGGCTATGAATTATAACAGTACAACAAAAGAGATTTCCAACTTTCCAAAAAATCACAACGATGCTTACAACGTACAAGGCGGTTTGGTTTATCGTGTGAATGAGAAAAATACATTGAATCTTTCTGTAGCAAAGAAAACACGCTTCGCTACTGTGAAAGATCGTTATTCATATCGCCTGGGCACGGCTATTCCTAACCCGGATCTGAATGCAGAATATGCGTATAATTTTGAACTGGGCTATAAAGGAACACCTGTAGGCAAGTTGCTGGTGCAGGCTGCGTTGTTTTACAACCACATCTACAATACGATTCAAAACGTAAACAATGTGCAATACGATCCGGTGAAAAAAGTATGGCTCAGCCAACTTCAGAATGTAGGTCAGTCAGAATACATGGGCGGCGAAATAGGAGTAGAATACCCGGTGCTAAGATCCCTGAAACTGGGCGCAAACTATACCTACATCGAACGCCATAACCTAAGCAATCCTACGATCCACTTTACCGATGTACCGAATCATAAACTCTTCGGATATGTGCAATATCAATATACCGATCGCTTCTATATTCAATTAAATTCCGAATACGATTCAAAACGCTACAGCACCAGCTACGGCACAATAGCCAATGGGTTTGCGTTGTTCAACACAAAAGCATCTGTGAAAGTATGGAAATATTTCTCTGTAGAAGCAGGTGTAAATAATATTCTTGATAGAAACTATGCGCTCACAGAAGGTTATCCGGAAATGGGAAGAAATTATTTTGCGAATGTGGTGTATAAATTTTAGATGCCGGATATCAGGCAATTGAAATTATCCGTTTTTAAATCGTAGACATTTGAAAAAAGCACTGTTAATCGGCCTTTCCATCTTGTTCTTATTCCTGGCGTTCACCCGGGAGCAAGTGCCTGCGGGGCCGTATGAATTGCATTATCCCGTTTACTTTGGCAATCGCCTCAATATTTCTCCCGCCAATCCGCTTACTAAGGAAGGCGTGTATTTAGGCAGAAAATTATTTTACGAAAAAAGGCTTTCCATCAACAATGCCGTGTCCTGTGGTACTTGCCACGAACAGCAACATGCCTTCACCGATGCGAAACAATTCAGCATGGGCGTAGGCAAACAACCTACGAGCCGCAACAGCATGTCGCTCGCCAACTTGCTTTGGGTGCGTTCTTTCTTTTGGGACGGTCGTGCTACAAGCCTTGAAGAACAAGGCAAAGAGCCTATCCTGCATGCGGATGAAATGGGAGAAACCCTGGAACATGTTTCCGCCAAACTTCAGCAGACACGCGAATATCCAAAATTATTTAAACTCGTCTACGGCAACGACTCCATCACTGGCGACCGTATTGTGCAAGCCATCGCACAGTTTGAGCGCACACTGATCTCGGCCAATTCTCCTTACGACCAATACCTGCAAGGGAAATACACCCCTACAGAAAAAGAACAGCGCGGCATGACACTTTTCATGACCCATCCTGATCCGGAAAAAAATGTTCGCGGCGCCAATTGTGTGCATTGTCATGCCGCACCAAAAATGTTTGCCGATCTTTTTCATAACAATGGGTTGGACAGTCTTCCCAAAGATAAAGGCAGGGAAAAGATCACGGGCCTGCCAAACGACCGTGGGAGGTTTCGCGCAGTCTCGCTTCGCAACAGCGCGCTTACCGCGCCCTATATGCATGATGGGAGGTTCCGCACATTAGAAGAAGTGCTGGATCATTACAGCGAACATATTCAATCCAGTACTACCTTGAGTCCTTTTTTGCAGGATGCTTCCAATGAACCAGGAGCAAAAAGTATTCGTCTTTCCGCAAAGGAAAAAGAAGAATTGATCGCCTTCCTGCAAATGCTGACTGACTCTTCCTTTATTACTGACCCACGTTTTTCCGATCCATATAAAACTGAAATAAGAAAATGAAAAAACAATTGCTGGTTTTAGTACTACTGTTTTGCCTTCAAGCACCAGTCCTGCGTGCACAAACGGCTGCTTGTATAAAAGTAGAAGGCGAAGTAACCACTCCACTCACGCTCTGCGCAGAAGAGTTTGCAAAGATGAAACATACCGAAGCGATCATGAAAGACCGGGATGGGAAAGAATACCGCTACTCCGGAGTACCTGTTTCGGAGATCCTGAAACAAGCCGGTGCTACTGTAGGGAAAGACCTGCGTGGAGAAAATCTGAGCAAATATTTATTGGTAAAAGCTGCCGACGGTTATGAAGTTTTGTTCTCCTTGGCCGAACTCGATTCCACCTTCACCGACCGCGTAGTGATCCTGGCCGACCAACTAGAAGGCAAGCCACTTCCCGCAGGCAAAGGCCCTTTTCGGATCATCGTACCCGGAGAAAAAAAACCAGCTCGTTGTGCTTTTGAAGTAACGCGCCTGATCGTACGTTTTTCATCGGAGCATTGAGTATAAAATTTAAGAGATAATCCTTTCCTTTTTGCTGGCGGGGACGCCAGCAAAATATTTTTTCATACAACAGTTTTGCATAAGCGGAGCGGACTTGCTGGCGTAGACGCCAGCAAGAGGCGGTATAAATTATAAATGCCTTTGCTTTTTACTCCTAATTCATAACTCAACGTTCATAATTTCAACTATCTTTAGTTTATGGACGAAGAACAATTAAAAGAATTTGCCCGCCAGCTTCGCAAGCCTGAAGGCGTCTATGGCCGCGAGGTGGGTGAAAAAATGAATAAGGGAAACCGCTACATCAATCAGTATACGATTGAAGAGCTTTCGGTTCAAGCACATGATCGTATCCTGGAACTAGGAATGGGCAATGGATTTTTTGTGAAAGATATTCTAGCCTTTGATCCCTCGGTATTTTATACGGGTTATGATTTTTCGGAAGAAATGGTAGAAGAGTCGAGTAAGCGAAACCAGGTTTTTATAGATGAAGGCCGCGCGCGTTTTATGTTAGGAGAAGCGGAAAATATGCCTTTCCCCGATGGATCATTTAACAAAGCCTTTACGATCAACACGATTTATTTTTGGGGAAATAAAGAAAAAGTACTCTCCGAATTCCATCGCGTGCTGGAACCACGCGGCAAGCTGCTGATCGCCGTAAGGCCAAAATCTAACCTAGAAGAAATGCCTTTTACACGTTTTGGTTTCAATATGTTTACCAAAGAAGAGCTCACCACACTGCTCACCAGCAATGGTTTCAAAATAAACGAAGTGATCGAAAAGACAGAACCCGAGCATGAGGTCAACGGTAAAAAGATGATCGTGAAAACCTTGATTGTTTGTGCCGAAAAGTAAAAATGGATACAAGATACCGGATGCCGGATTCCAGATAAGAACAGCACGAACAGGTTTCTTATATAACAAGACTACCAACCTTCCATTAAATCCCCGTTGAATAATCCATTGTTTTTATCCGGTATCTGGCATCCGGTATCTTGTATCTGTTTTGCAAAGAGCAAAATAAATCTTTATTTTCGCCTCCTTGAAATCCCATCAATCAAATAAAGACCTTTAAATAAATTTATAAGCAACATGAGAAAGAAAATTGTAGCCGGTAACTGGAAAATGAACAAAACCATGGACGAAGGATTGGCTTTGGCTTCCGAAGTAGTATCTATGGTAAAAGATGAAGTAAAGAACAATGCACTGGCAGTATTATGTACCCCTTTTATCGAGCTGCAAGGCGTAGCAAAGCTGACCGAAGGATCACCAGTATCTGTAGGTGCCCAAAACTGCTACGATAAAGAATCCGGCGCTTATACCGGAGAGGTCTCTGTTCCCATGCTGAAATCTGTAGGAACTAAATATGTTATCCTTGGTCACAGCGAAAGAAGAGAATATTTTGGCGAAAGCAATGCTTTCCTGGCTTCTAAAACAAATGCCGTGCTTAAAGGCGGCCTTACGCCAATCTTCTGCTGCGGCGAAACACTCCAGCAAAGAGAAAAAGGAATCCATATCGATTTCGTAAACAACCAACTTACCGAGAGTCTTTTCCACCTTTCCGAAGAAGAATTCAAAAAAGTAGTGATCGCCTACGAGCCTATCTGGGCAATCGGTACAGGTGTAACAGCATCCAAAGAACAAGCACAGGAAATGCACGAAAAAATTCGTACACATATTGCAAGCAAATACGGCAAAGCAGTAGCAGATGAAACGTCTATCCTTTACGGCGGAAGCTGTAAACCTGACAACGCGAAAGAGCTTTTCGCCTGCAAAGACATCGACGGCGGCCTGATCGGTGGCGCTTCCCTGAAAGCCAGAGATTTTGTCGACATCATCAAGTCATTCTAAATTTCATAAATTCCAATACAGAAAAACCAAATTCCAAAAAAGCAATAGCCGATTGGGGTTTGGTTTTTGTTCTTTATTCTTGCTTGCAAACGTTGAGAAACTTTTGCACCTCTTGCGTTTAAATCAGCGCAGCAAATTTTCGTAAACAAATAACAAGAACTACCAAAAGCAGAAATGCAATTCATAGAAATTAAAATCACCACCACTCCTGAGATCGGCGAAATGCTCATTGCCGAACTGGTTGAGATCGGCTACGATTCCTTTCAGGAAACAGATACAGGACTGGATGCTTACGTGGAAGAAGAAGTTTTCTCCGAGCAAGCCTTGCAAGAGATCATCTATAAATATTCCCAAGGCACTGTGATCGGCTATTCGATCGGGATACTGGAAAATAAAAATTGGAACGAAGAGTGGGAGAAAAATTTTCAACCCGTTACCATCGGTGAAGATTGCATCGTCAGAGCTTCGTTTCACGAGCCGGGAAAAAAATACAAATACGACATCGTCATCAATCCGAAAATGTCGTTTGGCACTGGCCACCACGAAACCACTTCGATGATGATCGCTCATCAACTCGAAATTGATCACCGCGACAAAACCGTAATGGATGCAGGCAGTGGCACAGGTATCCTCGCGATCATGGCTTCTATGCTGGGCGCAAAGCTGGTAGACGCTTTCGACATAGAGGACTGGGCTTTTGAGAATATGAAAGAAAATGCTATCTTAAACGGATGTTCCAATATCCGGATCAGCCAGGGAGATATTACCAAAGCGGAGCTGAGAGAAAAAACATACGACATAATTCTTGCCAATATCAACCGCAATGTATTGCTGGAAGAAATACCGGAATATGCCAAACGACTTAAAACAGCAGGCAAACTGGTTTTGAGCGGTTTTTATAAAGAAGATGTTCCTATGCTGGAAGAACGCACTGCTGCATTCGGACTAAAAAAAACTTCCACGAAAGAAAAGAATAACTGGGCTTCGCTCGTTTTTATTAAAGCATAAAAGATTTCAGAAATGTTAAACAGGTTAGGTTTTATTATTGCGCTCCTTTGCGTTTGTCATTTATCCAATGCACAATATAAGTTTTCTTCGGACCCTGCAACGTTTGCAACGGACGTAAACACCATGATGGCCAATACTAAAAACCCTACGGCCATCCAGGTAGGTTCCAGCTTTGGAAGTACACTGAATACATTCTCTCCCGATCAGCAAAAAAAGATCATCGAGACATGCCAGAAAATGGGCAAGTCTAAGAAAGCCAAAGCGCACCCAAACTTCACTGATTTTTTCATTGCACTTTCCGCCGCCAAATCAAAGCAGATCAGCAACAGCAATTTTGACACCTTGATGTTGATCACCAACACGATCATCGATAAATACGATTCTAAAACACTTCAAACCTATCTGATCACCATTCGTGATTTCTTTGACAAGAGTATGCTCTACAACTCTTCCTACAACAGGCTGCGCATAAGCGGTGGAAGTTATACCTTCCGTTTGCTCGAGCCCAAAAAGGAAGCACCGATGGAAGATCTCGAAACTACACAAACACAGGAAGACACCGCCACCAACCAGAAAAATGTAAAAGATGCCCAGCAGGATTTCTTCAGCGACTGGGATGTACCAGCCGAAGAAGACAATGGTATCGGAACCATGGAAGATCCAGGCCAGGATGCTGCTGTGTTGGACGTCGGTTACAACTATCCCCTGCAGCCTACAGTAGACGGCCCTGTGATCGAATTTACCAATGTAGACCTTACGTTTGCTTCTCAAAGCGACTCCTCTACGCTCAAAGGCGCCAGCGGATCAATGATGCTGAAGAATGGATTGTTTGTAGGAAAAGGCGGAACGATGGATTGGTCTACTGCCGGCGTAGCGCCCGGAGAGATCAGCGCAGAAATGCGTGAATATAATTTTCCCGTAAGGTCGATGCGCTTATTATCGGAAGGAGCCAAGCTAAGTTACAAAGCCAAAGCAGATTCACTGGTAGAAGGAATTTTTGAATACAAAGAAAATAAAAACAAATCCAAAATAGAGCCAACCTTTCCAAGATTTAAATCCTTCAAAAGCAATGTAGACATTAAAGGATTGGATCAGAATATTATTTACAGAGGCGGTTTTTCCCTTTCGGGTAAAAAAATATACAGTTCTTCGATTGACGAAGGATTTTCAATGGTTGAGATCCTGCATGATGGCAAACCAAAGGTCCGTGCTTACTCCAATAGATTTGAACTTGGCGATAGTCTTATCACTGCCAACTTTGCTACACTTACCTTGTATATAGACGAAGATTCTATCACACACCCGGGTACGATTTTTAAATATAATAAATCAACCTCTACCGTAAGAGTTTCCAAACAATCAGGTTTCAACTACGCGCCTTTCCTCGATAGCTACCACCGGTTGGAAATTATTTCTGACATTGTTACCTGGGACTTAAATACCAATGAAATTCAATTCAACATCATCACCGCTAAAAACCATATTCCGGCAACATTCGAATCGGAAGAATATTTCCATGCGGACAAATTTTATAAACTGAAAGGTATTTACCGTTTCCACCCGCTGCAAGTAGTAGTGAACTACGCTGACAAAACCAAGAAAGATGAATTCTACGCTGGCGACGTAGCCACTCCGCTCAACATCGACATCACTACCTTCAAAGGAGCTATGACGCAACTGATGAAACTTGGTTATATCGACTACAACACCAAGAGCGGGTTAATTAAGATGAGACCGAAAGCAAGACACTATGCGCTTTCCAGCAGAAACAAAAAAGATTACGACAACATTACTTTCGTATCCCTCAGTCCTGGTGCAGTGAATGCCACACTCAATTTACAAAGTCACGAACTCCACGTACGGGGCGTAGACCGTGTGTATATTTCCGACTCCTTAAAAGTAAATATTGCTCCGGACAACAAAGAAATTAGGATCGAGAAAAACAGGAACTTTAAATTTGACGGATCCATCAACACCGAGAACTTCCAGTTTTCAGGAAAAAACTTTGAATTCGTATACGATACCTTCCTCGTACACATGCCGGAGATCAATGCGATCAGGCTTGCGGTGGTGAATAAGAAAAAAACAAAAACCGGTGATACCACAGTAGGAAAATCAAGAGTACTTGGAAACGAGCTTCGCTATTCTTCCGGTACCCTTTATATCAATAAGCCTGACAACAAATCGGCACGAAAAAAACTTCCTCAATATCCCATCTTCGACGCTACTTCCGGTGCGTCGGTGTACTTCAATAAAAAGAATATCAACGGCGGTGCGTACGATACTACCGTGCAATTCCAGATCCCACCTTTCCGTCTCGACAGCTTGAGCTCGGATGACCCACATTCCATTGGCTTCGACGGTACTTTCAAATCGGGAGGGATTTTCCCGGAATTCAAAGAAAAACTTATTGTAATGCCAGACTACTCTTTAGGATTTAAACACGAAGTACCGAAAGATGGTTATCAGCTTTACGGAGGAACGGGAAAATTCTATAACACCATTTCCCTCGACAACAAAGGCGTGCGTGGTGATGGAGAGATCCGTTATCTTTCTACTACGTTGTGGTCCAAAGATTTTGTGTTCTTCAAAGACTCTGTAAAAACAGAAGGAACCAAAGTACAAACCAAAGAAGGTGCACACCCGGATGCCGCCGCAGGTGTTACATTCCCAAAAATGAAAGTAACCGAATACCGCTTGCGCTGGCTGCCTAGACCAGACAGCATGTTTATCTCCAACGTAAAAGCAAGGATCAATCTTTACGATAGTTCGGCTACTATGATCGGTACAGCCAACGTGACCAAGAACGGTATGCTTGGGAAAGGCGTACTCTTCACAAGAGGATCCGTGTCTGAATCATATAAATTTCACTTCGAACAAAAACAATTCGAAGCCAGAAATGCAAAATTCAAGATCGAATCAGAAGACCCCGACAAGCCCGCCTTGCAAGGGATCGACGTGAAGCTTGCGTTTGACCTTGAAAAAGGAATTGCAAGATTCAACCCCGAAGTAGCGGGTGTGGCAAGTAACTCGTTCCCATACGTACAATACAAAAGCTCGCTGCAAGAAGGAGAATGGGATCTGCAGAAAAAGATCGTAACACTGGCCAAGCCGGATAGCGCCGATATCAGCGGTTCCTATTTCTATTCCACACGCCCAGACCAGGATTCACTTGTATACAACGCTACCAAAGGGGTGTACGATATTCAAAAACAAATTCTGAACATCAGCGGTGTGCCGCTGATCAAAGTTGCCGACTCACATATCTATTCGGACAGTGGTAAAGTAACGATCGAACAGAATGCGGTGATGCGTACGCTGGAAAAAGCGAAGATCGATATCGACAGCGTGAAAAAATACCACCATTTATACGATGGTACAATTGATATCACCTCGCGATTGAAGTTTGGCGGAGTAGCTACTTATCAATATGTCAACCTCGGAAACGATACACTGGCGATTAAGTTCCAGGACTTTCGTAGCGAGCCAGGGCGTAAGAAAAAAGAAGGGATGCACACCGTGGCAACCGGTCTTGTGAAAGAAGATGACAATCTTTTTATCGGTCCGAAAATTATATACAAAGGGAAAGTGGTAATGTATGCAGAAAGCCCTTACCTCGCCTTTGACGGATACATCAAGCTTGACCTGAAAGGAGCGCTGAACTACTCCGAATGGTTAAAGTATGCGAACGACGGAGAAGACAAAGAAGTAAAGATCGACTTGCAAAATGCAGTGTCTGACAATGGAGTACCGCTGTCTACAGGCTTACATTTGGATAAGCGGACAAACCAGCTTTACACCAGTTTCATTTCTAAAAAAGTAGCGCAAACAGATCCGGATTTCTTTGTGGCGGATAAAGCGTTTGAATTTAACCTCGACTCTAACGAATTCCGTGTAGGAAACCCGGAACGTTTTGCAGGAAGATCCTATGTAGGAAACAACATCCGTTACAACGATTCTACTTCGATGGTACACTATGCAGGTAAATTCACCCTGCTGGAACCAGAAAACGCAAACGTAAAATTGATCAGTACCGGCGAGGGATATGCGAAGCTGAAAGACAACGATTACAGTTTCAACCTGCTCTTGGCTTTCAACATTGTGCTCAACAGCAAGATCACTACGGCCATGGCTACAAATATGAAGAATGCAACCGACATTCTTTACGATTCAGTAACTACAGAACCTACACAGGCTGACAACGAGATTCTTTACGGAAAGGTAGCCGGTGTAGTAGGACAAAGCGGATTAGAAAGCTATAAAGCCAAAATGTCGATGGGCAATGCTCCTCTCAATTCGTTGAACAGCGAGTTGGCCAAATCATTTACATTCTCCAAAGTAAACCTGAAATGGTCCCAAGACTACAAAGCATTCTATAGCGTAGGAAAGTTAGAGCTTGCTGGTATTCTGAAAACAGATATTCGAAAATCGATCAACGGATATATAGAGATCCGCAAGACTAATAAAGGCGATGTGATCAACATCTATTTGGAGCCTACGCCTAATCATTGGCAGTTTATCACCTATTCCGACAACCGCCTTGCCTGTATCACTGCCAGCGATGACGTAAATACAGTAATTCGGAGCAAATCCAAAGGAGAAATGCCAGACCGTTCTAAATTCTATTTTGTAGCCGCCGAGCCGATCGAGAAGCAGAAGTTTATACATGAGTTTAAAAATCACTACCTCAACGAATCAGAAGACCAGATCGAAAAAGAAGACGTAGAACAAGAACAGGAGATTGAAAAAGAGGAGAAAAAAGAAGATACAAACGACATCGATATCAACGAGCCTGAAATTGGGAAGGAAGAAAAACCTGCTCCGCCAAAAGAGCAGACACCTCCACCTACCACCAATAAAAAGAAAAAGAAAAAAGAGGAAAACTATGATCAGTATAAATTGCCTGATCAAAACAACGAACCTGCACCAGAGCTAGAGCCTGAAAAAGAAAAGCCGACGATCGAAGATCAACAGCAGAAACAACAGGATCAGCAAAGAATGAAGGACTTGTTTAAATAAACAAAAAGAGATATATTTGAATCCTTGAGCGTTGTTTTTTTGTTTATAGAATTGAGAATCAAAAACTTTTATGTTAAAATAACGTAAAAGCAGGTTAAGAAAGTATTATGAATTCGGCTTTTTACATAACGTTATCTGCAATTGCAGCCTATTTGATCGGTTCATTCCCCACGGCCGTATGGTACGGCAAAGCATATTATGGCATTGACGTAAGAGAACACGGAAGTGGAAACGCAGGCGCTACCAATACTTTTAGAGTATTAGGCAAACAAGCTGGAATTATCGTAATGGCCGTAGACGTATTCAAAGGATGGACCGCTACTCATGCGGCAAATCTTCTAGTATACGCCGATCTTATTTACCCTGAAGATCTTATCCTTTACAAACTTATCTTCGGTATTGCTGCGGTGATCGGACATATTTTCCCTATCTATGCAGGATTTAAAGGCGGGAAAGGAATCGCTACCTTGTTAGGAATGGTTCTTTCCGTACACAGCCAGGCCGCACTTCTTTGCCTACTGGTTTTCGTAGTAGTACTTCTTCTTTCCAAATATGTTTCTCTTGGTTCTATGATTGCCGCGCTGGTATTTCCACTGCTGTTAATCTCTCCAAGATTCCGCCCGGATGAGCATGGTCCGGTAGTGATCATTTTCGGATTTGTAATTTTCTTCATGGTGGTGATCACACACCAAAAAAATATTATTCGCCTTATCAATGGAGAAGAAAATAAAGCCAAAATCAGGATCCGCAAAAGAGACTGATTAGCTTAAAAATATTGATTTCTAAAAGCCGTTTGTTGAACGGCTTTTTTTATGCTTTAAAAATCTTACTATTCCAGACACATTTCTTCCAAAAACAGATCATTCCCCGGATACAATCGTTTCATTTCCTCTTTCCTCCCCATTTCAAAATCCCTGAAATCAAAACCAGGCGCTACAGTACAACTTACCAACGCATATCCATTCCCATCTTTCACCCTTGCGCCAAACCATATACCCGCAGGAATTACCGCTTGCAGCTGTTCTCCTTCAAAAATATTTTTACCAAGTTTAATGCATTGAATTCCTTTTTCAGAAAAACAAAAAATTTCTAAAGTATCACCTTCATGAAAAAACCACAATTCATCCGATTTGATCCGGTGAAGATGCGATTTGTTTTGTCCTTCCAGTAAAAAATAAATCGCCGTACTGATAGTTCGCTTGTCTTCAAATCTGGCAAAAGAAACCAGCTCGGCACAGCGGTAAGTTTCTTTATAGTAACCGCCTTCCGGATGCGGAAGCAATTGCAGCTGTTCGATCCAATCGCGTGCTTTCATTAATATCCGACCAGGCTAATAAGATGAGGAGAAAAAGGCAGAAGTTTTTCTCTTCCCTGAAGCATTTTCAACTCTACCATAAAAGCGTAAGCGCACACGCTGGCGTTTTGTTCGGTTACCAACTGGGAAGCTGCTTCAGCCGTGCCTCCCGTGGCGAGTAGATCGTCATGGATCAAAACTTTCCAGCCAGGCTGCAGCGCATCAATATGCATTTCAACTTTCGACGAACCATACTCAAGGGCATATTCTTTGGCGATCGTTTTATAAGGAAGTTTTCCTTCTTTACGAATAGGGATCATTGGAATACCTAATTTGGTAGAAACCATCAGTCCAAACCAGAAGCCTCGACTGTCGAGCGCTACCAGTGCGTCGGGAGCAAAAGGTTTGATCTTTTCACAAAACGTATCCGTAATTTCTATGCAAAGCGCCGGATCTTTGAGGATGGGAGTAAGGTCTTTGAAAACGATCCCTGGTTTTGGAAAGTCAGGAATATCGCGAATAACGCGGCGGAGTTTGGTTTCTATGTCCATTGGTTAAAGATATAAAAAAGTGGAATACGAGATGCCGGATGTCAGATACAAAGTTATGAATGTTGAATTATGAGTTATGAATGAAAATTAGATCTTATTTTTTGTCTGGTATCTGGCATCCGGCATCTTTTATCCTTCTTGCTTATCGATGCAATTAACACGAACTTTACTATCAAAAAGAAATATGCTCACCGGAATACTTGCCCCCATGCCCGAAGAAATTGACCTGATCATTCAGGCAGTGACTGTAGAATCGGAATACGAATCGGGTGGACGGAAATTTTATAAAGGAAAATTTCAGGGCAAAGATTGTGTGGTAGCGCTTTCGCGAATAGGAAAAGTAGCGTCATCCGTGACAGCCGCTGTAATGATCGAAAAATTTGGCATCAATCAGCTCATCGTTTGCGGGGTGGCAGGAGGCATCGCACCGCATCTCAAGACGGGCGATATTGTAGTAGCCGATGAATGCGTCCAACATGATCTTGATGCCAGGCCTTTATTTCCTCAGTTTGAAGCCCCCTTGCTCGGCAAAGGTTTTTTCCCTTGTGATACTTCCTTGGTAGAAAAAGCAATGCAAAGCAGTCGCGAATTTCTTCGCACTGACTTGCACAAATTTATTTCTGCAGAAGACCGTCATGCCTTTTCACTTCATGAGCCGGTTTTGTATCAGGGACAACTATGCTGCGGAGATCAGTTCATCGGTTCGCAAGCACAACTCGATAAGATAAGGACCGATCTGCCTAAAACACTCTGTGTAGAAATGGAAGGCGGAGCGGTGGGCCAGATCTGCCACGAATATAAAATACCTTATGTGGTGGTCCGTACCATCTCAGACAGCGCCGATGATAGCGCCCATATCGATTTCGGGAAATACATTGAAAATGTAGCGAAGTATTATACGCTGGGAGTGATTAGTAAGATCGTAGAGAAACTGGATTAAGATTTAAAAGATGCTAGATACCGGATAAAAATTATCTGGCATCTAGTATCCGGCATCTATTTCGGGTTCTTAGATAATTTTTAGCGTTCCATCCACGTGATTTTTAACCGTAAAATCAATTGTCTTTTATTTGTAAACCACTCAATTTCAAAACAATCATTTTCAGGTCAAATTATTGGTTTTAATTGTTATTTAAATAATAAAAAATAGCGTTTTTATGATAGCAAAACGAGCTGCAGAGCGCTATTATTCTTTTTAATTCTTGCAAATAAAGCTTTTGATCCCTACATCTGTACTATAAGATCATCAAAATTGAACTCGTATGGAAATTATAGTAAACGCATATTATTCCAGTCACAACGCCGAGACAATGGTCGGATCGTTTTTAGGACATGGCTATATCAATAATCATAACAATAAATTTTCTTCCTCTATAGAAGAGGGTCAGCTGATCAGTCATTATATAGATGAATTTATTCAGAAGCATCCCCTTTGCCGCAAAAGCATCGACCTGATCTCTCCAAAGGCCAGGAAATACGCACATACAATTCTGCGCTTGTATTACGATCATTTGCTTGCAAGAAACTGGGACCAATACGGTACTTCTTCTTATGAAGATTTTTGCGCAGAGATCATTGGTGTGATGAAAGAACACAACAGTTTGTTTCCCTACAAGCCAAAGCGGGTAGCCAATCGTATCATCAAGAAAAAAGGAATTCTGGAGCTTAGAACAATCAATGGGCTCAATCAATATATTCAAGATATGACCCGCTACAATTCTTACAACTCCTCTATCTGCGAGTCGGTGGGAGATCTGGTTAAAAATTACGATACGTTTAACCGCGACTTTAGAGAGATCTTTCCGGAAATGGAAAAAGAGATCGCCTATAAAACAGAAAAGTTGGTGCTGAGCCAGGCAAGCTAGGTATAGAAAACAGAAAGGTCCCCGAAAGGACCTTTTTCTGCAATACAGGTTACTTAAAAGGATTTTATTTATCTGTCATTAATTTTGATAAGTAGCATCCACACGTCCGTGAGCTTTATGCATCACATGCGTTTTGTGGTGTTTGGAATGTCTTACATAAGCCTTGTGTCCACGAGGACGAGCAAACATATTATTGCTGGATACTAATAAACCCACGATCATAGCGGTAATAAAAACGATCTTTTTCATAGTTGTACAGGTTTTAATCCGTTCATTTATTTTGTTGATATAAAGATAGCATACAATTCTGTCGCCAGCTTGTAGGAAACCTGTGGAGATTCTGAAGCCTTTTATTTTGGGTCCTTACGGGAATTTTTAATGTATGACGGTTGTATAAAAACAAAACCATATTTTTAAAGCCATGATCTACCTTAAAAGAGTATACGAACCAGCCAGCCGTACAGACAGCTACCGTATTTTGATAGATCGCTTATGGCCACGAGGCATTACCAAGGAGAAAGCGGCAGTAGACCAATGGTTGAAAGAAATTGCGCCTTCTACAGAACTACGCAAATGGTTTGGTCATGACCCGGAGAAATGGAAAGAGTTTTCTTCCCGTTATAAAAAAGAGTTGAAAGGCTCAGAAGCGTTAAAGGAATTAAAACTAGAAATCAAAAAACATAAAACCGTCACGCTTGTCTATGGAGCAAAGGATGAGGAGTATAATCACGCGGTAGTGCTGAGGGGAATGTTGAAATCGTAGTTTAAGTCGGATATAGATTTGAGAAATGTTTTCTCTTAAAAATTAGTATGGAGTATGGAGCGCGAGTATGGAGGTTTTCTCTCTACTCGCGCTCCATACTCCATACTGTGGATGGGGAAGTTGTCGAACCCTTTAGAGATATCATTGAGCCAGCATGAGAACATTAACCCGTTGGCTACAAAGAATAGGTAATTAGCTCAGTCTTCTAATCATCGCAAAAAGCATCATTGACAATTCTTCTACCTTTTTGTAAAAATCGTTGTAATTATCGAGATTAATATTTTTTCTGTCTTTGAGAATATCAAAAATAGCAGCACATTCGAATGCGGAGCCGCGGGCAATGACGTAGAAATTTTTTATATCCGCTTTACTATATCTTCCTGTGCCTTCAGCAATATTTAACGGAATACTTAAAGAAGCTCTTTTAAGTTGATTAGCGATAATCTTGTCAATTACTTTGTCAGTACAAACAAGGGAAAGAACTTGACTGTCAAATTCCTTAGCTTTCTTATAAACGGTAAGCTTTTCGAAGTCGAACATAAAATAAAAATTCAAGTAAAAAATATCTATTGCTCTAATTAAAGCTAAAAATAGTGAGGAGTGTGAGTGTGAGTCTTGAGAATATCCTCAAAACTCACACTCACACTCCATACTGTCTCGTACCAGGAGCGGGGGTCGAACCCGCACGACTTTAAGGGTCACAGGATTTTAAGTCCTGCGTGTCTACCAATTCCACCATCCCGGCTTGTCAGTATAGAGTATGGAGCGCGAGTATGGAGGTTTTTCTCTCTACTCGCGCTCCATACTCTATACTGACAGAATTATTAGGTAAAAAAAAACGTAGCCAGGGCCACGTTTGCTTTTGAGCGAAAGACGGGGTTCGAACCCGCGACCTCGACCTTGGCAAGGTCGCGCTCTACCAACTGAGCTACTTTCGCGTTCCATCTAAAATGGATTGCAAAATTAATGAATGAGTTTTATAATTCAAGAAAAAACTACTTTTTTTTCACAAATTCTGCATTTCCATTTGTTACTCAGCGGCAAACTGATCTAACAAAGTTTTAGATTTAGAGCCCACCATATAATTTTGGCCTCTGTATTTATATTTTTCAGTCTTCTTTTTATCGTTCAAAACTGTCTGTTTCAGATTAGGTTTATAAAACATATTGATCTCATCTACCAGATATGCTGCTTCTTCCGAATCTGTTTTGCTGCTCAAGCCTTTTTCCTGGGCAACTAATTTTTGGTATTGTTTGGTGAGTGACTTCGCTCTTTCTACTTCTGAAAGAGCAGTGGAATAATAAGACGTGTCTTGTTTCAAGATAAACAACATCATATTATGTGTGGCGGTATCCATGGCAGCTTCAATTTGTTTGTCCAATTTGTGTGCTTCAGGATGTTGGGCGAGGGCGTTACCCATAGAGAAAAGGCCAAAGGCAAGCCCCATGGCAAAGAATACTTTTTTCATACAGTAAATTTGTTTTTTGGTAAGTGCTACAAATATAAATAAAAATCCACATTTTCCTTGGTGATCAGGTCAATAGGCATAGGCGTTTTAGGTGGTAAAGGCTGTTTTAATACCAGGGTATTGAACAAATTCATCACTCCTTTGTATCCCTGACTGGCGGGTTTTTGACTGATCAGAAAATCGATCGTGCCTTTTTTCAGGTAATGAATATTGTTTTCAAGCAAATCATAGCCGATCATACGGATATTTCCCAGTTTCTTCTCATCTACGAATTTTGCCACACGGTGTACTTCGTAGCCGGTTACAAATAACCCTCTTACAAAAGAATAATCAAGAAAAGCCTTGGTAAGGACCTCCTTCACATCCAGATCGCTGGAACCGGAAGGGATATCGATGGTCCGGACTTTTGTTTCGGTAATATTGTGGTCGTTCAGGTAAGCTTTAAATCCTTGCGCTCTGCTTGTATGATGCGGGCCATTATAGGCATCGCAGCCGATATTTACGATCAATACAGTAGTTTCTTTAGAAATTCCGTAGCTCATCAGCTTAGCAGCAATATAGCCACTTTGAAAAGAGTTTTGTCCTGAAAAGGAAAGTGCTCTTTCATCTTCAAACGGGGTATCAATAAAAGAGAAAGCGATCTTTTCCTTCGCCAGTCTATCGGTGATATATTGTCCGCGTTCCCCAAATACCGGAACGATCAAAACCGCATCAGGCTTGTTTTCCAGCAATTGTTCGTATTGAAGTCGCAGCGATTCTTCACTGGTGATCTCGAAAAAATATTTCTGTATGGAAATTTCAAAATGACTAAGTTCTTTCACTGCCGCTTCAATGCCATCCATATGGAATTTCCAGTAAGAATCCTGGTCGGATGGTAAAGGGATCAATACGCCGATACGAAACGGCTTTTTCATGGCCAGTACGCTGGCAATGATATTAGGTTTGTATTGCAGTTCGTCGATGATCTTGTTGATCAGGTCGCGGGTTTCCTGGGCTACTTCTCCCCGGTTGTGCAATACCCTGTCTACGGTGCCCACCGATACATTGGCCCGCTCGGCGATATCTTTAATTCTTATCTTTTGCTGAAACAGCTCTGTCGTTTTATCCACGGTCTCTAAATATGGCTAATTAGTTTAAAAATGAATAGCGTTTTCGTTACCGTAAAACTAATAAACAAAGTTATCAACATCAAGGAAATTTGTAAAAATATAATTATTACAGGATGGTTCGAAAAGTAAAATTCCAATTTTCAAATCCAAATGGGATACTTTTGGAATTTGAAAATTGGAATCTGAGATTTGATCAACTTCTACCAATTATTGAGGTGAAGCTTTTTAATATTTTTATGCGCCTGCTTGCAGTGTGGGTTTGCTCTCACGCAGGAGCCAAGAGTGATCACGGTGACCAGGATGATAAGAGGGAATAGGTATATTTTTTTCATAGGATTTAGATTCATGTTTTAGCAAATTATTTTTGACCAATTTCATAGCTTTTAAGTTCCAGCCCATGTTTTTTTGAAAACGCTTGCTGGGCAGCTTCAAACTTCAGATCAATTTCTGTTTCCCTTCCGATCAATTCGTCGGAGAGCTTTTGTAGCTTGGCTCTGTCATCGGCAGTACGCTTGTCTTTTGGGATGGAAGCCAACTGGATAATATGATTGTATTCGGAGTCTAAACTGTTTTTGTAAAGTTTAAACCATTCCAGGGCTGCGTCGCGAAGTTGAATATCGCCGTCAAAAGCTTTCATTCCGCTTACTTTGCTAATGGCCTTGTCAAAATCTTTGGAAAGCACATCCTTTTTAGCTTTCAGCTCGGTAAGACTTCCGCCTTCAAAAGCTTTGAAAAAATCAACTACATCGGGTACCAGTTTGTATTGGATGTCGATGATCTTGTTGTTGTAGTTGGCAGCTTTTTTATTCTGCCCCTGTGTCGTAGCGATCATAAAGATCCCGACACATAAGAGAAGTAGTTTTTTGATCATAAGGGTTTGGGTTTTATTAGAAAACAATATACGCAGGGTAGACGTAAAGGTTTGACATATAGCAATTTTAAATTTAAGAAAACAAAAAAATCTATGCGATGGATAACTTAAAATTTAAAATTCATAATTTAAAATTAATTACCCTTCACCATTTCCGTCACGCATTTCACCCATTCCGGGCTTGTGTTAAGGCTTTCTACCAATTGCCAGTGTTGGCCTCCGTGCTCTTCGAAAAGTAGTTTGTATTCTTCGCCGCCTTCCACTGTAGTTTCCAGGCAGTCGGCTACGAATGAAGGAGAAAAAAACAGGATGCTTTTTTTACCCGCTTTTGCCAGGTCTTCAATAGAGTGATCCGTGTAAGGCTTGATCCATGGCGTGCGGCCCAGCCTCGATTGGAAAGAAACAGAGTAGGAGCCTTCGGCCAATCCCAATTCTTTTACAAGCAAGCGCGTAGTTTCATAGCATTGCGCGCGGTAGCAATACTTGTTGCGTGCATGATAGCTCATACAGCAAGTACCGAGCTGGCATTGATTGCCTACTGAGCCTTTCAGGATCTGTCTTTCAGGAATACCGTGGTAAGAAAATACAATATGATCGAATGTTCTTTCGCTCATATATTTTTTCCCTAAAGCTGCGAATGCTTTGATGAACAAAGGGTCGTCGCAAAAATTGCTAATGATTTTTATTTCAGGAATGATCTGCCATTGGCCTACTACTTTCATTACTTCTTCAATGGAAGAACCTGTAGAAGCAGAAGCATATTGCGGATAGAGCGGAAGGACGATCAGCTTTTCAATCGCTTTGTCTTTGAAAATTTCTACTGCTTTTTCAATGCTTGGATTTTGATAGCGCATGCCGAAGCCTACTACGTAGTCGTTGCCGAGTGCGTCTTGTACGAGCTTTTGCAATTCTAGTCCGTGAAATAATAAAGGAGATCCTTTCTCTTGCCAGAGTTTTTTATACTCATGTGCAGATTTAGGAGCGCGGAAAGGAGCGATAATAAAGTTGATCAGCATCCATCGGTTAAGAAATGGAATATCGATCACGCGCCAGTCCATTAAAAATTCTCTTAAATATTTTCGTACATCCGATGTCTTAGTGCTGTCCGGGGTACCTAGGTTGATCAGCAATACTCCTGTTTTCATGTGTAAATTTACCTGATAATAGATATTAGTTTGCCAGAGAGAGAAGAAAATTTATTTTACACTATAAGATTTTAAAAATCTTATAAGTATAACTAACTAAGTCAGCTTCATTGGCGGCTCCATTACTGCGCCGCAGTTTTTGCAGGTGCGTAGTTCTTTGGAGGAGTAAAATTTTTCCATCACTAGAGGAAGTTGTTTTACGATATCAGTCATTTCAAAATACTCTTCGTAGAGCTTGTGATTGCATTGTTCGCAAAACCATAGGCATCCATCCTTCTCCCCGGCGCGGCGGTAGCGCTCGATCACCAGGCCTACTGTGTTGGCCTTACGTTGTGGCAAGTGTGGTGTGCGTGCGGGAAGCAGAAAAATGTCTCCTTCTTTAATAGGAATGTCTACCTGGTTGCCTTCTTCGAGTAGGCGCAAGTTGATATCGCCTTCTAATTGATAGAAGAGCTCTTCTCCTTCGTTGTAATGAAAATCTTTTCTGGAGTTGGGACCGCCTACTACCATTACGATGAAATCGTCGTTGGATTTGTACACCTGCTGATTTCCTACGGGTGGCTTTAACAAATGACGGTTTTCTTCGATCCATTTTTTAATATTGAAAGGACGCTGTACAGACATAATCAATATATTTACTAATTTTAACAAAAAAAGATGCGATACTCAGATCCTCTTCTTCTTGTTTTACATCCAAACAAATATAGCGTACAATCCGCAGATTTAGCATGATAAAAATCACAAAAAAATATTTGTCTTTTTTGACAGTTGTAATTTGCCTGTTGCTGGCGTCTACAGTGCAAGCGCAAAATGTGAAGCTCGAACCTAAAATGGCAGGTGCGGATACAGCCAATACCGATTATCTGAAAGGAGAAGCAAGGAGACTACGCGAAAATTGTCAAAGCCTGAAAACCAAAGCACAGGAACTGATCACGCTTTACGAGGGTTATGTAACTCGTACAAAAGAATGTCCGGATGCCAAACAGGAAGCAAAACTCGCCTTAGATATGGCTAAGAAAGCATATAAAACAGGAGAAGAAGGCATGAAGCTCGCCGACAAAGCAGAAAAGGCAAGCAAGATGAACGACACCAAAAAATATTTAGCAGAAATAGAAGCAAAAGTTAAAAGCGGACACGAATATCTTAAAGACTCAGAAGAGCGAAAAAAAGAGATAGAGTTTGAAATGAAAGGCTGCTAGGTAATTATGAATTTTAAATTTGAGTTTTGAATTAAAAACGTTTTTAAATAATTCATAATTATTCTGTTAATCCAAACATTCTGTAAATTCAATTCATGGAAGAAGATTTCGAAAGAAAGTGGCAAAAAGTAATATATCATTTTATTCAGCTTACAGGGAAGAAGCCGAACATGGATATAATTTTGTTCATGATTGGAATACAAGAATTGGGAAAAGGACAGAGAAAATTTACCAAAGAACAAAAACAAGATCTTATGCATATCGCCGTATGCAAGATCTTAAGCTTCTCCGGCTACTACGAGCTGGAAGGCCAGGATCAAGATGGATGGCCACACTGGAAGAATCTAAAACCCGTTCCAAAGCTTACACTGGAAGAGCAAGAAAAATTTTTGCAGATGCATGTCGTAGAATATTTTGACCGGGAAATCTTTATTTGAAAAACACCTGAACGTTGTTTTCAGGATTTTCAAATGAATGATCAATCTTGAAAATTCTTTAGTCCCATAATTCAAGGTTCAGAAAAAAATTTATGAAAATAATAACCTACAACGTAAACGGAATCCGCGCAGCAATCAAGAAAGGATTTATAGACTGGCTACGTGCTACAGAGGCGGATGTGGTTTGCTTGCAAGAAATAAAAGCAACCGAAAAAGATCTCGATTGGTCGGAGTTTAAAAAAATGGGTTATGAGATCTATCTGAATCCGGCAGAGAAAAAGGGATACAGCGGTACTGCCATCCTCACAAAAATAAAACCATTGCACGTGGAAATCGGATGTGGTATTCCTGAATACGATTTTGAAGGCCGCGTCATTCGTGCAGATTATGAAAACGTTTCGGTGATGTCGGTATACATGCCTTCGGGTACAAGCGGCGATCTGCGGCAGAATTTTAAATATCAATGGCTGGATGATTTTTTTATCTATGCGCAAGAGCTAAGCAAAAAAATTCCAAACCTTGTGATCTGTGGCGATTACAATATTTGCCATCGCCCGATTGATATTCATAATCCAAAATCCAACGCCAACTCTTCGGGCTTCCTGCCACCGGAGCGCGACTGGATGGAAAAATTTTTCGCAAACGGTTATGTAGATGCCTTCCGTCATTTCAACCAGGAGCCGCACCACTACACATGGTGGAGCCAACGCTTTCCTTCCATTCGTGATCGTAATCTTGGTTGGCGTATTGATTACCATGCAGTCACCGACAATATGAAACATCGCCTCAAGCGCTGTGTGATCCTACCAGATGCCCGTCATTCGGATCATGCGCCGGTGATGGTGGAGATAACTTCGGAATAATATCTGCAGACCTATAAGGTTTTAAAAATCTTATAGGTCTAAATAAATCATCGATAATTTTCTTATAAATTTTTTAATTCACCTTTGAACATTCCCGACCATATTCTTGTTAAATTGGTTCACTGCTCATTCTTTTTCTTTTGACAAATAACATAACTCCTTACTAATCACCAAAACGCATTACTATGTTAGGAACTCGTTTTACGCAATTTATTCCAAACAGCCAGGAAGGAAGTTCGTTCGAAAAATTGTCGAAACTGTTTTTTCAGCTGCTCAACTATACTTCCGGCGATGTGCAGGAAGCGCTGCAGTGGCTCAATGAGCTGGACCGTGAATACGCGCTTACCGATAATAACTATGGGATGGGTGATTTCATAGAAGACCTGAAAGCCAAAGGCTATATTGACGAAGGCGGACAAGAAGGACGCTTTGAGCTTACCGGAAAAGCTGAACAAACCATTCGTAAAAATGCGCTCGAAGAGATTTTTGGAAAACTCAAAAAAACAAACAACGGAAATCACAAAACTAATTTTACCGGCAACGGCGACGAGCTGAGCTCCGATATTCGTGCTTTCGAGTTCGGCGATCCACTGGACTCCATCAGCATGACCGAATCGTTGCACCATGCACAGATCAATCATGGCATTGAAGAGTTCAAGCTTACGCAGAATGATTTGCAAGTGCAGGAGAAAGAACAAAAATCACAAACCTCTACGGTGCTGATGATCGATATCTCTCACTCCATGATACTTTACGGCGAAGACCGCATTACACCTGCCAAGAAAGTAGCGATGGCGCTTGCCGAGCTGATCAAAACAAAATATCCGAAAGATACACTTGACATAATTGTCTTTGGCAACGATGCCTGGCCGGTGGAAATAAAAGATCTTCCTTATTTGCAGGTTGGTCCGTATCATACCAATACCTATGCAGGCCTGGAACTCGCCATGGATATACTGCGCAGAAGGAAGACAGCCAACAAGCAGATCTTTATGATCACGGATGGGAAACCAACATGTCTGAAAGAAGGAAATCAATATTATAAAAATAGTTTTGGTCTTGACCGTAAAGTGGTAAATAAGACACTCAACATGGCCGCTCAATGCAGAAGGTTAAAAATTCCGATTACTACTTTTATGATCGCGAAGGATCCATACCTTCAGCAGTTTGTGCGCGAGTTTACCAAAACCAATAATGGCCGGGCGTTTTATAGTTCGCTGAATGGTTTGGGAGAATATGTATTTGAAGATTTTGTAAAGAACAGAAAAAAGAATACAAAATTTTAATTAGGAATGTTGAATTATGAGTTATGAATTGAAATTGAATAATTCATAACTACAGAAAGATGATTAAAAATAAAAAATGAAACCTACCATTAAAACATTAGGAGCGCTCAAAGCCTCCGGTTATCAGTCAAGATCTGTGAAAGAAGAAATGCGTCACAATCTTGTGGAAGCTCTTCGGAATAAAAAAGATCTTTTCGATAAAATAAAAGGATACGAAGAAACAGTCATTCCGCAAATGCAGACTGCTGTGCTTTCACGTCATAATATTATTTTTCTTGGTCTGCGCGGACAAGCCAAAACCCGCATGGCCAGGCTCATGACCAATCTGCTCGATGAATACATCCCCGTAGTAGCAGGCTCCGAACTCAACGACGATCCTTTGCAGCCGCTCTCAAGATATGCGGTAGATCTTATCCAAGAAAAAGGAGATGACACTCCTATCACCTGGTTGCATCGCGACGACAGGTATACAGAAAAACTTGCTACACCGGATGTTTCCGTTTCCGACCTCATTGGGGATCTCGATCCTATCAAAGCAGCTACGATGAAACTCACTTATGCCGATGAGCGTGTGATCCATTTCGGTCTTATTCCAAGATCGCATCGCGGAATTTTTGTGATCAATGAGCTGCCCGATCTTCAACCAAGAATACAAGTAGCGTTGTTTAATATTTTGCAAGAAGGAGATATTCAGATCAGAGGATTTAAATTACGTTTGCCTTTAGACATACAATTTATCTTCACTGCCAATCCGGAAGATTATACCAATCGCGGTTCTATCATCACACCGCTCAAAGACCGAATAGATAGCCAGATCCTGACGCACTATCCGAAAGCAATTGATATTTCGCGCCAGATCACCGAGCAGGAAGCAAAGCTGAGCGCGTTTCAAAAAGAAAATATTAAAGCGCCTGAATTGATTAAGCAATTGGTAGAGCAGATTTCCTTCGAAGCAAGAAAAAGCGAATACGTAGATCAGAAAAGCGGAGTATCGGCAAGACTTACCATTTCGGCATTTGAGAACATGTACAGCACTGCCGAAAGAAGAATGCTGCTGAATGGAGATACTAAAACAGTATTGCGCGTAGCAGATGTGTTGGGAGTGATTCCCTCGGTAACCGGGAAAATAGAGCTGGTCTATGAAGGAGAATTGGAAGGTATTTCCAGCGTAGCGATCCATCTTATAGGCAAAGCCATTCGCCAGGAGTTTGAAACACTTTTCCCAAATCCTGAAAAAGGAAAAAAACTCAAGAAAGGACAGGACAAAGAAAAGAAAAACAATATTTACAAAGAAACGGTCGATTGGTTCAACAACGGAAATCATGTAGACCTGCTTCAAACCATGTCGAATGCCGAATACGAAAAAGCGTTGATATCTGTGCCTGGCCTGGAAGCAACGGTGAGCAATCTTCATCCTTCGCTGAGCAAGGAAGATAAATTGTTATATATGGAATTCTTGTTGCACGGATTAGCAGAATATTCACAGATCAGTAAACATAAATTGGATAGTGGTATTCAATTTAAAGATTTGCTTGGTAGTTTGCTTAATAATATTGGTGCAGCAGGCGAAGACGACGAAGAGCAGGATGATTTTAACTATAGAAATAACTAATAAAAGTATGCAGAAAAAATTTATCGCAGGATCCGTTCTTATGGCAATCGTATGTTTGATTGTTGCATTCTCTTATCCTTCGGAAAAACTTATTGCACCCGCCAAGCTTGCAGAAGTGATCAAAGATCCTAAAGCAACGAAGCCCGTTATTCTCAATGTTGGTCCCACGCCGTTGATCAAAGGCGCTAATTATATAGGGGCAGCCGAAGACCCAACAAATAAAGAGCGACTGAGAGCAACGGTAAAAGATCTTCCGAAAAATAAAGAGATCGTACTCTACTGTGGATGCTGCAAACTGGAAGACTGCTGGAATATTCATGAAGCAGATAAGATCATGAGTTCGATGGGTTTTACGAACTATAAAATATTAAATATGCCTGAAGACTTTACTGTAGACTGGTATAATAAAGGCTACCCGATGGAGTAAGAATTTCAGAAACATAAAAAAAGCCCCGAGCAATCGGGGCTTTTTTTATGAATGAGTTTCAATTATTATTCATGCACTCTCAGGTGATGATTGTAGTTGCCGCCAGAATTGATGTCTTGCTCGTGGAACAGTTGTTTGTATTTCTGTGGAATGAAAGTATAGGCAAGACGGATTTGTACGATGGCGTACATGTCGTGGTATTTTGGGTGGTCTTTTAAAACCACAGTATTTTTCTGATAGTGATTATATAAATCATTTTTATCGTCTTGAGGAAGATTGGTGGTATTTATACCATTTCTACTATCGCCATCCAAGCTGCCTTTCCCTATTGTATAACGGAGTGTTCCTTCAATTCCAATATCAACTTGTGCATTCAGTCTATACGTAACGCCCAGGCCTACTGGGATGAATGCCTGAGATTTGTTTTTGTATTGCCCATTTGAAAGGTCTTTTACGCTTTTCCATTCCTTATCTCCCACCAACGCTCTTGGATTACTAGTGGTGAAACCAACGCCAATAACAGTATATGGCACCATACGCAGTCCTTTTTCAACTAGATATTTATAAGGTAGAAAATTGAATTGACCTAATACCGCAAAGTCAATATTGTTTGCTTTAAATGCATAGCGTTTGCCATGTCGCTTAGCTGCCATTTCAGCAGATTCTACACCTTTTATTTTGTAATATCCTAATTCAGCCCTTAGGAAAAAATGATCATTGATTTTATAAGCAATCCCACCGGTAAATGAAAGCTTAGGTTTGGCAGTTTTTAAAATGCTGCTTGAGCCGGTGAGCTCTTTCCCTGTTATTTCACCAAGATAAGTAGCGCTTCCGAGACCTCCATAAAATTTCCAACGGATCATAGGTACTTTACTGAGATCGTGTGTATGATGATGGTGAGAAGCTCCTTCGTGTTGATGTTGTGGGTGTTGAGGATGTTGCTGTGCTATTGTGGCAAATGGCACAAGAAGACAAATAATAATATGAGTAAAAAGTTTCATAAGTCAATAAGTTTGGGTTTAACAATAGATCCTTACAAATATTGATGATCCTGACAAAATAATTTAGCTACGATGATCATAACTAAAAACTATAACAAATACATAAGTAAGGAAATACACTGGTTGTGCCAAAGGTAAGAATAATGTTGAATAGGAAAAAATACAAAAAGTTTATTTTTTATAAATCAGTGTTTATTCGCAGCAACTCTTCGGATTTCCACAATAAAGAAAATACGGATTAGTACTAAAGGAGTATTAAAAGATATTATAACCAGTTTGAAAAATAAAATGAGTTACAAGTAATTTAAATAGTAGCTATGTAAACCAATACTGACGCGGTTTTACACTAAGTCTATTTCTAAAAAAAGAAATAGATTTTCTATATAAGATGCAGAAATATTTGTCGATTCTAATTCTGCTTTGGGCAAAAATAGTTACCTTTACTGTCAAGGCCTGTATACACTCCATCTTATTGTTTAGAGCAATTTTATCTATAAGCGTTCTGGTATCACCTGACTCATGATACTGGCATAGCGAAAGAGGAAGAAAACAGGTTTGGTTTTTGTATACCAGTTAATTTGCAAATCGGGCATATGTTATTTTGAAGGACATTGCTCATTAATTCTATATTTAAAGAAAGAATGCGGACCAGCTATCTTCATTATTTAGTGCGTTTGGTGTTGTTTGTGGTGGATCTCATCATTATAAATGTCACCTTTGGAATAGTTTTCATATACGTAGATCAATCCAAACATTTGCCGGATACTGTTTATCGCCACTACCTATTGGTGTTTAATATGATCTGGATTTTCAGCGCCAACTTTTTTCGAATGTATACCGAAGAGAATAGTAAAAGCTCGGAATATATTTACCGTACTACCTGGCGAAGCGTATTGATGCAGACGGTACTGTTTGTGTTTTATTTGCTGTTTACAAAAGACACTGTTTTCTCCCGCCAATTCTTGATCCTTCTTTTTGTATCGCTTGCAGCGATGTTTTTAGTAAGCCGGTTTATCGGTACATTTTTAGAGCTCACACTGAAGCAGCGACTAAGCGTTAAAAAGCCTGTAGCGATATTGGGCAATAACAAAACAGGAAAACAACTGGCTTTTTATTTTCAAAGAAGACAGAGCGAATATGAGTTTGAAGGCTTTCTCAACGATGAGAATGATCTTTTCATGGATAATAAAGGAAATGTATTACCCAAAATTTCCAAGGCCATTGGAATTGCCGCCCAGAGCGGAGTTTCGGAAATCTACGTGCCGCTTAAAATGGAACATATCCTGGAAGCCCGTCACCTCCTTAGAGAAGCGGAAAGACAATGTGTGCGTTTGAAATTTATTCCACTCTTTGCAGATGTGGCTACACACGTGCATATGCGGGTGGATTATATGGCAGAATTTCCGGTCATCAGTATTCGCAAGGAACCGTTGGAAGATACCGGTAACCGTTTGCGTAAAAGAATTTTTGATATCGCCTTCAGTCTGTTTGTCATTATATTTATAATGAGTTGGTTCTATCCGCTGATAGCATTACTTATTAAATTGCAAGACAGAGGGCCTGTATTGTTCAAGCAGCTCCGTAGCGGAAGAGATAATATGCCTTTTGTCTGCTACAAGTTTCGCAGTATGCGGATAAATACGCAAAGCGATACCTTACAGGCTACAGAAAAAGATGAGCGCATTACCAGGCTCGGAAAATTCTTGCGCAAAAGTAGTCTTGACGAATTGCCTCAATTCTTCAATGTATTGAAAGGTGAAATGAGTGTAGTTGGGCCCAGGCCGCATATGCTGAAGCATACCAAGGAATATGGCAAAGTCATAGACAGCTTTATGATGCGGCATTTTCTAAAGCCAGGAATTACCGGTTGGGCACAGATAAATGGTTACAGAGGAAAAACAATAAATCCTATCCAAATGCGCAAGCGTGTAGCTAGTGATATTTGGTATCTTGAAAACTGGTCGATCATGCTGGATGTTAAAATTATTTTTCTGACCGTCATCAATGTATTCAAGGGTGAAGAGAATGCATATTGATGATCTATGGATAAGAATAAAGCAGTTTTACAGGCAGTCATTAAAATTCAAGATTTAATTCTGAAAAAGCTTAATTTTAGCAAATGATAAAGAGACAACCCACCGTCCATCTGAATGGTTTAATTATATTGGTTACCGTACTAGCTGCCTTGAGTTCCTGTGTGAGCAGCAGAAAAGTTCGTTATTTCAGAGACATTGCCGATACTACGCACGGATCAAGGCTTGCTTCACAACCCTTCAAGGATCCGGTGATCCAACCGGATGATATACTTTCCATTTCCATTCAAACGATCGATCCTCAAAATTCCACGATCATTAATCAAATGTCTGGTGCTATGCCATCGGTAGGCTCTAGTTCGGCAAGCCCAATTGGTCAACAGGTAGTGACAGGATTTATTGTAGATAAACAAGGAGAGGTAGAACTTGCGATGATTGGTAAAGTTAAACTGGCTGGTAAGACTACTGCGGAAGCCAGAGATACTTTGCGTACCCTTGCAGGGTTGTATTTTAAAAACTGTACTGTAAATGTACGTTTTGTAAATTATAAGATTACTGTCTTAGGAGAAGTGAACCGGCCAGCTACTTATACAGTACCTAATGAAAAGATTAGCTTGCTCGATGCATTAGGGTTGGCAGGGGATCTTACGATCTATGGCAAACGAAATAATGTATTATTAATTCGTGAAAGCGAAAAAGGCGGAAAAGAGGTTGAAAGATTTAATTTAAATTCTTCAGATATATTTAAATCGCCTTATTTTTATTTAAGACAAAACGATGTGATTTATGTAGAGCCAAACAAAGCAAAAGCAGCTTCACTGAATACGGCACGAGCACAAACCTTTGCATTAATTGGTACAATGCTGTCGGTATTGATTGTGTTGTTCTCTAGAGTAAATTTTAAATAATTCTTTCTGAACATGAATTCTATTAACAATGCTACGGAACAAGAATCAGAGCTAAACCTGAAAGCTTTAGTAAGCCGTATTATGAGTGAGTGGTGGATCTTTGTGCTAAGCCTAGTTTTCTGTGTTGGACTTGCTTATTTATTTTTGCGGTATAAAACACCTATGTATAAGATTACTGCGAAAGTGCTGGTAAAAGACGAAAAAAAAGGAGCCGGTGGAGTTAATGGAGGTGAAATTCTCGGCGATCTAAGTAGCTTACTTAACATGAAAAGTAACGTCGACAACGAAGCGGAGATTCTAAAAACGCGCAGTTTGATGGAAAAGGTAGTGCGGTTAAAAAATCTTAATATTATCTATGCCCATATTGGAAGAATCAAAAATCAGGAACTAGATGCGTCACCTTTTGTAGTAGACCTTTTGGATATTAAGGACACTATTAAAAAAAATACCTTTTATCTAACCATTCCCCGCAATAGCAATCAGTTTGAACTTTCTTACAACAATCCTGTCACCGAAGAAGACACCGTCAGAAATATGACTTTTGGTGATTCGATTACTGTGCCAGGTGTAGGGAAGATTAGAATACGCAGAGATCCGAATGTAGAACAGGAAAAAGAGAAATACATGTTTCGGATTGCTTCGGTAGACGAGCGTGTAGCGGCTTTGCAGAAAGAATTGAAAGTTTCAGTAGCCAATAAGTTAGTTACTGTGATTGACCTTGAGTTGAATTATGCATTGCCTGTTAAAGGAGAAAAGATTCTTACAGAACTAATCGAAGAATATATTCGTCGAAATATTGAAGATAAAAATATGATTGCAGACAGTACTATTGCCTTTATCGAAAATAGATTAGGACTTGTAGGTACAGAGCTCAGTGATATTGAAGGAAATATTCAAGGGTTCAAACAGGGAAATAAGCTGGCAGATCTTTCTGAGCAATCGCGGTTGCTAGTAGAAAATACCAGTAAATATATTACCAGGATAGCTGATATCGAAACACAAGTAAATATTACCAGAGCACTGGAGGAATATTTAAAAGACGAACAAAAAAACAAGAGAGTAGTTCCTGCTTCTGTATTACCACAGGATTTGGTATTCAGCAAACTTGTAGAAAATTACAACGAGCTTCTTCTCGAGCGCGATCGCCAGTTGCTCACCTCTACAGAAAGTAATCCGTATATTAAAAATCTGGACGAACGGATTTCCGCAATGCGGGTAGCAATGATTTCTAACCTGGAAGGCACAAGAAAATCATTAGAAATTACGGAAGCAGAATTGCAGAAAGAACTTAATAAGATTGAAAAAGAAATTCGCAAAGTCCCTTCGCATGAGCGCACCTATCTTGATCTGGCAAGGCAGCAACAGATTAAGCAGGAATTATATCTTTTTCTGCTGGAAAAGAGAGAAGAAACGGCTATTTCCAAAACTTCTAATATTTCCAATGCCAAGATAATAGACATGCCAAAGTCAGAATTCAAACCATACAGCCCAAATCGTATGCTGATTCTTTTGATAGGTGTAGCCGCAGGATTAGCACTGCCATTTGGAAGAATTTATTTATTAAATATTCTCAACGATAAGGTACAGTCAAAAGAAGATATTATTCATGTTACCCAGGTTCCTATTGTCGGAGAAATTAGTCACAACGACAAAGATGAAGTGTTGGTCATCGCTAATAATCCACGTGCAGTAATTGCCGAGCAATTCCGTGCTTTGCGGACTAATCTTCAGTTCATGCTTGGCTCATTGAACACAAAGGGAAATGTGATCTTACTTACATCCAGTATGTCTGGAGAGGGAAAATCTTTTACAGCAGTAAATCTGGGCTCCGTGTTAGCTATCTCAGGAAAGAAAGTTTTGATGATGGAATTGGATCTGCGGAAGCCAAATCTTTCTCCAGGCTTGAATATTAAAAATGATTTCGGATTTACAAATTATGTAATTAATACCGAAATAGAACTTTCAGACATTATACAGTCGGCGGGGGTTCATGAAAATCTGTTTATCATCCCATGCGGCCCGCTGCCTCCAAATCCAGCGGAAATGATAATGAATGCCAGAGTAGAAAAAATGATGACGGAACTAAAATCACAATATGATTACATCATTATAGATGCGCCGCCGATCGGGTTAGTGACGGATGCACAATTGCTGAATCAGTATGCAGATATGACGTTGTACTTAGTACGTCAGAAATATACTTACAAAAACCAATTAAATATTGTGGAAGATTTACGTACGCAAGGTAAAATGAAAACGATTGGTATTGTAGTAAATGATATTAAAAAGTCAAATGGCTATGGATATGGCTACGGCGGTTATGGCTATGGCTATGGAGACTATGGTTCGGTGCAATCTAAGAAAGGGAAAAGAAAGCTATTTAAGAGTAATGAGAGGAAATAGAATTATTGTCAATACTTGTATTTTGTATGGCAGAATGGTACTGACCATTGGTATTTCTCTTTATTCTACAAGATTAGTATTAAATTCACTGGGTGCTACTGATTTTGGTATTTTTAATCTTGTAGCAGGTATTATAGCCTTGCTTTCATTTTTAAATACCGCAATGACTACATCGACACAGCGGTATCTTTCATATCATCACGGCCGCAGCGACACAATATTGTTAAAAAAAATTTTTTCAAATAGTCTTTTTATCCATCTCATAATAGGGTTGTTAATAGTAATGCTTTTAGAAGTATTGGGAATCTTTTTTTTTGATCGATTTCTTAACATTCCGGCGTCTCGCATAGATAGTGCGCGTATAGCGTATCATTATATGTCATTCACAGTTTTTTTTTCCATTGCAATTGTACCTTTTATTGCACTTTCAAATGCGCATGAAAATATGCTTTGGATAGCAATAGTATCCATTATAGAATCAATTTTAAAATTAGGAGCAGCACTCCTCCTATTTATTGTTCTTAACGACAAGTTGATCGTATATGCTCAGTTGACAGGTGTCATTAGTCTGTTTGTTTTTTTGTTGCATATGTTGTATTGTGCTCATAAATATAATGAGTCCTCGATCCGTAAATTTTGGAAGATTGACAAAAAATTAATTAAAGAGCTATCTTCTTTTGCAGGCTGGAATTTATTTGGAACATTGTGTTTTTTAGGAAGAACGCAAGGGTTGGCGGTACTTTTAAATTTGTTTTTTGGGGCAATGATCAACGCAGCATATGCAATAGCTAACCAGGTTTCCGGACAATTAAACTTTTTTTCCATAGCGATGTTACAAGCGCTCAACCCTCAGATTATGAAAAGCGAAGGGGAGGGTGACAGACAAAAAATGTTAGGACTTTCTATGGCAGCAAGTAAGTTTGGTTTCTTTTTACTGGCATTTATTACTATCCCTTGCATTTTTGAAATGAAACAAATTCTAACTTTTTGGCTAAAAGAAGTACCAGTTCATACTATAATCTTCTGCCAGCTTATATTGTTGGGAGCTTTAATTAACCAGCTTACGGTTGGCCTTCAGTCAGCCTTACAGGCAGTGGGAGAGATTAAAATGTATCAGATTGTAGTAGGTTCGATTATTTTATTAAATCTTCCTGTTGCTTTCATTTTATTAAAAAATGGGTTTCCGGCGTATACAGTATTTGTCAGTTATTCAATAATAGAACTATTTGCTTCTGGCGGCAGAATTTATTTCATTAAAAAATTAACAGGGCTTTCGATCAGGGAATATTTTTTGAAGGTTATTATAAAAGAGATTATTCCGGTAGGAATTTCCTGCCTATACTGTTGGATGATCATAAAATATAGTAGTTATGTTCAATATCGTTTTGTGTATACATGTGCAATATCAGCATTGCTTTTTTGGATAAGCGTTTATGTTATTGGGTTAGAAAAAGAAGAAAGAAGCTATGTTGTAGAGATGATTTTTAAGAAAAAAACGAAATGACTTATGATTTGTTTTTTACAGCAGAAAAATAATATTCTAATTTGCTTAAAGGAGTAACTGCTTTTTCAAAAAAGCTATTCCAAAACGATTTCAGCTTTTTTTCTATAAATAAATGAATAGTGTATGCAACGGTAAGAACAATTAATATTAAAACTGGGTAAAGAATCCATTTGTTATTATCTGTAGCAAATTTTGATAAAAAGGCATATCCGAAATGTGCATGTATTAGGTATAAAGGATAAGTTAATGCGCCTAATAATTCAGATTTAAATAATTTGATGTTTCGGACAGATTCAAAATTCAGACTTGTAAAGAAAATTACAAACACGAACATACAGCCATAAAGAATATATGATTCAAAAGGAGTAGTAGCCTTAACGTTAATTTGCATAAAGCATAAGATACATGCGACAAGCAATGGTAGCAAAGAGGAGAGGCGTTTATCGTTTCTGTATATGGCGATCAGTGTGCCAAAACTGAAGAACGCAAATTGCATATGAAAAATAGACTTCTCGAAATTTAATATGTGAAAAACCAAAATGAGAACAGGCCAGCATTTGAAAAAAAGAATAAGCTTTTTTGATCCTGCAAAGAACAAAATAATGGCCACTGCAATATAAAATTTAAGTTCTAGAAACAATGTCCAGTATACACCGTCAATATTTTTGACACCAAAGAATTCTTGCAACATAGTAAGGTTCACAACAAATTGAAAAAAGGATACACTCATAGAAGTTCCTTGTGACCATAAAAATAAAAACACAGAGGAAAAAAGAATACTCATCCAATAGGCTGGGTATAATCGTAAAAATCTTGATTTTACAAACTCAGAAGCTGATTTATTTAACGAAGAATAAAAAATAACATATCCGCTAATGATGAAGAAAAAACTTACGCCTGCATATCCGAGTTTAAAAAAATTTGAAAAAAAAGGAGTATAAGTAATGGACGTGATTTTACCATTGTGAATGCCATTATAAAAGTAATGTTGGAGAAGAACAAAGAGAGCAGCGAAAAATCTCCCATAATCTAATACTTCTATTCGGCGTTTCATAAGCTGTTGAGTTTTTCAAATGTATAAAAAATTTGTAATAGAGATAGAATCAGAAAGTTTAATTTTAATTGGATAAGTTAAATAAAACAGTACATTGATTATGCAAGAATTTCAAAAGTTATATCTTTATAACGAAACATTGGTACCAATCAATTTTCTGTAACATTTATGAAATTACTATATTATAAAGACCCCAAAGGAAATTTCGGAGATGATTTAAACCCATGGCTTTGGCCGCAGTTTTTTGGGGAGTTCAAAAATACCGATCCGGATGTTTTTTTGGGTATTGGTTCGATTCTTTACAATGATTTCCCATTGTTGAAAAACACAGAATTAAATAAAAAAATTGTATTTGGCACAGGCATAAGGCCATCGTATAGACCACTTATATACGATAAATCCTGGGATATAAAATTTCTCAGAGGACCACTTTCTGCTTATGCATTTAACAATGAATTTGAGTATATCGCGGACGGAGCTTATGCCATTAATTTAATAAAGGGATTAGAAAGATTTAGAAACGCAGAAAAAAAATATGCGGTAAGTGTAATGCCTTATTTCAAATCGATGCATTATTTTAATTGGGAAAGAATATGCAATGACCTGGGATATCATTTTATTTCTCCTCATTCGGAGAAAGGAGTAGAAGATACTTTAATGGAAATAGCCTCCTCGAAGACTATTATCACAGAGGCTATGCATGGGGCTATTCTTGCAGATGCGTTGAGAGTGCCCTGGAGTCGTTTTGTATTTTCTACGCCTCATACAGAAGGGGGTATGGTCTCGGAATTCAAATGGATGGATTGGTTGTATTCTATTCAAATAAACAGGTTAAATACAACATCCGTCAATTTGTATAGGAAAAATTTTCCGCATATTCAGATTCTTAATTTATCGAACAAACTTTTAAACGTAGAATTTTTTATTAAAAGCCGTGTAAAGACAGAGTTGCTTAAAAAATTATCAACGATCAATAATTATTATTTGTCAAAAGATTCCATGATTGACACAATCTCGGATAGGATCAATAATAAAATAGAACAATTAAAGCAGAAATAGATGGGTAAAATCTACATTTTATATTATGAATTTAAAAGCACTGCCGGTAACCATGCTGGAATGGCTTATCTTGCAAGATACTTAGCCAAAAATAATTCTCAGGTATATCTCATCAGGCACATCCCACAAGAATACAAAGGAGGAAAGTATATTGGTTACATGTATTCCCTTTTGTTGGCACTCTATCTTTTGCTACGGGTAAGGAAGAATGACAAGATTTTTTTTATGGAATACATTTCGGGGCATTTTGCTTATCAGGAAAATATTGCCAAATGGTTTAAGTTTTTCAACAAAAAAAATCAGCTTTTGGGTTTAGTACACCTCTCCGGGATTCATCTGAAAGAGTATTACAAAAATGAAGAAGCTATTTTGTCTAGACTGCTCCATTTGGATAAAGTTGTAGTATTTGGTAGTAGTTTGAAATCTTTTATAATGCAACTTGGTTTTCCACGTGAAATTATCTGTACTTTTCATTACGTTGATACAATGTATTATAAACCTGCTGCTATACTTCCTGTGCAAGGGGAACTCCAGGTGGTCTTTGTAGGCAATCTAAAACGAAATTTCAAACAACTCGAAGAAATCATAAAAGGTTCGGATGGCTCTATTCGCTTCCATATATGTATGGGCAAATTTGCACAAGCGCTTACATTGGAATCTTATTCGAATGTTTCTTTATATGGATTCCTTGAAGAAGATGATTTGTTAAAATTGTTACAATCATGCCATGTGAACCTTTCCGTATTACAAGATACTGTAGGTAGTAATGCCATTACCTGTTCACTTGCCGCAGGATTAGTACAGGTGGGATCAGACGTAGGCTCCATCAGAGATTACTGTGATGGACAGGATTCGTTTTTGTGTAAAAACACTAGTGAATTTATAAAGGCATTAGAGACCTTACAAAAAGATTCTATGCAAGTGGTACAAATGCGAAATAATGCAGTAAAAAAAGCAGCAAATTTTTCAAAAGAAAATTTTTTAAACGAGTTTGAAAAATTCTGGAGATAAAAAGGATGGAATTTACCTACATCTTTTATTCGTTTTTTTTAATAGGCATGATCATAATGTCTATGCCACTTTCTCACACAGAAGTTGATGCAGATATAACATCTCAATGGCATAAGAAAAAGACGACATTTCTAATCATTGTCATTTATTCTTTATTGGTTGGATGTCGTTATGATGTTGGCGTTGATTATATGGGCTATCTTGGTTGGTACAATAAGGTAAGGCTTACCGGAAATTTTCCCGTGGAAAACAGCGAAATCGGGTATGTGTGGTTAAATGAAATTCTGGTCTCAATAGAGGCACATTATGTCTTCTTATTTATCATAATCGCATTTCTACAGATTTTCTTTTTATTGAAAGCGATGGAGCGTTATAATTTTCTGCTTCCGTGGTATTTCTTTTTCTTCTTTACATCTCTATTAATGTTCAGCAGCATGAATATTATGCGTCAGACTATTGCTTATTTTCTTTTCTTTTATACAATTACTCTGTTTCTGGATAAAAAATATTGGCAGGTTGCCCTTTTGGTGTTATTAGGAGCTAGTTTTCACAAAAGCATTTTACTGTTTGTATGGGTATATCCTTTATTAAGATATGATTGGTTTACTAATAGGTATATTCAGATAGGTGCTCTGGTAGTAGTAACATTTATCGCTTCCCAATGGATCTCAATTATTATTGAATATGCATCACCGATAATTAATTTATTGGGATATCAATATTATATAGAAAACATAGACCAAATGAATGAGATTACCAAAGACACATCGTCTGGCAGTGGCTTTGGTAAATATTTATTGTTTTTTATAGATGTATTTATTATTTTTTTTAGTACTAGAATAAAAATACAATATCATAAAGTACATATACATTCGTTTTATAATCTTTATTTCCTAGGGGCTATACTTGAGCGTGTTTTTGCAGAAAACTTTATTCTTTCCCGTACTAATGATTATCTGGTTAATTTCAGAGTTTTATTGTTAAGCTTTGTATGCTTTCATATATTTAAAAACAAGGTGCCTTTTTTTCAACGAGTGGTTGCTGGTCTAATAGTATTATCTATGCTTTCCTATTTTTACAGAGGAATAGATAACTCTGCTGCAAAATGTGCTCCTTTTTCCTTTTTCTTTGATTATTGACATGATAAAGTTTAGTATTGTAATTTGTACATATAATAGGGTTTCTTATTTGCGGGAAACAATTGATTCATTGTTGGCTGTCTTAAAGAGTCATAATAATTATGAATTGATTATTATAGACAATAATTCGACCGATGAAACTTCTACTATCATAAAGTTATATAACGGTGTGCCAGAAATACGTTATTTTTTAGAACAAAATCAGGGGCTATCCTATGCAAGGAATAGAGGTATTGTAGAAGCGAAAGGTGAATTGTTGATCTTTTTGGATGACGATATTGAGATAGAAGAAAACTATTTTACGATTATAGAGCGGCTTTTTGTCAATTCTAAAATTAATATAGTGGGAGGGAAAGTATTGCCTTACAAGATAAATGTCCCGGACTGGCTGCCTCTAAAGTATTATTATTTAGCAAGTATTTTTGATCCAGGAGACAAAGAACGCTCGGTTAAAAAAATTATGGGAGCAAATTATGCCATGCGAAAAACTATTGCACAAAAAATAGGATGGTATGATACAAACCTAGGGAGAAAGGGCTCATCATTAATGGGTGGAGAAGAAGTTGATTACTTGAACAGGGCACAAATAATGGGAATTGAAGTACTATATAGTCCACTGTTAATAGTTTTTCATAAAATCAATGATAAATTGACAAAAGGGTATATTCTTTCCTATTCCTATCAACTAGGCATATCAGAGATTTTAATCGACAGAAAAAAGTCGATCATAAAAACAATTTTGAAAATCTGTCGCTCGATTATGGATTTTACTTTCTATACAACAGTGGGGGTTTTGATTCCAAATCAGAATGTAAAAATGCTGTTTTGCATCCGCTCTTATTATGCCAAGGGATATTTGAAAGGAATGATAAATCTATTAAAATAATGAGTAGATATTTTTTGCCAAAATACTTAACAACAATTTTAATAGCTCTTGGCTTATCAATAACTATATTATCTGCGCAGAATAAGGACGTTACAATTGGAGCATATTATTTTGATGGTTGGACAGGAAGATATCCCTATCATATTACTCAGTCACTGTTAGATTCTTTTCCAGAACGAGAACCTAAATGGGGATGGTTGACCAGTACTCAGAGCATAATAGACGAACAAATTTGCACAGCTTCTGAAGCCGGATTATCTTTCTTTAGTTTTTGCTGGTACTACAATGGGAAAAATACCTTTCAAAAAGAACCACTTAACCAAGCTCTCGGATTCTATCTTCAATCAAAATACCGCACTCGTCTGAGGTACTGTTTAATGGTAGCTAATCACTATGGATTTGAAATAGGGAAAGAAGACTGGCCTTTATTAATAACAGAATGGATAAAATATTTTAAAGGAAATTCATATCTGAACGTTGAAGGAAAACCGTTGATTATTTTTTTAGGAGTCAAATCAATGATTCAAAGGTTTGGGTCAGTAGAAAATGTACGGTTAGCATTTGATAGTCTCCGAAACGCTGCCAAAGCTGACGGTTTAGCAGGTGTTACAGTGGCTGTATGTACAAACCCTTTAGAGGAAGAGATTAAACAAACAATAAATTGTGACCCAGACATATTAACTGGTTATAATTATCATACAGCAGGATTTGTAAAAGGCGAACGATTAATTCCTATAGATAGTTTGAGAACAGGAGAAATAAGAGCATGGAATAAACTCGTCCAATTAAGTCCATTAAAATATATTCCTGTCTGTACTTTAAACTGGGATCCGAGGCCTTGGGCTACTCGTTCAAATGGGTATTCTAAAGCATCATATTATATTGGATATTCGCCCGAATCAGTTTGCCGTTCCACGCAATCAGTACTCTATTGGACAAAGAACCATAGTAAAGCAATGACGAAAGAAAAAATAGTGTTATTATATGCCTGGAATGAAAATGGAGAAGGAGCATATTTGACACCTTCCAGAAATGGAACAGATATGCTGCAGGGCGTGCGAAAAGCGTTGATGGAAATTAAAAAATAATTCCTTCGCGCTTCCTGAGTAAAAATGAAAAGCGATGTCAATATTAATTTGATTGTACAATGAATATAGGAATGATTGTGAGGGCTACTTTCTATTCTTCGCCAGGAGGCGATACTACGCAAATAGAAATGACCGCCAGATACCTGAGGCGTCTGGGAATAGTTGTAGACATTAAATTAACCAATGATACACTGGATTATAAAAAATATGATCTTCTGCATTTTTTCAATATAATAAGACCTGACGATATATTACCTCATATTAACCACGATGTTCCTTTTGTAGTATCCCCTATTTTAGTAGATTATTCAGAATATGAAAAGAAAAACCGGCAGGGAATATTAGGAAAGCTTTTTAGTATTTTAAACCCAAGTCAAATCGAATATTTAAAGGCCTGGGCAAGATGGATAAAAAACGGAGATAAAATTAAATCCTATTACTATTTATCAAATGGACATCACAAATCGCTGATTCGGATTGCCCGGGAAGCCAGAATGCTCTTACCTAATTCGGACAGTGAATATTATAGGTTAAAAAAAGAAATAGGATTTGAAGTTCCCTATCTAAAAATACCGAATGCGATAGATCATGAAATTTTTCAGGAAAATGTGGCAGAAGAAATACAATTCAAAGATCATGTCTTATGTGTAGGAAGAATAGAAGGAAGAAAAAATCAATTAATGCTTATTAGGGCCTTAGCAGGTATGGAGATAAATCTTTCCATTATAGGAAAGCCCTCTCCTAATCATATTGCTTACTATGAAGAATGTAAGCGAGTAGCATCGGGATATAATAATATCCATTTTATAGAACAGATAGATCACTCCAAACTACCAGGCATTTATAAAGCTTCCAAGGTTCATGTGTTAGCCAGTTGGTTTGAAACAACAGGCTTAAGTTCGCTTGAAGCAGCTGCGATGGGTTGTAATATCGTAGTTACCAAAAAAGGCGATACAGAGGAATATTTTGGTGAAAAAGCATATTATTGCGAACCTGATGATGTAGATTCGATTCGTACAGCAATTGTACAAGCCTATACAAATACGAGAATGCCAGGATTACGTGATTTTATTTTTAATCATTACACCTGGTCGCAAGCAGCGCAACAGACACTAAAGGCATATAAAATTGTGCTGGAATAAATTTCACGAATATTCGTGATGACAAAGTATGCAGTACTTCATTACAAGGGTATCAAACGAAAAAAAGGACTGCTATTTATAAATTCTGGGTCGTAATAGCACTCTTATATTATTAATAAATAGATAAAGAATATTGGAACAAATTATATTTAAAAAATGAACATCGCCATCCTGGGTACCCGCGGCATTCCCAATCACTACGGAGGCTACGAACAATTTGCAGAATACCTTTCACTGGGCCTTGTTAAGAAAGGACATACAGTAGCAGTTTACAATTCACATACACACCCATACCAGGAAAAAAATTGGCAAGGCGTAGAGATCATACACTGCAATGACCCGGAAGACAAACTAGGAACGGCAGGCCAGTTTCTCTATGACCTCAACTGCATCAGAGATTCCCGGAAACGAAATTTTGATATCATTCTTCAACTAGGCTATACCAGCAGCTCTGTTTGGGGTTGGATGCTTCCGAAAAAATCTGTAATAACTACCAACATGGATGGGTTGGAATGGAAGCGTAGTAAGTATTCAAGGCCAGTACAAAAATTTCTATTACTGGCGGAAAGGCTCGGCATGAAATACAGCGACTATCATATCGCCGACTCGGTAGCTATTCAGGAATATCTTAAAAAGAAATTTGGAAAGGATTCTGTCTATATTCCTTATGGAGCACATGTATTCAACAATTCCGATCCGTCGATTTTAAAAGAGTACAACTTATCGCCCAATGCATACGATATGCTCATCGCACGCCTGGAGCCGGAGAATAATATTGAAATGGTTTTGGATGGAGCAGTTCTTTCCGGTCTTAACAGAACATTTATAATAGTTGGGAAGCATCAAACGAAGTATGGAGAATTTCTAAAAGAGAAATACAAACAACATTCTTTTATCAGATTTGTAGGCGGCATTTATGATATTACTAAACTCAATAACATCCGTTATTACTCTAACTTATATTTTCACGGACACTCTGTAGGAGGTACCAACCCGTCCTTATTAGAGGCAATGGCCTCCCATGCCCTGATCTGTGCGCATAACAATGATTTTAACCGATATATTATTGGCAATGAAGGCTACTATTTTGGTAATCCGCAAGAGGTAGCAGAGATACTGAAAAGTGAAAATAAAAACAGAGAGGTAAACCAACAATACCTTAATACTAATTTACAAAAGATAGCCACTATCTACGATTGGAATCGGATCATTGACCAGTATGAAGACCACTTCAATTCAATTTTAGGAAAACCTACCCGTTAGTCTTTAAAGGGACGATGCCAAATACCTTTACCGGTATCTGGCATCTATAAACCAAAACGAGATCTTAAATTATCTTACAATAATCTTCTGGCTGTAGATAGAGTTGTCAGAAGAAGCAATTACCATGTACATTCCAGGAGCCAGCGCTGGCTCTGGGTTGACAGCTACCAGTTGGTGATTTTCAGTATCCAAAATTACTTTTGAATAGTATTCTTGTCCTTGCATATCACGTACGACGATCAAAGCATTCTGTCCGTTGTCAGGAATTGAAACACGCATTACTTCTCCTGAGTTTGATGGATTTGGACATACAGTTAATCCGGTAGAAGGAGTATAGTTGAAACAGATCACTACAGAATAAGTGCTTTTGCCATCGAAATCAGTTTGTTTAATTCTGTAATAAGACATACCGTTTTTCAGTTCAGCATCCGTTACAGCGTAAGAACGTACAGTGTTGCTGTTGCCAGCGCCTTTTACTGTAGCGATTGATGAGAATGTAACCGCATCAGAGGATTTTTCTACAGTAAAGTGACTGTTGTTGATTTCAGTAGCAGTTTCCCAGGTTAGTTCAACGCCGTCTTCTTTTTTGTTGGCTTTGAATTCTACAAAAGAAATCGGTAGAGAAATATCATCTTTAATTTTTACCTGAGTAGTGTTAGAGTTTCCACTTACGCCATTTGCGAAGCTGGCTTTTACACGATAGTAGTATGTGTTGCCAGGAGTCAGATTTGATACTGTATAGCTGGTTACGTTTCCTACATTTAAGTTAGAGTAGATCGCGCCAGTGAAATTGCTATCGCTTGCCACATCAAGAGAGTAGTTGATCGGGTTAGTAGTGGCGATTGGATTCCAGTTAGCAGAGAAACTATTGGTAGTGATTTGAGAAGCAGCATAAGTAACCGGTTTGATAGGAGTTAAAGTTAAAGCTCCTTGTGAGTGTATGGCCAGATTTACCCAACGGAACTCTACTGTAGTAGAAGGATCAATGTATCCAGTCCACACATTTGTATGAGATTGGCAGCAGCCGATAAATTTGAATACCATAACACCATTTATGAACAAGTATCCGTTGTCATCCAGCAAAGGAATATCCAATTGATACATACCCGCAGCAATATTTGTTCTTTTGTAAGAAACCGTATGTACAGATCCAATTGGAGTAATTCCCGTGTAGGCTTGTCCACTTGCAGCGTTTGCATCAGAAGGTACCCCTGTGTAGGAATAAGCAAAACGACTAGTGGATTTAAAGCTTAAATTGTTTTCTGTATAATAGCCATAGTAGGTAGCAGTAGAAGGAGTAGCCATCATATTGCCATTGTAGCAGTAAGCGATCCAGTTACCGTTCCCGAATACTGAAGGATTGCCAGGAGCTGTAGTATTATAGTTACTGTTGTTGTTACCATTATTATTACCAGTATTATTATTGCTGCTGTTACCATTATTGTTAGCACTATTGGAAGTTTGTCCGAAGCTGCTTAGTGCGATAAGTGCGAATAATAAAGTGTATAGTGATTTCATGATCGTTTCAGTTTATATAGATCTAAACGCGTCTGATTGGATCAAGCTGGATATATTAGCTTAAGCCGGTGAATTACTCGATGAATGGTAAATTATATCTGATGAATGGATTTCCCCTGTTTAGCCGATGGCCGAGGGGTTGCAACTTGGTGGGAACACAGCCTGATAGCGCAGTGTAGAGTGAGAGATGGATATCAGGTTAAATTGTTTCATAGGGGTTTTTACGGATGGTAGTTAAATAATGTTTAAAAAAATATCGATTTATTTTTAAAAATCATTTTTTAATTAAAAGCACCCTTTGAAGTAGGTACGCTACAAGCCTTTACTATAAAGGATTTCAGTGCAACAGGAAAAATGAGCGAAACAACTAAGAACGCAGTTGGTGTAAAAAACCAAATAAGTATTTTCCCAGTAAAGAACAAAAAATGATTGTTGGATTTTCCATCTAGCCCTCCCTCTACAGTAAGCGTCCGGCAAAGGACAGCGAAGGTCATTACTATCTATCCGGTATTTCAACCGCGTACCACGAACTCACTGCTTGACCAGGCATGGCTGAAACGCTCGATGTATAAGGCAGGAAGAATGGATTGGCCTGGGATATTGTAGAATCTTACACCAAGCTTTAATGAACGTTTTGATTTTTCGCTTTATAAATTTTACTTATCTGAAACAAAAGCCAGCCAAAGCTTATGCCTAATGTATTGCTGGTAAGATCTAATAAAGTAAAAGTGCGGCCGGGAATCCAGAGCTGGGTGATCTCTAAAAGAAAAGCAAGCATCCAAAGCGTAAGACAAATGATCAGCGGACGGATGAACGAAGATAAAGTAAACAGCAATACCACAGAAGACACAAAAAAATAACTGCCATGAAAAAGCATATCCAACGCCCAGTGATACTCAAGTCCCATATGATCTTCGGGATGAAAGTCGGGCCAATTGCAAAACAGGCAAGTAAATAGGAAAACAATAAAAACAATTGTATAGCGAAGGGACTCTTTTTTCATGGTTCAAATATAAACACAAAACCTGTGCTTATAGCATAGAGAAAGAGCATACTGGAGAATTGAATCTTAGGCTGAAGTTACTAATAGCCCTGCACAAAGCAGGGCTACCAGCAAGGGTAAGAGGTTTCGCATTATAATCGTTGTAGCTGCTTGTAGTATGAGCCTCTTTACGGCAAAGGAATGAGAATGTTATTGAAGCAAGGAAAGCAAGTGAACAGCACTATGTAAGATTGCTTTATGAAAGAAGAAGATTTAAATGCATCAAAAGCACCTTTAACTCTTTTTACAAATAAAATATACCTCCAATGACATAGAATGGAATGTATGCTGTGGACCGTAATAACCTTAATTACAAGGTCTGCCGTAATGCCAGGGCTGGAAATCGTAGCATTACTATTACTCCTGTTAAATCCCTAAATAGATCCGAAAAACAGTACCCTGGTCGATCGTACTCTCTACTTCGATCTTTCCGGCCATTAGCTCTACTTGTGTTTTGACCAGGTGCAGTCCAAGTCCTTTTCCTTCGATTTGAGGATGAAAGCGTTTGTAAAGATGAAAAACCTTATCCCGGTTCTTCTCCAGATCGAAGCCCATTCCATTGTCGGCAAACGTGAGGCAAACATACAGATCAGTGGTAACCTCGGTATGAATAGCGATCTGCAGCGGTACGTCCTTTCGTTTATATTTAATAGAATTGGACATCAGGTTGAGCAGGATGCTTTGCAAAAAACTTTTCACTGTATACATATTTTTCACTTTCGAAAAATCGACCCGCAAAGAAAGTGCTGCTTCTTCAATCTGTCCTTTCAATAGGTCGCGTACAATGCTTAGTTCTTCTTCCAGGTCTACATCTGTCTTATGAAGATCTGTCCCCGACTGCGAAAGCACCAGGTTGAGATCCTTAATGATATTATCCAGGTGCAAAGCTGAGGTCCGGATATGCCCGATGACTTCTTCTCTGAAAAGGTCGTCCTTGTTTTGCTCAAACAACGTTACCAATCCGAGGAGCGTCACAATAGGCCCACGTAAATTGTGTGAAATAATATAGGAGTATTGGTTAAGCCGCTGATTCTGCTGCACCAGCTCGTGGTTTATTTTTTCTAATTTTTCCTCGTTGGTTTTTCTTTCGGTCGTTTCCACGCCTACCAGTGAAATGCCGGTCATCACGTTGTTTTCGTACATCGGCTGTAGCATCATCTCAAGGTAAAAACTCTGCGACTTTTCGTGGATCATATAATGACGCTCATAGATCACCACTTCTCCTTTTTTGCTTCGTTCAAAATCTTTGTTGAAACGGTCTCTGTATTCTGCACGCAGAAATTCACACATGCGAAGTCCAACTTCGATCGGTTTTGTAAATAAAAGACGGCTCGTTTCAAGTGCGCGCTGGTTAAACCATACCAACTGCTGATCAAGATCCATCAGGATGTGCAGGTGTTGTGAGCTCCCAAAAAGCGCTTTCAGTTTCCGCTCATTTTCCAGGATCCCTTTTTCAGAAAGCTTTTGCGTAGTGACATCGCGGCTGATAAAATAAGCGGATTCAATAAAACCGGTTTCATCTTTGATCGGCGCTACATAGTTGTGAAAATAACGGTAAACATTCATTACCCGGCCTTCAGATTCATAGCGTACCGTCTCGCCGGAAGAAAAAACTTTTTCCAACGCTTCCCGCATTTTTTCTCTAAGTTCTTCAGAGGTTACCGTAAAAATATCTTTCCCCTTTAGCCCGCCCAGCTTATCCAGGGGGTAGCCTGGAATATGACACACCATCATTCGATACTCCCGGTCGAGCTGCACGATCACATCGGGCGAAGCTTCGAAGAGTACCTTGTACTTGTTCTCTTTCAGTTCTTGTTTAAGGAGTAAAATCTCCTCCCGGAGTTTCCGGTTTTCTTCTTCCAGGTTGTTTGACATGTAGCCGCGTTTCCTTTATCTCTTTATTATTGGTAATGATTAGCACAGATTATCTGGAATCTGGCATCTGGAATCCGGCACCCAAATAGATTTTACTTGGAAAGCGAAATTATTTCCTGCATAAAATCGGACAACGATTTTTCGATATCAAAGCTATAGATATCGTCGCCGCCGAGGCCTCCTTTGCGGTTGGAAGAAAGATATCCTTTCTTTTTCCCGGCCGTAAAGAAGAAGTCGTCGCGGTTGGAGTTAAATGGTTTTTTGAGATGATAAACTTTGGAAAACTGATCTTCGGCCTTGGTCATAAAGATATCCAGCCCGCCATACCCGCCAAGTCCATTTGAAGCGAAGAATAGTACATTGTCGGAAGCAATGAATTTAGGACTGACATCCATATACACTGTATTGAGCCCTTGCAGGTTTTGAGCCGGCAGCCATTGGTCGTCACCATTACTGGTGCTGAGCCAGATGTCGTGCATGCCTACACCACCCGGGCGTTTAGAAACAAAGAACAACAAGCTGCCATCTGGAGACACACTAGGTTGCGCATTCCATTGACCTGGCGCGTTGATGTTGTCGTTGAGTCTTTTTGCTGCGCCCCATTTTCCGTTTTCAAGATAACTCACATAGATAGCGCAATTAAATTCGCGATGGTTATCAAGTACGATCTGCTCGTCGCATCTGGTAAAATAATATTTTCTTCCATCCGCTGTAAAAGCGCCGGAGCTTTCGCTGTAATGTGTGTTGAGCGCAGAAAACTTATCCGGATTTGCTGGCTGAACAGCTTGCCAGCTGCTATCAACTTGTTTGAAAAAACGGTGTACATCTGTATGCCCCTCAGGACCAGCATTTGCGGCATGTGCTTTAGCGGAAGTGACGATCAGGGCGCTGTCGTGCTGGCCGATCACCGGTGCAAAATCAGCTACCGGGCTATTGACCGGCGCTGCCAGATGGCGGAAGCCATAGTCTTTTGCAGCTTCTTTTCTTTCTTCTTCAGAAAGCTGTTGGCAGTCTTTTATTTCCTGTTGGGCTTTGGCTTTATACAATTCCAATTCAAAGTCAGGATTTTCTTCTGTTTCCGAGCGGAAGGTTTCAAAATTATTGATCGCAGGATCGAATTCTCCGTTGTCTTTTAAAATAGAAGCATACCAAAATCGCGCGATAGGATATCTTTCTTTATTCTTTACCGTTAATTTTTGGTAAAGAGGTTCGGCATTTTTATAATCGTAAAGGTTGCGATAGCATTCGGCTAGCTGAGCTGTGAGATAAATATTGGAAGTATCGGTCACTGCAGCTTTTTGGTATTCATGCGCGGCCATAAAGTAGTCCGCGTTTTGATAATACTTGTCGGCTTTGGCAATGAGAGCAATGTTGTTTTTAGATTGGGCAATGCTGAGTGCTGGAAATAGCAATAAGAGAAAGAAAGAAACTTTAGAGGCATTCATGACGATAGCAGATTGGCAATGGCCACACAAGATAATAAAGACCTGTGGATATGTCAAGAAAGCAGCCTTGAGTCCTCAGTTCTTAGCAATGAGTAGGCATTATACTCACTACTAAGAACATTACTACTCAGCTATTTATAGATTTTCCAGCACCAACTCTTTTTTCATTTCTATGATAGGTTCGTTGCTGTGGTGATTTATGATGGTTACATAATGAAAGCGATCTTCCAACAATACTTCGGCCAGACTAATCGCTCTTTCTTTATCGGTAGTTACTGTTCTGAAAAAGGGTAACATATGTTGACTCAATAGATATCCCCTCACTACATATTCGTTCTTCATGGCACGTTCTATTTATATACTTACTGTATTAATACGTATCACAGTAAAAAAGTTCAACATAAAAAGCTGATATACAAATAGTTGATACTTTAAAATAAAAACACATCGCTCTAAAAAAGCCTTATTTTTGAGAAAAAAACCTTGGAAATCAAGAGAAAAATCGGTCTTGGAGTCCTTATAAGCCATTTGCAGGCTTAAAATGAAGGGATTATTTTCTATTTGTGAATAAAATAATTTGGAAAAAACTATGCCAACAGGTTACCTTTGCCCGCATACCTGTATATATAGGTACATAACACAATTTTATTCATAACCTGTTTAAATTTCTTGGAAAGCCTTCTGTATAACACCGGAAGGCTTTCTTTTTTTGTCTGATTTTTAAGTCTATTTTTTAAATAAAGTTTTTTTCAAAAAAAGATAGAACAGATGTCTTTTTTTAAATCTCTTTCCGAATAGAATCAAAACAGAGTATTTTTCATAAAAACTGCCCTATTAATTTCTTCCTATCTCATTAGTTCAGGTCATTTGTCTGGATTTTATGTTTTTTTAAAGAGACATGCTTCAAAATTGATGGTATTGGGTCAAAAAAATGGTGTTTTTGATTTCAAAAAATCTATTTTACTTTCAAAACGGCAATTTATTTCTATAAGATCATTAAAAATACAACCTGTTTTTTGAATTTTTAGTAAAAATATGATCATATCGATTGAAAATGTGTGCTGCTTTTTAAAAAAATATAAAAATGTATATTTCTAACATTTAAAATTTACCCTACCTTGTCAAAAAATGCGATTTTAGCTATTTTTTCAACATTTTATAAGATAATTGATAAAAACGTTTATTTTATAAATTGTATTATTTTTATATTATAGTCGTTTACATTCGCTTTACCATATTTTCATATTTTAGTATTTTTTGGATAATATATGTAAAAAAACAATAAAAATGGCCATTTTTTTGTGTTTTTTTACACAAAACAGTTGCTTTGTATATCTTATCCCTTTATATTTACAATAAGAATTATATGAATATTTTAATTTATTGATTCTTACTAATGAATGGGAATATTAATTATTTACAACAACCAAACAATTAAAACTATGCGTAAACTAACATTACTAACGTTGATGATCATGGTGAGCCTGGTATGGAATGCCAAGGCGCAGGATTCTACTGCTGCGGCAGCGGATGATGGAAAGCTGACTTTGTCAGGTTACCTGGATACCTATTATAACCATGCCTTCAACAACCCAAAATCAGGATCTTTGTTAGGACCTGGCGGCGCAGGAAGAGCGTTCGATAGAACAGTAGACCAATTTTCTCTAGGTCTTGTTCAATTTAAAGCAACATACTCTTCCAGCAAGGTAGATATCGTAGCTGACCTGACCTTTGGTCCAAATGCTGAACTAGGAAACTTTGGTAATGTAAACAACGCTGCTTATACTTCCGGATGGGGTTCTTATCCAGGTAATTCAGGTGTCAGCCTTTACCAACACCAAATTTTTGGTAACCTTTATGGAACATCTGCTGCTATTAAGCAAGCATACGGTACCTGGAAAGCTACAAGCAAATTGTCTTTCACTGTAGGTCAGTTCGGTACACACATCGGATACGAAGTAATCGACGCTCCGGTAAACTACCACTACTCTCTGTCTAACCTCTTCAATAACGGTCCATTCTACCATGTAGGAGCAAAAGCAAACTACGCAATCAGCGATCGTTTGGCTATCATGGCTGGTGTTGTAAATAACTGGGATAACCTTTTTGACAACAACAAACCAAAATCAGTAATCGGTCAAGTATATGTGAAACCAATTGACGGATGGAATGTGTACTTGAACTTCATCGGTGGTAACGGCGATGATACTTACCTAACCACTCAAACTGCTACAGGCGGATATACTCCTGCAGGTCTTGGTACAGATGCACAACATCCAAACAGAGACAACTATAACAGATACTTATACGATCTGACCACTGGTTACCAAGTAACAGATAAATTCTACGTAGGATTGAACGCTGCTTACGGTTACTATGTAGGTACAAACCAAGCTACTGAAAATGCTATCAAAGGATATACTGCTGGTCACTCTTCTAAATTCGCTGACTCTAGCAAAACTAAACTTGATTGGGGTGGTGCTGCCCTATATGTAAACTATGCAATTACCGACTGGTTAGGCATTGGTGTACGTGGCGAGCACTTCGAAGATTTCTGGGGTGTAAGATACATCGGTTATGTAGGTGGAGCTGCTTCTTCTCCTACTGGAAGAACTGGTGCAATCAACAACTCGATCACTGTTACAGCGCCTATCACTTTAGCCAACGGCCACTTCATCCTGAAGCCTGAATTCAGATTCGACGGTGCAAACCAGAAAATCTACGAAAACAGCAAAGGCGAAGCGATCAACGAACAAAAAACAATCGGTCTTGCTACTATCTTCAAGTGGTAAGCTGACAAAACAAAAGAAAGTTTTTCATCTGGTTAGTTAAATGGCCCTGCCTGCTATACTCGTTGTAGCGGCAGGGTTTTTTCAGTCTGGAGTGTGAGTGTGAGTCTGGAGAATGTCCTCAAGACTCACACTCACACTCCAGACTATCTCACTACTCTCTTCTTTTCCTCCGTACTCGCACTCGAACTCCATACTTTTTTGTCTATCTTTGCCGAATGAAATTTTACGGTGACTTTAAACTTGGGGTATTAGGTGGCGGACAACTTGGGAGAATGCTTATCCAGGCCGCTACAGACCTTAATATTGATATTTATTGCCTCGATCCGGATGCTGCCGCTCCTTGTTCGGGACTTGCCAAAGGTTTTGAAGTAGGCTCACTTACCGATTTTGATACCGTCTACCAATGGGGCAAAGACAAGGATCTGATCACGATCGAAATAGAAAATGTGAACGTAGAAGCCTTGGAAAAACTACAGTCGGAAGGTAAGAAGGTTTTCCCTCAACCTCAGGTGATCCGCATCATCCAAGATAAGCGGGTGCAGAAACAATTCTATAAAGAAAAAAATATCCCAACCGCTGATTTCATTCTCACCGACACCAAAGAAGATATTCAAAAAAATATATCCTTTTTGCCAGCATTCCAAAAACTAGGGCGCTCCGGCTACGACGGGCGCGGCGTACAGCGCCTGGAGTCTGCGGCCGATTTGCCGAAAGCATTGGAAGGCCTGAGCTTGCTGGAAAAAAAGGTAGACTACGAAAAAGAAATTTCCGTGATTGTAGCACGCAATGAAAAAGGAGAAGTGTCGGCTTTCCCTGTAGTGGAGCTGGTTTTCCATCCGGTACACAACCTGGTGGAATATCTTTTCGCTCCTGCATCCATCATGCCTGCTCAGGCGCAGAAAGCTACGGAAATCGCGGTGAAAGTAATTAAGGAATTGAACATGACAGGACTGCTGGCCGTGGAAATGTTCCTGGAAAAAAATGGCAACGTATTGGTCAACGAAGTAGCGCCACGCCCCCACAACAGCGGCCACCAAAGCATTGAAGCCAACTACACTTCGCAATACGAACAACATTTGCGCTCTATCCTGGATCTTCCTTTGGGCAGCACTGCACAGATCTTACCTGCTGCAATGATCAACCTGCTCGGCGAAGCGGGGTTTTCGGGCCCTTCATGCTACGAAGGCCTCGACGAAGCGCTACAGATAGAAGGTGTGTACGTGCATTTGTACGGTAAAAAAACAACCAAACCTTTTCGAAAAATGGGCCACGTCACCATTGCCGATCCTAATATGGATTCACTTAAACAGAAAGTAAAAAAGGTGAAAGATCTTTTGAAAGTGAAAGCATAATTTTTTTACAGAGTAAAACAGCATTAGAAAAATGAAAAAAGTAATCACAAGCAAAAACGCTCCGGCTCCTATCGGGCCTTACAACCAGGCAATACAAGCGGGTAATACTTTGTATGTATCCGGACAAATCGCGCTGGACCCCGTTTCCGGAAATATGGTGAACGCTGACATCACCGCAGAAACACACCAGGTGATGAAAAACCTGAAAGCCATACTGGAAGAGGCCAAGACAGATTTTTCAAAAGTGGTGAAGTGCAGCATCTTTGTAAAAGATCTGAACAATTTTGCTACTATCAATAAAATTTACGGAGAATATTTCACCACAGATGCACCCGCCCGCGAAACAGTAGAAGTAGCGCGCCTGCCAAAGGATGCTAATGTTGAAATCTCTTGTATAGCAGTAGTATAAAAGATGTCAGATACCGGATTCCAGATGCCAGATAAAAAACAACTGGTTTTAATCTAATTCTCTGGCATCCGGCATCTAGCATCCGGCATCTTTTTTTTAAATCATCAAATTTTCAAATTATATTTACCGATTATGGAAAATAAAGTAGTAGCACCAGTAGACGACAGCGTATTTAAAAAAGTAATCTCGCACGCCAAAGAATATGGTTTTGTATTTCCTTCCAGCGAAATATACGATGGACTTCAGGCCGTGTACGATTATGGCCAGAATGGGGTAGAACTGAAAAACAACATCAAGCAAGCCTGGTGGAAAGCCATGGTACAGCTCAATGATAATATTGTTGGGATAGACGCTGCCATCTTTATGCATCCGACCACCTGGAAAGCCAGCGGACACGTAGACGGTTTCAGCGATCCGATGATCGACAACAAAGATTCTAAAAAAAGATACCGCGCAGATCAACTGATCGAAGGCAGAGCAGAAGAACTGGAGAAAGCGGGTAAGAAAGACGAAGCAGATGTATTGGTGAAAAAACTAGCACGCCTGCTGGAAGCCGAAGACCTCAATGGTGTACGCGAATTGATCATCGAGCAAAAAATTGTTTGCCCGATCTCCAAAACATCCAACTGGACAGAAGTAAGACAGTTCAACCTAATGTTCTCTACACAAGTAGGTTCTGTCGCCGATGATTCAAGCACTATCTACCTGAGACCTGAAACCGCACAAGGAATTTTTGTAAATTTTCTTAATGTGCAGAAAACCGGAAGAATGAAAATTCCTTTCGGAATCGCGCAGATCGGGAAAGCATTCCGAAACGAAATCGTAGCGCGCCAGTTCACTTTCCGCATGCGCGAGTTCGAACAAATGGAAATGCAATTCTTCATCCGCCCCGGTTCTGAAATGAGCTGGTATCAATCCTGGAAAGAAACGCGCCTGAAATGGCACAAAGCCATTGGGCTTCCTGCAGCAAAGCTTCGCTACCACGACCACGAAAAACTGGCGCACTACGCCAACGCCGCCGTGGATATTGAGTTTGAATTCCCATTCGGATTTAAGGAAATAGAAGGTATCCACTCGCGTACGGATTTCGATTTGGGTAACCATGAAAAATATTCAAAGAAAAAACTACAGTATTTTGACAACGATATCGACGAAGCCACCGGAAAACCAATTGGCAACTACGTTCCTTATGTAGTAGAAACTTCTGTAGGTGCCGATCGTACATTCCTTGCTATTCTTTGCAATGCTTACACGGAAGAAACGATAGGCGAAGGCGAAGATAAAAAAGAGCGCGTATACCTGAAGCTGCATCCGGCGCTGTCTCCGGTAAAGGCTGCTATTTTCCCGCTTACTAAAAAAGACGGACTTCCTGAAAAAGCGATGAAGATCGTAGACGATCTGAAATTCGACATGAATGTAGTGTACGAAGAAAAAGATGCGATCGGAAAACGTTATACCCGCCAGGACCTGATCGGTACGCCGTTCTGTATTGTGGTAGATCACCAGACGCTGGAAGACGACACTGTCACAATTCGTCACCGTGACAGTATGCAGCAGGAGAGAGTGAAGATACAGGATCTGAAAGTCAAAATAGAACCGCAAATTTCTCTCAAGACTATATTACACCAACTCTAAACCAATGGTACAAACAACTCTCTCAGCTTTATTATTTTTTAAATGGTGGATTTACAAAGGAGGCCGCGGACTGGTAAATCCGGATGGTGAGTTTTCTATGTCCGACTTCCTCATCGTTTGCCTCCTGGGTATTGCGCTCATTGCGCTTATGTATTACCGGGTAAACAAAGTAATCGAGAACCGCTCGGTCGTTAAGAAACAAATAAAACCTACCGAGCCGCTTGCCGCAGCATTTCGGGTGATCCTTTCGGAGAAATCAAATTATTACAACACACTCAGCAAGTCCGACAAAGACGCGTTTGAAAAAAGAGTGCGTTATTATATGAACCTTAAAATGTTCACCTCCGAGGATGGCTATGCAGTGACCGATGAAATGAAAACCATGATCGCTGCTACGGCTGTGCAGATCACCTTTGGTTTGCCATTGGTGGCGCATTCGCAGTTCACGCATATTCTCATCATGCCCAATGCTTCCATGACACCGCGCAAAGCTACGCGCAATACAGTTGTAGTGCCCTGGAAAGAATTTGTAGAGGGCTATGCCCAACACGACGACGGGCAAAATGAAGGGATGAAAGTATTGGCCAGCGCGCTTGTCAAAGACGATCGTCTGCAAGAGAAATCGTATAAGTTTTTCTCGGTTAAGAAATTTGAAAAATGGGAAAAGATTGCCGAGCAGGAAGTATCCAATTTTATGAATGGAATGTTTGAAGGCATCCATACCGATGAACGGATGAAAGACGAATATTTCGCCCAAGCCGTAGTCTATTTTTTCGAGCTGCCGATTGCCTTCAAAGCCAAATACCCTGCGCTCTATGACGCAATGTCTGATTTGTTAAACCAAGATCCGGCAAAGAAAAAATAACTATTCGCGCACTTTGCGGGGAATGGGTACCTGGATTTTAACTGCAAAGTGCGCAAAGCCCGCAAAGAAAAAGGTTCTGCAATTTTTTTGTATCTTTAAGAAAGAAGAAACGTATTCTTACGTTATAGTTTTATGAAATCAGGCCAAAAATTTTTAACTATTCTTTCCATACTCTTGCTTCATACTCTTGCTGCTTTTGCCCAGGAGCGTGACGTGGAGATCGCTCATGAATATTTTGGAACACGCGAGTACGACAAAGCCAAAGACATGTATGAGCGGCTTTCCAAAAATCCGGAAAACCTTCCTTTTATTTACGACAACTATATGGCTACACTTCTTCATTTCAATGAAAAAGAAGAAGCCGAAAAGCTCATCCGAAAGATGATCAAAACTACGAGCGATAATCTTTTCTATAAGCTTGATCACTACACGCTGGTGACGCAGATGAATGGAGAAGAAAAATCCCAAAAAGAATTCAACGGACTCGTCAATGAAATCAAAAACAATCCGGCACAAGTAGAAAAGGCCGCCGACTATCTTCAGAAAAAAGAATTTTACAACCAGGCCAAAGACCTGCTGCTGACCTCCAGGAAAGCGATGAAGAACAGTTCGATGTATGCTATTTCCCTTGCCAACATTTATTATAAAGAAGGAAATCCGGACCTGTCCATCGAAGAGCTCTTGGAATTTCTAAAGAAAAATCCTGAGGAGCTTGACAATGTAAAAAACATATTTCAAAACAACCTCCATGATCCTGCTGATATGGACAAGCTCGAAACCAAGCTGTACGAGCGTATACAGAAAGAGCCGGAAGAAATTTCTTACAACGAGCTACTCCTTTGGATGAATCTCCAAAAGAGGAATTTCAACAAAGCCTTTCTGCAAGCCAAAGCGATCGACCGGCGCTACCGCATGCAAGGTGCCAAGCTGATGGAAGTAGGAAAGATCGCGATGGATAATAAAGATTATGAAAATGCTTCCCGCTTTTTTGAATATGTAGTAAAAGAATATCCGGATGGGGCGTACTATCCAAAAGCAAGACAAGAGCTGTTGCGTGCCAAGGAGGAAACAATCAAAAATACCTATCCCGTAGACCCTGCGAAGATCAAATCACTAATTCAGGATTACCAAAGCATGATTCGTGAGCTTGGGGGCAATGCAGCCACAGTAGAGGCAAGAAGGAGTATGGCGCAGCTCTATGCGTTCTATCTCAACAACAGAGACACTGCTGTAGTGATCCTGAACGAGGCAATTAACATTGCCCGCAACGATGTGAAAGGAAGAAGCAGAGCCAAGATCGATCTGGGTGATATTTATTTATTGAAAGGCGAACCCTGGGAAGCGACGCTGCTCTATTCGCAGGTAGAAAAAGATATGAAAGAAGACCCGCTCGGTCATGAAGCAAAACTGCGGAATGCGAAGCTCTCTTATTACAAAGGAGAATTCGAGCTCGCACAAGAACACCTTGATGTATTAAAACTCGCTACTTCACGCGAGATCGCCAACGATGCGATGGACCTGAGCATCCTAATCCAGGACAATACAGGATTGGATAGCACTACAGAAGCCATGAAGGAATACGCAGCGATCGATCTGTTGCTCTTTCAAAATAAAACCAGCGAAGCGCTGACACAGACCGAAGCAATGCTCAAAAAATTTCCTAATCATTCACTCACCGATGAGCTGCTCTGGCTGGAATCCAAGATCTACCGCAAGATGGGCGATTATCCGAACGCCATTGCCGCATTGGATAAGATCAACAGCGCTTATCCCGATGATATCCTCGGAGACAATGCCTTGTTTACACTGGGAAATATCTACGAAGAAAATTTGAAAGACTATACCAAAGCAATGGAGATCTATCAGCAATTTTTACTCAAATATCCCGGAAGTATTTTTACAGTAGAGGCGCGAAAACGCTTTCGACTATTGCGCGGGGATAAACTATAATACGTTACAATGGTTGCGGACCTTGTTAATCAGGCTGGCGCAAGCCTCCAGGCTTGTGCCCTATATCCGAGAGCCCTCCGGGCGGAATATTTTGCAGAATGTTTTTAGTGAAGATTTTAGTAATGGTTGAATTTATACTCGAAATCTTTAAAATATAATCGGCACAATCCTCGAGGCTTGCGCCAGCTAAAGAGAAGAAAGCAAAAATTCTTCAACTTTAAACTTTCAACTTTATTCTAAAAAATATCCCATTTACCCATTTCGATTCCTGTAAAAAGATTGTTTTTCATACATTCAACAATTAAATAACTGACTTTTTTTGTTGAATAGTCAGTTATTTGAATACATTTGCTCCCAGAGATTCTTTGGCGGTATAAGCAAAACGTTTAATTCACCAGAGCAAAAATCGTTGAAAGCCTTGCCAATAAAGGGATACAGGATATTCAGGTAACAAAGAAGGGTAAAACTGAAATACTATGTCACCAAAAAACACAGACCAGGAAGAAGAAAACTCCAAGATCGACGACATCATGAAAGCCGCACAGCAGCGCTTCGGCCAGTATGGATTGTGCAAAACCACCATGATGGAGATCGCCACAGACATAGGACTGTCTAAAGCGGCGCTTTACTATTACTATCCCGACAAAGAAAGTTTGTTTGAAGCAGTAGTACTCAAAGAGCAGAAGCAATTCTTAGAAGAGCTTACCAGCGCGATCAAACCTGGAACTAAGGCTAGTACATTGTTACTCACTTATGTAAAAAAGCGCCAGGATTATTTTGATCGTTTTATGAACCTTGGAAAACTTCGCTACGAATCCATGAGTACCTCCAAACCATTGTTGTGTAGACTTTCGGAAAACTTGCTTCTCAAAGAACAACAGCTTGTGCGCACAATTCTGGAGATAGGCGTGGCCAATAAGGAATTCAAGAAAATGAATACGCAGGATCAGGCCGTATTTTTGATCACGATGCTGCAAGGGTTCAGGCTATATGCTGTGAAAATGCAGAACGATTTGGTGATGAGTGAAGAAGAGCATGCCGCACTCGATGAGAATCTCAAAAAAGCAATTCAACTATTTATCAGAGATATCAGCCTCTGATACTTTACAACAATTTTAAAAAGTAAAAAAACAGAAAAGGAGTATGAATCGAATCTACAGTTTTTTAGTATTATTTCTATTAAGCTTTTCTTCTATGGCCCAGACGGGAACCGGTGAAGCACGCTTCTCGCTAAAAGAGGCGGTCGACTATGCTGTGAAGAATAACCTCGATGTCAAAAATACCGACGTCGATCGCCGGGTAGCGCTGGCGCGAAAAGGCCAGGTAAGAGCCGCAGGATTACCGCAGATCAATGGAAACGTTGATTTTACACACAACATCAATATTCAAAGAACGGTGTTGGAATATGGAGCTTCTCCGCTATTCCAGCCAGACGCCACGCACCCAAAGGGAACGCCGACCTCGATAGCGTTTGGTTTGCACAACCAGTCTACGCCCAACATCACTGCTTCACAAGTGCTGTTTGACCCGGCATTTTTCAGCAGCGTGCATGCAGCAAGGATCTACCAGGACCTCTCTTCGAAAAATGTGACCCGCTCGAAGATCGAAACAGCACACAACGTGACGAAGGCATATTACGCTGTGCTGGTAAATCAAAAGCAACTGGCCTACCTGGAAGTAAACCTTGCAAGACTTGATTCTTCTTACCTGGAAACAAGAGCGCGTTTGCAAAATGGTTTGGCAAGACAGATCGAATTGGATCGTATTGAGGTAAGCTACAACAACCTGAAAGAAGAGAAAGCCCGCGTAGAGCGTGTAGTGCAGCTAAGCAAGGCATTACTGAAGTTCCAGATGAACCTGCCAAGTGATACTACGGTAACATTGACCGATGATTTGAATTCGGATGTTTTAACTACGATCGTACAAATGCCCGGCGAAGGAAGCAAAAAGTATTATGGTGATCGTATTGAATACAGGATCAGCCAGACACAACTGGCCTTGTCGAAGATCGACACCCGTGTAGCCAGAGGAAGCCGCTATCCTAAGCTCAGCGCTTTTGCTGCTTATGGTTACACCACTGCGGCTACCGATCCTGCGCAGATCTTCAAATTCCAAAAAGACCGCTGGTTCAATTATTCCTACATAGGCGTGCGCCTGCAAGTACCGATCTTCAATGGATTTTCGGCTTACTACAGAGTGCAGGAGAAAAAACTGGAAGAAGAACGCGCACAAAACAATCTTCGTCACCTCGAACACAACATCGATATCCAGGTAGAAGAATCTATTATCAATTTCAACAACAGCATCGAATCGCTAAGAATCCAGAAACGTAACCTCGATCTGGCGGAGAAAAATCTGCAAGTGCTGAAAGCAGAATTTGAACAAGGGATCTCGATGAGCCTGGATGTGACAGTAGCAGAGGCTGCCTTGAAAGAAGCACAAACCAACTATTACAACTCAGTATACAACGCCCTATTGTCTAAGTCAGACTACGACAGGGCTACGGGAGTTCTCTTTAAAGAATAAAAACAATTGACCAACATAAACAAGAATGAAATTATTTTATACAATACAATCTAACATAACTTTTATGAGCACAAGAAGAAATATATTCTGGATAGCATTGCTAAACCTATCTTTCCTGTGGATGGTTTCTTGCAAAGGTCCGGCAGACAATAAACCAATGGGCCCCGTGCCTGTGAGCATGCAGGAAGTAAAACAAGAGGAAGCCGTATACTACGATCAGTATCCTGGCAATATCGTAGCCCTAAACGAAGTGCAACTGCGCAGCGAGGTAAACGGATTTATCACCGGAATCTTTTTCCAGGAAGGTCAGCGTGTTTCCAAGGGCCAGAAGCTTTACGTGATCGAGCAAAGTAAATTTGAAGCAGCCTCTGCACAAGCAAATGCCAACCTTCAGATCGCGAAAGCAAATTATGAAAAAGCTAAAAACGATGCAGACCGCTACAACAAGCTGGGCGAGCAAGGAATGGCTACCAAACAGCGTGTGGAATATTCTGCAACAGACCTGGAAAATGCGAAAAGCCAGGTAGCCGTGGCAGAAGCAGAAGTGCTCAAAACATCCACCGACCTCAGACACGCTACGATCATTGCACCGTTTGATGGTACCATTGGTATTTCTATGGTGAAACTCGGAGCATTTGTCACCGCAGGTCAAACACAACTGAACACTATTTCTTCCGACGACCCGGTAGCAGTGGATTTTGTGATCAGCGAAAAAGAGATTGGAAGATTCAATCAATTGAAAGAATCCAAAACAGCTAAAACTGATTCTCTTTTCACGATTGCACTTCCCGACAAAACAATTTATCCGTACCCAGGAACAATCGAATTCTTCGACCGCGCTGTAGATCCGCAAACAGGTACGTTGAAAATTCGTCTGAGATTTCCCAACGCTAAACGCCAGATCCGTACAGGGATGAGCTGCAACGTGCGCGTGCTGAACCGCAACCCTGAAAAGTTGGCGCTTATTCCATACAAAGCAGTGACCGAACAAATGGGCGAGTTCTTTGTTTACGTAGTAGAAAAAGATACTGCGAAACAACAGAAGGTAACACTGGGCGCTCCGGTGAACGACAGAGTGATCATCCTGAATGGTCTTATGCCGGGCCAGCAAATTGTAGTAGACGGTGTACAGAAAGTGAAGAATGGTTCTGCTGTAATGACTGCGCCTCCTCCGACTGCACCAGGCGCTCCTTCCGAGCCAGTAAAAAAATAATGGATTTAAACCTCCAAGGTTTTTGAAATCTTGGAGGTTTAAAAACTAAAATAATTTTAGAGAAAAAACTTTTATAAGAATCTTATGATTGCAGATGTATTTATAAAAAGACCGGTTACCGCGATCGTTACTTCGGTCGTGATTATGCTGGTGGGAATTTTAGCGATCGTCAACCTGCCGATCAGCCAATACCCTGATATTACACCGCCGGTGGTGCAGGTGACCGGTACATTCCCGGGAGCGGATGCGCTTACAGTAGAACAAACGGTGACCACGCCGATCGAGTCGCAGGTAAACGGTAGCCCGGGTATGATGTACCTGCAGAGCAACAGTACCAACGACGGTACGATGAGCATGAACGTAACCTTCGACGTAGGAACCGACATCAACATTGCTACGCTCGATGTGCAGAACCGTGTAAGCGTGGCTACGCCGCAAGTACCGGATGAAGTAAGACGTACCGGTTTGACCGTGCGTAAAAGAAACCCAAGCATCCTCATGCTGGTGGCTCTTTATTCTCCGAAAGGATCGCACGGAGTAAAATTCCTGGACAACTATGCTAACATCTACATCAAAGACGCATTGTTGCGTGTGAAAGGTGTGGGTGATATTTTCTCCAGAGCAGATAACTTCAGTATGCGTATCTGGGTCAAGCCGGATAAGCTTGCGCAGTATGGCCTGACGGCAAACCAGGTGGTTGCTGCCTTGCAAGAGCAAAACGTGCAAGTAGCTGCCGGTTCGGTCGGTGGTACTCCACAGCCTACGGCACAATCGTTTGAATATACGATCAAAGTAAACGGTCCGCTGGAAAAAGAATCAGACTTCAACAACATCATTGTATATACCAAACCGGAAGACGGTTCAATGGTTTACCTGAAAGATGTAGCGCGTGCAGAATTGGGCAAATACAACTACGCCAACAACAGTTATGTAGATGGTAAAAATGCTTCTTACCTGCTCGTTTATCAGGCGCCGGGAAGTAATGCGCTGGAGACCGCGGAAGGCGTGTATAAGGCGATGGACGAATTAAAAAAATCGTTTCCTGCCGATGTAAATTATGTAGTACCGTTTGAATCTGTTTCCGTAGTAAAAGTTTCGATCAACGAAGTATTGCACACATTGTTCGAAGCCTTATTCCTTGTAGTGATTGTAGTGTTCCTCTTCCTGCAAAGCTGGAGAGCAACATTAATTCCAATCCTTGCGATCCCGGTATCAATTGTAGGTACATTCATCTTCTTCATCCCGCTCGACTTTACGATCAATACGCTGACCATGTTCGGATTCGTACTCGCCATTGGTATTGTGGTGGATGATGCGATCGTGGTGGTGGAAGCGGCGCAGCACTACATTGACAACGAAGGATTGACTGCCAAAGAAGCAACCTCCAAAGCGATGAAAGACATCTCCGGTCCGGTAATTGCAATCGCCCTTATCCTGGCAGCGGTGTTCGTGCCGGTAGGGTTTATTCCCGGTATCGTAGGCCGCTTGTATCAACAATTTGCGATCACCATTGCGATCTCCGTATTGATCTCCGCCTTCGTGGCGCTTTCACTGACACCGGCGCTTTGCTCGATGTTGTTGAGACCAATGAAGCTGGATGAAAATTCTAAAGGATTGAATAAATTCTTTTTCAAATTCAACAACTGGTTTGCGCGTGTTACCAACTCTTATTCCAAAGGTGTACAAGCCAGTATACGCAAGGCTCCGCTGGTGCTGATCGCCTTGATCTGTATTTTCGTAGTAACCTTCGGATTGTTCAAAACAAAACCAACCGGATTTATTCCTACGGAAGATGAAGGACGTGTTTACATCACCTTCGAATTGCCGGAAGCATCTTCTACTGCAAGAACAGTTGCTACTTTGAAGAAAATGATGAAGATCATGGACAGCGTACCAGGTATAGACCACTATGCAGCGCTGGGAGGTTTGAACGCAATTACCTTTGCTTCCAAATCCAGCAGTGGTACGATCTTCTGTCAGCTCAAACCTTGGGATCAACGGAAAGATCCTTCCACACAATTGCAAGGATTGATCGCAGAATTGACCAAACGTTTGTCTACGGTGAAAGAAGCTAACATCGTGATCATTCCACCGCCGCCGATCCCAGGTCTTGGTAACTCTTCCGGATTTAGTTTTATCCTGGAGCAAAGAGAAAGTAACGATGATATCAAAGGCTTTGAAAAGGTAGTGATGAATTTCATGATGGAAGCCAACAAACGTCCGGAGATCGGTAAAGCGTTTACATTCTTCACGGCGCGCACACCAGGCTACCAGTTGACGGTAGACCGTCTGAAGTGTAAAAAAATGGGCATCGCTATTTCCGATGTATTTTCTACCATGCAAACCCTGATGGGTAGCCGTTATATAAACGACTTCACTACCTACGGCCGTAGCTTCCGTGTAGTGACGCAGGCAGATACGTCCTATCGTGGAAGAATTGAAGACCTCAACAAATACTATGTGCGTAATCAAAAAGGCGATCTTATTCCGCTGAGTACAGTAGTATCGTATAAAATAATGGAGAACGCTCCGCTGATCCAGCACTTCAATCTCTTCCGCAGCGCGGAATTCAATGGTGTGGCCAAACCAGGCTACAGTAGCGGCCAGGCGATCCAGGCGCTGAAAGAAGTGGCGGCTGAAACATTGCCTGCAGGATACGGATATGAATTCTCCGGTCTTACTCGCCAGGAAATTCAATCGGGAAACAGCGCTGTATTTATCTTCGCGCTTTCCATCTTGTTTGTGTTCCTCTTCCTGGCAGCTCTGTATGAAAGCTGGTCGGTGCCATTCTCTGTAATGCTTTCCGTACCGCTCGGCGCATTCGGCGCGATCCTTACATTGTTCTTGTTGCCTAAGCTAGACAACAATATCTACGCGCAGATTGGTTTGATCACGCTAATCGGTTTGGCGGCCAAGAACGCAATCCTGATCGTAGAGTTTGCCAAAGAGCGTGTAGACCGCGGCATGGAAGTAGTAGCAGCAACGATCGACGCAGTAAAACTTCGTCTCCGTCCGATCCTGATGACCTCGCTGGCCTTTATCCTCGGCGTGTTGCCGCTGGTAGCAGCTTCCGGAGCGGGAGCCGTAGCACGTAAGACAATTGGCTTTACAGTATTTGGCGGTATGCTTGCCGCTACCGGACTAGCGATCTTCATCGTGCCGGTGTTGTTTGTATTGATCACAAGATTAGCATACGGTAAAAAGAAACTGGCCGAACTTCAAGCGAATTACAAGCCTGAAGAACATCAAGGCCATGGGCATTAAAAGTTAGTTTAGTAGGTTTTTAGTTTTAAACATGGTCCCTGGAGAGTATCTTTCTTTCCAGGGATTTGTTGTTTCCCCTCCATACTCGCGCTCGCACTCCATACTATGTTTCCAACGGAGATGTTGTATAAATAATGATAATATATCTTAATGTGCCAACCTTGAATTAGCTGCAAAGAGTTTAAAAAATATAAAACCAGCTAGCAAAGAGTACATTTTAAAACTCTTAAGAGAATCATTTTTACAGCTTCAGTTTTCCTACAGTTTCCCTCCCTTCTATTTCAGAATTTCATCAGAATTTTTCTCTAACATTATTCCAACAAAGACAAATTCACTCTAAACTATACCCACTATGAAACAGTTACGCTTTATACTACTGCTATTTTTCAGCGTCCCTTATATCTTCTCTAACTCAGTATTGGCGCAGGCTTCAGGCAATGCTACTGGCACGCTTGTTCCCAACGATACAGTGGTACGTTTTAAAACGACACTCGATAATGTATTGCTTTGCCCGGATAAAAAAGAAGTGTATTTATATATTGATCTGAAAGGATGCTCACTCGGCACGCGCGTGCCTTTGAATATCTCAGTTGTGTTTGATCGCAGCGGATCGATGGAGGGAGAAAGAATTCACTATGGAAAATTAGCAGTCGATTATCTCATCGATCATCTCGATCCGCAAGACAATATGTCGATCGTGATCTACGACCATATTGCAGAAGTGCTGCATGGCTCCGAGCCAGTGGCCAACCGAGAGCAGCTGAAGAAAAAACTGCAACATATTCATCCGCGTGGTCATACCAATATCAGCGGAGGCTTAGACTTAGGCTATGCCGAAGTAAAATCTACCTATGATCCTAAAAAGATCAACAGAGTTTTTCTGATGTCAGATGGAATTCCAAACGAAGGAATCACCGACCCTTACCTGCTGGAGCGAATGGTGAAGAGCTGTAGCACTAAAAGTAATATTTCGCTCAGCGCGTTTGGACTTGGACACGAGTTCGACGAAGTACTGATGCACGATCTGGCAGAAGCTGGTGGCGGACATTACTACTACATCGAAAGTCCACAAGATGCTTCGCGCGAATTGGTTTCGGAAGTAAAAACACTTTTGTCGGTAGTAGCTCAAAACGCAAATCTTGCTGTAGAATTTCCTTCGGATTACCTGGAGCTCGCGCGCGTATATGGACAGCACTCGTCCGTAGTAGGCAATATGGTACTGATTGATTTGAAGGAAGTACATCCTAACGAGACAAACGGAATACTTCTCAAGTTTAAAGTAAAACAATATCCCGATCGTCCGTTGGAATTTAATAGCTCACTGGTGTATGACAATGCCATCACGAACATGCGCACGATCCAACGTTCTACCAATATATTGAAATATTCCACAAGCATGGATACCTGCAATAAATCAGCGAACGACAAAGTGGTAGAAAAGATAATTTATTTTGCCAGCAATGACCTGTTGGAAGATGCGATGAAAGATGCAGACCGTAATAATATTCAATCGGCGAAAAGCAAGTTGAATGCAGGTAAAAAAATGATCCAATCAAAAGACAAATCCGCCCAATCTACCTTGCTCAACAGCCAATACAAAGCCCTGGATGACTATGACAAACACCTGGACAACTGGAGTACAAAATCAGAAGAAGATATTAAAAGATTGCACAAGAAAACACGTCACCAGAATTATAAGCTGAGGAAGATGAAAGACAATTGAGGGAAATTATGAATGTTGAATTATGAATTATGAATTATTATAAAAACTTAACATTCATAATTCATAATTCAACATTCATAATTTTCATAACTATCAAATCAACTCGCCGTATTGATCTTAAACTTAGATTTTTTAAAGATTTCCTGTGCGTTTTTGTCTTTCATTAGTTGCTGAAGCGTTACGCCAGGATTTTCTTTCATATATTTTCTTACAATCTGCCAGCCAAGCCAGCGCCCGATGCGGCCTGGGCAGTTGTCGCCAATGGCCACTACTTTCGGGCTTTCGCCGAGATAGCGCTGTTTGGTTTTATGATTTGTGTCGAACAAAAGTTTTTTCTCAATAAAATGTCCCCAGATCACATTTGCATTCTGGTCTACTTCTATCATTTCTTGTGCAGTAAATTGAATGTTCAAACTATCCGGAAGCCCAGGTAGGACGCGCTCCAGGAAATAGTGCGCTTTTCCGTAATGAATCATTTCGGAAAGCATGGTCTCGTCTTTCGGTTCGTATTCGTTGTATTTAGAAGAGATCGCCAATCCCATCATTGGGACCATGTAAGGCTTTTCATAGCGGCTCAGCATATAGTCATAAAACTGCGGACGGTAGCTCGCTTTTTTTCCAAGAAAATAATCAATACCCACTACGATCAGGCTATCAGAGAAAGAGAAATCGCGATCGAAGCGGAAGCCTGTTACCAGTGTGTTTACTTCTGGCACATAATAATCCGGGTAATAATAGCGAACATAACTAAACAGTTCGTTCATTTCTGTTTTCAGATCAGAGAAGTCACCGTAGAATTTTTTGTTTTCCAGGTAAAAATTTTTTAGGTTAGGATTGGTATACATCGCCAGCATCTGATCGAGGAAAGGCTTTTCATTAGCGGCGTTGGGGATCTCAAGGTATTCTTTTACAAATCTTGGATGGCGTTTTAGAAAAGCAGAAACATCTTCGGTGGTTTTGAATTGAAACATTTCATCCTCCAGTCTTACGAGTTTCACCTCTACTTTTGCTTTTTCAAACTTGTCGGTGGAAATAGCTACTTCTTGTTTTTCGGGAAGGTTGGTAGCAGGTTTATTATCGCATCCGGCCAACCCGAGCGAAATAGCTGCGGCGAAGAGGAAATATTTTTTCATATAAATGGTTTAAAGTTTAAAGTTAAAGGTTTAAAGGCATAGATGCCAGACGCCGTATGCCAGATACCGGATATAAATTGTTCACACTTCGTTTTATTTGGCATTAGTATCCTGGCAATCGATATTTAAAACGCATTCCCTAAAAAATATTGCTCTACTTTTAAATTCAAATCCTATCTTTGTCCACTTAATATCCTTTTTAACCTGATAAAAATATATATAGAATGAGTTTAGTAGTAGTAGGTTCTGTAGCTTTTGATGCGATAGAAACCCCTTTCGGGAAAACCGACAAGATCATAGGCGGAGCGGCCACATACATTAGCCTTTCCTCTTCCTATTTCACCAAAAAAGTAAACCTCATTGCCGTAGTAGGCGGCGATTTTCCAAAGGCCGACATCCAACTGCTCGAATCGCACGGCGTGAATACAGAAGGGTTGCAGATCAAGGAAAATGAAAAATCTTTTTTCTGGGCCGGTAAATACCACAACGATATGAACACCCGCGATACGCTGGTGACAGAGCTCAACGTACTCGGCACCTTCGATCCGATCGTACCAGATTCTTATCAGCACTGTGATTACCTCATGCTTGGAAACCTTTCTCCAAAAGTGCAAAGCACTGTGATCAGCCGTCTGAAGAAAAGACCAAAGCTGATCGTGATGGATACCATGAACTTCTGGATGGACATCGCCATGGACGATCTTCGCGAAACGCTTCAGATGGTAGACGTGCTTTCAATCAACGATGAAGAGGCACGCCAGCTTTCTAAAGAATACTCACTGGTGAAGGCCGCTAAAAAGATCATGGAAATGGGACCAAAATACCTGATCATTAAAAAAGGCGAACACGGTGCCATGCTCTTCCACAAAAACCAAGTATTCTTCGCTCCGGCACTGCCGTTGGAAGAAGTATTCGACCCAACAGGCGCAGGTGATACCTTTGCAGGTGGCTTTATCGGATACCTGGCAAGCACCAACGATGTTTCGTTTGAGAATATGAAAAGAGCAATTATTTTTGGTTCTGCAATGGCTTCTTTCTGTGTGGAGAAGTTCGGAACGGAAAGAATTGTAAAGCTTTCGCAAAAAGAGTTGAACGAACGTGTACAGCAATTTGTGGAGCTTGTTCAGTTTGAAGTAACACTTTAGCTTAAAATTTAATATAAAGGCTGGTGTCCTAAGAAAGGATTTCAGCCTTTATGGCTTTATAAATAATTGATATATAAAAAGATACAACGAAAAAAGGCTGAGGACAGAAAAGCCTTAAGATATATCGATTTGTATTTTAGATTATTATAAAAAAAGTGTACTTTTGATGTGCTTTTGGAGAACTATTTGTAAGGATAGCATACAAATAAGAATTATTTAAACAGTGACTACACCGAATTATCTACCAAACCGAAAAGGAATGAACAAAAGGCTTTGCCTATTGATAATGGCATTGTTGTTCAGTGTTTCTTCCCATGCCGCTATTTTCGTAATATCCGGCATTTACCAGGGTAAGAACGTATTCATCCAAAACCCTTCGCTCAACGACGACGGGGTAACTTTCTGCACCAATGATGTGTACGTAAACGATGTGAAGGTAATGTCCAACATCACTACCGGAGCGTTTGAGATCGATCTTTCCTCTGTCCGCATCAGCTCACAGCTGACCATCAAGATTACCCACAAAGACGGTTGCAAGCCAAGAGTATTAAATCCACAGGTGATCCGTCCTTCCAGTATGTTTCATTTCAATTCTTTCCAGGTCGACAAAGACCATTTTATCTGGTCTACCAGAGGAGAGAAACCAAAAGGAAAATATGTGTTGGAATACTATGCAAACGACAAATGGAATCTTATCAAAGAGTTTCCAGGAAAAGGCTCTATCATTCTTAATAACTACGACACCAATGGCGTGATGCCAGGGTTGCAGAAATACCGTCTTAAGCTGATCGAAGCAGAAGGAAGGGTTCACTATTCGCAGATCGTAGAGTTCACCAAGTAGGGGTCGGGATTTGCAGGATTAAAGAATTTTCAGAATTACAATAGAATAGATAAAAAAGAGCGGTCGTTAAATTTAGCGACCGCTCTTTTTTATTTGGTATCCGGCATCTTGCATCCGGTATCCCATTCTAAACTTTGCTCAGGATAGATTCGAACAGCGCACGCCCGTCGGTATTGCCCAGCACAGTGTCTGCGGCTCTTTCCGGATGCGGCATCATGCCGAATACATTTTTGGTTTTGTTGGTAATGCCTGCAATGTTGTACAGAGACCCGTTCGGGTTAGCATCATCGACTACCTTTCCTTCTTCGTTGGCATAGCGGAAAAGGATCTGTCCATTGTCGTGCAATTCTTTTAAAGTTGTTTCATCGGCAAAATAGCGGCCTTCCCCGTGTGCGATCGGTATTTTATAACCTTTGTTGGTGTCGAGCTTGGAAGTTACCAGTGTATCGTTGTGTTCAGGTTTGATGTAAACATTTTTGCAGGAAAATTTCATCTGGTTGTTGCGAAGCAGCGCGCCTGGCAGCAGGTGAGACTCGGTGAGGATCTGGAAACCGTTGCAGATACCCATTACATAACCACCTTTTTCCGCATGTTTGATCACGCTGTCCATGATCGGGGAAAAGCGGGCGATAGCGCCGGAACGGAGGTAGTCGCCATAAGAGAAGCCTCCCGGAAGGAATACAAAATCGCATCCTTTCAAATCAGTTTCTTTATGCCAAAGTTTTTCTACTTGTTGGCCCATTACATTCTTTACCACATAAACCAGGTCTTCATCACAATTTGAACCCGGAAAAACCACTACGCCAAATTTCATTATCAAATTTTATTTATCTTTATAAAATTATTTCCTGATGGAATCAGATAATATTCTTAGAAATCATTAAAATAAAGTTGAGCATTCTGTTTATTCTAAGATTCTTAAATCCTGTTCCAAAATTACGTTTATCTTTTAAACAATACAAATATGTTAAAATCAATGACAGGCTACGGAGTAGCAACGGCTGAAAACGATCAGCTTTCCGTGACCGTAGAGATAAAGTCGCTCAACTCTAAATTCCTGGACCTCGCCCTGCGCCTGGCCAAGGAGTATGCCGACAAAGAACTCGAGATCCGGAACATGCTCAACACAACCGTAGAGAGAGGCAAAGTTTCGCTGGTCATTGATATCAAACCCAAGACCGAGGTAAAACCGAAAGTGAATATCAACAAAGAGCTGGTGAAATATTACTACGGAGAGCTTCTTGAAGCCGCCGAAAAATCGGGAGCTCCTAAGGACGATCTTTTCAAGGCAGCGCTTACCTTGCCAGGCGTGGTAGATACCGACTCTCAGCTTAATGATAACGAAGAAGAATGGAAATTTGTGATGAAAGTATTGCAGGAAGCGATCAAAAAATTTGAAAACTTCAGGCTCTCCGAAGGGAAAGTACTTTCCGACAAATTCATTGAGTACTTAGATAAAATAGAGACTCTTCTCAAAAAAGTAGAAACCTTCGATCCTCAAAGAATAGAAGGCATCCGCGAACGTATCAAAACACACGTAGCCGAATATGCGCTCACCGAAATGGATCAGGGCCGATTTGAACAAGAACTGATCTACTACATCGAAAAACTTGATATCAGCGAAGAAAAAGTAAGACTTAAAACCCACCTCGACTATTTCAAAGAAACCATGAAAGCTGCCGACAGCAATGGTAAAAAGCTCGGCTTCATCGCCCAGGAAATAGGCCGCGAGATCAATACCATCGGTTCGAAGGCCAACGATGCAAATATCCAGCGCTGCGTGGTGGAAATGAAAGACGAACTGGAAAAAATAAAAGAGCAGGGAATGAACGTGCTGTAGATAGCGGAACTAAACTGGCAAGGATTTCGTAGTCCTTGCAGGTTTAGAAAGAGAATATGAAAAAAATTATCAAGTGGATTTTTAAACTGCTCCTCGGGCTGATCGTGTTTTGCCTGGTGCTTCTTCCCTTTCTCTTTACCAAAGTAGACCGCACGCCTTACCGCGAAATGCCATACTACAAAGCCATGATGCAGCAGCTGGATACTTTTCGGCTTGATACAGCTGCACAAGGAAAAAACTTTAAAGCTGGCTGGTCCAAAAAAAATATTACTCCTTCTTATTATCCTGACCTCGCTGGTTACGGTCCGCGCGAAAAAGCGAATTGTATCCACGACTCTGTTTACGTACGTGCTTTTGTATTTGAATATGGAAAACAAAAAACTATTTTCCTCTCCGCCGACCTGCTGATCTTTCCACCTGTACTGGAAGCAAAACTGAGAGTGAAAGTGAAAGAACTAGGCTTTGACCCTCAAGGACTCTATCTCACCGCTACACATACACACAGCGCTCCCGGCGGCTGGGCCGAAGGACCGGCAGGAAGAGTACTCGCAGGCGCTTACCAGGAAAAATATGTAGATCAGCTCCTTGCCTCTATGACCACAGCGATCCGCGAGGCAGACAATACAAAAGAAGAATCAGAGATCGGCTATGGTCAATACAAAGCAGCTTCGCTCATTCGCAACCGGCTTAACGAAGCCGACAGCAAAACAGATCCATGGGTGCGTATAATGAAAGTGCGCAAGAAAAGCGGCGCCCAGGCTGCTATCATCACTTACGCAGCGCATGCGAATTGTCTCAAAATGAACTACCGCTGTGTCTCCGGCGATTATCCCGCCGAAATGATCGCGAAGCTTGAGCATGACCGTAAAATAGACTTTGCACTGTATGCAGCGGGCATGGTTGGGAGTCATACTCCTAAACCTATGTACGAGCAAAACAAAGAGCTCTTCAACGAACCGCTGATCCATGCTTACGGAGATAGCCTGGCTACCATTATTGGAAGGGGAATTGACAGCATATCATTTCAGCCTGTAGAGGAATTGTCTGTAGCGGTACTCGACCTGCCGCTGCGTGAACCACATTTAAAGCTCACAGAAGATTGGCGGATTCGGCCTTGGCTGTTCAAATGGTTTTTCGGTCCCTATGAGCCTAAGATCAAGATCATGAAGATCAACAACGTGGTATTTATGGGAATGCCTTGCGACTTTTCAGGAGAACTAATGCCTGATTTTGAGCAGATTTGCAAAGAGAAAAACATTGAATTGGTGATCACCAGCTTCAACGGCGGCTATATCGGTTATATCAATGTAGACCGGTATTATGATAAAGATAAAGCAGAAACCAGGAATATGAATTGGTTTGGTCCTTACAACCAGGCTTATTTTACCGAGATCGTTCAGAAGATCCTTAAAAAAATCTGAAGCGGCCTTTGGTACGGATCTGAAGAAAATCCGCCTCGCCCACCGGCTCCCCATCTATACTGAAAATGGCTTTGTATTCTCTGGTTTCCGAATAAGGAGTAAGATTTGGACGCTCATCGACAAAAGGACCCTGTTTAGCCTCTGCCAAAAAACTGAACTCAGTTTCGTTCTCCCGGCGACAATAGAGCAAGATCGATTCGTGAAAATCCATGTCAAAATCAAGGGTAACGCTATTTTTGGCCCGTTGGATACGCAAGTAAGGCTTTGCAGGTACATCTGTAACACCTCTTTTTAGCATGCCGCTCTCCGATAAAGATATCAACCCACTGTACATAAAATATAGTTTAAAAGTATGCTAAAACAATTAAGCAATTTTACATAAGTTTTTCCTAACAAAATAGCAGTTGTAAGAAATGGAAGTATTTAAATGAATTTGATACACAAAGAGATGTGGGTTTGTAAACAATGGAATAAAAATATGGTAGATATACTTACAAAATGTTAACAACTCCCTGAGTACCCTATCCTATATAAAGCAATTGTAAAAATCAAGGCATGTAATGTTAGATTGAGAGTGTGGTTTTATATCTTTGGAAATTGGATGCAGGATACCGGATACCAGATGCCGGATGAAAATTTCTATGCAGAACATAAAAGAATAAAATATCCGGTAGTCATTCACTACCTAATTAAAGTAAATATCTGATTTAATAATATGAACAAAAAAGTAATGCTGATGATCCTCGACGGATGGGGATTGGGCAGTAACCCGGAAGTATCTGCGATCGCGAAAGCCAAAACTGAATTCATCGATTCTTTATACAAAAAATATCCGCACAGCAAACTGGAAGCCTCCGGTCTTGCCGTAGGATTGCCGGAAGGCCAGATGGGAAACTCTGAAGTAGGCCACATGAACCTTGGTGCCGGACGTATAGTCTATCAGGATCTTGTAAAAATAAATCTAGCCGTAAAAGATAAAACGCTCGGCAAAGAAAAAGTGCTCGTTGATGCACTTAACTACGCTAAGACAAATAATAAAAAAGTACACTTCCTTGGCCTTGTATCTGACGGTGGCGTGCATGCGCACATTGAGCACCTGAAGGCGCTTTGCGATATTGCAAAAGAAAAAGGCCTTACCAATGTATTCGTACATGCCTTCATGGACGGTCGCGATACCGACCCGAAAGGCGGATTGGGCTATATCAACGACCTGGAAGCGCATCTGAAATATTCTGCCGGCAAAGTAGCTTCTGTAATCGGCCGTTATTATTCAATGGACCGCGACAATCGTTGGGAACGTGTGAAACTGGCATACGACCTGATGGTAAAAGGCGAAGGAAAAAAATTCAAGTCGGCAGCGGAGGCTATCAAAGCTTCTTATGACGCAGACCCAAGAGGAGACGAATTTATACTTCCTGCAGTGATCACTGGTGCCAACGATCAACCTTTGGCAGTGATCGAAGAAGGCGATGTAGTGATCTGCTTCAACTACCGCACCGACCGCGGTCGCGAGATCACGTTGGCACTTACGCAAAAAGATTTTCCTGAACAGGGAATGAAAAAAATGGATCTTTACTACGTAACGCTTACCAACTATGATGATAATTTCACCGGAGTAAAAGTGATTTTCGATAAAGACAATCTTAAAAATACGCTCGGTGAAGTGCTGGAGGCAGCGGGCAAAAAACAAATTCGTATTGCCGAAACAGAAAAATATCCACACGTTACTTTCTTTTTTTCCGGTGGTAGAGAAAAAGAATTTGTAGGAGAGAAAAGACTTCTTTGTCCTTCTCCAAAAGTAGCCACTTATGATCTACAGCCAGAGATGAGCGCGTTTGAAATTCGCGACAAAATAATTCCTGAATTAAAAAACCACTGGCCTGATTTTGTAGTGCTCAACTTCGCCAACCCAGATATGGTGGGCCATACAGGAGTATTTGAAGCAGCAGTAAAAGCCTGCGAAACAGTTAACGACTGTGCCGAATCGGTGATCAATGCAGGATTGGAAAATGGCTATACTTTCATCGTCATCGCCGATCACGGAAACGCCGATGTAATGATCAACGAAGACGGTACTCCAAACACCGCACACACCACCAATTTAGTGCCTTGTATCCTGATCGATAAAGAATACCAAAAACCAATCAAAGACGGAAAACTGGGCGATATCGCTCCTACTATTCTTGAGCTTATGGGAATTCCTAAGCCGGCAGAGATGACAGGTGTGTCTTTGCTGTAGAGAATTTCTTTAAGATATAATACATAAACAGGTTGTGGAAGTTTTCTCCGCAACCTGTTTTTGTAATCTTAACTTCTTTGCGTGAAACTCTTTTGCAAATGCTAAGCATAATGAAACTATTAAATCGCCCGTTCCTTCAGACATACAGCCAGCTTTCAGGTCAATTTTTCTTAAGCAATTTCTTTTTTATGGTGGCTATTCCGTTGGTATGTTTTTTATTTCACATACCCATTGCTTCCTGGCAGTATATCTTGTCGCTGGTGTTAAGCGCTGGTTTTATTTTTCTTTTAAATTCAACTACTAAAAATCCGCTTTCGCTTAATGGTTTGTTGACCTGCCTAGGCAGCTGTTTGCTATTGACAATTCTCTTCATGGCCATCGCTTCGATCTTCTATGATATTTCCTGGGATGGTCCGGAATATCATCAGGGAGCTATTATTGAATTAAAAAATGGATGGAACCCGATTTACCAACCCTTTTCGGGAATAAGGAAAAGCATATACGATCTGTTCATTTTTAACTATGCGAAATCTTCCTGGATCGCGCAGGCAGTCATGTATGCTTGTGTGGGCAATATTCAATTTGCAAAATCATTACACCTGATGATGATGTTCAGTGTGGCTGCGCTTGCTGTATCGTTCATGCTTTCATTTGAAAAGATCAGGATCCGCTTTATACTGTTGATCGCTTTTGTATTAGCCTTCAATCCTATCACAATCACTCAGTTTTTTACTTTCTACCTCGATGCATTGTTGAGTTCCTGTCTGATTTGTATGTTTATTTTATTAATAAATTATTATCGGGAAGAACGTAAGCTACTTTATCTACCGGGTATTTTTTTTGCAGTTCACCTGGCCAGTACACTTAAGTTTACAGGCATTGTATATGCGATAATGTTCTCCTTCTTTTTTATCCTGGCTTATGTGATCGCAGGCAAGATCCGGAAGGCAGTTCAGCTTGGCGTTGTTTTTGGACTCATGCATTTATCGATACTTTGCTCAACAGGATATAACCCTTATGTAACTAATTTGATTGAATTTCATCACCCGTTTTATCCGCTCAACAAAATTAAATTTCCGACCAATGCGCAATTGCCCGTAGGTTTTGTGGAACAAAACAGAGTGACAAATTTTTTTGTCTCATTGTTTTCAAGAACACAAAATGCACAAGCACCTCAGAAAGCTACATTGAAAATTCCGTTCACCTATTCGGTAAGCGAAATAAGTCTTCATCCCGTTGCCGATGCACGGCTGGGAGGATTTGGCGTGTGGTTTAGTGGCGTGTTCCTGCTCTCGCTCTATCTTCTTTACGACATCATAAGGCATGAAAAACTATCTTATCAGTCGCCCTATTTCTGGTTTCTTTATCTTCATATTTCAATACTGATGACTGTGTTTATCGCTCCGCATCCTTGGTGGGCGCGATATGTTCCGCAATTTTATCTTTTTCCATTTATTATTCTTATATACAGTTTTCTATACAGAGACGCGAAACCCGCGCGCATCGTGCGTTATATGCTGCTGGCTGCGATGGTGGTAAATAGTTACCTCACCTTTGAGGGAACACTCAGAAAAAACATTCCAATCAACCGCATGATCCGTGCACAATTGAAAGAACTCAAAGCGGAAAATAAAAAAGTATATCTTTCTACGAACGAACTTTCAAACGTAACAAGGCTTACAGACCAAGGAATCGAAACAAAAATTGTAAAAGATGAGGAGCTTACGTGTAAAGAGATTCTTTATCTGAAAGTTTTGGAGAAACACCAAGCAGGGAGGTACTGCTTGCAAGAAAAATAAATTAATCTTAAAAAATTCGCTCTATGCTCGCGCTCAAACTCCATACGGTCGTGCCAATATAGAGTGTAAGCACGAGTATAAAGAAAAAAGAAAGCCACGATTTTCGTGGCTTTCGTGTTTTACAAAAAAGAAACAATGAAAATTCAACTCAGTTCATTCTTCCCAATTCTGTGTTATTAATCAATCTAATCTAATCTTCTTCACAACAGAACTTCTCTTCAGTGTTTCAATCTCGAAATCAAAAATTATTTTTTAGCTACCAGGTCTACAGTAAGCGTAAACTCGTTGTCGATCGCTTTGTCGCCAAGGTTGTCGAAGAAGCTGCCGGAGCCGTATTTAATGCCGTATTTAGTTCTGTCTACTTTGATGGTAGCGTTTGCTTTTACATCGGTAGCAGTAGTTTTAATAGTAGCAGGGAATTCCATGGGATTGGTAATACCTTTGATGGTTAGGTTTCCAACTACTTTGTATTGATCGTTGCCGGTAGGCGTTACAGAAGTGATCACGAAAGTAGATTTTGTAAATTTTTCTGTAGAAAAGAAATCATCCGATTTCAGGTGACCGATCAGTTTTTCGTTGTATGTTTTGTCGGTAAGATCGGTACAAGTGATGGAAGTCATGTCGATGTCAAAGGAACCACCAGTTACAGTTTTTCCATCGGAGGTAAGTTTACCACTGGCAATACTGATCCCACCTTTGTGCTCGCCGGTTACTTTTTTACCAAGCCAGCTTACTTTAGATTGTTGCTTGTCTACTGTGTAGTCAATTTTAGCAGTGGTGAATGCGAACGCCAATGCTACCGCAGTGATCAGGGTGCCTAAAAATTTTACTTTTTTCATGTTGTTGAATTTTAAGGGTTAATTTATTATTTGATTTAATTGATGAATTACAAAATTTGATAATCGTTCTACAGTCGTAAACTATTAGAGCGCACAACCTTCGTCGGTGCAAACGTTGTCATTGTTGCCCGTATCGAGCTTCGTAGGTTTTTTATTTTCATGCTCTTCCCATGACTTAGTAAGTGCTCTTAGGAAAGTTTCCGGCGCTTGTGCTCCCGATACAGCGTATTTCTGATCGATCACAAAAAAAGGAACTCCGGAAGCGCCCACCTGGCGTGCTTCATAGATATCGCGCAATACTTCCTCCTTATATTGATCGCTGCTTAGTACATTGCTTGCTTCCTGGCTGTTCAAACCGATGTCGGTAGCAAGCTGCAAAAGTGTAGCGTGATCGGCAGTGTTTTTTCCTTCAGTGAAATAAGCTTTGAACAAACGTTCCTCCAATTCATCGCCTTTGCCTTGAGTTTTGGCGTATTGTAGCAAGCGATGAGCGTCAAAAGAATTAGCTACAATGGCTTTGTCGAAATGATATTCCAATCCTACTTCCTTGGCCATCTGTGTTACATGATCGTTCATCTGTTTGGCGTAAGCAAGAGTCCAGCCTTTGATCTCAGCCAGGTATTCGGTTACGTTTTTGCCCGGCTGGGTTTTGAGAGAAGGATTCAATTGAAAACTTTTCCATTCTACTTCAATTTCCTCTTTCGCAGGGAATTCGCTCAGCGCTTTTTCAAATTTCCTTTTGCCGATATAGCAAAAAGGACACATTACATCGCTCCAGACTTCTACTTTCATGTTTAAACATCTAATTTCAATAACGCTAGAACACAGCTTTCTTTTTTCAGGTTCCAAATAGAGAGAAAAAACTCATAAAAATATTCAAAATGTTTATTTTCAATGTAGTAGACAGATGCTAGATGCCAGATCCCGCATACCAGATAAAGATAGTTTTGATAGTGATATGTTTCAGTGTAGCAATATTGAGTTAGCTATATTCTTTGCGCCTTAGCGCCTTTGCGTGAAATTCTCTCGCAAAGGTGCTAAGGCGCATAGGGTTGAAAACATAAAATCAATAGCCAATTTTATCCGGCATCCGGCATCCGGCATCCGGGATCTGGCATCTAGCATTTGGCATCTCGTATCCCTTTCATTATCATCTTTTTGTTACACTCCGTATAAATACGGCTCTTCTACTGAATACGTATCCACAGAAAAGATCATTTTCGCCTTTTTCGATCTTTTCAGGCGAAAAGATAGTTTTTACATTTTTTAAAATCTTACATCAAATCATTTTCAGGGTTACAACTCATAATCAGTGCTTGCGTTAGTATGCTCAGGATCACAATAGAAGAAAAGCGGAGAAGAAAACGATCCTGTTGTTTCACTTAAAACAAAATTGAATATGAAAAAAAATCTGCTGCTCCGCCTCGCCGGTCGAATTGACAACTATTATTTTCTTGTAGTGTTGTGCATGTGTTTACTGGCGGTAAAATTCTTGATAGAGAAATAATTTAAGGATTGATGATACTACTGTGGGTTTCTACAGAAAGGTTTGGTTTAAATAGTTCAAGTGTAAGTTTGGCCGTTGGGGAAATTCTTTTCCAGCGGCTTTTATCGTCTAGCGAATCATGAAAACATTTATAAAAGTACCAGAATATTTTATTCTCATCGACGACGATCCGATGAGCAACGTTCTCAACTATGAGCTTGTGCGAAGAGTGTATGGACAAAAAGAAATTCGTCTTTTTACCGATCCTCGAAAAGCACTTATTCATATAGAAGAAAATTATAAGTCCACCGGAGAATGCAGGCCTACTATGATGTTCCTGGATTTGAACACACCTACCATGAGCGGCTGGGAATTTTTAAAACAATTCGAACAGCTCAATCACAACATCCACGCCCAGTTTTCAGTCTTTATTGTTTCCTCGTCGAGCGAACAGGAAGACATTGAAGCCGGACTTGCCAATCATTTCGTGTCGGGGCATTTGCTGAAGCCTTTAAACAAAACAATCCTGGGACAGATTGTGCCTTTTTAAAAATTTGAGTTATGAATGTTGAATTATAAGTTTTAAAAAATGATAATGAGCGATTTTTTGCCTAACTCATAATTCATCACTCATAATTCAAAATTTCAATTTATTTTTGTCCCGATGAACCGGATCGACAGAGTTACCGCTATTTTAATTCAGCTGCAATCTTCCAAAGTAGTAAAGGCACAAGACATCGCCGATCGCTTCGGCATTAGTTTGCGTACAGTATACCGCGACATCCGTACACTGGAAGAAGCCGGAGTACCGCTGCTGGGCGAAGCGGGCGTAGGATACTCGATCATGGAAGGCTACCGCTTGCCACCTGTGATGTTTACCATGCAGGAAGCTACTGCTTTTCTTACGGCAGAAAAATTAGTAGAAAAAATGACCGATACTTCTACCCTCGAGCATTATAAATCGGCGATGTATAAAGTGAGAGCGGTACTTAGATCTTCTGAAAAAGAATTTTTAGAAACCGCTGACCAGCACATCCAGGTGGTACGCAGGCAAACGCTTTCCATTATTTCCGACGATCTGATCCAAACGATACTCAAAGGCATTGCAGAAAAAAAAGTATTGAAGATGCAATACCTTGCCAAATACAGCGAAGAAAATACCCTGCGCCTGGTAGAGCCTGTGGGGATCTCTTTTATCAGCAATCGCTGGCACCTGATCGCCTATTGCCAGCTGCGCCAGGATTACCGCGACTTCAGGATCGACCGCATTAAATCATTGTCAAGCACAGATACGATCGTTAAGAATGAACATCCATCCTTGGAAAAATATTTGCAAGACGTAGCCGAGAAACAGGATTTGCACAAAGTAGTAGTACAAGTAGAAAAACATGCCGCCAAATATATTGAAGAGCCAAAATTGTTTTATGGATTTGTATCTGAAAGAGAACTAGGCGATGAAAAAGAAATGACCTTTCTGGTACCTTCACTGGAAGGCTTTGCCCGCTGGTATATGGAATACGCGGATAGCGCTAAAGTTATTAGTCCTCCGGAGTTAGGTGCAAAAGTGAAAGAAATGGCCGCGGCGATTTTGGGGAAGTTATGAATGTTTTTGTCTGAACCTTGATTGTCTCTCCCTTTTTCCCTTTTTGCTGGCGTCCCCGCCAGCAAAGCCCTTTGCACGATACCACGTAGTAAAAACACCTTTCGCTGGCGGGGACGCCAACGAAAAAGTAACGAGGATTATTTTTAAAATTTCTTATCACTGCTGACATAAGGCTGTCACTCCCGTCTTTTATTTTTGTATCATCACTAAAAAAGACCATGAAAACAGACCTGACCAAATTGTTTCCCACCTATTATAAAGCAGGCACTTCTCCTGAATTGGTAGAGCTTGGCGAGGCCAATTTTCTTTCCATCGCCGGGAAAGGAGATCCTTCTTCGGAATTTTTTGCCTCCAGGGTGCAGGCCTTATACACGGTGGCTTACGCCGTAAAATTTTATTATAAAAAAGAAGGCAGCGATTTTACCATTGCCAAGCTGGAAGGATTATGGTGGTTTGATACCAAAAAATTCGGGGAGCATTTCACCATCAGCGAAGTGCCGCAGCTGATCCCTAGACAAGAGTGGCATTGGGAGCTGTTGCTTCGCCTGCCTGATTTTGTTTCCTCGGACCAGGTGAAAAAAATCCGGATGGAAGTATTTGCCAAAAAGAAAATGCTCGATATCACCGAAGTGGAATACGTGACAATGAAAGAAGGCAAAGCCGTGCAAATGCTGCACGAAGGTTCCTTTGCCAACGAACCGGCTTCGCTCGAAAAAATGCAGCAGTTTATGCAAGACCATCAATTGCAGAAAACCGGCATGCACCATGAGATCTATCTTTCCGATTTTAGAAAGACGGCTCCTGAAAAATTGAAAACAATTCTCCGTGAACCTGTGCGTGTAGTGAAGCAGAAAGTATTGGTCTAATAATCTAAACATCTTATTGGTGTTGAAAGAAAGTAGAATATATATTTTAAGAACAACATTAAATTTTAATACATATAAAACATAATCATGGAAAAACAACTCATTCTTACAACATCCTGCAAGATCAACGCTCCTATTGAAAAAGTTTGGGATGCCTTGACAAATCCTGTGATGATCAAAAAGTATTTTTTCGGTACCGAAGCGGTTTCCGATTGGAAAGTGGGCAGTCCGCTTATCTTCCGCGGCGAGTGGGAGGGCAAGGCATACGAAGACAAAGGAATTATTTTAGAACTGGAAAAAAATAAAAAATTGAAATACAATTACTGGAGTTCTTTTTCCGGTACAGAAGACATTCCTGAAAATTATGCCAACATCACGTACGAGCTTGCCCGTGAAGGAAACGTTACAATTTTTACGTTGACGCAAGACGGTTTTAAAGATGAAGAACAAAAAGCGCATTCAGAAAAAAACTGGAAGATGCTGATGGACGCAATGAAGGCGTTGATTGAATAATTTTGATTGTTAACGGTGCCACGACTCGAAGTTGTGGCACCGTTAATTATAAACAATAACATCAACTATTTTTTAATATTTTTAATAACCGGATGGAGGGATTAAAATTTTATTAAAAGAACAGATTTCCCCCTTGTTCCGTTTTTTTCTTATCTTACCAGGGTCTATTTTTGAATGTTATAAAAAATAACAAACGGCATCATTGTTGGCAAACCATTTTTAGAACAAAAAGTTTCGGTAAAAATACGTAGGACTATCTCCCATGATCTGCGTAATTTTTGTCTTTTTCGTTTTTAGAAATGCAAGATTAGAAATTCTCCAATATTGATACAGAATTGTCTTTTACTTTTGTAAAATTATATATAACAAAGAGAACTATATATAATAACAAAGAGAAGCCAGAATTTTCACAAACGAATAACACCCACGTCAGTCATGAAAAAAGCATTGTTTTTCGTACTGGTGTTGTTGCCTTTTTGCATGCAGGCACAATACAAAGATACGATTCGCCTTACGCTTCCTGAGGCGGAGAAATTATTTCTGGAAAAGAATTATTATTTACTCGCACAAAAATTCAACATACAGGTAGCCGACGCCGCGATCCGCCAGGCAAGGCTTTGGTACAATCCTACCTTTTTCTTCGAAACGAACTTCTACAATCCGCATACAGGAAGGGTATTCAATTACGGTGAAAACAATGCCAACGGAACTCCTTATTATAACAATGGTCAATTCCAGGCGCAGATCACCCAGATGATCAACATCGCAGGCAAAAGAAGCAAAATGGTGCACATGGCAAAGGTGAATAAGAACCTGGAGCAGCTTGCCTTTGATGATCTTATGCGTGTGCTGAGATTACAGATCTACGAGACTTATACGGATCTGTATGCTGCGCTTCATAAAAAAGAGTTACTTCTTACCGAACAAAAAAATCTTACCTTCCTGGTTCAGCTTACAGGAATGCAAATGAAACAAGGTGTAGTGTCAGGTTATGAGCTTACACGTCTACAGTTTGAATTACAAAACAACGACGCTACGTTGTTGGATCTGAATAATCAGGTTACTGAAAATGAGCAACTGTTAAAACTTCTGCTCAGGATGGATCCTTCCGATTTTGTGTATCCTTCTGACATTCCTCAAACGGAAGACAAGCCAATGCCTATGCTGGAAGCGGGCTACGACTCTGCTTTGCTCAAAAGGCCGGACCGCAGCATTGCAGAAATGAATATTAAGTACAATCAAAGCTCGCTTCGCGTAGAGCGCGCTACCGCTGTCCCAAATCTTACGCTGGGCGCTACATACGACCGATACGGCAACGCCTATACCAATTATACAGGGCTCAACATAGCCATGGACATACCTGTGTTTAACCGCAATCAGGGAAATATTAAAAAGGCCGAAGTGCTGGTAGATAAATCAAAAGCTGCGTATGAATTCAACGAAGAAGTGATCCGCGAAGAAGTAATTTCTGCCTATAAAAAAATAATGGATGTAAACACGCTCAATGCGAACATACAGCCCAACTATGTGGAGAGCCTGCAAAACATTAGTATCGAAGCGACCAGAAATTATGACCGCCGTGTGATCTCCTTACTTGATTATCTTGACAAGATCAGGACCTACAAAAATGCACAGTTCAACTTGATCGATCTGCAAATAAATAATTTCCAGACCCGTCAGTATTTTAATTACGTTACAAATGCAAAGTTTTTCTAACCCATGAAAAATATCTATATCCTAATGGCCTTTATTGTATTGCTGAATGCCTGCAAACATAGCAAGCATACAGAAAAGGCCGAACAGCCCGACTCGATCAATTATAAACTTGATACGGTCCGCTACAAAGCCTTGCACGAAGAATTGCTTCTCAACGGAGTAGTAGCGTTCGACGAAGGACTTGTAGACCGCGTATTTCCACTCGTTTCCGGAACAGTGGAATCGGTCGATGTATCGCTGGGAGATTATGTAAAAAAAGGACAAAGCCTGGCTACTGTCATCAGTAGTGATATCTCCGATTATATAAATGATTATAAAAGAGATAAAAATGCCTACGATATTGCTAAACGGAAAGTGGAAACTTCCGAAGAACTGTACAAAGCCAAATTCCTTTCGGAAACAGAATTGATCACGGCGAGAAAAGATTTTGAAACTGCTTCCGATCAGTTGAAACGTTCTGCTGAAATTCTCAAGATCTATGGTGCGGAAAATAAAGACAAGCCTTATTTCTCGGTAGTATCGCCGATCGCAGGGTATGTGGTAGAAAAAAATATCAACCAGGGAATGGAGCTACGCTCCGACCACTCCGAGCCGATCTTTGTAGTCTCTTCGCTGAATAAAGTGTGGGTGCTAGCCAACGTATATGAATCCGACATCGCCCAGGTAAAGCAAGGGCAGGAAGTGCTGATCAATACGATCGTGTATCCGGAGAAAGATTTTAAGGGAACGATCTCGAAAGTAGGCAACCTTCTGGATGCCGATTCTAAAGTGCTTAAAGTACGGATCGAGCTGGACAACTCAGACGGATTGCTGAAACCGGATATGTTTACTACGATTCACTTGCACCTTTCGCCTTCCGAAAAATTTCTTGCCGTGCCGTCTAAAGCAGTGGTGTTCGACAAAGACAAATATTTTGTGATCGTGAAAACGGCAAAAGGATTTGAAGTAAGAGAAGTAAAAGTGATCAAAGATACTTCTGCGTTTAGTTTCATTGGCGGAGAGATAAAAGAAGGAGATCAAGTGGTGACGGAGGGAAGCTTGTTGCTGTATAATGAAATAAATGGGTAGTAAGTAAAAGGATGATCCAATGAACAAGCCTTTATATTCAATCATATCATTTTCGCTCCGGCACAAATTCTTTGTGTTCTTTGCCACCTTGTTGATGATGATCGCAGGGGTAGTAAGCTTCTTTCGCACACCGATTGAAGCCTTTCCGGATGTGACCAATACCAACGCGATCATTGTAACACAATGGCCGGGCAGAAGCTCAGAAGAGGTAGAACGTTTTGTAACCATTCCGATCGAAACCGAGCTCAACGTGGTTGCCAAAAAAACATCGCTCCGTTCCATTTCACTTTTTGGGCTTTCGGTGATCAAAGTTATTTTTGAGGACGGTGTACAGGATTTCAATGCACGCTTGGAAGTAGCCAACCGCCTTGCCAACGTGGACCTGCCGCCAGGTGCCGACGCGGAGATACAACCGCCTTCCGGTCCTACCGGGGAGATCTTCCGCTATACACTTGAAAGCGATACTAAAAATATCATCGAGCTCAAAACGATCCAGGATTGGGTAATTGATAAGCAAATAAAATCGGTACCCGGGATTGCCGACGTAGTAAGTTTCGGTGGTAAAGTGCGTACACTCGAAGTGAGTGTAGACCCAAGTCTCCTGATTAAATACAACCTTACGGCTTATGATATTTATACAGCGCTGAGCAAAAGCAATATCAACGTAAGCGGTCACGTGATCAAGAAAGGCCCGCAGGCCTTCGTAGTAAGAAGTATCGGGTTGATCACCTCGATAGAAGATATTGAAAATATTATCGTCGACAACGTCAAAGACGTACCGGTAAAAGTAAAAGACGTAGCCACCGTACACGAATCCTACCAACCCCGCCAGGGCATCGTGGGGCGCGATAACCACGACGATGTGCTCGAAGGAATTATCCTGATGCGTAAAGGTGAAAACCCGGGAGAAGTACTCTTATCGCTGAAAGCCAAGATCGAAGAGCTTAACAATGATATTCTCCCTGATGACGTGAAAATGGTGACGTTCTACGACCGTACCACGCTCAACAATTTTACTATGGATACCGTGGAAGAAAACGTGATCCTCGGGATATTACTGGTGACCTTTATTCTCCTGGTATTCCTGGCCGACTGGCGTACCACGCTTACAGTAGCCATTGTAATTCCACTGGCGTTGTTATTTGCCTTCATTTGTATGTACATCAAAGGGATGTCGGCCAACTTGCTTTCCATCGGTGCGATCGACTTTGGTATCATTATCGACGGCGCCGTGGTAATGGTAGAAGGGGTGTTTGTAATGCTCGCGCACAAAGCGCACGCGATCGGTATGGAAACGTTTAACAAACGTGCCAAGCTCAGTAAGATCGCCAAGACAGCTACGGAAATGGGTAAATCGATTTTCGTTTCCAAACTCATCATCCTCACGGCACTCATTCCAATTTTTACTTTCCAGAAAGTAGAAGGAAAAATGTTTTCGCCACTCGCCTATACAGTGGGCTTTGCACTGACGGGTGCATTGATCATCAGTCTTACGCTGGTGCCGGTATTGTGCAGTATTTTCCTGAATAAAAATGTACAGGAAAAGAAAAACGTACTGGTAGATTTTCTCAATAGAATTTATACCCCAAGCCTGGAGTATGTATTGAAGAACCCAAGAAAAAGTGTAGCAGCCGCTACAGCATTGCTAGTGGTTACTTTATTCCTTTTCCGCTACACTGGTTCCGAATTCCTTCCACACCTCAACGAAGGATCTATATACGTGCGTGCTACCATGCCGATGTCGATCTCGTTGGATGAAAGTTATCACTTCACTAAAAAATTCAGAAAAGATCTTTCAGAATTTAAAGAAGTGAAAGGGATCATTTCTCAAACTGGCCGTCCGAACGATGGTACAGACCCTACCGGATATTTCAATGCCGAATTTTTCGTAGACCTTTATCCTGAAAAAGAATGGGAACGCAAGATCACGAAAGACCAGCTGGTGGAGGAAATGCAAAATAAATTATCCAAGTACCCGGGTGTTGACTTCAACTTCTCACAGCCGATCTCCGACAACGTAGAAGAAGCAGTATCAGGGGTGAAAGGATCCATGGCGATCAAGATCTTTGGAAAAGATCTTAAATATCTGGAGAAGCAGGCGGATTCCACTTACCAGGTAATGAAAAATATCAGAGGAGTAGAAGACCTGGGAATTTTCAAAAACCTGGGTCAACCGGAATTCCGTATCACGCTGGACCAGCAGAAGATGGCGCTGTACAACGTTTCTACCGAAGATGCACAAACAGTGATCGAAATGGCGATCGGTGGTAAAACCGCTACGCAATATTATGAAGATGAAAAACACTTTGATATTAAGATCCGTTACGAAGAATCCAAACGTTATACCGAACAACAGATCGCTAATATCCTTGTGCCTACACGCAACGGTGGTAAAATCCCGATCAAGGAAATATCTTCGGTAGGATTTGTATCCGGTCCGGCTTTTATTTACCGCGAAAACAACAACCGTTTTATTGCCTTGAAATTTTCTGTAAGAGGCCGCGATCTAGGTAGTACAATTGCGGAAGCGCAGAAGAAGGTGAAAGATAAAATTCACTTGCCGAAAGGATATAAATTGGTGTGGAACGGTGAGTTTGAAAACCAGGAGCGTGCTACCAAGCAGCTCGCCTATGTAGTGCCGATCAGCATTGTGATCATCTTCATTATCCTCTACGTCTCTATGGGCGGTGCGATCGACGCAACGATCATCCTGCTCAACGTGCCATTCGCCTTGATTGGAGGTATCCTGGCGCTATTGATTACAGGGATCAACTTTAGTATTTCTGCAGGTGTAGGATTCATTGCACTCTTTGGAGTTTCGATACAGAACGGGGTTATCCTGGTACACATCTTTGAAGAGAATATGCGGAAAGGAATGCCGCTCGTACTCGCCGTACGCGACGGGGCCCTCAGCCGTGTGCGTCCTGTGGTAATGACCGCTTTGATGGCTTCTCTCGGCCTTCTGCCTGCAGCGCTTTCGCATGGTATTGGTTCGGAGACCCAAAAACCACTGGCCGTAGTAGTGATTGGAGGATTGATCTCCGCTACGATCCTTGTGTTATTGATTCTTCCTGCTATTTTTGAGTTGGTATACGGTAGTAAAAAGAACACTGCCGAAAAACTTATCGACGAACAAAAAGCAGAAGAAGGGGAAGAATAACCTATGATCCGATTTGACGCCATCCTTCTCCAATTTGCTGAGCAAGGAGAAAAAACCGGATGGACCTATCTCGAAGTGCCTGCTGCATTGGCACAAAAATTAAAACCTGGTAATAAAAAATCCTTTCGAGTCAAAGGCAAGCTGGACAAGTTTGCCTTTGACGGCGTAAGCTTGCTGCCTATGGGTGAAGGAGATTTTATCATGGCTGTCAACGCAGAAATGCGCAAAGGGATCCGTAAAATCAAAGGAGCCAACGTGAAAGTACAAATGGAACTGGATCTTCATGAAAAACCTTTGTCGGCCGAACTGATGGAATGTCTCGCAGACGAACCCAAAGCGTTAAAAAAATTTAAATCACTACCCATGTCGCATCAGAAATATTTTTCCAAGTGGGTAGAGTCTGCCAAGACGGATGTTACTAAAGCAAAGCGGATCACACAAGCGGTAGTAGCACTGGCAACGGGTCTGGGATTTTCGGAGATGATGAAGATGAATAAAAAAGACAAATAAATAGTAAAGTAAAAAATCTTCGTGAGTACTAGAAGAGAGTTGAAGAGTAACTAAAATTTTAATTTTTACAAATAAAAAAGAAGCATTGATGCTATAAACTGAAATCTTAAATTATAAATATTTTAAAAATCTTTTTTATTCAGTAAATCAATCTTCAGATTTTTTAAATTATCTTTAAAATATTCTTTCAAATACATGACATTAACCAAAGAAGAAACGGCTGTCAGAACTACATACTTCAGCATTGTAGGAAACACCGCGCTCGCACTACTCAAAGGGCTTACGGGATATTTTGGAAATTCATACGCGCTCATCGCCGACGCGATCGAATCCACGGCGGATATTTTTTCTTCTTTTCTTGTATTGTTTGGATTAAAATACGCCAACAAACCCGCCGACAAAAATCACCCCTACGGACATGGCCGCGCGGAGCCACTTATCACATTTCTGGTAGTAGGTTTTCTCATTACTTCCGCTACCATCATTGCGTATGAAAGTATTCAAAACATTGGCACGCCGCACGAATTGCCCCATGCTTATACCCTGTATGTGCTAGGGGCAATCATTATTTGGAAAGAAATTTCTTTTCGTTTAGTGATGCGTAAGAGCAGAGAAACAAATAGCAGTTCGCTGAAAGCAGATGCCTGGCACCACCGTAGCGATGCCATTACTTCAGTGACGGCATTCATCGGAATTTCCATAGCCTTGATCTTCGGGCCGGGCTACGAGTCGGCCGACGATTGGGCGGCTTTGATCGCTTCCGGAATTATTTTGTATAACTGCTATTCCATCTTTCGACCGGCGCTGGGAGAGATCATGGACGAACATTTATACGACGACCTCATCGAAGAGATCCGCCAGATCGCTATACAGGTAGAGGGAATCAAAGGCACAGAAAAATGCTTCATCCGCAAATCAGGTATGAAATACCACGTAGACCTCCACGCCAAAGTAGCCGCTGATATCACTGTTCGCGAAGGCCACCAGATCGCGCATAGGCTAAAAGATACCTTGCGGGAAAAACTTCCACAGCTAGGACATGTTCTGATCCATATTGAACCGAACGAATAAAAAGTTTAAAGTTCAACGTTTAAATTTTTTTACTTTGAGCTTTGACAGCGATTTCACGCAAAGGCCTTAAAACGCAAGGAAATTTGGACACCCGCAATTTATCAAACGTTTAACTTTTAGCTTTAAATTTTCAACCTTAAAGCGTATCTTTGATGTTCGCAAATAAAAAACGCAGATGTTTTTACAGAAAATAAAATCAAAACATTCCGGGCTTTTATTGTATGGGATCACTCCTCCCAAATCAGAAACCACACCGGAACGTGTAGTAGAGATCGCACAAAAGACGCTGGCACGCCTTCATGGCTTGGATATCGACGCTTTGGTCGTTTACGATGTGCAGGATGAATCGGCGAGAACTGCGGAAGAAAGACCTTTCCCTTTTTTATCAGCACTCGATCCTTTTCAATTTGCAAGCGAGCATTTATACCCGCTTAATGTTCCAAAAATAATTTACCGTCCTGCCGGGAAATTTTCAAAAGAAGAATTGACGACCTGGCTGGAAGATCTTTCCAAACATAAATTTTATCCCGTATTCGTAGGCGTGCCGGCACCCGACTATAAAGTTAAAACAAGTCTCAAAGAAGCCTACGCGCTCTGGAGCAAGCACGAAGCGGTTTCCGTGATCGGAGCGGTTACCATTCCGGAAAGACATGCCACGCTCAAAGACGAACCCCTACGTATGCTCGACAAAGTAGACAACGGTGTTTCTTATTTTATTTCTCAATGCGTATTCAACGTAGACTACGCGCGCAACGTGCTGCATGATCTCGAGGTAACTTGTAAAAAACAAGAACGCGCCATGCCTACGGTGATCTTTACCCTTACAGCTTGCGGCTCTCCTAAAACCCTTCGTTTTATGGAATGGCTCGGGATCGATATCCCGGAATTTTTGAAAGAGGAATTAAAAACATCCGAAAATATTCTGCACAGATCGGTAGAAGTTTGTATGAGCATCGCCGACGATCTTATCCACTATTGTACAGAGCGCAATATTCCATTTGGCTTCAATATCGAAAGCGTAGCTATTCGCAAAGAAGAAATTGAAGCATCCATCGCGATGGTAAACAGGATCAGCGACAAGCTGAAGACAAAAGGCTTGCGTACAGAAGTGAAAAAATCAGAGGAAGTGAAACTGTAAATAGTAAAACCATGAGCAAGACAGGCAAAATCCTTACAGGCATTCTCGCTTTCCTACCCTTGATCGTTTTCATTTTAATGATCGTTTTATTTTTTGGGTTAATTGTCGCCTTCTTTAGCGCACTCTTGCCCGATCCCAGCGCTTATGTGGCGCAATCGCCGGATGCTATGATAGGGTCATTTGTAGGTTTTTTTGCAGGGATATTCCTGTTGGTTGTCCTAGCCGTTTTCAAACTGATTTATTTCCTGATCCATATACTGAGCAATCAAAAACTGAGCAATGATGAAAAGCTCCTCTGGGTAATCATAGGAATATTTATCGGATCGATCGGTTTTCCTGTTTATTGGTACCTGAAGATCTGGAAGGATAATAATGTCTGAATTCTGAAATCAAGAGTACCTTGAATTAAGGGATTTAAAAACGAACATGACTTTTTAAGTTAAATTTTTGTCGGTCCCAAATCATTCATAATTCAAAACTTAAAATTCAACATTAGAAATCCCTGCGACCAGTAAATGTAGTAGAAGGCATATAATTTCCTTTACTCCCGTTTTTTTGATAATTTTATAGAAAGATCTTCGTTATTTTCTGTATATTATAAAACATGTCAACAGGAACTTTTAACATACTCCTGGAGAAGCTCACTGCCTACAAAAAGAAATACTACACGAACGTATTATTACGCGGCACGATCTTCTTCTTTGCGGTAATTTTTACCGCCTGGCTGCTCCTTTCCTCGCTTGAGTATTTTGGCCGCTTCAGTACTTCCGTACGCCTCACTTTTTTCTTCAGCTTCCTGGGCATAGCCTGCTTTGCTTTATACAGATGGGTTGCTACACCGATCGTTCACTTAGTAGATCTCAAACGACAGATCAGCGATGAAGAAGCAGCGGCACAGATAGGGAAATATTTTCCGCAGGTGAGCGATAAGCTGTTGAATGCTTTACAACTCAAAAAACTTTCTCTGGAGCAAAACGAATTATTGCTAGCTTCTATTAGTCAGAAAACGGCGGAGCTTAGTTTTGTTCCTTTTACCGAAGCAGTCAATTTTAAAGAAAACAAGAAACACCTGAAATACATAGTCGCGCCGGTAACAGTGATCCTGCTGCTGCTGCTGTTCGTACCGCAAATGCTTACCGAAGGCACACACCGGATCGTTCACTACAACCAGGCTTTTATTCCGCAGGCGCCTTTCGATTTTAAAGTAGCGAATCAAAAACTGGAGGCATTTAAAAACGAAGACTTCGAAGTGAAGCTTCAACTGGCCGGCAATACTATTCCGGATCAAGTATACCTGATCTCCAAAGGCAAGCGCAGCAAGATGAAAAAAGAAGCCGACGGCAACTACAGCTACACGTTTCGCAGTCTTCAGCGCCACGAGGATTTTGTATTTGAAGCAGGAGGATTTACCTCTGTTACCCACACTCTTCACGTGATCAGCCGTCCCGACTTACGTTATTTTGATACTTATCTTACTTACCCTGCTTATTTGAGTAAGAGAAACGAAGCCTTGAAAAACGCCGGCAATCTTACCGTGCCGGAAGGCACACAGATCTCCTGGGAGTTTGGCACCGCTGACGCGGAAAAGATCAACCTGAGTTTTTCTTCCGATGGAAAAGTTATTGTACTCAATTCAAAAGACGATCAGTTTAAGTTTTCACGTAGAGCAATGAATTCGGAAGATTATCATTTGCAATTAGAAAATTCACAAAGCAAAAGCAAAGAAGAGATCAGCTACAACATCAACGTAGTGAAAGATCAATTCCCGGTGATCAATGTAGAAAAGTACAACGACACAGTGCTCTATAACCATATTACATTGGGAGGAAAGCTTTCCGATGATTATGGGCTGCGTGCTTTAAAACTTTTTTATCGAATAAAAAACAAAGATAAAAACGATGAAAAGCCTTACCGTTCGCTAAGCATGCCGCTCGACGTCAATAGCCCGGCGCAAAATTTTTATTACAACTGGATGATCGATTCGCTCAACGTGCAGCCGGGAGAAACGCTGGAATACTATGCGCAGGTTTGGGACAACGATGGCGTGAACGGTAGCAAAAGCAGTCGCTCCGGTGTTTTTGAATTCAAGCTTCCTTCCTCCGAAGAAATTCGCAAAGACCTCAAAGAATCTTCCAACCAGGCAGAAAATAAAATGGAAAAGATGCTCGACAAAACCCTCGAGCTTCAGCGCGATATCAATAAGCTTCAGCAGAAAATGAAAAATCAGAAATCACTTTCCTGGCAGGAAAAGAAAGACCTGGAAAATGTGCTGAAAAAACATGAAGAGCTGAAAAAAGAAATGGAACAGCTCAGCAAACAAAACCAGGAGCTCAACGAAAAGACCGAAAAATTTTCTCCGCAGGAAGAACAAACAGCCATGAAGATGATGGAACTGCAAAAACTGTTTGACGAACTGCTCGACGACGAAACAAAAAAAATGTACGAAGAGCTTCAGAAAATGCTCAACGACAAAGCCAGCAAAGAGATGATCGATAAGATGCTGGAGAAGATGGAGAAAAAAGACGAAGCACTCAACCAGGACCTGGACCGCGCGCTGGAGTTATTCAAACAACTGAAATTTGAACAGAAGCTCAACGATGTACTCAACAACCTCGACAAGCTTGCCGACAAACAGCAAAAGCTTTCTGAAAAATCAAACGATAAAAATGAGAACAATCAGAAACTTTCAGAAGAGCAGCAAAAGCTGAACGAAGAGTTCAAGCAGATGAAAGAAGAGATGCAGGATCTCAAAGACATGAATAAAAGCCTGGAAGAGAAAAAAGAAATGCCCGAAACCACGCAAGACGAGCAGAGCATTGACCAGGATCAACAGGATAGTAAAGAGCAGCTTAGCAAAGACCAGAAAGGAAAAGCGTCCAAGTCGCAAAAAAATGCCGCCGACAAAATGAAACAAATGTCGGAGAAACTCAGTAAAATGAAAGAGAATTCAGCAAATGAAGAAGCAGAAGAAAACCTTGCCGATCTTCGCGCCATTTTGGAAAATCTGCTGACACTTTCTTTCGATCAGGAAGCCTTGATGAAAGATTTTAAAAAAGTAAGTCAGTCCGATCCGCGGTATATTCAACTGGCACAAAAACAGCTCAAACTAAAAGATGACAGTAAAGTCATTGAAGATAGCTTGTTGGCATTGGCTAAAAGAGTGTACCAGATCCAGGCGTTCGTAACCCGTGAAGTACGTATGATGAAAGGTTATATGGATGAAAGCGTAGAAGCTATCCGTATGCGCAAAAACGAAGTAGCTGCAGGCAAGCAGCAATTTGCGATGACCTCTATCAACAACCTTGCGCTGATGCTCAACGATGTGCTGAAACAAATGCAGCAACAGATGGCAGAGTCCAAACAACCGGGTGGAGGACAATGCAAGAATCCTGGAAAAAATAAAAAACCAGGACTAGGGGAACTGCAAAAACAGCTGAACCAAAGTATGGATCAGCTTAAAAAAAGTGGGAAATCCGGAAGAGAACTTTCGGAAGAATTGGCCAAACTGGCTGCGCAGCAGGAAATGATCCGCAAGGCCCTGAAAGAAATGGAAGGGAAAATGGGTAAAGACGGCAAAAACCCTGGAAATCAGCTGAGCGAGATGAAGAAAATGATGGAGGAAACGGAGAAAGACCTTGTAAATAAGAAGCTTACCCAGGAAACCATTATGCGCCAGCAGGAAATACTTTCCAGGCTGCTGGAATCCGAAAAAGCGGTCAGAGAGCGCGAATTAGACGAAAAAAGAGAAGCCGAAAAGGCCAAAGAACTCCAGCAGGAGGTACCGCCTTCTTTCGAAAAATATTTGAAAGCCAAAGAAAAACAAATAGATTTGTTGAAGACAGTGCCCCCTTCGTTGACGCCTTATTATAAACAAGAGGTGAATGAATATTTTCAGAAATTAGAAAAATAATATATATTGGCGAATATTTACAAATGAACTCACTAAAAATACAAATACCGTCCATAGTTGAAAACATCAGGATCGTGGAGAGCTTTATCGATAATGTAAAGGACAAATACAAGATCGACGACGATATCTATGGCAACATCATGATCGCGGTGACAGAGTCTGTCAACAATGCGATCAAGCACGGAAACAATTGCGATAAAAATAAAAACGTAACGCTTACCGCTGTTTACGAAGACAATCTTGTACGCTTCATAGTAGAAGACGAAGGTCAGGGCTTTGATCCTGCCAAGCTTCCAGATCCTACTGCTCCTGAAAATTTAGAAAAATTAGGAGGTCGTGGAATCTTTTTGATGGAACAACTTTCTGATGAAGTAACTTTTTCAAACGAAGGCAGAACTTCGGAAATGGTTTTTTATTTTAATTAAGTAAAGAAGTAAAACAGAGAATTTTTTCTCGATTTTTAAATTTTTACTTTCCATCTACCGTTTTTCCGAAAAAATCGTTTTTTTCCTGTTTCATTTCATGAGAATGAAAGCGGTCAGGCTTTAGCCAATAAATCCCTGCTAAATTATTAAGTGTTTTAAACGGGTATTTTTAATATTATTTTTTTGATTTCTAAATACTTACACAAATTCAATAAATAATAAATTTTTTCGTGCTAATTTTTTTGGCAATGCAGATATGGTGCATTCGGCCTCCGTTTCTTTGTAGAAACAAAAAGGAAATACAAATATGGAAACACTAAGCCTGCCTAAATCGATTCTTATAAAAGAGATTTTTCGCTATGAAGAAGACCTTTATATTCTGAATGCAGAAACTACTTCCTGTGCCGGTTGGGATTTTCAATCCAGCGCTATGTTCATCCGCACCGATATTAAAGCTTTATCAGAAATTCTTCGTCTTGAAAATCCCTCTCAATCAGCAAGCATTGAAGAACTGTTGTTAAATATGCTCAGCTACGGGGAGCCGCCGCGTATAGACATCAAATCACTTACCGGCGACTACCTCAGGCTGCGCAAAAGCGAAGTAGTACTAAGTAACCCTACTAATAAACCGCTGTCGGATAATATCCACGACTTGCCACAGATCGTGGATGTGTTTCCGACTTTTGAAATAGCATCGCTAAGCGATTATTTAAATCTTGAGCAAGAATTTTCAAAAGAGATCTTAGAGAAAACATTCTTCGATTTCCAAAAAACATTCTTCCTGATCGACCGGGGATACACAGTGGACGCGGCTTCCGCGATGACACAAACAAACAACCCGATCTCTGCTTTGATCTATCAAAAGATAAAAGACCAACTGGATCCTCAAGAGATCATTTTTACGCCGGAAGCGCAAAGCGAAGAAGATATCCTGGAGGAAAATTATACGATAAAAGAATTTTTAAACCTGAGAAATACAGAACTGCCCTTTTGATTGTTTAATAATACTAAAAGCAAACCATTTTTAAATAAAGTAGGACAGTAAACCTGTTGCGCGAGGCCTTTCCTCCTCGTGTTGCTCCCAGCCCGTGTGCATAACGTGGCTGGGATTTTTTTGTCATGATTTATGGATTGAAGAATTTACAGGATAAAGTAGAAGAGTTGTCATTCAGCAGGAAACTTGTGAAGAGCCAGCACGGTCTTCTACTGTAATTTATTAAAAGTTTCTATAAACGTTTTTTTAAATTGATTTCAGAAATTTCTAATCATCCGCCAGCCGGCGGATTCCTCCTGAATGACAAAAAAAAGCCCGCTGTTTATTAGACAACGGGCTTTTTTGTACTGACTTAAAAACACCTCACTCACCTCACATTTACAATTTCGCTTGTATGTTTTTGAGCATTCAGACTGTGTTGCACAAGTCTGAAGCTGTTTGTATTCTTATCGGAAGGCACGAAATAATCAAAGTTGCCATTCTTCTGATTTGCATCGTTCATCACATAACCTACGGTGGTAAAATTTACTCCATCAGAAGAGCTTTGTACTTCTGTGTAAGAAAGATTCTCACGCATATTTACCTGCCATGATAAGTGGTAAGTAGCTTTTTCTTTGTCTGCTGAAAAGTTAGCAGTCTCCGGAAAGGAAACTGTAGGATAATCTACGATATCAGTAGAAGTTGCGTTAGAAACCACAGTGGATGTAGCTTTTACGTTGTTATTATGATTAGAAGCAAAAACCATTTCTCTATAACTCTGGGCTTGAACAGCTCCTGCCAATAAACACAAACCCGAGACGATTGCTAAAACATTCTTTTTCATATACACTACCCTTTAAATGATTCAATTTTAACAAATTTGACCGGTAGAAGCCCGGCTGTTAAAGAGTTTTACGAACAAAGAATAGGTAGGGTTGTATGAAAATGGTAAAATTTACAGGAAGAGTTGAGTATAAGTAATATTTATTGGAATAAAGGAATTTAACGGCTATATCTATATGGTTTTTAGGAACCTTTAGATTAAAGTCTCTAAAGTCCCTGCATTTCCTTTGTATAATCGTATTGAAGATCTTCGTGCAGCTTACCAATTGCTTTGTTGATTTTTTTTAATTGCTGCTCGTAAAGATTCGCTAATACCTGGTTGCTTTTCATGAAGGTATTGATGCGCGAATTTTTAATTTTTTTGCAAAAATAAATAAGCGCTTCAATCTCGGTTTCTACAATGCCGGAGTAGCGAATGTATTTATTGAGATTGCGCAAAATTTTTCTCAATCCTTTTTTGGCAAGGTATGCATTGCTATAATTGATCTCTTCAAAAAGATCATCCATTTCCGCTTTGATCGCACTAAGGTAGGTTTGCTCGTTCTCGGCTTCGAATACAAGGTAGGTGAGCAGTTCCTTGTTGTCTTTCTTATATTTTGCTAACCGCATGCATATCTCCAGCAGCTGCGGGTGCGACAGCGATTTTAGCTCTTTTTTTAGTTCGGCTACAGAGGCGGATTTCATGTATAGAAAGTTAGGGTTTAAAATTTAAGATTCAATGTTTTAAACGTTAAACCGCAGATGGCTATCAACTATATTATCACTAAAATTTAAAACCCCTTTTGACAGAACGAAAGAGCTCTCTGCAAGTAGCCTGGAAAAAACGTTTGTCGCGAATGAATAAACGGATCACATTGAAATCATCCAGGAGAGAACTTTCTTCGTCTAAAAATCGCAGGATGGTTGATGCAGGAATGTTGACGAACATTTTTTCGAAAATATCCTTTGTATAAGTATTATCTTTTTCAAGAATGCTCAGCAAAATGCTATCGTACAATTTGTATTTGCCCGGGCCTTCCAGCGCGGAACGACGCACACGACCGTATCGATCGAGGTCGGCAACGATTCGCTGAATTCGTTTTACCGTACGTGAAAACGCAAAACCGGAAGAAGGTTTTACAAATCCTCCAAACGTACCAATGCGAATTATTTTTCCTTCTATCTTAGGCTCATAACTGTATGTGCTCATTGGTACAATACCAAACTCTTCATGCAGAATTTTGTAGTGTTGAATGCCCAATTGATTGGCGATATAGTTTTCAAGCTCTTGCCGGTATTCTTCTTTCTGCAAAAGATTCTGCGAAAACAAGGTATACTCCACGAGCGCTTCTCTTTTGGAAAAAGGAAGAATGTACCCAAACCGAGCTTCCCTGTGTTGCTCGATGTTGAAGTCCATAAACGTAGCAACCCCGGGATTAAAGTAATCTTCTTCGGTTTGAAGAAAATATCCTTTGAAATGCTGAAGCAGGTAATAGCATTCATTTTTGGGATATTTAAATTGCTCGAAAGAGGGATGAAGACTGTTGAAAATAAGATCGGCTTCGTATCGTTCTCCGTTTACGATTACAAATCCTTCCGGTGAAATTTGTGAGATCTCACCTAGGATTCTTTCAAAATTTTTAGCTTGTTCTAATTGCTTATCGGCAAAAGTATAAAAATCTACGCCTCGCACATATTTGTAGGTATAAGGCGCTACGCTGTATTGGCCATCTGAGCGCGAAGTAGTAAAACGGATCTTCTCCCATTCTTTGTAAATAATGGAATCAAATTCAAAACCATGGTCATTCCAAAAACACCAGGTGCGATCGTTGGTATCTTTGGCGGTTTTGTCAATCAGTAAAACTTTTTTATTCCTGAGGGGAGACCTGATCATCTCCAATGCCAGCAGCAACCCTGCGAGTCCGGCACCGGCGATAATGTAATCGTATTTGCGCATGTTTTAAAATTATGAATTATGAGTTATGAATGTTGAGTGATAAACTTGTCAACGCATAATTCAACATTCATAACTCATAATTTAAACTAAGGCATCAAACAAAACTTCCAGCGTATGTTTCGCATCTCTCTGCGTACCATCATGGATCTGGTGACGGCAGCTGGTGCCTGGCGCCGCAATGATGGTGTCGGCAGAGGCTTTGCGTACGGCTGGGAATAACACTAGTTCTCCTACATTCATCGATACATCGTAGTGTTCTTTTTCATACCCGAATGAACCAGCCATTCCGCAGCATCCGGAAGGGATCACTTCCACGTTGTAATTGACAGGGATCGAAAGCATTTTTTTGGAATGCTCTACAGAAGACAATGCTTTTTGGTGACAATGTCCGTGGAGTTTTATGTTTTTTGTTTCCTGAGAAAAAGATTCTTTTTTAATTCTTCCCGCTTCTGCTTCACGTGCAATGAACTCGTCGATAAGCATGCAGTTTTTTACCATGTTCCTAGCATCCTGTAGCTGATCGCTGTCTACCAGCAATGGATACTCGTCACGGAAGGTAAGGATCGCAGAAGGCTCGATACCGATCAACGGCGTGTTGTCTCTCACTACATCTTTCAGCATGGCCACGTTTTTCTTCGCTACTTTCTTCGCGTCTTCCAGCAATCCTTTGGAAAGGAATGTACGTCCGCTTTCGATATGATCCGGAATATTTACCTGGTATCCAAGTTTGGTCAACAACTTGATTGCTTTGATACCGACTTCGGTGTCGTTGAAGTTGGTATATTCGTCGCAGAATAAATTTACTGTGCCTACAATATGACTAGGCTGATATTGGTCAAGATTTTTCTCCGCCCATTTGCGTAGCGTAGTTTTATATACCAATGGGAAATTACGCTTAGGAGCAATACCCATAATATTTTTTGCAATGCCGCTTGTAAAGGAATTTGACATCAGGAAATTGTAAACGCCAGGCGCAATAGAAGCAAGCTTCATATTCAGCTCAAAATTTCCGATCATCTTCGTGCGGAAAGGCACACCGTTGGTTTTGTAATACTGATGCAGGAATTCAGCCTTCATCATGGCCACGTCTACGTTGGATGGACATTCGGACTTACAGCCTTTGCATGACAAGCAAAGATCATAAACATCTTTGATCTCCTGGTGGTCAAATTTATTGGGCTTGGTAGAGCGTGTCAAAAACTCGCGCAGGATATTAGCGCGTGCGCGAGTAGTTTCTTTTTCGCTCTTGGTGGCCATATAGCTCGGACACATCGTGCCACCGATAACCGCAGATTTTCTGCAATCGCCGGAGCCATTGCATTTCTCGGCCATCCGCAGGATACCACCGGTTTGTTCGAAGTTGAAAACAGTGTTGAATTCGTTTGTCTTCTGGTTATTTTCATAACGCAAAAACTCATTCATCTTTGGCGTATGTACGATCTTGCCCGGATTGAAAATATCGTTCGGGTCCCAAACTTTTTTCAGATCGCAGATCAGCTGATAATTTTTTTCGCCGATCATTTTGCGGATAAACTCTCCGCGCACACGTCCGTCGCCGTGTTCGCCGCTGAGCGAGCCGCGGAATTTTTTTACCAGCGTAGCCACTTCATCGGTGATCGTGTGGAACATTTCGCGGTCTTTGTCGATCTTAAGATCCAGGATCGGGCGCAGGTGCAGCTCTCCATCGCCAATATGGGCGTAGAATACGCTTTGCTGGTTATATTTTTTTAGAATGTTTTGAAACTCTATCACAAACTGCGGCTGATCGTTTACATCCACCGCTGTATCTTCAATACAAGCCACCGCTTTCGGATCGCCTGGTACGTTGGCCAGTAAGCCTAGTCCAGCTTTGCGCAGCGTCCAGATCTTTTTGATATCAGCGCCCCATACTTTTGGAAAATGATAACCCAGGTTTACTGATTTTAGCTCAGCGATCAGCTGATCGGAGAGTGTATCTATTTCTTCTTTCGTATGGCGCGCCCATTCTACAATGATCAGCGCTTTAGGATCGCCTTGGATGAAGAAAAGGTTTTTCTGTTGTTCTATATTTTGCTTGGCGCAATTCAGTACAATATCATCAAGCAGCTCTACCGCCCCTGGCTTGTATTTGCGGGCGATGATAGTAGCCAGGGCAGCTTCTTCGATCGAATTCATATGTACGGCTACTACACCTTCCACTTTGGGCGGAGCATCTACAAGGTTGAGCTTGATCTCGGTAGTGAAAGCCAAAGTACCTTCAGAACCGGCCAGCAGCTTACACATATTGAATTTGTCTTTTCCTTCTGTAAATACAGAAGTTTCCAATAGCTCATCGATTGCATAGCCGGTATTTCGGCGGCGGATAGAAGGTTTGGGAAATTCGTTGCGGATCTCTTCCTGCACTGATTTGTCGGAGAGAGCCTGTTGGATGTTTTTATAAATTTTATTTTCAAGGCTATCGCCCTGGCATTTTTTATTAAACTCTTCGTTGGAAATTTCATTGAAGGTCACTTCGTTTCCATCGCTGAGGATCGTTTGTAGTTCAAGCACATGGTCGCGGGTAGTGCCATAGATCATGGAGTGTGAGCCGCAAGAGTTGTTGCCAACCATTCCACCGATCATGCAACGGTTGGAGGTAGAGGTTTCCGGGCCAAAGAAAAGTCCAAAGGATGCCAGGTGTTTGTTCAGCTCGTCGAGATTTACGGCAGGCTGTACGCGTACCCATTTTTCTTCCTTGTTTACTTCAAGAATTTTGTTCCAGTAGAGCGAAACATCCACTACGATGCCTTTTCCTACTACTTGTCCGGCCAGAGAGGTACCCGCTGTACGCGGGATAAGCGAAGTTTTGTGTGTATTGGCAAAGGAAATCAGTTTTTTGATATCTTCCTTGGTTCTTGGTCTTGCCACGGCGAGCGGCATTTCACGATACACAGACGCGTCGGTAGCGTAAAGTGTTCTCATCGTCACATCTGTAAACAGGTCCCCTTCAAGACTCTGTCTCAGTTCATCCAGTTTTGCTAACATAATTCCAATACACCCATCATTTCGGGAATTACAAATTTACCACAATAAAAAGAATAAATCCAGCTATTAGTTTTTCAGTCTTGAGACGTTAGTAATAAGAAGAACAAGAGGAAGATTTGCTGTTCGTCTTCCCGTTCGTCGAGCAAAACTGTCGGTTGAACGAAAAGGGGGTCCCACTGGCATAAAATCGAATCTTACTCTGGGGGATATTCCGTAATTATGCTCAAGGAAATCAGATAAAAGGAAAAGCAATGGAAAATGTAAATGAAAGAGGACACTTGTGCTGCATCATCCAGGGAGAAGGGATCATAGAAGGCTATGATATTGTGAAGTATTACCAGAACAATCGATATTACCCTGGACTTACCGGCGCAGTGGTGTTGTGCGAAAGCCATATCCTGCTTATGTTGGAAGGACATACCAAAACAGTGATTGACAAATTTATGGAGCTTACCGAAAGCCATAAAGCGTTTATCCAGATTGTAAGCACTGGTCCGTTCATCAACAACGAAAGACTCTTCAGCTCATTCGACTTTGGACTAAGGATCGAAAGCGCAGAAGGAAAAAAACTGGTGACCGAACACAACCAGGAAGATATTTCTTCCCTGAAAAAAATCATGACGGAAAAAACAAATGGAAACCCGCTGAGAAAATTTCTCCGTACCTTCCTCACTCGCGGACACGTAAACCTGAGCGAGTTTAAAAGACAAACAGAATAAGAATTTTACCTGTATAGTGATAGTGAAAAGTCCGCGATGCCGCAATGGCACGCGGGCTTTTTTTATACTCAATACTCTTGCTGTTGCTCTTGCTGACCTGTAATAGTAACAATAGACAAGCCCCAAAGTGCAATTATCAAATTGTAAAACTATATAACAGAAACAGGTAAATACTAAACTAAAAAAAGAATCTTACTGTAAAATAGTACTTTGTCAATATCAATCGTTAATTTTATGTTAAATTCGACAAACTGATTTTAACTTATCCCATAACCCTTCGTATATTTAGTAGAAACCAAACGGAGGAAAGTGTATGGAAAAGATAATTTTTATAGGAATCTTATTTCTGATGCTGGCAGGGTTCTTTTTTTCTTTTTACAGAATGATCAACAAAAAAAGTCCTGAGCTCAACGAAGAGCTCGACTAAAAGTTGAGTCCGGTCAAGACCGGGTTTTTAGAAAATAATCCCACAGTACAATCCCCATCGAGACAGACACGTTGAATGAGTGTTTGGTACCCGACTGCGGAATTTCAAGACAAGAATCGGAGAGGCGGATCACATCGTCTTCTACGCCGAAAACTTCGTTACCAAATACGAAGGCATAACGCTCGTTTTTCTGAGGCATAAAATCCTGGAGATTGGTGCTTCCTTCAGCTTGTTCGAGGCTCAAAATTTTCCATCCTTCGGATTTTAATTTCAAGATGGCATCACTGGTTTTTTCTACATGTTCCCATTCTACCACATCTTCCGCGCCCAGCGCCGATTTATGCAGCTCGCGGTTTGGCGGAGTGCCGGTAATTCCGCAGAGATAAATTTTGGAGATCAAAAATGCATCTCCTGTACGGAAGGCCGCGCCTACATTGTGCAGGCTGCGGAGATTGTCGAGCACAAGCACGATGGGAGTTTTAGAAGTTGATTTAAATTCTTCGGGAGAAATACGGTTCAGTTCGTCAAGTGCCAGTTTGCGCATGGCCGTAAAGATAATAACACAAAGGCACAAAGGCACGAAGAATCTTTGTGTCTTTGTGCCTTTGTGTTAATTATCATTATTATTTTTACTCCATAAACTATTTCTATGCAAAAACTTATTATCTGCCTTTCCGCGTTGCTTATTTCCTGCGCTACCCAAAAATCTTATACTGTCTCCGACTTCACCGACAGCGTATTCACGGCAGGCATCGAAGGCCCGATGTACAAGGACGGAAATATTTATGTAGTAAATTTTCAAAAAGAAGGAACGATCGGCTTGGTGAAACCCGATGGCGCCTGCGAATTATTTATAGAACTTCCTGCAGGCAGCACCGGCAATGGTATCCGCTTCAATTCCAGAGGCGATATGCTCATTGCCGATTATTCCGCGCATAATGTGTTGAAGGTAGATATGAAAACAAAACAGCTTTCCATCTATGCCCACGACAGCGCGATGAACCAACCCAACGACCTGGCGATCCTGCGAAACGATATAGTGTTTTGTTCCGATCCCGATTGGAAAAATGGGGAAGGAAAGCTCTGGAGAGTCAATACAGACGGCACTACCACGCTGTTGATGGATCATATCGGCACTACCAACGGCATTGAAGTTTCTCCCGATCAAAAATATTTATTCGTAAACGAAAGTATCCAACGCAAAATCTGGCGCTATGATATCAATGAGAAAGGCGAATTGCTTAACAAAAAATTGCTCATCACATTTGAAGACGGCGGCCTCGATGGTATGAAATGTGATTCGCAAGGAAATCTCTGGATAGCCCGCTACGACAAAGGCGCAGTGCTTGAACTTACTTCTGATGGTGTAGTGAAAAAAGAAGTAAAGCTAAAAGGACAGAAGCCTACTAATCTTACCTTCAGTGCCGATGGCAAAACGGTGTTCGTGACGATGCAGGATAGAAGGTTGATAGAAAAATTTGAAATGGAATAACGTGTGTCTTGCGAGATTTTAACGCAAAGGCGCAAAGGAGAATGATTCTCAGCTTCCAGCTTCCTGAAATACTTTTCCACAAGCTCTCCTCATCCCCTGCAAAACTCTGGGAGATACTGTAAATTCGTACTCCTGATAAAACGGCGTATATATTTTTTGACCGATACAGGTTTACTAAAAAAGCTGGAAAAACAAGATGAGCACCACGACCGCAGAAACTCCGCTAATGAAACAATACAATGCCATCAAGGGGAAACACCCTGGTGCATTGCTGCTGTTTAGGGTTGGAGATTTTTACGAAACCTTCGGCGAAGACGCGATTGTTGCCAGTAAGATCCTCGGTATCACGCTCACCAAGAGAGGTGCAGGCTCCAGCTCGGAGACGGCTTTAGCCGGGTTCCCTCATCATTCGCTCGATAATTATCTTCCCAAACTTGTCCGCGCCGGACAGCGCGTGGCTATCTGCGATCAGCTTGAAGATCCTAAGATGGTGAAAGGCATCGTGAAACGCGGGGTGACCGAATTGGTAACACCGGGTGTTTCTTTTAACGATAACGTTCTGGAAGTAAAACAAAACAATTACCTCGCCGCTGTTCACCTCACCAAAGACAGCGTTGGTGTTTCTTTCCTCGATATTTCTACCGGCGAGTTTATGACCTCCCAAGGCTCTGTCTCTTATGCCGATAAACTATTGCAAAGCTTTCAGCCTTCAGAGATCTTAGTTTGCAAAAATAAAAAAGCAGAATTCGATCAGCACTTCGGAGACAGATATAATACTTACTACCTCGAAGAATGGGTATTTGCCTACGATTATGGTTATGAAAAACTGACCACACACTTCGGCACCAGCTCACTCAAAGGCTTTGGAGTAGAAGAGCTCGCAGAAGGAATTATTTCTTCCGGTGTGATCTTTCACTACCTTATTGAGACAGAACATAAGGATGTAAAGCATATAGCCAGCCTTTCGCGGATTGAAGAAGAGAAATATGTTTGGCTCGATAAATTCACAGTGCGCAACCTTGAGCTTGTCTACTCACAGCAACAAGAAGGTGTACCTCTTATCCAGATCCTCGATCAGACGCAGACACCGATGGGAGGAAGATTGCTACGCAAATGGATGGTGCTTCCGCTGAAAGAGATCAGCCCAATACAGGAGAGGCTGAGCATTGTAGAAAGTTTTGTAAAAAACCGCGAGCTGGCCGATAAGCTGGTCAGTAGCATGAAACATATCGGCGATTTGGAAAGAATTATTTCCAAAGTAGCTGTACGCCGTATCAATCCACGTGAGTTGCAACAACTGCGCCGTGCGCTGGAATATGTGAAGCCGATCAAAGAAATTCTTTCTTCCATCGAAATTCCTTCCCTGCAAAAACTGGCCGATCAGCTAAACAACTGCGAATATTTAGTAGAAAAAATTTCGCGTGAGCTTAAACAAGATCTGCCGCTGGTAACCAACCAGGGTAGCCTGATCAAAGAAGGCGTAAATCAGGAACTCGACGAACTTCGTAAGATTGCTTATTCAGGAAAAGATTATCTCCTGCAAATCCAGCAGCGTGAAGTAGAGCGCACAGGGATTGGTTCGCTGAAAATTTCTTACAACAAAGTGTTCGGCTACTACCTCGAAGTAACTAACACACACAAAGAAAAAGTGCCTGCCGACTGGATCCGTAAACAAACACTCAGCAACGCCGAGCGTTATATTACGGAAGAGCTTAAAGTTTACGAGGAAAAAATTCTGGGTGCCGAAGACAAGATCAATATCATCGAATATAAATTGTTTACCGACCTGGTACTGGCAGCAGAAGAATACGTAACGCCTGTGCAGCAGAACGCGCGCGCCATCGCTACGGTAGACTGTCTGGTATCTTTCGCACAGACCGCGCTTGAAAATGATTACTGCAAGCCGGAAGTAAACGAAACCAAAACACTCAACATCAAAGACGGCCGCCACCCGGTGATCGAACAACGATTGCCGGTAGGAGAACCTTACGTACCCAACGATATTTTTCTCGACAACGAGACACAGCAAATTATCATCATCACAGGTCCGAACATGGCCGGTAAATCGGCGTTGCTCCGCCAGACCGCGCTGATCGTGCTAATGGCACAGATCGGTTCTTATGTGCCGGCTACCAGCGCAGAGATTGGGATCGTAGACAAAGTATTTACAAGAGTAGGCGCTTCCGACAATCTCTCCAAAGGCGAATCTACCTTCATGGTAGAAATGACCGAAACGGCCAGCATTCTCAACAACCTCAGCGACCGCAGCCTTGTACTGATGGACGAGATCGGCAGAGGTACCAGTACCTACGACGGAATTTCAATTGCCTGGGCGATCGTGGAATATTTGCACAACAACCCGAAGAACAAGGCCAAAACGCTTTTCGCTACGCACTACCACGAGCTGAACCAATTGGCGAGCGATTTGGAGCGTGTGAAAAATTTTAACGTCTCGGTAAAAGAAGTAGGCAACAAAGTACTCTTCATGCGCAAACTAAAAGAAGGCGGTAGCGAACACAGCTTTGGAATTCACGTAGCGCAAATGTCGGGCATGCCCAATCAGGTAGTACTGCGGGCCAACGAGATCATGCACCATTTGGAAAAAGAAAAAGTACAGTCGGGGGTCAATGGTAAAACAAAAGAAATTCCAAAGGCTGATAAATTCCAGCTCAATATTTTCGAAGCCTCCGATCCAAATTATCAAAAGGTAAAAGAACTGCTTGCCGATCTCGACATCAATACGCTTTCACCAGTACAAGCTTTGCTGAAGCTGAATGAAGTGAAGCTGGCGATGGAGAAATAAAATAAGATTTCAATTGCTAAAGCTTTAAACTTTCTTCTCACAAAGGTCGACACTCTGATCCGTCAGATACACTTTGTGTAATTTTGTTATTTTCAAAACGCCACCACGTTGCTTCATAGGGGGATGAGAAAATACGATAGTTCCCAAAATCATCAGGAGGAAAAAGAAGAAAAGACGTAAACAAATGCCAAACTTAGTCATGAAAATTCCTTTTTAGTTTTAGTGATAAGAATATAAACGACTAAAAATCTGCACGTTTTTAAAAATTAGACTATCCGGCTCTTTTGCACGGCAAACGGTTCTAAAAAGAAGATGAATGAATCCTGTTTTCTTCATTGGTGGCATTAAGAAAATGTAATCGCAATGTTTCCTATTTTTTATGGCTTTGGACGAAATGCGAGATCAAAAATTTATTAAATTCGATCCTGAATCAAGAGGAACCGATCCTTTTTCAAAAATCAATTTTTACATTCTAAAAACGTTAATCTATGTTCAAAAACTCTTTATTATTCGTCGGCACGGCTTTGTTCCTTGCCTCCTGTGGTGGTGCCAACAAAGAAACTACTTCTGATACTACTGCTGTAGCAAAAGATACCGTAGCGCCTCCTCCGGTAGTGGTTGTAGAACAAGCCTGGGCTACCGACACTACACTTAGAACTCCTGAGTCTGTATTGTTCGACAAAGGAAGAAACATCATCTACGTAGCCAATATCAACGGCAAACCGGATGGCAAAGACAAAAACGGATTTATTTCCAAACTTACTCCTGATGGAAAGATCGAAACCCTGGAATGGGTAAAAGGACTGGACGCTCCAAAAGGAATGGGCGTGTTTAAAAACAAACTTTACGTAACCGACATCACCAAACTGGTAGAGATCGATATCGATAAAGGGAAAGTAGTAAAAACATACGAAGTACCGGGAGCAGTATTCTTGAACGATGTAACGGTAGACACTGCCGGGCTTGTTTATTTCTCTGATTCCGAGACCAACAAGATCCATACACTTTCTAATGGCAAAGTATCTACCTGGCTAGACAAAGATCTGAGCAAGCCAAACGGCCTATTGGCTGAAAACAACCGCCTGTTGTTGGCTTCTATGGGCAATGCAGAATTCTCTGCTCTTGACCTTAGCAGCAAAGCAAATACGGTGATCGCAAAAGAGATCGGCGCTGGCGATGGCGTGGCTTATTTTGGCAAACCTGGCCATTACGTGGTTTCCGACTGGAATGGTACTGTATTCCTGATCGAGCCGGATGGTAAGAAAAACCTGGTATTGGATACCAAGGCAGACAAAATCAATTCTGCAGACATTGATTTCATTCCTGAAACAGGAATTTTATTGGTGCCGACTTTCTTCAACAACAGAGTAGTAGCCTACAAAGTAACCCATAACAGCGCTGACTAATAATTGCCCCCCATTAAAAATCTAATCCCGGAGAAAGAATTTTCTCTGGGATTTTTTTGTCTTGTAAAAAAAGATATTTTAGTGAGAAACATTTTTTGTTGATCCATTTAACTAATAACACAGATGAAGAATTTTTTTTCACATAGTTTTTTCCTGCTGCTCTTTTTATTTGCCGGCAGCTGCGGAAAACATAAAACAGAAAAGCAACAATATGAACAGGCGCACTCTTCCATAAAATATAAAACCTATAAAGCCGTTTCCGAAAAAATGGAAATAGTGTCGGCCAATGGGGTGAGAAAAGAAAACGAACTTTTCATGAGGCTCCTGCTGGCTTATAACTGGGCTATAACCGGGCAAGATGTTTTCGCTTTCGCGGAATCAGATCTTGTGAGCGGACGCTCCAATATACCGAGCGAAAAAGTACTGGCTCATGCGATCAACTCGATCGTTATGTACCAAAACGGTTGGAATAAACTGGTTAAAGAAGAATCTGCTGAAGTACAAGAGGCCATCCATAAAAACCCAGGCGAAGATACGATCAGGTTTCACCAGGCCGTTTTCCACCTGGTGATGGGGGCGCTTGCAGTACATCAGGAAAATTTCGCGGCGGCACGTTTTCATTATACAGCATTTGGAGAAGCCACGCATATTTATTGGCCTGCTCAACTCGCAGATGCGCTGGGCGATTTTCAGAAAGGCGATGAACAGATGGGAATAGATAAAATAAAAGAAATGACGCAAAACAACGCCATCCCAGCCGAGATGCGATTGATCCTGGCGGAAAATCTTGGAAAGGCAGAAACTAAAAAAGATAAAATAGAAACAGAACAAATATGGCCGCGCACAGTTTCTGTTTTTCTTTTAGGTCAATTAAAAAAATCGGAAATAGAAGAAATACATATGGCGGGAATAAGATTTGAAAAATTAAGACAGAAGCTTATGATATAAAGTTATGAAGGTTGAATGATGAGTTATGAATTTTTAAATTGTATTAATCTTTAAAGCATGTAAATCCAATGTTCAGATAAAAACTCAAAATTCATAACTCAAAAAACTTATCTTTAATCCATGAAAAAACTCCTACTCATTTTCTTTCTCCTGTCCTTAGCGGCTTGCGGACCTAAGATGCCTAAAGACCAATACGACGAAGTATACAAAACAAAAGACAAGGGCTATCCGGAATACTTATTGATGAAAAAGATCAATGACTCTACCTATAGTTATATGTTCTTCCCGGAAGATTATGAAATGACCTGCGCTGCTCAGAAAAAAGGAACCGCCATAAATCAATTCTACCACCGCGGTCCGGACATTGTGATCCAAAAAGATGGAAGCGGTATTCCTACTTATCGCTACGCCGGAGATAACTATAAATGTACACTGGTGATCACTACAGGTTTTCCTAACATGGTAAAGGTACACAGCCACTGCAACGGAGGTGATATGTGCCCGCAGGATGCGGAGTATGTGCTCGAAAAATAGTTATGAATGTTGAATGATGCGTTATGAATAAAGATCATTCATAACGCATCATTCAACATTCATAATTTAAAATTACCTTTTCTCTATCCGATCATGAAACCCGCCGTACGTCACATTTTTCACACCATCTTCCAGGTAAAAATCTCCCGGAAAACCTAGCTCGATGCGGCTTACGTCGTTTAGCTTCTGCAGCTGTGCAGTGCTGAGCACGATATCCAGCGCCTTTAGGTTTTCTTCTACTTGCGAAAGTTTCGTAGCTCCTACGATCGGAATACAGGAAAATCCTTGCATCGTAGTCCACTTCAGCGCTACGTGCGATGCCGGTACATTCAACTCTTCTGCTACTTCTACCACCGCTTTGGCGATGGTGGTGCTACGTTCGTTCAGTCGCTTGCTATTGTCTGGAATTCTGCCTTTGTCTCCTTTCAAATATTTCCCTGTAAGCGCGCCTCCCGCCAGCGGAGCCCAGGGCGTAACGGTCATGCCGAATTCTTTCGCCATCGGGATCAGCTCTCTTTCAGGAGTACGTTGGATCAGGCTATACTCTATTTGCAACGCTACAAAGCGGCTCCAGCCCATCAGCTCCGCCATTGTATTGCCGCGGCTGACCACCCAGGCAGGCGTATCACTGATGCCGATGTAGTTTACTTTCCCTTGTCGCACCAGATCGTCGAGTCCGCGCATCACTTCGTCGATTGGCGTAAGGTGGTCCCAGATGTGGAGGTAAAGAAGATCGATGAATTCAGTGTTTAGCCGTTTCAAACTTTCTTCCACGCTGCGCATCATGTTTTTGCGGTTGTTGCCCGAGGCGTTAACATTTGTCTGGTTGTCGAACAGGGTATATTTCGTAGCCACTACAAAATGATCACGCTTATCTTTCATATACTCACCAAGGATCTTTTCACTTTGGCCTTCGGTATAGCGGTTGGCAGTATCGAGAAAATTTCCTCCTGCATTGGCGTAGGCATCCAGGATCTTAAAACTCGTTTCCTTGTCGGCGCCCCATTTCCATTCCTGTCCGAAGCCCATCGTACCCAGGCAGAGCTCGGATACTTTCAGCCCGGATTTTCCTAATAGTTTGTAGTTCATAGTTTGAAGTTATGTCCGCCAGCCCGCGGATGAGTTATGAATTAAATTAAAAATTGTTCTTCGAAAGAATTCGTTCTATGAATGTAATCATGAACATTCGTAGAAACAATGAAAATTATTGTAAATTATATTATCTGTCTATCGCAAGATTGTGCCGGATCATGAAAGAAATCATCTTGAAGATCCTTTAGTTCTGTAAATCCTGGTTCAGACAAACCCTCTAGTTATTTATTAATAATAGTTGTAAATTCGCAGTCTTAATTGGAATAGCTGTGAGTAAAAAGTATCAGGAATACAAAGGGTTGGACCTATCAGGGGTAGGCAAATCGGTATTAGAATATTGGGAGAAAAATAAGGTTTTCGAACAGTCGGTAACGACTCGTGAAGGAAAGCAATCATTCACTTTTTACGAAGGCCCACCTTCTGCCAATGGAACCCCTGGTATTCACCACGTGATGGCGCGTACGGTGAAAGATATTTTTTGCCGCTATAAAACCCTCAAAGGATTCCAGGTAAAACGTAAAGGCGGCTGGGATACACACGGCCTTCCTGTAGAACTTCAGGTAGAAAAAGAACTAGGAATTACCAAAGAAGATATCGGCAAAAAAATTTCTGTAGAAGAATACAACCAGAAATGCCGCGAGACAGTAATGCGTTTCAAATCGCAATGGGATGACCTGACTCAAAAAATGGGCTACTGGGTTGACCTTGACAATCCTTACATCACGTTTGAAAATAACTACATCGAATCCTGCTGGTACCTGTTGAAAGAACTTTACAAAAAAGATCTTCTTTACAAAGGATACACCATCCAGCCTTATTCTCCCGCAGCGGGTACAGGCTTGAGCTCGCATGAGCTGAACCAACCTGGTACCTACCGCGATGTGCGCGATACCACGATCGTGGCACAGTTTAAAATAAAAGATCATTCAAAGCTTAAAGCTCAAAGTTTAGAAGGAGATGTTTATTTCCTTGCCTGGACAACCACACCCTGGACACTTCCTTCCAACTCCGCGTTGGCAGTGGGCGAGAACATCGATTATGTTTTAATAAAATCATTTAACCCATATACTTTCCTGCCTATAAATGTGATCCTGGCAAAAGCATTGCTTGGAAAATATTTCAGCGAAAAAGGAAAAGACGCAGACTTCGCCGCATTTAAACCAGGCGATAAAGTACTTCCCTGGAAACTCCTTGCAGAGTATAAAGGCAAAGACTTAGTAGGAGTCGAATACGAACAATTACTTCCTTACGTAAAACCTTCTACACCGGCCTTCCGCGTGATCCCGGGAGATTTTGTGAGCACGGAGGATGGTACAGGAATCGTACACATCGCGCCTACCTTTGGTGCGGACGACTTCCGTGTAGCCAGGCAGGCGGGCATCCCGGCTATCATGGTGAAAGACGAGGCCAACAACGAAGTGCCGCTGGTAGACAAACGCGGTCGTTTTGTGAAAGAAGTAAGCGACGAAACCTTTGGTCTCGGCGGCGAATTTGTAAAAGAAGATTATCTCAACGATACCGAAAAAGCAGCTGAGCTTGCGAAGCAGCAAGACCTGGTGAGAAAGAGCATCGTCTCCAAGCTCGACAAATATATGAGTGTAGACGAACGTATTGCACTGAAGCTGAAACTGGAGAACAAAGCATTTAAAGTAGAAAAATACGAACACACCTACCCTCACTGCTGGCGTACCGACAAGCCGGTGCTTTACTACCCGCTTGACTCCTGGTTTATCCGCACCACTGCGGTGAAAGAAAGACTTTCCGAACTAAACAAAACGATCAACTGGAAACCGGAATCTACGGGCAGCGGGCGTTTTGGCAACTGGCTCGACAATCTTGTAGACTGGAATCTTTCCCGTTCCCGCTATTGGGGAACGCCGCTTCCAATCTGGCGTACAGAAGATGGCAGCGAAGAAAAATGCATCGGCTCGCAACAAGAATTGAAAGAAGAAATTGAGAAGGCAAACAAAACGTTGAACAAAACGCAACCTTCAAAATTAGAAGATCTTCACCGTCCTTATGTAGACAACGTGGTCCTCGTTTCTAATTCGGGCAAACCAATGTACCGCGAAAGCGACCTGATCGACGTATGGTTCGACTCGGGAGCAATGCCTTACGCCCAGTGGCATTACCCGTTTGAGAACAAAGATATTTTCACAAAAAGCTACCCGGCAGATTTCATCTCCGAAGGCGTAGACCAAACACGTGGGTGGTTCTTCACGCTTCACGCAATTGCAGGAATGCTCTTCGATTCGGTAGCATTCAAAAATGTGGTTTCTACAGGATTGGTACTCGATAAGAACGGAGAAAAAATGTCGAAGCGAAAAGGCAACGTCATCAACCCGTTTGAAACGATTGAAAAATATGGTCCCGACGCTACACGCTGGTATATGATCGGCAATGCGCCGCCTTGGGACAACCTGAAATTTAACCTGGATGGAGTAGGCGAAGTGCAGAGAAGATTCTTTGGCACGCTTTACAATACCTACGCGTTCTTCGCGCTATACGCCAACCTCGACAACTTCAGCTTTGCAGAAGCAGAAGTGCCTTTGGCAAAGCGCACCGAAAGCGACCGCTGGGTGATCTCGAAATTAAATTCATTGATCAAATTCGTAGACGAAGCTTACGCTGACTACGAGCCTACCAAAGCCGTGCGCGCCATCGAAGATTTTGTCTGCGACGATCTTAGCAACTGGTATGTACGTCTGAACAGAAAACGTTTCTGGAAAGGAGAATACAACGAAGATAAAATCGCTGCGTACCAAACGCTTTATACTTGTCTGGATACTGTAGCCAAACTGTCTTCTCCTGTAGCGCCGTTCCTTAGCGAGCAGCTCTTCCTGGATCTCAACAATACAAGCGGCAAGGAGAAAGTGATCTCAGTGCATCTTTCAGAATTCCCGAAAGCAAATATTGCCGCCATCGATGCTGACCTGGAAGAAAAAATGAGCCTTGCGCAAAAAACTTCTTCCCTGGTACACTCACTGCGCAAGGCGCATAGCATCAAAGTACGCCAGCCGCTTTCGCGTGTGCTGATCCCGGTGCTGAACGATAAGACCCGCCAGCAGATCCAGGATGTACAAGACCTGATCCTTTCGGAAGTGAATATTAAAAAGATCGAATACATCGACGATACCTCGGACATCCTCATCAAGAAGATCAAACCGAATTTCAAAAAATTAGGAAAAGAATTCGGTCCGAAGTTGAAAGAAGTAGGCGCAATCATTTCTGCGTTTACCAAAGAAGACATTCGCAAGATCGAAAAAGAAAATGCTTATGCGATCAAACTTTCGGATGGCACACAAGCTACGATCACGTTGGAAGATGTGGAAATTTCTTCCGAAGACATCCCGGGCTGGCTGGTAGCGAGCGAAGGCGGTGTCACGGTAGCGCTGGATATTCATATCGACGAAGACCTGAAAAAAGAAGGCATCGCCCGCGATGTGGTAAACCGTGTGCAGAATCTTAGAAAAGATATGGGCCTGGATGTGATGGACAAGATCAGAATTACCGTTCAGAAAAAGAACGAGCTGATCGATGCCGCGCTTACAGCCAATAAGGAATATATCTGCAGCGAAACCCAAGCCCTCAGCCTCACCTTGTCTGACCAGGTGCAGGATGGGAAGACAGTGGAAATGGATGAGTTTGAACTGTTATTAAAAATAGAATTATAATCATAAAATTGTCATTGCAAACGAAGTGAAGCAATTCGTTTGCTACGAAGTACCAGCCGGTGGAGACAATCCTCGCAATGACGAAGACTACACACAAAATGAAATATACTAAATACTATCTCCTCACCATTGGAATCATCCTGGCTGACCAGTTGATCAAGATTGCCATCTACAAAAATTTTGCTTACGAAGGAGATGAGATCCGCATCTTCGGCGATTGGTTCAAGCTGCATTATATTACCAACCCCGGAATGGCCGGCGGTATTGAATTTGGCGGCAAGTACGGAAAGATCTTTTTGAGTATTTTCAGATTGTTTGCCATGGTAGCGATCGGCTATTATCTCTACGTAATGGCGAAAAAGAAAATGCATCCCGGCCTGCTCTGGTGCGTAGCGGCGATCCTGGGTGGCGCGATTGGCAATGTGGTAGACAGTATTTTTTACGGAAAATTTCTGAACCTTACTACCGAAGGGGCTCTTACACCATGGTTTCACGGCAAAGTGATCGATATGTTTTACGTCGATATCTGCGACTGCTACATCCCTAACTGGGTGCCAGGCTTAGGCGGTACGTACTATCCTCTCTGGCCGATCTTCAACTTCGCCGATGCTTCTATTTTTGTAAGCGTGGCATTTATTCTTGTTTTCCAGAAAAGATTCTTTGATCGGAAAACAGAATCCGAAGAGACAATTTCCGAAGCACACTTGCCGGAAAATTTGCCGCAACAATAACAACAACTAATAAATTTTTGTATGAAAATACTGATCACAGGGGGATGTGGCTTTGTTGGTTCCAGCATGGCAATCAGCATCAAAAAAAAATATCCGTCGTACGAAGTCATTGCTTTCGATAATTTAAAAAGAAGAGGTTCGGAGTTGAATATCCCAAGACTGAAAGCCGCCGGCATTCAGTTTATACATGGAGATATTCGCAACAAAGAAGACTTCGATGTATTCACCGAAAAACTGGATGTAATCCTGGAAGCTTCTGCGGAGCCTTCAGTATTGGCAGGGATCAACAGCACACCGGATTACCTGGTCAACACCAATCTTACCGGTACGATCAATTGTCTTTACCTCGCTCAAAAGCATAAGGCAAATTTTATTTTTCTTTCTACCAGTCGCATTTACCCAATTGAAAATATAGAGAAAGCTGCGTTTACAGAAACGGCCACACGTTTTTCATTTGCAGAGAAGCAGCCACAGCCGGGCATTTCCGAAAAAGGGATTGCCGAGCAATTTCCGCTGGAAGGCTACCGCTCGCTCTATGGCGCTACCAAGCTGGCTTCTGAATTAATGATCCACGAGTTCAATCATTTCTATGGAATCAAAACCGTGATCAACCGTTGTGGCGTGCTTACTGGGCCCTGGCAGATGGGCAAGGTAGACCAGGGCGTGATGGTACTTTGGGTAGCGCGGCATTTCTGGAAAAAAAATCTTTCCTATATCGGCTACGGAGGCAAAGGCAAACAAGCCAGAGACGTGCTGCACGTAGACGACCTTTTCCGCCTGATCGATCATCAAATGCATAACATGGAAAAAGTGAACGGCGAGATCTACAATGTAGGAGGAGGTAATGAGATCAGCGTTTCACTCCAGGAGCTTACGGCGATCTGTGAAAAAGTGACGGGCAATAAAATTTCCATCCAGGAAGTGAGCGAAAACCGCCAGGCAGATATTCGTATCTACGTTACCGACAACACGAAGGTAACGGCCGCTACGGGCTGGAAGCCGGAGATTTCAGTAGAAAAAATTGTAGAAGATATTTATCAATGGTTAAAAACAAACGAAAATCAATTAAATGATATATTGAATTAAAATGCGTTCGTATTTTTGAATATCATCGCAAAAGAAAAAATATAGTAACAGAAATGGAGATAGTAAATAAAGCTAAATACCAAGGCGTACTAATGCTGGGATGCTTAGTAATTGTTGGGAGCTTTTATTATTACACTATTTTAAAGCTATCCATTAATTTCCCATTTTATGATGACTATGAATCGATTTTAAAATTCCTGGTCACAAATGAAACCACCAGTAATGGGTATGAAAAATTTTCTCTATTATTTGCACAACATAATGAACACAGAATTGTTTTTGATCGTTTAGTTGCTTTTGTTGAATATTGCCTCACAAAGAAAATTGACTTTATCACTCTGAATTTCATTGGTAACCTGGCATTGCTGGCTATTGTTGTGCTTTTTTATAAAGGGTTGTCAAATAAAAAAAATAAAAACCTGCTTATTATTCCTGTTATTTTCCTGGTTTTTAATTATAGGTATTACCAGATATCTTTTTGGGCAATGGCTTCTCTTCAGAATTTATGGGTATTGGTTTTTGCTTTTGCTTCGTTATATTTTCTTTTTCAAAGTCATGTGAAGCTATATATTCCTGTTTTGCTAGCTATAATAGCATCCTTTACTAGTGGTAACGGTATGATCACCTTTATTGCGGGAATTATAGTTCTGATTCTTTTAACGGGAATTACGCGTAAGTTATTAGTTTGGACAATAATGGCGATTATAACCATACTTTTTTATTTTTATCATTATAAAAAACCTCCGAATCATCCGCCTATTGTAGATGAATTAATTCAGCACCCTACACATTATTTTCAATATCTTTTTTCCTTTTTAGGTACGGGCGTTTCTTTCGATCCTCTTGTGGCAAAGGTTACAGGAAGCATTCTTCTGGCTTTAGCTTTTTTATTTTTAATCAAAAAATATTTCCGGAAGAACCCTGTTTTGTTTTCTTATTTGATTTTTATTATTCTTACTGCTATTGCTGCTTCACTTTCCCGTTTTGGATTTGGAATTAATCAGGCGCTTGATTCCAGGTATGCGATAAATGGATTATTGCTATCAACCTGCTGTTATTTAATTGTGATAGAAATGGGGGAAAGCAAATGGAATATTGTACTGGGAGTTTTTTTTACTGCTGTTACGGCATTTTCCCATATTCGTTCATACCAAGAATTCGTTCCTGCGATTGCACAGAAAAAGAGTAATTATCTTAAGAAAGATGCTTTTCGCAATCAGGGTAGATTTGTAATGTTGGATTACGGATGGCCATATTCAGAAAAGGACATACCAAAGATGTGGTTAAGCGGAGCCGATAGTTTACATATTTTCGATTGCCATATTCCAGAAATTTCTTTGGATACGGTGCCTGTTTTTACAGAAAATAAAAAAATAGAATATAAAATTGAATCTATAGATACTATTGACCACAAGCTAAAGATAAGAGGTTACGCATTGATACGTTCAATAGATTCGGATTTGATAACAACGGTGATTAGTGTTTATTCAGGTACTAATCTGATAAAGCAAGTGTTTAGCGATCCACATTCTTTGTACGAGATGAGAAATATTTATCCGAAAGATCATGTCAGTTATGAATATTGCGGATTTACTATTTTCTCTTCTCTTAAGGGGCTACCCGTTGGTACTTATGATCTTTATTTGACCTTAACGGATGGGAAACATCAGATAACCACAAAAACAGAAAGTTCTTTTACTATATTATGAAACTATCAGTTGTAATACCTGCCTATAACGAAGAAGGGTCGCTACCGGAGACCATCACTAGTTTATATATGACGCTGCAGAAGTATAAGATCGAGCACGAGATTTTTGTGACTAATGATAATTCTAAAGATAGTACAGAACAAGTATTGCAGAAGCTTATGGAAATGGTACCCACTCTCTGCTATGCGACCAATCAGGGACCTAATGGCTTTGGCTATGCTGTGCGTTATGGACTGGAGCGTTTTTCAGGAGATTGTGTGGCAGTAATGATGGCAGACCTTTCGGATGATCCGGAAGACCTAGTGAAATTTTATAATAAAATGGTAGAGGGAAATTATGATTGTGTCTTTGGTAGTCGCTTTAGTAAAGGAGGAAAAGTATACGATTACCCTAGGCTGAAATTGCTGATCAATAGAGTTGCAAACTATATTGTAAAAATAATTTTCAGGTTGAAGTTTGACGATTGTACCAACGCATTTAAACTGTACAAGCGTTCTACTATAGACGGGATCAAACCTTTTCTCTCACCGCATTTTAATCTTACCCTGGAGCTGCCACTTAAAGCGATTGTACGTGGATACAGTTATTCGGTAGTACCTAACTCATGGAGAAACAGGAAATTCGGAGAATCAAAATTAAAGATAAAAGAAATGGGAAGCCGCTACTTTTTTATCATGATGTATTGCCTTATCGAAAAATATTTTTCCAGAGGAGATTTTAAGAAAAAATGGCAATAAATCAATGCCAATGTGTAACTTTATGAAAGGTCTATAAAGTTCAATAGCAAGTCAAATAATAACCATAAATACGTTTGTAATGTCTTTTCGAATTCAGGATTATACTTCCCCTCTTCAAACACCAGCTATTTTATCCGAACCTTTGGCATGGGTAGGGCATATTCCTTTTGCCTTCTTTTTGATAGAATATTTGGCGCCGAAAGTGATAGTGGAGCTAGGTGTACATACGGGCAATTCCTTCAATGCCTTTTGCCAGACCGTGAAAAAGTATAATACAGCCACCACCTGCTACGGAGTGGACACCTGGAAAGGCGAAGAACATGCCGGATATTATGAAGAGACCGTGTTTCAGGAACTCAGCAAATACCATGCAGAGAATTACAAAGGAATTTCTGTGCTGTTAAGAAAAACATTTGATGAAGCCGCAAAAGATTTCACAGAAGGGTCGATTGATCTGCTTCACATCGATGGACTGCATACCTATGAAGCAGTGAAAAATGATTATGAAACCTGGCTTCCAAAAATGAAAAATGGAGGGGTGATCATTTTTCATGATACCCAGGTAAGAAGAGGAGATTTTGGCGTATGGAAACTATGGCAGGAAATTTCTTCCCAATACCCTTCGTATGAATTTGCTAATTCACATGGTCTAGGAGTAATCCTAATCGGCTCCAATCCCTTGTTCGAATTATTTTTGCAGGAAATAAACAAATTGAAATTTTTGCAACAATATTTTCCAAAGCTGGGGGATGCGATATTCGAACAATATTGTTTTAAGACAGTAAAAAATTCCAATGATCAACTACTTGCAAAAATAACGGCATTGGAACAGGAATTAATGGCGTTACATGCCAAAGCAGAAAGCATGCGTCTTAAAAATAGAATTAAAAGGCTGATCTTCCCATTCAAATAATTTTTTTCAACCATTGCTATTGAAATATGTCTCTTTTGAAAATTGATATTGTAATACCCGTATATTTTGCTCCCGAACTAACAATTCGGTGTATAGATGCTGTTGTAAAAAACACCGATCTGGCAAAGTACGATGTAAAAGTAATTGTCGTAGAAGATTCTGGCTCAAAAGAAAATACGGCCTTGCTGAATTTTTTTCTTGCCAAGCTAGGCCTCACCGATAAGATCGTATTAATATCTCACGAGGTAAATAAAGGCTTCATAGAAGCCTGTTATACGGGTATTGAATACCGCTCAGCAGAATACAAAATTTTGCTAAACTCGGATACCTATGTCATGCCTTATTGGCTGGATGAGATGGTATCAGTGGCCGAAAGCGAAGAGCAGATTGCCATGGTTAATCCCAATACCAATAACTCTCCCGTGATTGATGTGCCCATGCCTGCTGGCTCTAATATCAATCTGATGCATTCCTTTTTCAGAGCCATTACATCTGAAGAAACAGACTATATAGATCTGGTAACGGCGACAGGATTCTGCCTGCTTATAAAATCAAAATACATAAAAGAATTTGGCTTCCTTGATAGAATCTATGGTAAAGGTTATTGCGAGGAAACGGATCTGTATTTTAGATATATCACCCAAGGTCTAAGAGCAGTATTGGCCAGAAAAGCATTTGTTTATCACCGTGGAGAAGCATCTTTTACCGACAGGGATGGGCGCTACGAAGCCAATAGCAAAACCTTAATGGGCCGCTACAAAAGTGTTTATGAAGGGACCTATCCAAATTTTGCTTCCAAAACTATTTTAAATAAATACAGAAAAGAAATTGAGCGTCAACCACTCGATCTCGCTGTTATTGTAATTTCACCTTCCAATAAACTGGATGGCGGAGGAAAAAAAGTAATTCATAATATCTGCAATGCACTCAATGAAGCAGGTATCTCTGCTACTATGGCCTGTGTGCATATGGAAAAAATAGAACACCTGGAAGACAGGTTGTATGCACCTATTCATTATCCTGCTATTTTTGAAACAGGGATTCGTCCAAAAGTATTGGCTTACTCGCTGGACTACAATGCAATTGAAGTAGCAAAATATGCGGATTATTTATATAAAACTTATCACTATGTTCCTCAAATAGTACACCTTACTCAAGATATTGAAGGATGGTTTGAACATAACAATATGGCAGATTTTGAAACGTGCTCCGACCTGGCACTTTCTAAAATGTTGGTTTCTCCATTTCTGGAAGATGCGCTGCAACGTTCTTTAAATAAAACAAGTCATTATAAAACTATCGTTAACTCTATTTCTCTTGATTTTGTAAGCAAACGTGAAAAGAAAAAAGATAATTTATTTGTGATCAGTGCCATGATGCGTACAGACCAAAAAAGAGGAGCTCTGGTGATAGAGTCTGCTTTGAGATTGTTGTCTCGCTCACTGAACAAAAAGATTAAATTTATTTCTTTTGGCGATTATAATATTAAGAGCGCCATTAAAGGAATAGAAATAGAGCATTTGGGAATGGTAAAAGAATCTGTCATAGTAAATGTTTTACATCAGACAGATGTTTTTGTGGAGGCGAGTTATTTTCAGGGATTCGGACTGACCAGTTTTGAAGCGTTGTATGCAGGTTGCAAAGTTGTAAGTAGCTATAATCAGGGTGCTTTATCGGTATTGCCACAAACGTCAAGGGTTTCATTTTTTCAAATAGGCGATTCAGAAAAACTTGCAGAGCTTTTGCTCAAAGAAATAACAAAGGGCAAAAATGATCACCAACCAGATCTGGAAATGATCTATGATTTTTCCAGTAGAGAAATATTTCCTCGATATCAGCAATATATAAAAGAAGTAATGCAATTACCGGGCTATGACCTGACCGAATTTTATATGAAAGCATACAGGGTTGCTACAATGAATGAACTTTCGGCCACACCGGCCCAGATGGCTTCGAGGTACAATAGGGTACGCTATAAAACAGTTGACCGGATTATGAATTATATAGACCGTAACCCGTCTGTATACAAGGTTTTTGCTTTTGTGTATGTGAAAGCCAAAAAAATTGCCAAGAAAATAAAAAGCTAATAGAGCAATAGGTTAAAAAGGAAATACCACAAAGCATCATATTACAGATGTGTTATTGTCTTTTGCAAAAAAAGCTCTTTGTCCTGCAGGTATTTTTTATATTTCTTAATACTATTATCCGCTTGCCCACGACTGACAGATTCGAAGTGATAAACATTATCGATCGCTACATAAATGTTTTTGTATCCCGTCTTCTCAAGACTAAGGCAAAATAAAATATCGTTATAGTCCGCTTCAAATATTTCATCATAACCTTTTACTTCTTCGAATTTCTGTTTTGATACTAACATCAATGCACCAGTGATAGCTTTAATTGCATAATCACTGTCAGTAATGGTTGAAATAAAATGGTCTGGCAACAAAATATACTGATGATAAGGCAGTTTTTTGTAATCAAATTCTATTCCTGCATGTTGGATTCGATTGTCAGAGTAAAGTAATTTACAACCTACCGCCCCTACTTCTTTCTTAATGGCATATTGCATCAGTCTTGCAAGAGCCTGGGGGTTGTGGATTTCAACATCATTATTGATCAAAAGCAGGTAATCGCCTTTTGTTTTGGAAGCCCCATAGTTTATGAGTTTTGAATAATTAAATACAATATCATAGCGATAAGAAAAAATAGCAGGATGCGAAGAAGTAATTTTGGCGATATATTCCAGGAAATCGGTTTCGGTGCTACCATTGTCTACAATAATGATTTCTATTTTAAATCCATTACTATGTTTGAGCAAAGACTCGATACAGTTTTGCAGTAATGTTTTTTTATTTTTCGTAGGAATTATCACACTGATCAACGGTTGTTGGAGCTCAGGAGTAATGATCAAAGGATTTTTAATAAAATTCAGCGGCTCTGCCGGAGATTGATTTACATATGTCTGAAAAGGAAGATGATTTATTTTTTCAATGCTCTTTAAACAATCCAAAAGCCAGTTTTGTAGCGAATTATACTCGTTGCCTACTATAAATAATGAGGTCTCAAGTAAAATTGATTTTCCCAGTATTCCCATTTCATTGCTTGCAAAATGAATGTAGCTGGGTTTTTTTAGTGCATAGATGCATTTTTCCTTCGAAAGAATCTCATCGGTGTAAAAGATTTTTTCAGTACGTTGAACAATCCATGAATTGTATAAAGCTAAGGAAGTTTCTAGCATACGATCTCCGCTGTATATGAGCTGAACCCAGGCGTCTTTTTCCTCTTCAATTTTTTTTTGTAAAGAATGGTAATTGTCGAAATACAAATGAGCAGGATCATATACGGGATTTGGTTGTTCCGAATACTGGATAACTTTTTTGTATGGATAAGACAATACTTCCAGGGAACTAAGGGTAATTCTTAATTTTTCAGGATCGTTGTCTGTGTATACCAGGAAAATAAATTTTATACGTGGTTTTTGCTTGTATGTATTTATAAAACGCTTGTTTTTCTTTTCCTGCAAAGTTTCCAGGTTATACAATGTATCCCATTTTCGCTGAAAAACGTCCAGAAAAAAGGCATCTAAAAAACGACGGCCGCTATAGGTGAAGGGTAACATCAGGATATAAAAAGGAAGGAAAACAGGTTTAAATCCTTGATGCAACAGAGAAAGGTTGGCAACTGTACGAATGTATATTTTTTTCAGATTCAGCAAGGTGTAATAAATTAAAGATGTTTTTTGGATTACAATTGTTCTGTTTGCTAATAAATACTAATTGAATTGTTCGAGGTAAGTATCTCCTACTTCACTTACGCTTCCTATCTTTTCAATTTTGCCATCTTTCAGCCATGCAGCCCGATCACAAATCCGTTTGATCTCTTCCTGGTTATGGGAAACATAAATAATAGTAGTTCCTTGCTGTCTCAACTCACTGATTTTGGCCATACATTTATTTTGAAATCCAAGATCTCCGACTGCCAATGCTTCATCGACCACCAAAATATCAGGGCTTGTTGCCACTACCATTGAAAAAGCAAGGCGAGCCATCATTCCTGAAGAATATCGTTTTACCTGCATGTTTACATCGTCTTCCAATTCAGAGAAATCGATGATGTCAGACATGGAAGCTTTGATCTCTTTTTGGGTCATTCCCATTAGAGTACAACAAAGCTTAATATTTTCAATCCCCGACATTTCTATTTCCAATCCGGCGCCTAGCGCCAGTAATGGAGCGATCCTACCGTTTATTTTAATACTTCCTTTGTCAGGGGGAATAATACCGGCAAGCGTTCTCAGTAACGTACTTTTTCCCGATCCGTTTTTGCCAAGCAAGCCAAAACATTCTCCTTTGTATATCTCGATATCTACTCCTTTCAATATTTTTTTCTTCTCAAAAAGTTTCTGCCCACCAAAAGAGAGAAGATATTGTTTGATAGAACTGATACCCTGTCTTTGAATGAGAAAGCTAACTTCTAACCCTTGTGCTTTTATTGCGATTTCTTTTTCTGCCATTTCTTTGGTACTAAAAATTAGAAATAAATCCTCTCCTCAGTTTACTGTATATGAAAAGACTTAAGGTCGTAGAAAATACAGTGATCAATAAGGTAGTGAGAAACCGATTAGGAATGTCCATAGAAATGAGTTCATCGTATTTTTCGAACTGGCTCCGATACAGTATGTCGCGGATCAACTCTATAAAATGAGCAAATGGATTTAAGACCATAAACCAATTCATGTTTTTGGGTGCTTCGTATACAACTGGAGTCGCATAAAAAAGAGCAGGAGTAATCGTAGTCCAGAACATTTCGATGTCCCGAAAGTATACATTGAAGCAAGACAAGATGAGCGAAACTGAAAATGTAAAAAGCACAAAGAGGATCAAGGCTGGTATGATCAGCAAGGTAACCAGCGAAGGTCTGAATCCAAAATAAAACATGAGTAGTAAAAAAGGAATCAGGGTTAGTAAGAAATTTATTAAATTAGAAATAAGTGCAGAAAGAGGAAAAATGATCGGAGGAATATTTACAGATTTAAGAATACCACCGCTTTCAATAATTTTATTTAAGATCTGGTTGGAAGAGGAAGAAAAGAAATTCCAAAAAATGAGCCCAGATAAAACATATAAAGGATAATTATCAACGTTGTTGATTACCTGTTTGAAAACAAAAACGAAAATCGCCAGCATGAATAATGGATTGATCAATGTCCATAAAAAACCCAGCATTGAGTTTCTGTACCGTAGCTTAAGATTTTTAATCGATACCACGTACACAGTTTCATAATACGTTTTTAAACGCGAATTGTAATACTTTATCCTACCCATTCTAATTTTCAATAAATTCAAAGATAGAAATAAGTTTTAATTTATTTATATTTGAAAAATTGAACAGCAGCAGAATGAATAGATCCAAAAGAACATTGGTGCTTTTTGTGTTAGCACTGTGCCTTTCTTATATGACAAGCGCCCAGACACTTGTCGAAACGCTTGGCGTAAGCAAGAAAAGAGAATACTCCGGTTTTTTTGATTCCTACTATTATCGCGGACCTCTCTCCATCACCGGCGGCGTTGGCACAAGCATATACATGGGAGATCTTTCCAATCACTTCTACGGCACGCCAGGCTTGGGCTTCAGCCTTGGTCTCAATTATAAATTCTGGCCAAGAGTAATGTTTGGCGTCGAGTTTCAGCATCAGGCGCTTTCAGGAAAATCCAAAGACAGCATTCCTGTTTCTTTTACCGGCGTCAACTGGGGGTTGAATTTCTACGGAAGATTTTATCTCGTAGAAGACATTATCCGCAAATCGCCAGATAGAAGAACCAATAAAAAAGTAAAGCCTTATATCACCGCAGGGGTAGGGTTCACACATTTCAATGCAAAAGGCACTTACAGCTCTGCAAGCGGTATTACACCAGCGTTTCCGGCCGGGCTAGGAATCGAATTCAAGATCAGCCAGCGTTTCCAGGTTATGCCGGAGTACACACACACATTCACCTTCAATGACCGCCTCGATGCAGCCTCTTATGGTGGCGGAAAAGATGGGTATGGAATGATATTGTTGAAATTGCAATATGCACCTTTCGCTCCGAAGAAAAAGAAAAAAGTGAAATCTGCTCCTGCCGATCCAAACCAACATAGAGAAGAACACCAGGAATGGCGTAAGAAAAAAGAAAAACCAAAACCGGTAGAAGAAGAATACAAGACTCCAGGCGAGGAAAACAACAACGAAGAACAACCGGAAAACGGCGATGGTACGGAAGAAAACAACGAGGAAAAACCGACCGACGAAACACCAGTGGAGGAAGAGAAACCGGAAGGGAATTAAAAAAGTTATGAGTTATGAATGTTGAATTATAAAATCATAACTCAACATTCATAACTCATAACTAATCAAAGTATTTTTATCCGGAATCCGGAATCCATAATATAATTCATAGAAAAATAATATCCTCTACCACCTTCTCCGAAAACTCTCTGTTCAAAAGCTCGATCATTTTGGACTTTGACATAGCCAGCTCTTGCCGCAGGGGCGCGGAGTTGAGCGTGACATAAAGTTTTTTATATTTGAATTTTAAATCCGTGGTACGTGCCGCGATTGGTTTGCCCATAATTCTTTCCCAGGATTCGATCACCGTCGTTTCATTTACTTTCCCCTTGATCTTATAAGCCTTCAGCATCTCATCAATGGCCTCTTTGAGAGGAGAAATTTCGGATTTTCTTTTGCTATAATAATCTTTCTTCATGAAGGCTCTTTTTGGGATATCACCAGACCGTTTTGGATATGAAAGATACAAATTTCTGCGCGGATCTGCTTGAATATTTTTTCTGTACGTTCCGGCCGCGCATCGGTAATAAAGAGCTGGCCGAAAGTTTCCTCGGCTACCATTTGCATAAGCTTGCTGATGCGGCTATCGTCGAGCTTGTCGAAAATATCGTCCAGCAGCAGGATCGGTTTTAGATTTTTATGTTTTTTAATAATATCAAAATGCGCCAGCTTCAAAGCGATCACAAACGATTTTTGTTGTCCTTGCGAACCATAATTTTTTACAGGATAACCATTCAACATAAAATTATAATCGTCCTTATGCACGCCCATACCCGTGCGTTGAAGCAGAATGTCTTTGTTTAGGTTATGCAGGAATTTTTGTTCAAAATCTTTTTCATGCAATTGCGATTCGTACACAAGCGCAGGGCTTTCTTTTTCTTCCGAAAGGTTTAAATAATGCTTGGAAAATACAGGTGTAAACTCTTCCATAAAAACTTTGCGCTTCTGGTAGATCACCGCCGCCGATTTTAGCATTTGATGGTTGTACGATTCGATCAGCTCAGGGTCCACTGCATGTCGCTCGGCAAGCTGCTTGAGCAGGCTGTTGCGGTGTTTGAGGAGATTGTTGTAGCGGATCAGTTCGGTGAGATAAAGATTGTCGAGCTGTGAAATGATGGCGTCGAAAAATTTTCTTCGTTCCTCGCTTCCTTCGCGGATCACATCTGTATCGTTGGGTGTGACCAGCACCACAGGGAATGCGCCGATATGCTCGCTGAGTTTTTCGTAAGGATTTTTATTGAGTCGAAATGTTTTTTTAGCGCCAGCCAGGTCGTATTGGATCGCATAAAGTTGTTCCTCGCGAACAAAATGTCCGAGGATAGAAAAGAAATTTTCCTGGTGCCGGATGGATTGAGATTCGCTGGAGCTAAAAGCGCTCTTAGTCAGGGAAAGAGAATAAATGGCGTCCAGCAGGTTGGTCTTGCCTGCACCGTTGGAGCCTGTGAAAATATTAATTTGTGAAGAAAAGCTTAGATCCGTTTCTGCATAATTTTTAAAATTTATTAAATTTATCTTTTTTATGTACATTAGATAAAATTACTTATTTTTGACTTCTTTTATAGAAATTAAATATGGCAAGCGTGAAAGAAACACCAAAGGCAAAAGTAAATGCCACCTCTAAATTTAGCAAAGAAACCTATCTCTTCTGGTATGAGAAAATGGTTTTGATCAGAAAGTTTGAAGAGAAATCAGGACAACTTTATGGTCAGCAAAAGATCAAAGGCTTCTGCCACTTGTACATAGGCCAGGAAGCCTGTGCTGCCGGGGCTGCTACAGCGCTTACCAAAGACGATAAATGGCTTACTTCTTACCGCGACCACGGTTTCCCTTTAGTTCTTGGTACTTCTGCCAATGGGATCATGGCCGAGCTTTACGGCAAGATCACCGGAGTGTCCAAAGGTAAGGGAGGCTCCATGCACATTTTTGATAAATCAGTAAACTTCATCGGCGGTCACGGTATCGTGGGCGGACAGATCCCTCTGGGAGCTGGACTGGCTTTCGCTGAAAAATTCAATAAGACCAAAAACCTTTGCATCTGCTTCATGGGCGACGGCGCCGTACGCCAAGGTGCTTTCCACGAAGCGCTCAACATGGCCATGACCTGGAAACTTCCAGTGATCTTTGTGATCGAAAACAATGGTTATGCAATGGGTACTTCTGTAAAAAGAACTTCCAACGTTACGGAGCTTTATACACTTGGCGAAGCATACGATATCCCTTCTGAGCCGGTAGATGCTATGAGCTGTGAGGCGGTACACCTTGCGGTGGAAAAAGCTGCTGAAAGAGCAAGAAAAGGCGATGGCCCTACACTGCTTGAGTTTAGAACGTATCGCTACAAAGGACACTCGATGTCTGACCCGGCGAAATACAGAACCAAAGAAGAGCTTGAAGAATACAAAGCAAAAGATCCGATCGAACAAGTAAGAGCTACGATCCTGGCCAGTAAATTTGCCAGCGAAGCAGACCTGGAAGCGATCGATAAAAAAATAAAAGACGAAGTGGACGCATCTGTAAAATTTGCTGAAGAATCCCCTTATCCTTCTGCCGAAGAAGCATTTAAAGATGTGTACGTGCAGTCAGATTATCCATATATCAACGAATAAAAAGATATTTGCCTGAAAAAGGCCATAGCTTGAAAATGAGAGCCAAATTCCAAAAAGACTTACGAAACTGGGATTTGGCTTTTTTTAATGCTCCAATCATTCTAAAAATCAATAAGATAGGTATAAAACAAAACAGCGAAATCCTAAAAGTCGAAATACTTTTATTCCCGGTTTTATTTTTTATATCTTTGCTCCCCAAATAATAACCAAAATGGCAAAAAATAAAGAGAACCAGTCGGCAGAAGTGCTCGACGCGCCTGTTCAGAAAACAAAAGAAACTACTAAGTCGTCGATTAGTAATTTTGACGTCGATGGTTTTTTTGAAAAAAATAGAAAGATCCTTTTTATTTCACTCGTAGTAATATTTGTGTTGGGCCTGGGTTATGCAGGTTATAACTATTACGTTTCTTCTCAAGACAGCGAAGCGAAAAAAGAAGTATTTCCTGCAGAGTATTATTGGGAGCACGATTCGCTAGACCTCGCTCTTAACGGCGACAAGGTGAACAGAGGACTTACCGAAATTTCAGAAGAATACAGCGGTACGGCAACTGCTAACCTTGCCAACTACCGTATCGGCTTTGCACTTCTTAAAAAAGGAAAATACGAAGAAGCAATTGAGTATCTTAAAAAATTCAGCTCAAGCGATATGCTGGTGCAAGCCAGAGCATACGCTCTGATTGGTGACGCGAACCTTGAATTGAAAAATTATGAAGAAGCGATCACTTACTACAAAAAAGCTTCTGACTACAAACCGAACGAATACTTTACCCCTCGTTACCTGATGAAATTAGGTCTTGCTTACGAATTGAACAACGACTACAAATCTGCTGCAGAAGCGTACGGAAAAATTGCCGACCAATACAGCGGAGCACAGGAATATAACGACGCACGCAAAAGCAAGGCCAGAGCAGAAGAGCTAGCCGGGCAGGAATAATAAAAGTTTTTACAAAAAGGGAAAAGGCGGATGACTATTGGTTGTCCGCCTTTTATTTTGTCTGTCATTCTACGTTTGCATCAATAGCAGGGTGATTGTTTGTGGGGACACAAACAATGGCGAAATGCAGAAGTGATTATTGTGGAGCACAAACAAAGCGTGGTAAATGGAATTAAACAATAGTGGAAGGCCGCACCTAGTGCCACCTGAATGTCACACTTTAGTTAACATTAATCTTGCAAATCAGAATCAAGCAAATCTTCCAATCCTGAGAATCAAGGTTCAGATTATCTTTTAATATACGCTCTGGTATCAAAATGCTGCGCTTCGAATTCGTAGAAATTTTTGTAGTATTTCGGTGTTGGTTGTATCTCGTAGAGTGCGCCCTGGAAAGCAGCTTCGTAGTCGAGACGGAAGTATTTGGAGAGTACGTTGTAAAGGTTGAATTTCTCATACTTCACCTTAATAGCGGGAGTATATAAATTGGAAATAGGAAAATAATCGTACGATTGATAGGAGTGGATCATCTCGTGTGGAATTACGCTGTAGAGTGGCACACCCGCTTTGTTATCGCCAATCGCAATGCAGTTGAAAGTAGTGAAACCGGCGTATTTTGTGATATGCGGATTCATATGAAAATAAAAAATGCCGTACTCAATACTTTTATAAAGATCAAAACGATGCCCCCGGATCAAAAAACTGGTAAAGGCTCCAACGGTTACAAGCGAAAGTCTTACGGAGAGAAATTTTTCGCTCCTGTTTTCCAGGTTTGCTACCATGTCGAGCCCGTATAGGTTGCAGTGATATTGGCTTAGAAGTTTTTTGTTTAGCGAAGCATTTAGAGTCATCGAATTGCCCAGGAAATAAAGCAGCCGGTTGGCAGGAGCCATGAAAGTGCTAGTGTTGGTCCGCAGGTAAAAGGTCTGGTATTTTGCAGAATAAGAAACCAACCCGCCGAGAGATGCTTTGCCAAAATTTTTCAGAAAAGCTTTCCATGTTTTTTCTCCGGGTGCCTTATGGATCGCGCCGCCTATGCCGCCTACGATTCCGTTCAACAAAATATTATAAGCTAATATCTGGTTGCGCTGCACGTCATAGCCCTGCGCGCGGGACTTCAAAGAACCCAAACAAAACAGAAGACACAAGAATAATGTCTTGATCCTGGAAGAGGCTAGTTTCATAAGAAATGACAATGTTAGAACCAAGATAGTAAAAAGAAAGATACCAGATGCGGATACAAGCGATCAGATAATTATAATTTCATCGATTTTTTTCTATCCGGTATCTGGCATCCGGCATCTGTATTTATTTGTATTCCTCCTCAAAAATTTCTAACTAGAATTCATAATTCAACATTCATAATTTAAAATTTAATCGTGGCAAGCTCCTTAAAAAATCTTAGCGCTTATTCAGAAAAAAATATTGTTGACGTCAGCAACAAAAAATTTGCGATCGTGGTAGCAGAGTGGAATAGTGAAGTGACGGAAGCCCTTTATTCAGGGGCACTGGATACGCTTTTGAAGAATGGTGTTAAAAAAGAAAATATCACACGTAAAACCGTGCCTGGGAGTTTTGAACTTACACTCGGCGCACAGTGGATGGCAAGCCAGTCAGACATAGACGCTGTCATCTGTCTTGGCTGCGTAATCCAGGGGGATACAAGACATTTTGATTTTATCTGCCAGGCAGTAGCAACAGGAATTACAGAAGTAAATCTGAAATACAATAAGCCTGTTATTTTTGGTGTACTTACGCCCAACACACAGGAACAAGCGCTAGACCGCGCTGGTGGTAAGCATGGCAACAAAGGCGATGAAGCGGCTATTACTGCTATCAAAATGTTAGGGTTCTAAAAAAGACACATGGCCGCAATCATTACCTTCCAATCCGAAGAAATAAAATTCACACTCAAAGAAAAACTTCGTCACAAAACATGGCTGAATAAAATAGCAGCCAAAGAAAAATTTGCGATCGGTGAATTGAACTATATTTTTTGTTCGGACGAATATTTGCACAAAGTAAACCTCGAATACCTGAACCACGATACCTACACAGATATCATCACGTTTGACAATTCGGAAGACAAAAAAGCTAAGATCATCGAAGGCGATATTTTTATCAGCATTGATCGCGTAAAAGAAAACGCAAGAAAATTTTCCGCCTCACCAGACGACGAACTGCACCGCGTGATGGCGCATGGCTTACTGCATCTGATGGGCTACAAAGACAAATCTTCCAAAGACAGCGCAGTGATGAGAACCAGGGAAGAAGAAAGCATCGCAGCGTTTAAAAAGACAAAGTAAGCTTCTGGAGTCCTTTGCGTTTGAAAGCCAAACCTCAAAAGGGATTCCGTTGTTCCTTGAACTTCTTCGTTTCGAAAAACATGTTTGTTATTCATCGCAAAAAGTGCGAGTTAAACAAAATAAAATAGTAGCGATTTGTATTTTAGTAGGATGCTCCTTACTTTTGAGAGCACAGATAGCAAACGATTTAGACAGATCCTGATTTTTTCAGGTATTTTTCCAGGCCAATGAACATACATTATTTTCAGCATGTACCCTTTGAAGGACTTGGCTCCATAGAGCACTGGGCGCGGAAACCTGACCACAAGGTAACGGCCACACGCTTCTATGAAGATCACAAACTCCCTTTCATCGATATCTGCGATATGCTGATCGTAATGGGAGGCCCGATGAGTGTGCACGATGAAGACCAATACGACTGGCTTACCGAAGAAAAAAAATTCATAGAAAAAGCCATCGTGCGCGGCAAAAAAGTGATCGGCATCTGCTTAGGGGCACAGCTGATCGCAGAAGTATTGGGCTCCAGAGTATATAAAAATTCGGAAAAAGAAATAGGCTGGATGCCTGTGCAACTTACCGAAGAAGGTAAAAAATCATCCGTGTTTTCAGACTTCGCCGACGGGCAAACCGTATTTCACTGGCACGGAGAAACCTTCGACCTGCCGAATAGCGCCATCCAACTGGCCCGCACAGAGGCTTGCGAACAGCAGGCATTTTTGTACGATGGACATGTATTAGGACTCCAATTTCACATGGAAAGCACAGAAGAAACCGTGGCTGCTTTGATCAAGAATTGTGCTGACGAACTGACCCAAGGCGGCAAATACATTCAAACTCCGGAGCAATTGGCCAATGAAGACCATATCTACCGCTGCAATAAAACGCTGGAAAAGATGCTACTAAAGCTTTAAAAAGCTGTTTTTTAGTTGTGAAAGCTCTTTAAATCTTACTTTAATTCTTGTTCGGGAAATTGATCTCCATAAAAATAATCCCAAATAGAAAACAAACAATCAATTATTCGAAAGGCTGGAAAGCCCTTATTATAAGGTTTTGAAGGGTTTTGGTATTGTAAATTGTACAGCATCAATTATTAGAAATTTATTTATCGGGCAAAAGAGGAAAAATCCTCTTGTCTTTTGACTTTAAATCTTTCATGTCTTTCATTTTTCGCAGTTTTATAAACTGAAACAAGGCTGAATTCCCCTCGTTACACACCAATAACACCTTTAATCAAAACGAAATGAATTATAAGCTTGTGAAGAAGAAAAACTACGAGCAGCTTCTGCTGACCAATCAACAGCTCGAAAAAGAGATAGTAGCGGCAAAACAACTGATCGAAGTAATGAAGAAAGAGATGCAGGAAGGCGATGATCTATTATCTGTTCAGGAAAAACGTAACTGTAAAAACATAGAGATTGAAGAAGTACGAAGAAAGGTAAGAGAAAAAGCAGAAGAGCAAATGGAAGCACAGCGAGTGGTAATGATTAAAACCGTTGAAAAATTCCGTTACTCCGAAACGCTCTTAACCGAAAAAATCTCGGCTTTGGAGAAAGAACTTCATCAATTAAAGTCCGCAGTTAAAATGACTTGGAATAATTAATTTTATCTGACATTCGGATTAAAAGGTTTTAATAGAGCTTTATACATTCAAAAATGTAACTCTATTGAAACCTTTTTCGTTTTTATGGTGTCTATAATATTGAAACTACACGATTTTTTTGAAACTACATTTAAAAACTTATCTATGAAAAAGAACTTGTTTAAAGCTGCCCTAGCCTTTATGGTAGTGGCCACAGCAGTATTTGTTTCCTGCAAAAAAGATAAAAAAGAAGAATCCGTTTCTTCAGACAACGTAACCACAGAGTCCAACTCTTCGCAATCTGAATTTGACGATATGCTTAAAATTTCAGAAGACGCCATGAGCGACCAAAGCCAGATTAATAAGATCAGCAATACAAATTCTTGTGTAACGGTAACCGCTACCACGGGAATGATCACGCTCGACTATGGAACCGCATGCGTAGGAAGCGATCTGAGAACCCGTTCAGGTAAACTGATCATTACATATACCGGAAAATACAGAGACCCCGGAACAGTAGTGACCATTACTACCAACAACTATTTTGTAAATGGTAAAAAGATCGACGGAATGAGAAAGGTAACCAACAATGGTACTAATACTGCCGGCAACCTTGTTTATTCAGTTGTTGACTCCGACGTAAACGGCACAGCGAACGGCTATGCAACCATCACTGATGTAGATCTGAAAACTACTACCTGGAGATCCAGCAGAACACGTGAGTTTGCCGCAGGCGCATCCACTCCGTTAAACTTGCTAGACGATGAATACTTGATCAACGGCAGTGCCGACGGCATGACCAAAGAAGGCATGGCCTACAGCATGACCGCTACCAACATCCGCATTAAGATCGCTTGCTGGGCATCAAGAATTTTTTATCCGGTAAGTGGTATCCTTTCCATTACCGCTACCGATGGTACAAGAAGTATCGATTATGGAAATGGTGATTGCGACAGAACTATTCAATACACGCATACCAATGGTAAGACGTATACATTTACATTGGCGTACTAAAAAGATAAGATAAATGACAAAACTAAGCCACTCAGAAAAGAGTGGCTTTTTTATTTATTCTTGCGTTCCCTGCGAAATCATAATGGGCCAAGATTTGGTAGATGTAAAAAAATATTCCTGTATCCTTTTAATTATGAAATAATTAAATTCTCTACCATTTTTATAGGGGAACTTTTGTAATTTCAAATCAATTTATACCTTTACACAGATAGAATTTTCACTTTTAAAATTTAAAAAACTATGGCACTAAGATTAGGCGACATCGCTCCGGACTTCACTACCGAAACTACCGAAGGCACCATCAGCTTCCACAACTGGCTTGGCAATAGCTGGGGAGTTTTATTTTCTCACCCTGCTGACTATACTCCTGTTTGTACTACTGAGCTTGGCAAACTGGCAAGGCTTAAAGGAGAATTCGATAAAAGAAATGTAAAAGTGATCGCGATCAGTGTAGACGATGTAGAGTCTCACAAAGGATGGATCAAAGACATCAACGAAACACAATCCTGTACTGTAAACTTCCCGATCATCGCAGACCCTCAGGGCAAAGTAGCACAGTTGTACGATATGATTCACCCGAATGCTTCTGAAAAACATACTGTACGTTCTGTATTCGTGATTGGTCCGGATAAAAAAATAAAACTGACCATCACGTATCCGGCTTCTACAGGAAGAAACTTTGAAGAACTGCTTCGCGTGATCGACTCTCTGCAATTGACTGCCAACTATAGCGTAGCTACTCCGGCCGACTGGAAAGACGGAGAAGATGTAGTGATTACGCCAGCGGTGAAAGATGAAGAAGCGGTAACAAAATTCCCGAAAGGAATCAAGAGAGTGAAACCGTATTTACGTTTGACTCCTCAGCCGAATAAATAATATAAAAAAATAACCACAGCAACCTCTCTATACTGTTGCTGTTGCTCTTGCTGACCCTGAAGGAAAATCTTCGGGGTCTTTTTTTATAAGAAAGGAAGTAAACTTGTGCAATCGCTCGCGTCCACGCGAGTGATTAATATTATAGTAGGTCTCTGGCCGGGCCAACAGGGCCGTATTTGCTATACACATTGTACCAGATCCACCGGCGAGACGCCTCACAAAATAGTCGTCACTCGAATAGATGCGAGCGACAGCATAAGTCTTTTTTATTTTACCACCGAAAATTCCACATTCCCTTTCTCCACACCATTCACAATGATCGCCAGGGTATGCTTACCGGCGTAATGTTTTCGTGTAGTGAAATCTTTGAACGATTGTTTTCTGGAAAATTCATACGTTCCTTTTTCAAAAAATCCTTCGCTGAGTTTAAAGATCTTCCGGCTTGTTTTGCCGTTTGCTTTCACAAAATCAATTCCATATTCAATTCTTAATTTTATTTCAGCTTTTACTTTTAGTGAAAATGAAAAATTAAGCGCATCGCCCACTTGGATCCTTTTTTTAGAAGTTTGAAGCTCTTCTATTTTCACTCCTTTTGCATCGGCAAGTCCGAAATGTTTTAGCGCACCGGCATTACCCTTCTTAAGCAATGTGCGGCTTCCGTGACGGATCACCCAGTCTGTTTCTTTACTCTGGCCACTCCATTCGGCAGCCAGCTTTAATACGATCTCAGGATGATCTTTGGCAATATCATTTAAATTGTTGGCCACACTTCGTCGCACCGATTCGGATTCGTCTTGTTTTAATTTTTCCAACACGGGAAGGATCACCGACGGATCTTTTTTTAAATAAGGAACGGCCATTCCCCAGGGTAACCTCGGACGGAATCCTTCGCTGGAAAGCCTGCGCACCATGGCATTTGGGTGGTTCGACCATTTGTACATTTGCTGGTGCATGCGTTCGGGATATTTGATCAGAAAAGGCCTTACGGCAAATTCTGCGCTGCTAAACTGCGTCATCTTCTCCAGCGCTGCTATTGAAGTTTCAAGCTCTTCCATTCCGAATACTTCCACGAAATCCGGAAAGATCATAAACTCAAGATACATTTCACCCGCATGTGTTTTTTTTAGATGATCGATGCAGCGAACAAGAATATCGGTTGCCTCCGAAAAATTTTCAGGCAGCAATTCTCCCATCACTTCTGCGATGTGGCGCATGCGTTGTTTCAACTCTTTTTCCGGCCAGTTTTTATCGAATACAAGTTTGGTAAAACGGTTTGCATCCAAAGAAGGATAAACCTGCTTCAATGCTGTAGTAAGTTCGTCAACGAAAGCTTTGTTGTATATATTCTTTAATGCATCCATGAGGTTTAAATTATGAATGTTGAGTTATGAATTATGAGTTGAAAATGTTTTAATTCAACATTCATAACTCATAATTCATAATTAATTTTTTTCTAACTGTTTCGCCTTTTCCCAATAAGCATCCATCTCTGCAAGCGTCATTTTTCCTAGTTCTTTCCCATCTTTTTTAGATTCTACTTCCAGATAAGTAAAGCGGCGGATGAATTTTTTATTTGTTTTCTCCAAAGCATCTTCCGGGTTGATGTCGAGAAAACGAGCGTAGTTGATCAATGAAAAAAGAAGATCGCCGAATTCTTTTTCCGCTCTTTCTTTATCGATCACTTTTCCTTCGGCCACGTTGAATTCTGTTTTGAATTCGTTTAATTCTTCTTCTACTTTTTCCCATACCTGTGTTTTTTCTTCCCAATCAAAACCTGCCGAGCGTGCTTTTTCCTGTATGCGCATCGCCTTTACCAGCGCGGGAAGCGATTTGGGTACACCACTAAGCACCGTTTTGTTTCCGCCTTTCTCCTTCATCTTGATCTGCTCCCAATTGCGTTTTACCTGCTCTTCATTTTCTGCCGTTACATCGCCATAGATATGCGGATGACGTACGATCAACTTATCGCAAAGTGCATTCAATACATCGGCAATATCAAAATCATCGGTCTCCGAAGCGATCTTTGCATAGAAGACAATATGCAGCATCAGGTCACCAAGTTCTTTTTTGATATCGGTAGTATTTTTCTCCAGGATGGCGTCAGAAAGTTCAAATGTTTCTTCGATGGTCAGGTAACGCAAACTCTCAAGGGTTTGCTTTTTATCCCAGGGGCATTGTTGGCGCAATTCGTCCATAATCGTGAGCGTTCTGTCGAATGCCCGGAGCATATCTTCGCGGCTGTTTTTCTTGGTCTCGGTACTCATAAATGCGGTATTATTTTTGTAAATTTGTATCCCTGGCATTGTGCTGTGATACCGGTGTTAAAGTTACTCGTTTAATTTTAATTTGAACTTAAAAAAAACCTCTATGTACAAATTTATTGCAATCATAATTTTGTCGCTGGCTGCCACCGCCACTCAGGCTCAAGTGATCGTAAAATGGGATGAGCTAAATAGGGATTGGTATATCAACAGTGGCGGCTATCCTGCCGATGAACCTGTGTTGGATTCGCTTTATTACAAGTTGCACGATTTTAAATTGCAACTAAAAGCCGACGGCACTTACAGGATGGTTTTTTCTAAAACAAAAGAAGAAATAGGAAAATTTGAAACAGACAAAAAGAAAAGAGAACTCATACTTATAGAAAACGGAACGGGTAAAAGGCTCGCTTACTCAGTAGCAGAGCTTACGCCGGATCTTCTTATGCTTACCATTGGTGAGAAATATACCTGGGCTTATTATCTGAGCCTCACGTCTCATCAGTAGATTCTAACTAACCCTGGAGGTTAGTAATCCAAATAAGGCTATTAACAACTAACATAAACACAAAGTGACTTTAATTAAATCAATTTCCGGAATACGCGGAACGATCGGCGGAAGAAGCGGCAATTCGCTTTCTCCCATCGACGTAGTAAAATTCACCTCTGCCTATGGCGCCTGGGTGAAGAGCAATAGTAAAAACAAAAAGATCGTCATCGGCCGCGATGCGCGGATCTCAGGAGAAATGCTGTCGAAGATCGTTGCCTCCTCCCTGCAAGGATTGGGGCTCGATGTAGTAGACCTTGGACTTTCCACTACACCTACCGTGGAAATGGCTGTAGTAATGGAAAAAGCTGCCGGAGGGATTATTCTCACCGCCAGCCATAATCCTATTCAATGGAACGCATTGAAATTATTGGATGCAAATGGAGAGTTTCTTTCTGCAGAAGCAGGGAAAAAAATATTGGAGATCGCCGAAAAAGAAGAAATCGATTTCGCAGAAGTAAAAGAGCTGGGAAGCTATACTACCAACGATACCTATTTTGAAAAACATATAGAAGCGATCCTGAAACTTCCACTGGTCGACAAAAAAGCGATCGAAGAAAGAAATTTTAAAATAGCGATTGATTGTGTGAACTCTACCGGTGGTATTGCAGTGCCTATGTTGCTTCAGGCTTTGGGCGTAAAACAGATCACTAAATTATTCTGCGAGCCGGATGGGCATTTTCCTCATAACCCCGAACCACTTCCGGAAAACCTTACGCAGATCTCCAACGAGATGAAGAAAGACAAACACGATCTAGGCATCGTGGTGGACCCGGACGTAGACAGACTGTGCTTTGTAAACGACGATGGATCCATGTTTGGAGAAGAATATACCTTGGTGGCAGTAGCCGATTATGTATTGAAAAATACACCTGGCAATACAGTTTCTAATCTTTCTTCTACTCGTGCATTGAAAGACGTTACAGAAAAAGCAGGTAAACAATATTTTGCTTCAGCTGTAGGAGAAGTGAACGTAGTTACCAAAATGAAGGAAGTAAAAGCCGTGATCGGTGGTGAAGGCAACGGAGGCGTGATCTACCCTGAACTGCACTATGGTCGTGATGCACTGGTGGGAATTGCTTTGTTCCTCACACATCTTGCAAAATATGGGAAATCCATTTCAATGCTTCGCAGTTCTTATCCTGCCTACCAGATCTCTAAAAATAAGATCGAGCTTACGCCAGAGCTGGATGTAGACTGTTTGATCAACGAGATCCGTGCCAAATACAAAAACCAACCGATCAACGATGTGGATGGTGTGCGGATCGATTTTGACAACCAATGGGTACACTTGAGAAAATCCAACACCGAACCGATCATCCGGATCTATGCCGAGTCAGAAACGCTGGCTACCGCGGATAACCTGGCTAACAAGATCATTACCGACATCAAGGAAATTATTGCAAAAGATGCGTGTTTACTTCGATAACGCCGCCACCACTCCCCTGGATCCACAGGTGATGGAGGCGATGATGCCTTATTTCCAACAGCATTACGGCAATCCGTCTTCCATCCATACCCACGGAAGGGAAGCGCGTGCCGCGCTGGATAAAGCGAGAAAGACAGTAGCCAATTATTTGCATGCGGCTACTTCTGAAATATTTTTTACTTCCGGTGGCACGGAAGCAGATAATACGGCAATTATTTCGGCCATTCGTTCCAACGGTATTCGCCATGCGATCACCTCTCCGCTTGAGCACCATGCAGTGCTGCATACGCTGGAGGCAATGCAAAAAGCAGGAGAGATCCGGCTTTCAAAGCTGGCGCTGAAAGAGAAAGGCGAACTAGATCTGGTACACCTGGAAAAATTATTGGAGGAAAATCCTTCGTCTTTCGTTTCGCTGATGCATGGCAACAATGAGATCGGCAACCTACTCGATATCGAGGCTGTGGCAATACTTTGCAAGCAATACGGTGCGTTGTTTCACTCTGATACGGTGCAAACGATGGGGCATTATTCTTTTGATCTGCAACAAAATGCTCCTGATTTCATAGCAGCCTCTGCGCATAAATTTCATGGTCCGAAAGGCGTAGGTTTTTTGTACATCAACGCCAACACAAAAATTCATCCTTACCTCCACGGAGGCGGCCAGGAGCGCAATATGCGCGGGGGTACAGAAAATGTGTATGGCATCGTAGGGTTGGCAAAAGCAATGGAAATAGCTTACACTACGCTTGAAGAACAAAAGCGACATATTCTTCAATTGAAGAGCAGGATGATTGCCGGCTTGAAAGAAAATATACCAGGAGTAAAATTCAACGGACTAAGCGAAGACCTTGACAAGAGTCTATACACTGTACTCAGTGTGGCAATTCCAGATGCGGGCGATGACGATATGTTGATTTTTAATCTCGACATCAATAAGATCTCCGCTTCCGCAGGCAGCGCTTGTTCGAGCGGCACCAACATTGGTTCACATGTCCTTCAGGCAATCAAAGCAGATGAGGCGTATGGACATATCCGTTTTTCTTTCAGCAAATACAATACAGTAGAAGAGGTGGATTATGTGCTTGAAAAATTGAAAAGCGTTAAGAAATTATGAATGTTGAATTATGAGTTATGGATGGATTGAAACATTATCATTCATAACTCATAATTCAACATTCATAACTTAAAGTAAGCATCAGCTTCTAAAAGAAAGTAATGCTTCAATCATGCGCCAACCTTCAGGAGTTTCCCATTTGGTCTTAATATCCGGCAACGACATGATCTTTGCCATGAGTTGATCATGATCTTTGCCTTTGACGAGCGCTTCGGAATATGGAAGATCGCTGAATGTAACCATTGAGTAGAGGGGCAAATAATCTTTATATTTTTGATGAATAGTCGCTTCTATTTTTTTTCGAAGCACAAAATTTTCATCGGCTACAAGATCGCGCATTTCTACAAAATTTTGCATCGCCAATTCCGCGATGGCATCGGTATTGACTTTGCGGTTTTTCTGATAAGCTGCTAATGTTTGTGTCCAATCATCTTTGTATTGGTCAAGCAGCTCATTTAAAATGCGTACATCCTCGAAGCCAGCATTCATACCTTGTCCGTAAAAAGGTACGATCGCATGTGCCGCGTCGCCGATCAGGAAGACAGAATCATTGACGATCCAGGGTGAGGTGTGAACGGTAGAAAGAAAAGAAGCTTCGGAAGCAAAATATTCTTCTTTCAGGTTTTTCGCTAAAGAGCGTGCATCTGGAAAAAATTCTTCGAAGAAATTTTGCAACGTTTCTTTATTTTGGATGGCCGCAAATGAATGTTCGCCTTCAAAAGGCAAAAACAAAGTACCTGTAAAGCTCCCGTCAGTATTGGGAAGCGCGATAAGCATAAATTTTCCGCGCGGCCAGATATGCAGTGCATTTTTATCTAAGAGGAAAGAATGATTGCTTCCCGCCGGGATCGTAATTTCTTTATAACCTTGAGGCAGTTTATCGATCTTGCTTTCTGTGATCTTGTTTTTTTCAAGCGCCTGACGTACCTGTGAAAAAGCCCCGTCGGCGCCTGCCAGCAATTGGTATGAGACGCTGGTTTTTTCTCGGCTTTGCTGATTTTCAAATTCGATCGTTTTTCTTTCAGGATTAATGCCAATACATTTTTCATTAAAATGGAAAGGGATCTTGTAGTCCTGGACAGCATATTCAATAAGGGCTCTGTTGAGTCCGCCACGGGAAACGGAATTGATGTATTGGCCTTCTTCTCCGTAAGGTTGAAAATTTGTAATTCCTTTACGATCGTGGATCATTCTCCCTTTCATGGGAATAGCATTTTGAAGAATTATTTTTTCAAGTGCTGCTTTCTGCAAAGCATGAATGCCCCGATGGCTTAGTGCAAGATTGATCGAACGTCCGTCGTCCAGCAATGTAATGCGTGGGTCGGCTCGTTTCTCGTATACAGAAACATCATAACCTCTGCGAGCCATATAAATAGCCAACAGGCAGCCAACAGGTCCGGCACCATTAATTAGAATTGAAGAAGAACTCATAGTGCAATTTAAATAAATTATAAATTATGAGTTATGAATGTTGAATGGAAAAAGGGATTCGGAGAGTAATTTAGCAATAAGAATTTACTATTGATGAAAGAGATAGGAGAGAGGAGTTGTATTACTAAAAAATCATCACTCACTGCTCACACTCATAACTGTTTAGTGGTGGTGGTCATGATCGTTGCCTTTGTCGAGCAGGCGGATCACGGTGCCTAAAATAAAAACAGCTGCCCATGTTGGATAAAGCGCCCACATATCTTCTACGTTTTTACCGATCAGCAAAAGTACTCCTTGGCAGAAGATGCTGAATCCTACGCCGATGAGACTGATCGTTTGAAAACCGTTTAAACTGTGCATGTCTACAATATACACATAATTTTATTGAATCTCAATTTTTTAAAGAGTATTTTTGATGCTTTACGCAGATTTTCCAATGAGTAGTTTTGTAAGCATAGATCACGTCAGAGAGGCCCAGAGACACCTGAAAGGGGTGGCCAAACATACCCCGCTGGATTTAAATGTAAACCTTTCCGAACAATACGAATGCACAGTATTGCTAAAAAGAGAAGATCTCCAGATCGTTCGTTCTTACAAAGTTCGCGGTGCCTATAATCTTATGTCGTCTATGCCGAAAGAAAAGCTATCTGCCGGCGTAGTATGTGCCAGCGCGGGAAATCATGCGCAAGGCGTAGCGTATTCCTGCAATTTGCTCAAGATTAAAGGCCATATCTATATGCCCACCACTACACCGAAACAAAAGGTAAACCAGGTGCGCATGTTTGGAAAAGAATACGTAGAGGTAATTCTTGTCGGCGATACTTTCGACGATGCGTATGCAGAGGCGATCAAATATACCCAGGAGCACAAACTACTTTTTGTACACCCGTTTGACGATGAGAAGATCATTGAAGGACAAGCCACAGTAGCGCTGGAAATACTGGAAGACACAAAAGATCAGATCGATTATATTTTTGTGCCGATCGGCGGCGGCGGACTGGTATCGGGAATTATTTCCTGTTTCAAGATCATGAGTCCGGAGACAAAGATCATAGGGGTAGAGCCGGAAGGTGCGCCTTCAATGTTTAAGTCGATCCAGCACCAGAAAAATATTACGCTCGATCATATCGATAAATTTGTAGATGGTGCGGCCGTAAAAAGAGTAGGCGATTTGAATTTTGAAATTTGTAAAAATTCGATCGACGATATCGTGTTGGTGCCGGAGGGAAAAGTATGTACGACGATCATTAAGTTATACAACGAAGAAGCCATTGTAGCTGAGCCGGCCGGAGCGCTCAGCATTTCGGCGCTGGATGCTTACAAAGAAAACATCAAAGGCAAAACCGTAGTATGTGTGGTAAGCGGCAGTAACAACGACCTGGGTCGAATGGATGAGATCCGCGACCGTTCGCTCTTGTATGAAGGATTAAAGCATTATTTCATCATCAACTTCCCCCAAAGAGCCGGAGCCTTGCGCGAATTTCTCGACGATGTCTTAGGCCCGCACGATGATATTACACATTTTGAATACACTAAAAAAACCGTAAAAGAATACGGCCCTGTATTGATCGGCATAGAGCTGAAACAAAAAGAAGATTATGCGCCGTTGATGGAAAGATTGGCAAAGAAAAAATTTGATTATACGATCATCAATAAGGATCCAATCTTGTTTAATTTCTTTTTGTAGAAAGTTTCTGTCATAGCGAGAAGTCTGCTGTGTAGCAGCGACGAAGCAATAACGTTTCACTTATTGATTTAAAGATTTTTCAACAAATAATCCGTGATCATTTTATAAAGATGATATCTCGTATTCCCGCCATATAAGCTGTGATTTTTATCGGGATAATAAAATGTTTCAAACTGCTTATTCGCCTTGATCAATGCGCGCTGCATTTCGATAGCATTTTGAATATGCACATTGTCGTCAGCGGTGCCGTGGATGAGTAGGTAATTTCCCTTTAATAGATCGGCAAAATAAGCAGGCGCATTTTCATCGTATCCTTTTGAGTTGTCTTTGGGAAGTCCCATGAAACGTTCAGTGTAAATATTGTCGTAATATCTCCAATTAGTAACCGGCGCTACGGCAACTGCAGTTTTGAAATAATTTGATCCTTTGGTAATACACAGTGAAGAGAGATAGCCTCCGAAACTCCAACCAAAAATGCCAATACGCGAAGAGTCTACATATGATTGTGCACGAAAATATTTTGCTGCTTCGATGAGGTCTTCGGTTTCGTATTTGCCAAGATTATGTTGTGTGATTTTTTTGAAAGAAGCTCCCCGTCCGCCAGTACCACGGCCGTCGATGCATACTACCAAATAACCTTTCTGTGCAAGCAGTTGGTACCAAATAAAATTCGGGCCTTTCCAGGAGTCCAATACTTCCTGCGAGCCGGGGCCTCCGTAGATCGTGAAGAGTACAGGATAATGCTTGGCAGGACTGAAGTTGGCAGGCTTGATCATCCAGCCGTTTAGCGTTGTGTTTTGAGAGGTGGTGAATTTGAAAAATTCATGTTTGCCAAGATTGGCCTGCGCTAATTTTTCGCGAAGAGAAGCATTACTGCTCATAACTTTAGGAAGTGTATTTTCACCGGTTTGTCTCAGCAGCATCACCGGCGGATGATCGAAGCTGGCGTAGGTATCGGTATAGTGTGCAAAATCGGGAGCAAATGAAATAGAGTGTACGCCTTTTTCTTTGGTAAGTTTTTTCTTCTTATGCCCGCTGAGATCTATGGAGTACAAGTGTTTTTCCATAGGAGAGTCTTCCTGGGAAATAAAATAAACCAATTTGTTTTTTTCGTCCACACCCAATAATTCTGCAACCTCGTAAGCGCCGCTGGTAAGGGGTTGCACCTGGTTCTCTTTTTGTGAATATTTGTAGATATGCCGGAAGCCATTTTTTTCGGAAGTGAAAATAAAATCTTCCGTGCCGTTGAGATAAAAATGGTTGTCTGTAATTTCTACGTAAGCACTATCTGTTTCAGTATATGGAGTAGAAGATTTTTTCTGTGAAAGATCGTAATGAATAATCTCCAGTTTATTCTGAAGCCGGTTCATCCGGTAATAAGAAACAATATGTGCAATGCCCGTCCAGCGCATCCGCGGGAAATATTCGCGTTCTCCGGCTAATGTGGCGTCGATATCGATCGTTTTGTTTTCGTCCAGCAGTGCGCAGTGGAGCGATACCTGTGAATTATCTTCTCCAGCTTTTGGATATTTGTAGCGGTAATCGGTAGGATAAATATTTCCCCAAAGCTGCATATTATATTCTTTCACACGGCTTTCATCAAATCGGTAGTAAGCAATCCTTTTGCTGTCTGGCGACCAGAAGAATGCTTTCGCAAATTCAAATTCTTCCTCATACACCCAATCGCAGGCGCCATTGATGATAAAATTAAATTTGCCATCGCTGGTAAGTATCTTTTCTTTATGAGTGCTGATGTCGGTTATGTAAAGATTGTTGTCGCGCACATACGCTATTTTTTTTCCATCGGGAGAAAATTCCGGATAAGAAATTTTTCCTTTTTTTAATTCATAAAGAGGAGCAAGTGTACCTGTCTTGGTATCAAAAATATAATAATAAGCTTTGGAAGATCGGCGGTAAATAGATTCTTCCTGGCTGCTAAACAGGATAGTTTGCTGATCAGGGCCAAGTATATAGTCTTCAAAAGATACACTATCCGGCAGATCCTGCGGCATAAGTGCTGTAAGCTCTCCGCCTTCAGACCCTTTTATGGAATATAAGTGCACGGAAGGCAAGCCTTTTTCATTTTTGTCCATATCTGAATAATGCTGTCCATCAGGAGTCCAATTAAAGAAAGGAGTGTACTCAGCGCGGTATTTACCATTGAGCCAGAGGTCTTCGAGCGTGAGGTTTTGCGCGTTGGACGACAACGGCAGTATTGGCAAAAGCAAAAAAAGTATATTTTTATACATTTGATTAACATTAAAATTATTAATTCGTATTATTTTTTGATAAATATATTAGCAGTAAGCCAAAAATTAATTATATTTAAACTCATTTTTTTAATGAAATATACATTTGTTAAATTATTTAGAAAACAAACCATTAATTAAACACTATGAAAAAAATAGCCTATCTATTTTCTGCGGCTGCATTTGCCGCACTTTCTACTCTTACATCTTGTAAAAAAGATAAAGAAACCCCAGTAGACAACAATCCTGAAGCTCCCGTGGTTACTTCTACTATGACCACTACTAATGGAGGTAATACCGGAACTGCCATTGCATCCATGGATGTCACTACTTCCACTGGTACCGCTAAAATCAGACTTGATGTAACAAGCACCGTGGATCTTGACAAAATATATATTATGAAATCTGAAGACAATGGATCACTACAAGCTGTTACGGTAGCTGACGTGGCAAGCCAAGCCGGCGCTACTTTTACTGGTGGAAGTGCTAATTACTCTTTGTCAGTGCCAGGCAGTACTAAAAGTTTTATCATTGATATACCTGTTTCTGTAAGAACTACTTCAGCTGCAGTTACAGATGTTTATTATGTTTGGATCACGAATGGAACAGGAGCCTTCACTAAGCCAACTAAAAATACCGTGCTTGGTCCTGCTATTATTACTTTGAAATATACTTCTGCTGCCCCTGCATATACGTATCACAGCTTTAGTGCTACTTTAGCTAGCCAATTGAATAACACTGTAGGCAGCTTGCTTGTAACCTCTGGTCAGGGAGGAGTACTTTCTACTCCAGATTATGATGATGCACCTACAAGTGTTGATCTTAGCCTATCTTCTTTGAACAGTACTGGTACTGCGCTAGGTACAAATTCTAACTGGTTAATATCTCCAGACCAAAGAGGTACTGTTGGATTTAGCAATGAACCTACCAGCCCTGCTCCTAATGCTACTATTATTGAAGCTTATTCAGGTTCTGCCACATTTGATAATGCAACTGGTAGCGATCTAAACAGTTTGACGTTTGGAACAGGTAATAAAGTTCAAATTACTGCAGGAGGTGTTTATCAATTTAAGACAGCAACTGGCAAAAAAGGTTTGATTAAGGTGTCTTCTTCTTATGTTTACTCTACTGGTACTACTGCTACTGTAGATGTAACTGTAAAAGTTCTTAACTAATCTATTGAGAACAGATTTATAACTACGCTTAAAGCGTGGATAAAAAAGGGAGCATATAGCTCCCTTTTTTTGTTTAATAAAGATACATGAATCGTCAGTAAGAAATAATAAAGATTTTTAACTATACTTTAGATGGTTAAAGTTCGTTAATTATTAATTCTTTCGCTTAAATTTGAAAAAACTAAGTCTAATCAATTATTATGACAAGAACAGGATATTTTTTGTTGATCAGTATGTTGGTTGGCATGATGGCATTTTTAAGTTGTAAGAAGAAAAACAACCCTGCCCCTCAGGATTGTTCATCTTCAACTTTCCCAAGTAATACAGGTTCTGCTACTATTCAGGTTCTCAATTATTCAACGGTCAGTTCTGATGGATTTACTTTAATCAATACAAATGCAGGAGACAATCTCTCGCTCGCTGTTAAAATCACCAAAGGAACTAACAGAGCGCAAACATTGAGAGTATATCAAACAGACTGTGTCAATCAGGTGGGTACACAAATAACCCTGACTGGTCAATCAAATGTAGCTAACGATGGCACAATCAGTCTTAGAAATACGGATGATGATCAAATCAGGCAATTTATTTTCGCAGTCCCTCCTGGTCTGTCTGCTCTTTATTTGAACCTTGAAGTAACAGAAAGTGGTGGCGGACTTACGTACCATAGAGTGAAACTGGTTATATCGGGTTCTGGTATTATTGAGTCTTATACAAATATAGCATTGGGTGGGGGTACGAGCACTACTGCTTCAAGGTTGAGTACGGGTACAGGCTGGACCTATGCATCTTGCGATGCCGCAAACAACATGGACTATATTGATATCACGTATGCAGTAGCTACCAATTCTTATCTGTGCTCAAACCCTGCACGCTTTCTTTCTCCTATTAGCTTGTCTGACCACACTGCTTCTTGTGGTGATAACGGGATGCTTCAGACAGATGGTGGGAATCACACCTATTTCAGAGCACACATTCCTTCTGACTTTCCTATAGCTACCGATGTAACCCTCGCTGCGCTGACTGTTGTTTCTACAGACCCTGAATATATTCAGATCACCACAATGCCTTCTACATTTGAGTTCCTCAACTCATATGGTAAAAAAGGTCTAATCCAGGTTACAAGTGGTACACTTAATAATACTGCAGCTGACATCACAGTAAGTGTGAAAGTTCAACCTTAATCACTTTCTTAATGATCGACAAGTTTAAGATTAAAAACTCAAATTTAAATTTTCTAACCTGCTAGTAAAGAATTGCTGAAGAAAATATTTCCAAACAAATAATCGATTCTTTTATCTTCTGTATCCCGCGCCAATTATGCCTTCTCACAGGCCTTATATGCTTCATGTGATTTCTACAAAAGTTTGTGCGACAGTTGTAAAGTGAATGTTAACAAACCGCTGCACTTTTGTACAGACAATTTAATTACTAGAGCCAAGAAGTAAGCCTGTAGATAACCCTCCTCAAAGGAGGATGATGGAACCGATGGTATAGAGAATTAAATCTTAAAAAGTAAAAAAACAGAAATTTTAAAAAATCATTTTTATGAAAAAGATAATCTATTTTTCAGCAGCAGCCATGGTGGCTGTGCTTTCATTGAGTTCTTGCAAAAAAGATAAAAAGGACGATAACAACAACAACAATAATAACAATACCACAGCTCCGATGGCTACTGCTACCATGAACGATAGCAACCACGGAAACACAAGTACATCGATCAATGTGAGCGGCGCCAGCTCTGCAACGATCAGACTGGATGTAAGTTCTACTACACACCATATTGATAAGATCTATATTATGAAGTCAGAAGACAATGGAAATTTTACAAGTTCCGTTTTTGCAAACCTGACAAGTACTGCTAATCTTAACTTTACAGGTGGTTCTAATAGCTATTCATTCGATGCGCCGGATAGTGCAAAATCCTTTATCCTGGATATTCCGGTTACGCTAAGATCAAATGCTACCACCGATGTATATTATGTATGGATGACTCAAGGTGATGGCGACTTTACAATGCCTACAAAACACCAAGTATTAGGTATGGCGAAAATAACGTTGCACTATACCTCTTCTACAGCAGCATCGTTTACTTCCGCTACTACTACTATAGGAGACCAAACTTCGAATTCAGGATTTATGCTTTCACTGGTAGCAGATATTTCTGCTCTTCTACAAGCAAGCTACAGCGATGCTCCGGAGTCTTGCGATCTTTCAGCAGTAGCGTTGAACGCAGCAGGTACTGCTAAAGAAGATGGTAGCAACTACATCTACCTGGTTTCTCCTGATATCAGAGACGATCTAGGGTTCACTGGCGAGCCTTCTGGTGCTAATACTTCTTATATCTCTGCTTATGCAGGTTCGGATTTTGAAACCATCACTGGTGCGCAACTTCAAAACCTTACGGTAGGTGCTTCTCAGAAAGTACAAATAGCAGTAGGTGGTGTTTATCAGTTCGCTACTGAATCAGGAAGAAAAGGATTGATTAAAATTAACTCTATTTCACATGAAATCGACGTTGATGGTGGAGTAAACATTAATGCTACAATTAAGGAAACTAACTAATATTTTTTTTAGTGGAAAAAGGAAAGCCCCGGTCGCCGGGGCTTTTTGCGTTGTAGCTTAACCATCGTCTTCCTGTTTCGTATAACTTCTAAAAATTATCAGGAACACCGGATCGTTTTTTTTATTATTTTGAAAAAGATTTGAACACAAAAATTATTATTCCATGAACTTCCAGTTGAATGAAGAACAGCTCGCCGTACAAGCCGCCGCTCGTGATTTTGCATGTACAGAATTACTCCCCGGTGTGATCGAACGCGACGAGCACCAGACTTTTCCTAAAGAACAAATAAAAAAACTCGGAGAACTGGGTTTCATGGGAATGATGGTAGATCCCAAATATGGCGGCAGTGGCATGGATGCAGTGTCTTATGTATTGGCCATGGAAGAAATTTCTAAAATAGATGCCTCCGTTTCCGTTTGTATGTCGGTCAACAATTCTCTTGTGTGCTGGGGGCTGGAAACATTTGGTACAGAAGAACAAAAACAAAAATACCTTCCCCGCCTTGCTAAAGGAGACATCATCGGCGCCTTCTGCCTCTCCGAGCCAGAGGCCGGTTCTGACGCTACTTCCCAACGTACCACCGCTGTAGATCAAGGCGATCATTATTTAGTAAATGGTACTAAAAACTGGATCACCAACGGAAACTCAGCTTCCGTCTATATGGTTATTGCACAAACACATCCGGAAAAAGGACATAAAGGCATCAACGCGCTCATCATAGAAAAAGGTGCAGAAGGTTTTGTGGTAGGAAAGAAAGAAAACAAAATGGGGATCCGCGCTTCTGATACACATAGTTTAATGTTCAACGATGTGAAAGTACCCAAGGCAAACCGTATCGGCGAAGATGGATTCGGTTTTTCATTTGCTATGCAAACGCTCAACGGCGGGCGCATTGGCATTGCTTCGCAGGCTTTAGGCATAGCTTCCGGGGCATATGAATTGGCGCTGAAATATTCTACCGAGCGCAAAGCTTTTGGAAAAACCCTTTCCGAACACCAGGATATTCAATTCAAATTGGCAGATATGGCTACCCGTATCGACGCGGCCCGTTTACTTTGTTTAAAAGCAGCATATCTGAAAGATCAGCATAAGGAATATGGTACAGCCAGCGCGATGGCTAAATTATTTGCGGCCAAAACAGCCATGGATGTTACTACCGAAGCAGTACAAATCCATGGCGGATATGGATATGTTAAAGAATATCACGTAGAAAGATTGATGCGCGATGCTAAAATCACCCAGATTTATGAAGGCACCTCAGAAATACAAAAAATCGTCATTTCGAGGGAATTGTTAAAAAAATAACATTTTTATACCACCAAAATAGGCCATATTTATTGCTATAATATAATTTTATTCGTTGAATTATTTGAATTTATGAATTTAATATATTAGTATTGTACAAATTATTAGAATAATTACAATTAGGCTTTAGTCATATTTTGAGTGTTTTTTAGCTTTCTGTATCATGGAAGATTATAATAAAATTATCGAGTCTCTTGGTGTTCGTTACATCAAATCCAAGAACATTAAAATTATTCAGCCAATCACCGTAGAGAATTTTTATGATGTGGGCAACACTATCATTCTGCTCCACAGAGGTGAGATTTCTTATGGCGAGGATAAAACTAAACTAAACGAAGGAGAATTATTATTCATCCCAGGTGGTAGACTTACTTCCGTGACCTACGGAAAAAACAATCCTGTAAAGCTCACCAACGAAGACCTTCTGAATAACCGCGATAAGTTCTTAAGCTATAATAAAAATTTCAGCCACGTAGGAATGGAAACCGACAGTTTCAGCTACGTAACGTTCGAAGCGAAAGTATTTGACTCTGTAAACTTCTTTGCATCGCTCGACATTCCTCCATTTGTGATCACCGGCACCGATAAGCTGGCAGAAACATTGATCGAAACGGTAAAAGAAGAAATGACCGAGTATCCCGGAAAGGAACGTCTCATCAAAGTAAATACTGAAAGGATCGTTATTGAGATCGTTCGTTTTATCCTGGAGAAAAGATTGTTTGTGGAGCAATTAGCGACCAACAGTACTTATTTCAAAGACCCTCGTCTGATCGATATTTTTGCTTTCATCAAAAAACACCTCGGCGGCGATCTTTCCAACAAAGTGCTGGCCAACGTAGCAAACGTTTCGGAAGATTACGTAGGACAATACTTCAAAATGCTGACCGGTATCAACCCTCAGGATTATATCGAATACCAGCGTATGGAGATGGCGGTAAACTTACTTCGTACCACTAAAAAATCAATCCGCGAAATCGGAGCGGAGGTTGGATACAAAGATACTGCATACTTCTGCCGTCGTTTCAAAATGATGTTCGGTATCCCTGCCGGAAAAATGAGAAGAAGAGAATCGTTGATGAACTTGTAGTTCATTGATATTAAAAACATATAGTAAAAGAGCCTGTAGTACTTCACTACAGGCTCTTTTATTTAAGTTATGAATGGTGAATTAAAAATTCATAGCTCATAATTTTTAACAGTATTGATCTCCTGAACGATCGAAGCGATCTCAGAAAGCAGCGATGGATTTTTTTCAATTCCATTTCCTACCACGATCACATCAGCCCCGGCCATCAAGGCATTGTATGCTTTTTCTCTGGTATTAATTCCTCCCCCTACGATCACTGGTACTTCTACCGACTTGCGTACCATGCGGATCATGTCTGCGGCCACTGGTACTTGTGCGCCGCTGCCACCGTCGAGGTAGATCAGTTTTAACCCAAGCATTTCACCAGCCATAGCGGTACAGGCAGCTATAGCAGGCTTGTCGTAAGGAATAGGAGTAGTATTGCTAATATAAGAGACCGTTGTTTGGCGTCCGCAGTCAACCAACATGTAGCCGGTAGATAAGATTTCGAGCCCACTTTGTTTCAGAATAGGTGCCGCGATCACATGTTGTCCGATCAATGCATCGGCGTTGCGGCCGGAGATGAGCGAAAGCAATAAGATCGCATCGGCTTCTTTGCAGATCTGGTTATTACTTCCCGGGAAAATTACTATGGGAATATCAGTATGTTCTTTTATGATCCGAATGGTAGTGGCCAGCCGGTCGTCGGTAAGCAGGCTACCGCCGACAAAAAAATAGCTGATGTTATTTTCCATACCCAAGTTCACCATTTTTTTGCAGCCCGCTTCGTCCAGCTTATCCGGATCGAGAAGCACCGCAAAGGATTTTTGTCCTTTTGATTTTCTTTCCTGCAGGGAAGTGTATATGGATTTCATCTGGTAATTTTTTCAATAGGTAGAAATTTCGCCTCTTCGGTTCGTTCGCGTATTTCTGCCAAAGTCTTTATTCAAATATAAATTATTTGGCGCGGCTTTTCAATTAATATGCCTTTTAGCGTAAAGGTAAGCCAGGTATATATTCCTTGATATTGTCGGGCCGCAATACAAAATTTAGATTCAAGCCTACTACGGGACTCACATGGTTTACTTTATAATAAATATTATTACCTGCTGCATCGGAAGTGCCTACCGGATAATAATATTCCGTCTCTCTCATCACGAAAACACCCAGGTAAAGATTCTTGCTGATGCCATAAAAGACATCTGCGCGCAGTCGGGTGAAATCAATCCTCCGGTCTTTATAAATATCAGCGTATAGGTTTGAGTTGAGTAGGATCTTATAGGAAAGCATGAATCCCAAAGGGTGCTGGGCTACTTTCACTTCTTTATAAAGCGCGGCAGCAATACCTGCCTGAAGGTCTTTCTTACTATCGAAAAAAGATTGGTTGAAATGATGAATATATTCGCCGGAAAGTTCTTTGATAAATTTGATGGAGCCGATTTTTCCCCGGTGTGTCACATTTGCTTTTACTGTAGCCATGTTGAGTCCCGCATCGTAGGCCAGGCGGTGCGATGCAGAAGCGCCTACATACCATTTGCCACCGGCGTTTACTTCAATACCAAGACGGTTATAAAGTCGCGTGCTGTTGGTTACAAGGTAGCGGTAGTCTTTGTTGAAATTATAATCGATACTATAAAACACACAGCTATTTTCTCTGAAATAGTATTCTCCTTTGATGCCGGCCATAGGTACAAGCCCGGTATATCTTTTTACAATCGGAGCATTGTCAGGTTTTGTCTGGGCAAAAGAGCTAAAATTGCTTAGCAGCAAGAGAAAAACGACAGCGCAAAACGTATGTTTGATCATAGTTTAAAGATAGCCATTAAGGTTTGTACAAAAAAAAACACGAGACTAAATGATCTCGTGTAGTATTCTAAGTTGGATAAAATCCAACTATTCTTTCGAATTAAGAAAGAAGTGAGCTTACGAAAGTGCTCGTAGTAGGCTCAGCTGGCTTAGCAGCAGGCTTCTTCTTAGCGGCTACTTTTTTTTTAGCAGCAGGCTTCTTAGCAGCTGGTTTCTTAGCAGCTACTTTTTTCTTAGCAGCAGGCTTCTTAGCGGCTGCTTTCTTTTTTGCGGTTGGCTTTTTTGCTGTTGCCATGTGATCCTCCTTTTTTTAATTGTTTAAAACTAAGTTTAATTAATAAACTAAAAGCACTTCAATAATATAGTTTTTTTTCATAAGTTCCAAATATTCGGATGGTTGCATTCCCCTTTTTTTCAGATCATACCCCTCTTGGAAGGCCATATTTCATGGTCGTTTCAGCCCCTTGATGAGTTGCTTTGCAGGCGGCAGTAAAAACAGAATGCTCTGCAAGCCTCATGAATAAAGGTCTACAGAGCATCGCAAATTTTTGCCTCAAAAAACAAGTCTAATTTTTTTTTATTCCGAAAGGCAATTTTTTAGTCAAAAATATTTTTCAACATTTTTGAATTTTTTTTTAAATCTCGATCTCAATTTGATTTCTTAAGAGATCTTCCATCGTTTCACGCTTGCGAATGAGTACAGCTTTTCCATCCAGAATCATCACTTCAGCAGGTCTGAAACGGGAGTTATAGTTCGAACTCATGCTGAATCCATAGGCACCGGCGTTGCGCAGGCATACGATGTTTCCTTCCTGCACTTCCGACATCTCCATATCGGTAGCGAAAGTGTCGGTTTCGCAGATATAACCTACTACATCGTATTTTTTCTTAGCTCCGGTAGGGTTAGACACATTGAACACGCTGTGGTATGCATCATACATCATCGGGCGGATCAGGTGATTCAGCCCGGTATTGAGCCCTACGAAGGTGCAGACGGGTGTTTCTTTCACCACATTGATTTTAGCAAAAAGGAAACCGCACTCGCTCACCAGGAATTTGCCTGGCTCAAACCAGATCTCCAATTCTTTTCCATAGCGTTTGCAGAAAGAAATAAATGCTTCTTTCATTTTTATTCCCAGCTCTACAATGTCAGTTACATGGTCGCCTTCCTTGTAAGCAACTTTGAATCCGCTGCCGAAATCAAGAAATTTTAATCCGGTAAACATCATCGCTACCTGAAAAACCACTTCTGCCGCTTGTACAAATGCTTCAGGACTTTTAAAATCGGAGCCGCTGTGTACATGAATGCCGGCTATTGATAACTTATATTGATCGGTCAGGGCATATACGATGTCCATCTGATCGATGGAAATACCAAACTTGGAGCGTTTGTGCCCGGTCATGATCTTTTTATTTCCACCAGCGTCGATGTGAGGATTTACACGGATGCAAACGGGATAGCTGCTGCCATACTCTTTGCCGAATTTTTCCAGGAATGGAATGTTGTCGATATTGACAGTCACCCCCAGTTTGATCGCTTCGCGGATTTCTTCAAAATCGCTACAGTTGGGTGTAAACATGATATTCTCCGGAGCAAAGCCTGCCATCAACGAAAGTTTGACTTCCTGGATCGACACCGCATCGGCGCCAGCGCCGGCTCTCCTCAGTACCTTCAGCACCGCCTGGTTGGTGAGCGCTTTGGTCGCATACTTAATACGTATATTTACTCCCTCAAAAGCTTTCTTCAAACGTTCGTACTGAAACACTATTTTATCCGCGTCGTATACATAGAGCGGAGTATCATATTCCTGGCATACATCAAGTACATTGATGCCCTGGATCTGATACTGATCGTTTACTAATTGCATATTTAATTTTACTCTATTATATATTATTAATTTAAGTATCCGGTTATGGTCGAAGCGTCTGAAATCCTAAAGCCCAATCTCCATATTCCAAAACAAGCCTTCTTTGGAATTCGGAGATTGGTTTTTGGAAATTAACATATTGCAGCCAACAAACGGATGATTATTATTTATAGTGTCGCAAGTTACATTGTTTTTGTCTGCTTAGGAAAATAAATTTCCTGAGAACCTCATTTGTTCTTTTTCTGAATATTTTCTTATATTTGACAGATAAGAGATTCAAAGATGAACAAGACAAAATTACGTACAAACTGGTGGCACATAAACTAAGCGTTTTTGTGAACATGTCTTTTATGTAATTATCAATATCATTCAATAAGGCTTGCTGTTCACAGCAGGCCTTTTTCAATTTAAGTATGAAAAAGTATTCTTTAAAAACCTCCTATCGGAAGATCCTGGCCGATACCATCACTCCTGTCAGCATTTATCTAAAACTGCGCGACAAGTATCCCAATAGTATCCTGCTGGAAAGCTCCGATTACCATGGCAACGAAGACATCTACTCTTATATCTGTTGCCAATCAATCGCAGGAATGAAAGTGGAGAATGGGAAACTGGAATTTAACTTTCCTGATGGAACCCAAACTTCGGAACCGCTCACTCCAAACACCGATATGCCTGCCGCGATCGGTAATTTTGCCAATTCGTTTGAAACAACAAAACTGAATTTCCCTTTCATCACCGGTGGCATCTTTGGCTATTGTGCATACGACGCAGTACGCTACTTCGAAGAAATCGAGATCAATACGTATCAGTCAGAGTTGAGAAAAATACCAGATATTCAGTATCACGTGTATCGCTATATTATAGTGTTCAACCATTTCAACAACGAAGTATTTCTTATTGAAAACACTTACGGTGAAAACCAGGAAAGCGAAGTAGATAAAATAGAGGGATACATTCGCAAAAGAGATTTTGCCACCTATAAGTTTAACCTGATCGAAGGAGAAGAATCAAATTTTACCGACGATGAGTTTTTGAAAGTACTCCAAAAAGGTGTAGATCACTGTATGCGCGGCGATGTATTCCAGATCGTACTTTCCAGGAGGTTCTCCAGACAATACAACGGTGACGATTTCAACGTATACCGCAGCCTGCGCTCGATAAACCCATCACCCTATCTTTTCTATTTCGACTATGGCAGTTTCCGTATCTTCGGCTCCTCGCCGGAAGCGCAGATTGTAGTGAAGAATGGAAAATCCACCATTTACCCGATCGCCGGCACTTTCCGCCGTACGGGCGATGATAGCAAGGATTATGACCTGGCTAAAAAACTGCTCAACGACCCCAAAGAAAATGCTGAGCATGTAATGCTCGTAGACCTGGCCCGCAACGACCTGAGCCGCCACTGCGAGCAGGTGCAGGTAGAGACTTTAAAAGAAGTACAATATTATTCGCACGTCATTCACCTGGTATCAAAAGTGACCGGGCAGATGCATGAGAAAGAAAATTTTGCAAAAATCGTAGGAGATACTTTCCCTGCCGGCACACTCTCCGGAGCACCGAAGCACAGCGCGATGCAGATCATCAACCGTCTGGAGCACGGAAACCGGGGTTTCTATGGGGGATGCATCGGTTTTATGGGCTTCAACGGCGAATTCAACAGCGCCATAATGATCCGTTCGATCCTAAGCAAGGATAATGTGCTGTACTACCAGGCAGGGGCCGGTGTGGTAGCGCTTTCCAGCATTAACAGCGAACTGCAGGAGGTAAACAATAAATTGGCAGCGCTGAAAAAGGCGATTGAGGAAGCGGAGCAGGTAGCTTGATTAGAATTTTAAATTTTAAATTTTGAATTAAAAACCGGTTTATTTTTGTTCAGAATTTAACAAAATCAATAAAAAACAAATATCAGATTATCTGGCATCCGGTATCTGGTATCTTCTTTAAACTACGTCAAAAACTACACTACACTACAAATGAGTACGAATACCAGAATTCTGATGATCGATAATTATGATTCGTTTACCTACAATCTTGTACATATTGTAAAGAAGTTAGGCTACGAGATCGATGTGTTCAGAAATGATAAAATAACGATTGAGGAAGTAGGGAAATATGATAAGATCATGCTTTCTCCAGGTCCTGGTATTCCTTCAGAGGCGGGAATACTCCAGGAGGTAGTGCGTACGTATGCTCCTTCCAAAAATATTTTGGGTGTTTGCCTGGGAGAACAATGCATCGGAGAGATTTTCGGAGGCACGCTCACCAATCTTGACAATGTTTTTCATGGCATTGCTACTCCTGTAAAACTTACCAATAGCAAAGATCCAATATTGTTCAAAGGAATTCCAGAACGGTTTTCCGTAGGTCGTTATCATTCCTGGGTTGTAGATGCCAAAGGATTCCCGGATGTGCTGGAGGTGACTGCGGTAGATGATTCAGGAAAAGTGATGGCGCTAAAACATAAAACCTACAATGTGCGCGGTGTGCAATTCCACCCGGAATCTATTCTTACTGAACATGGAGAGAAGATGCTTGATAACTGGTTAAAGAGCTAGCGTCAATTTTAAATTTTGAATTATAAATTTTAAATGAAGAATTCGTCGTGATCATTTAAAATTTATAATTCAAAATCATTCAATATGATTCATCTTGTCCTTCACAATCTCCAATGCCTTCTTCATCTTGTCTACATCCACAGAAGCGGCTTGCTGATCTATTTTGTTCTGCTCTTGTTGCTTTGTTAATTCTACAAGTTCTGCAGCATTCTTTTTTTGTTTGGCTTCGAGATCTGTACGAGTTTGTTTATTGCGGGCGATTTCTTTGGCTAATCGTTCTCCTTCCGAAACTTTCTTTTGCTGGGATTTGATCGCTTCTGTAAGCGCCTTTTTTTCTTCATCGGTTTGAGGCTGTCCGTTGGCGGCGTGTTGTGAAGCTTTGATATTTTCTACGTTCAATAAAGCTGTTTTTTGTTCAGCAAAATTATTGTCGATCTCTCGGTTCAGACGGGTATAATCTTCCTGGTTGATCTTAAGTTTGTTTTCCAGTTCCGCTTTTTGTGTTTGGTTGGCTTCTGTTTTGTCTTGCAGATTGATACCTTCCGTCACTTCTTTTTCATGGATCTTAGTTGCCGCTTCCAGTGCGCCTTCTGCGTCTATGATCTGGCGGTTTACGTCTTCTTTGTATGCGTTTACGGCAAATTCGTAAAGCATTTTCTCTGCGCCCGCGTATTGCGCTTCCGATTCTTTGGTTACAAATTTAGAACCCATATCAATGGCCCACCATACGCGTGCGCCGGTATGCGCTACTTCTACCATCGAGAGCACGCGACAAGGATAATCGCTGATCGCTTTCATTTCTGCAGACTGCACGAAAATAAGACCTTTGCTAGTTTCAGTTTTTCCGTATTGCTTCAGGTATCTCAACCATGATTTTTCTACTTCTTTTTTATCCAGCTCAAGCAATACATACATTCCCTGGCGGTTGATCCCTTCCACTGTTTCGGAAGATTCCTGGATTTTTATTTTCTGTGCTTGCGCAGTAAAGACGCAGCATAGAAGAGAAAATATAACAAGGCACTTCTGCATTTTATTCAAAACTAATAGTATCTTAAAACGTGAGATTAAAATTTTAACAAGACGCAAAATAATACGAAAATAGATACGATAAAAATATGACTAAGAATATACTTATCACCGGAGGCACAGGGCTGGTAGGCACGAGGCTAACCGAGAAGCTGCTCGAAAGAGGATACAAGGTCAGTTATCTGAGCCGCCACGCGGGTGAGGGAAGAATAAAAAAATACCGTTGGGATCTGAAGACAGGTTATCTCGACGAATCCGCAATTAAAGAGGCTGACGGCATCGTACACCTTGCAGGTGCGGGTGTGTTTGACAAACGTTGGACGCCTGAATACAAAAAAGAAATCATGGACAGCCGGATTGATTCTACTTCGCTGCTGGCAGAAAAACTGGCTTCTGTTTCACATCACGTCAAGTCTGTAATCTGTGCGTCTGCGATAGGTCTTTATGGGTTTGATACAGGCGATGCATGGCAACTTGAAAGCGCCCCTACAGGAGAAGGATTTTTGGCAGAAGTAACCTGTCAGTGGGAAAAAGCGATTGCAAAAATAGAAGCCACAGCTATTCGCACTGTGAAACTCCGCATTGGTATTGTGCTTTCGAAGACAGGCGGTGCGTTGAAAGAAATGGGTACACCTGTAAAATATTTTATCGGCTCTCCCTTCGGCAGTGGCAAACAATATGTTTCCTGGATCCACATCGATGATCTTTGCGAGCAATTTATTTATGCGCTTGAAAACGATCAGATGATTGGTGCCTACAACGCAGTGGCACCTGATCCGGTGACGAATCAAACATTAATCAAAGAAATCGCGCATACACTAAAAAGACCGCTATGGGTACCAAATGTTCCGCGTTTTGCATTGAAACTAGTAGTAGGAAGCGAAGCAGCGGATGTTTTGCTAGGAGGTAATCGTGTTTCTTCTAAAAAAATTGCCGATCAGGGCTTTAAATTCACCTATCCGGGCTTGCGTCTGGCGTTGGAGCAATTGTTGCAAAACCATAAATAAAGGTTATTTTGCAAACCTATATGTGGATAAAATCGTTTAATTATTTTAGACGATAGATAAATTTTTCCCAGATGAACGAGTACAAAGAAAACGGAGATGGCCTCAGAGAAGGCAGTAACTCCAACAACGAACCAATGCAAGAAAATAAACTTAACAAATTACAACACCTGCCTAAGCCTCTTCACCCCGATGAAGAAAAGCGCATTCGAAAAGCATTCAAAGACAGAGACTGGAACGAGATCAAAAGCGCCGACTCCTGGGCGATCTTTAAAGTGATGGGCGAATTTGTAGAAGGCTTCGACAAACTTGCCAAGATTGGTCCATGCGTTTCTATTTTCGGATCGGCGAGAACATCTCCCGACAATCATTATTATGAAATGGCCGTAGAGATCGCAGCCAAACTGGTACGTCATGGATACGGCGTGATCACCGGCGGTGGTCCGGGGATCATGGAAGCAGGAAATAAAGGAGCATTTCTTCAAGGTGGTAAATCCGTAGGATTGAATATTCACCTGCCATTCGAACAAGCACACAACCATTATATAGACCGCGATAAGGTGATCAATTTTGATTACTTCTTTGTGCGGAAAACAATGTTTATCAAATACTCCCAAGGCTTCGTAGTGATGCCAGGAGGTTTTGGTACACTGGACGAATTGTTTGAAGCGGTGACACTTATTCAAACCAAAAAAATAGGACGCTTCCCAATTGTGTTGGTGGGCAAAGATTACTGGGGCGGCCTGATCCACTGGATCAAGGAAGTAATGATCAACAAAGAAAAAAATGCAAGCCCGGAAGATATGGATCTGATCAGCTTAGTAGATACGCCGACAGAAGCAGTAAAAGTGATCGATGATTTCTATTCAAAATATTTGCTTCAACCGAATTTCTAATATAATTCTTAACTGATGCCGGATACCGGATGCCAATTTTGAACTGTCCGGTATCCTGTATCCGGCATCTGGTATCTAATTTCAAAGCTATTGAAGAAAAAGAAGCTCAAACTAGTATTGGTAGGATTTATTCTTCTCTTCTCTGGTTATATATTTTATAAAAATATAACCTATGGTATTTCCTATGTTCCCGAATCAGAAATTCATACTCAACGGTTTATTAAAAAATTACCGCAGGACCTCACGTTTGCAGGGGAAGTAGTGCATTTTAAAAACAAAGAATCCTACAAACATTTTTACCGCGAGCTTGTATCCCGCACCAGCAATGGGGCATACACGCGCCAGTCACTTCGCAACGCCGGTGTCTGGTTTCCCGTGATCGAAAAAATTCTCAAAGAATATAATCTTCCCGACGATCTCAAATATGTAGCGCTGGCCGAAAGCAATCTTACAAACTGCCATTCACCAATGGGTGCAGCAGGCTTTTGGCAATTTACCAGGATTGCCGCAGTGGAAATGGGGCTGGTGATCAACGATGAAGTAGATGAACGATTGGATCCGATCAAATCTACGCATGCAGCTTGCAGGCTGTTCAAACGCTCTTATAATTACTTTGGTAGCTGGTCTTCTGCTGTGGCAGCATATAACCTGGGTGGTACAGCTTTGTATTTCGCTTTCCGCAACCAGCGCGTTAATTCGTATTATGATCTGAAATTGAATAGCGAAACGGCAGGATATTTATATAAAATAATTGCAGTAAAAGATCTGGTAGAACATACCGAAAAATATGGAATGCGCTACCGCCGTTATGGATTGGCACCTACAAGGTTGATTCCTGTCAGACATACAATTTCCAACCTGACAGATTTTTCGAAAAAACAGCAAGTACCCTACGAAACGCTGCGCGACCTGAATCCTTGGATCCGCAGAAATCATCTGACGGTGAAAGATTCTACCAAGGCGTTTTATATTAAAGTGCCGGGATAAGTTATGAATGTTGAGTTATAAATTATGAATTAATTTTTTTTAAACTCAACATTCATAACTCAACATTCATAATTTCTAATCAATCACCTTCGCTCTATAAAACGGTTTGCTTTCATCAAACAGCTTCCGGTAGGTGATGTGCGTCTTCACGACTTGCGCTCCGAAAGATCCTACAAGGTGGATCATCTTCGGGTTAAAATCTCCGATCCAGTTCATTTCAAAAATATCGTATTTGTCTTTCGGCTGAATAATTCTGGCAGCTTCTATAATGATCGCGCCTTCTACGCCGCGGCCCTGGTACTCGGGAATGATGCCGAATGCCACGCCAAACATTTTGCGGCAAGCACCTGTTTTTTGATAGTATAAAAATTTCAGTTTAGCCCAAAGATTAAACTTTCCATTAAGGTGTTTGAAAAGCTGGTTCAATTCTGGGATCATCAAAAAGAAACCGATCGGTTCTTCTTTATAATAAGCGAATACCACAATATCGGTGTCTACGATCGGGCTCATCTGTTTGAAGATGCTCATCGCTTGTGCTTTGTTCATGCCTTTCACGCCGCCATGCCTTGCCCATGCTTTGTTGTAGATGTATAGAAAATCTTCGGCAAATTTTTCCATTTTGCCTTTGTTGTAATTTTTGTAATTGTAATTAGGATCGCGTGCAATGCGTTGAGCGCGTTCGCGGTAGTTGTCCGGCATTTCCGATTGTACGGGCATGCTGTAGGTGTATTGCTCAAAATAATTTTGAAAACCATATGCCTCGAAAAACGCCTTGTAATAAGGCATCGTGTAAGGCATGCAGTAATTTGGCTCAAGTTGAAAACCATCCACTAAAAGTCCCCACCATTTGTCGCGCTCACCAAAATTGATCGGGCCATCCATAGCTTCCATTTCCTTATCCATGTTCCACTCTTTGCATTTGTCAAAAAGCATAAAAGCCGCTTGCTGATCGTCGATGCATTCGAAGAAGCCCATTCCACCGGTAGCGTATTCGGTTGACTTAGCTGTTTTGCGGTTAATAAAAGCCGCTACACGTCCGATCGTTTCGCCATTGCCGTTTAAAAGGATCCAGCGCTCCAGCTCTCCGTGACGGAAAAATTTATTTTCTTTCGGATCAAAGATCTGATTGATATCCTTGTCGAGCGGACGGATCCAGTTTTTTTCATTCTTGTATAAGCGGACCGGAAAATTCAGAAATTCTTTTTTGGTTTCGTCGTTGATGACTTTTTGCAACTTCATAAGCATTCGAATAGAGACTCTAAATTAAGGAATCTTTTTTAAGTTTGAATTATGAGGTATGAATGTTGAGTTAAAAAATCAGTAATTTCATCCTGCGTTCTTTGCGTGAATAACAATACGCAAATGATTTCGCAAAGAATACAAAAAGGTATAGCCCATAATTGAAAAAATGAAACCAAATAAGATTTGTCAACTCTTCAATATCGAAGTGCCGATCATCCAGGCCGGCATGGTCTGGTGCAGCGGCTGGCGGCTGGCTTCAGCGGTAAGCAATGCCGGAGGATTAGGCTTGATTGGTGCGGGTTCTATGAGCGCTGAGTTGTTGGAAGAACATATTCTGAAATGTAAGGCAGCTACACAAAAACCGTTTGGTGTCAATCTCCCGCTTTTATATAAAAATATAGAACAACAGGTAGAAGTACTTTTGCGCCACCAGGTGAAAATCGTTTTCACCTCAGCTGGTAATCCGAAAACCTGGACGGCGGTATTAAAAGAAAAAGGGATCACAGTAGTGCATGTAGTATCGAGCGTAAAGTTTGCACAGAAAGCACAGGACGCCGGGGTGGACGCCGTAGTAGCGGAAGGCTTTGAAGCCGGCGGACATAATGGCCGCGAGGAGACTACTACTTTTTGTTTGATTCCCGAAGTGCGAAAAGTGCTAAACATTCCGCTTATTGCAGCCGGTGGCATAGGCAGCGGCAGAACCATGCTGGCCGCCATGGTATTGGGCGCCGACGGTGTACAGATAGGCAGCAGGTTTGCAGCAAGCATGGAATCCTCGGCGCATGAAAATTTCAAAAAACGCATTACAGAAACACAAGAAGGCGAAACGATCGTTACGCTAAAGCAATTGACCCCGGTACGATTGATCAAAAATAAATTTTATGAATCCGTTCATGAGGCAGAAACCAAAGGCGCTTCGGAAGAAACATTAAGAGAATTATTAGGTAAAGGCCGTTCGAAAAAAGGAATCTTCGAAGGTGATCTGGAAGAAGGAGAGCTGGAGATCGGTCAGGTAGCGGCATCTATCAAATCGGTACTGCCAGCAGCGCAAATTGTGAAAGAGATTATGAAAGAGTATGAGGATTTGGTTAAAAGTATAAAATAAAAAAGTAGTGCCACGACTCAAAGTCGTGGCACTA
>DATLOZ010000019.1:0-312136 GCA_035535995.1 Cytophagaceae bacterium
TTTCTTCATATTTCTATCAAACACTTAAAAAAACGAAGGTCAATTTTAGCAATATTTTTTATACAATAAAAGAATTGACCTCTAAAAATAGAGATATTTTAGGAAAAATATAATCCTTATACTTATTCGAAATTGACAGTGGTATTGGGAAGCAGCGCTTTAATTTTTTTCTGTTCACTTACAGGAATTTCATTGCCTACCAGGATGAGTGTTTTCAGATTTTTTAGATTGGCTATTTCGATCGGCATGGAAGTAAGCTTGTTGAAAGCAAGATCCAGCGTTTCAAGGGAAGACAAGGTCGCCACAGATTTAGGTACCGTGGTCAATGCATTTTGACGCATGTTTAGAAGCTTGAGTTGCTTCAGGTTCCCAAACTCATAAGGAAGTGTAGCGATCTGATTTTTGCTCACGTTAAGCTCTCTCAAGCGAGTCATCTTTCCAACAACAGCAGGGATCGAAGTAATCTTGTTGCTGCTAAGGTCCAGTGAAATAAGTCGATCAAGTTTTCCGAACTTGTCGGAAAGTGTAGTGAGTTTGTTGTTGAAGAAATTTAGCTTTACAAGAAAAGCAAGTTTTTCTGAGCCAGCCGGCAGATCTATAAGAAGCTTGGAACTGAAATCTGCACAATATACTATTTCTGGTTCTACGAAAGCAGCATCGAGATCGAAGCATTCACCCATGCAAGATTTCTCAAGTTTGTCGATAGCCTCCACTTTTCCATTGATCATGGCAGAAACCAGGTCGCTGCACATTTCGCTGCTGAAGAAGCCCATTTTTTTGCCAAGCAATTCTTTTGCAGTAGCCCTATGATAATAGGCATCCGCATAGTCGGGTTTCAAACTAATGGCATTTGTAAATTCAGAAATGGCCTGGATATAATCTTTTTTGTTTAAACTGGCCAATGCATTTTCATAGAATGTTTTAGCGTCGGGCTGGTTAAAACCAGAACTGATAAAAAAAACGAACACTAAAAATACAGTTACTAACCTGTTCATATACCTTTCCTCCGATTGTTTAGTATTTAGAAGGTACGTAAACTGCGAATAAAAGTTATGATTTATAGATTAAATAGTATTAATTCAAGGGTAAACAGTTGAAAAATAGAGAAATAAAATAGTGTAAAGTTGTCAACATCCCCTGTTGAAAGACTCATTGCTCTTGCTGACCTGCTGCTTTTGATGAAAGGCCAGCAAGAGCAATGAGTCTTTTAATTCATTAATTCCTCAATCTCTTCTGCCTCAATGGGAATATTTTTCATCAAATCTTCATTGCCCTTGGCGGTGATAAGAATATCATTTTCCAGACGGATTCCCAGATTTTCTTCTTTTAAATACAACCCTGGCTCACAGGTAAAAACCATGCCTGCTTTGAATTTGGCATTCCTGTCGCCCACATCGTGCACATCCAAACCGAGGAAATGCGAGATACCATGCATAAAATAGTTGCGGTAAAGAGGTTTGTTTTTGTCTTGCTTTTTTACATCTGCCACAGAAAATACTTTCAGCTCGATAAGTTCTTTGGTAACCAACTCTGCCACGGCTTTGTTGTAATCGTTTAAATTATTTCCTGCCTTCAACATCCCGATCGCGCCTTTCTGGATGCGAAGTACAGCGTTGTACACATCTTTTTGTCTTTTGGAAAAACGCCCGCTCACAGGCACGCAGCGTGTGAGATCGGCTGCGTAGTTGCCATATTCGGCGCCGAAATCCATCAGGATCACATCGCCTTTTTGACATTCCATATTATTTTCTACATAGTGCAATACACAAGCATTACCGCCGGAAGCTATGATAGAGCTGTAGGCAGGGCCCCGCGAACGATTGCGAATAAATTCGTGTAAAATTTCTGCTTCGATCTCAAATTCTTTTACTCCTGGTTTTATAAAATTTAATACTCTGCGAAATGCTTTTTCAGTGATCATGCATGCTTCCTTCATCATCGCAATTTCTTCTGCAGCCTTGATCTGGCGAAGCTCCTGCATGATCGGTGCAGAGCGCTCGTAGGAATGCAAAGGAAATTTTTCCTTGCACCATTTGATAAAACGATCGTCGCGCGTTTGTACCATTTTGTCGGCACGTGCGTGTTCGTTGGTATTTAAATAAATGCAAGCGCATTCTGCTGCTAAACTGTCTATCACGTTTTCAAATTGCGAAGTCCAATACACAGTAGTGATACCAGAAAGATTGGTAGCTTCCTGTTTGGTAAATTTATGTCCTTCCCAAATAGCGATGAGCTCACTGGTTTCTTTTACGAAAAGAATTTCGCGATGTACTGCATTTTTACTTTCAGGAAAAAGTACCAGGATAGTTTCTTCCTGATCGATCCCGCTAAGATAAAACAGATCATTGTTTTGTCGGAAAGGCATTGTACCATCAGCATTGGTAGGCATGATGTCATTGGAATTAAAAATCGCTAAGGCGCCTGGTTTTAAATGCTTGGTGTAGTTTTTACGATTCTGGGTAAAAAATTGACTATTTATAGGCTGATACCGCATGTTTGTTTAATTATTTGTTAAGGATTATAGGGCAATAAAACAATATAACGTAATATTGCCAGTTAAAAAGATTGTTTAACCAATAAGCTATTTTCCCAAAGGTATTAGCCGTGGTTTTCGAAGTTTCGGAATGAATAATGCAGTCCGGATATACGTCGAAACAACCTTTAATTTTCATAAAAATACACAAACATCAATATGAATAAAATTCTTTCGGTTTTATTGTGCTTACTATCGTTGTCTTCTGCCTGGGCGCAAGATAAATATTGGGTTTCCTTTAAAGACAAAGACACAAGTTCTTATTCCTATTCCCATTATCTCAGCAAAGAAGCGATTGAAAATCGAAATACGTTTAACCTGCCTTTGTATCAATACAGCGATGTACCTGTAAACACCGCTTATCTCCATGCCCTGGAAACGATGGGTGTTCAGACGCTTTATCCTTCGCGCTGGTTGAATTCCGTATCCGCCTATATGACGGGCGAACAGGTGAAGGCAGTAAGACAACTGGATTTCGTATCCGAGATCGCACCTATCGATCAAAAATTACAACTCGCTTCCTGCGGAATTGCAGTGAATCCTGCTTATGTACACATCGCGATGAAACAAATGCAGATCAATTCTTTCATCGATGATTCCCTTACGGGAAAAGGTGTAGTAATGGGTGTGATCGATGCCGGGTTCTATCAGGCGCAGACAGACAAGATGCTTCGACATATTTTTGACGAACATAAGATCATTGCGCAAAAAGATTTCCTTTCTCCTGAACGTTCAGACCTAATTACAGAAAAAGCAACCGATGCCGATTATCACGGACGTATGGTATTGGATATGATTGCAGGATATAACGCTATAACGCGCGAGCTGACAGGGATGGCGCCCAACACGCGCTTTTACCTGGCGCGCACTGAACATGGTGATAAAGAATTTCGCGGAGAAGAAGATACCTGGATCGCTGCCATGGAATGGATGGACAGCAAAGGCGTACGACTTATCAGCACCTCGCTGGGATATGCTATCAAGATGGACGATCCGAATGATAATTATACGCAACGTGAAATGGACGGTAAAACAACCCGCATCAGCAAAGCCGCACAGATCGCTACGGACGAGAAAGGAATTTTTCTGGTAGTCTCTGCTGGTAATGAAGGCAGCAATCCAAACTGGCAAATTATTTCTTCTCCTGCCGACGCGCAAGGCGTGCTCTCGATCGGCGCTACGAAAAGCGACAATTGCGAAAGGATCGAATACAGCAGTATTGGTCCTGAATTTCTTCCTTATCTCAAACCGAATGTTTCCTGTTATTCGCCAAACGGTACTTCTTTCTCCGCCCCAGCCATAGCGGGCTTCGTAGCTTGTATGATGCAGAAGGCTCCTACGATGGATAATAAAAAAATGAAAGCATTGATTGAGAAAAGCGCTCATTTATATCCTTATGGAAATAATTTTATAGGATACGGAATTCCGCGTGCTTCGCGTGCATTGAAATTGATCGAAGACCCAACTTTTGATTTTGGTACAGCAACCCTGAAAGAAGTAAATAAAAAATCATTCGCCTTGCATAATAAGAAAGGTAAGAAACAAGAAGTAGTACTTTTTCATAAGAAAAATGAATTTGTAGTCACCGATCAGAAAACGGTTTCCTTCAGCAAAAGTGGAAAACTGAAGATCCGCAAACCATCCGATGTGGCCAGAACTACGGTGACTTATTTGGATACGGTGATTGAAGTTGTGTGGAAGTAAGAAGTTATGAATTATGAATGTTGAGTTATGAATTATTTTTAACTCATAACTCAACATTCATAATTCATAACTTTATTGGTTCTCTTCCTGCAACTGTTTTTGATAGAGCTCCCGGTAGATCCCACTTTTTGCCATCAATTCTTCGTGGCTTCCTTGTTCGGCGAGGTGACCGTTGTCCAGCACTAATATTTTATGCGCCAGTTTTACAGAGGAAACCCGGTGCGAAATGATCACCGAAGTTTTTTGATCCATTATTTTTTCCAGGTTGGAAAGTATGATATTTTCTGTACTAGTATCTACTGCCGAAAGGCAATCATCCAATACCAGGATCTGCGGATTGCGCACAATGGCGCGGGCGATAGAGAGACGTTGTTTTTGTCCGCCGGAAAGAGTAATACCACGCTCGCCGATAATGGTATCAAATTGAAGTGGAAAATTCTGAATGTTCTTATAAAGATCAGCATCCTGGGAAGCTTTTACAATGGCGGGTTCCAGCAGATTATCCGAACCGAAAGCAATATTGTTGCGAATCGTATCGGAAAATAAAAATACATCCTGTGGTACGTAGCCAAGATTGCTGCGGTATTGAGAAAGGTCTAATTTTTTTAGATTAACACCATCCAGCAATATTTCTCCTGCAGTAGGATCATACATACGACAGATCAGGTTGGCAATCGTGCTTTTGCCTGAGCCTGTATTGCCTACAATGGCGAGCGTTTCGCCGGTGTGTATTTTGAACGAAATATTCTGAAGCGCATTAATACCGGTATCGGCATAAGTGAAACTTACATTTCTGAACTCTATTTCGCCTTTGAGCTGTAGCAATTTCTGATCGCCGGGTTCTATACTGGATTGTATCTTTAGAAATTCATTGATCCTGCCTTGCGATACTTCTGCCCGCTGGATCTGGCTGCTGATCCAGCCCAGCGCTGCTACCGGCCAACTCATCCGGTTGAGGTAATAGAAAAATTCTGCTATATGGCCCACATTCATATGCCCCGCGATCACCTCTTCTCCGCCTATGTAGACCACCAAGATGTTACTAGCGCCAATTAAAGTAAGAATAGTAGGAAAAAACATAGACTGGATCAGGCTCAGCTGGATGGAAGCATTTTTATAGTCTTCACTTTTCGCTTCAAACTTGCTGATCGAATCTTTTTCGCGTACAAAAGATTTTAAAATGCGAATCCCGGAGAAAGCTTCCTGCACCTGTGTAGAAAGATCGGATTGGCTTCGCTGGATCACTTCGGATTTTTTGGTAATGCGGTTGTTGACCAGGTAAATGCACAAGGCCAGTAAAGGAAGCGGCAGAAGCGTGAACAAGGTGAGCTTCAGGTTTACCATCAGCATGAAAGGAATGGTCACTGTAAAGATCGCTAGCAGGTTGATCCCATACATGATGCAAGGACCAAGATAGTTTCGTACAAGGCTTACATCCTCAGAGATCCGGTTCATCAGGTCTCCGGTATTATTTTTTTTATAAAATGTTAAAGGTAGTTTTTGGTAGTGGTCGTAAATTTCATTTTTAAGATCATACTCAATTCTCCTGGAAATGCTGATGATTATTTTCCGGTAGTAAAAAAGAAAAAAACACGCGGCTACTGAAGTACCCAGCATGAGTAGGAAGAAGTATAAGATCTGATGTTTGAACTGTGCGAGTAAAAGCTCTTTCCGGGCAGGATCTTCGGCGCTTTTATAGACCTTAATGGCGTCCATCACTTCATTCAGGGAATTGCTTGTGAGCGGTCCTATGAACGTGGCAAAAATATTATAGATAAAAATAAATAAAACACCGACCAGCAGTTGATATTTATATTTGAACAAGTATTTATTTAAATAAGCCAGTTCTCTCATGCCCGCTTTTTCTCCTCTTTTCAAACAATTCTGACATCAGTTTGTTTAACTATGCTAGAATTGTTAATTTTGTTGTATAAACAAAGATAAGATAACTATCAGATTGTTGAAACAGAATCATTTCATTTCAACAGATATTTTAAAATCGTTCTTTAAACATGCTAAACAGAAGGTTATTGAGAATTAAAGTGATGCAGGCTCTGTATGCGCTCTATCAGTCAAGAGAATCAAATTTTGAATTAGGACTGGAAGAAATTGCAGAAGCATTTTTACCTGATCTTAATTCTATGGAAGTGCAGGACCATGTACTATTGAAAAAGAAAAAAGAAGAAGCCTCTGCTTTGTATGAAAAATCCTTTCACGAAAAAGTTGAATACACCACCCAGGAAAAAGATGTGATCGTTGCAGTTGAAAACGCGCGCTCTTCCTATAAATTCAGGGTAGACAAAGATATCAAACATTTCCGCAAACTAATGCTGGAAGATGTAGACAACATCAACTACAAATACCTGGAAATGCTCAGCCTGCTGATCGAACTCGCAGAGTATGTGCAGGTAGACGAAGATGAAAAAAAGAGCAAGCTGGTAAAAGCTCTTCCTACCGCTACAAAAGAACTCAAGCTTCAAAACAATGCGGTGATCAAAGCCCTCAAAGCAAATAAAGATTTTGAACTTGCCAGAATTAAAAACAACATCCAGTCGGATGTTTCGTTTGTGCGAACCACGTTCAAAGAATACCTGAAGCTGGATGAAGAATATAAAAAGTACCAAGCGCTGAACGAAAGCAATATCGAGGCCGACAAAGAGATCTGTCTTTATATCGTCAAAACTATTTTCCTGAAAAAGGAAGCCATCGTGGCGCACTTTGAGCAAGACGATCTGAACTGGACAGAGAATAGCTCCATTGTGAAAAGCATGGTAGTGAAAACAATCAAATCGGCAGGGGAGGGTAATACTTCCGATGATCATCATCTGTTATTGGATATTTCTTCCAACTGGGAAGAAGACAAGGCATATTTCATGGAGCTTTATGACAAAACGATCCAAATGGATGAAAAGCTGGAGCCTATTATTACGGAAAGGGTAAAAAACTGGGAAGCCGACCGTGTGGCCATTATGGACAAGATTATTATGAAACTGGCTACCGTAGAGATGATCATATTCCCAAGTATTCCAGTAAAAGTGTCTATAAATGAGTTTATTGAAATCTCTAAGATCTATAGTACTCCGAAAAGTAAAGTGTTTGTGAACGGGATCTTGGATAGTATCGCGGCCGACCTTACGAAAGACGGCACGATCCGCAAAAGCGGAAGAGGATTGATTGATAATAAGTAAATTTGAAGGACTTGAGAATATTTTTAATTTTGCAACGCACTATAAACTATGAACAATTATGCTTAGAACAATCAATTATACCTTGCTTCTAGTAACTGCTGCGATCACTCTTAATGCTTGCAGCCAGGGAGAAAAATCAACTACCAATGCTGATTCTACTACTGTAACCGCAGACACAGTAAAAAAAGCAGCATTGCCGCTTACAAAACTTGAGTTCCTGGAATCTTCTTTTGATTTCGGAAAAATTGACGAAGGAAAAAAAGTAGAACATATCTTCAAATTTAAAAACACCGGTGAAAATCCTTTGGTACTGCAAGATGCCAGAGCATCCTGCGGATGTACAATTCCTGAGTATACCAAAGATACCATTGCTCCAGGTTCAGAAGGCGAACTCAAAGTGATCTACGACAGTGCCAACAAAGAAGGTAAGATCGATAAAACAGTAACCGTTACTGCCAACACAGAGCCTGCTACCACAGATATCAAGATCAGCGCTTTCGTGTTGAAAAAAGTAGACGGTCCTTATAACAAGCAATAATTTAAATCAAATATACAAATGCTAGAATTCGTATTACTGCAGGCACCTGCTGCAAAAGCCAACCCAATAATCCAATTCCTTCCTATCGTTGGGATCGTGATCGTTTTTTATTTCTTCATGCTTAGACCTCAGCAGAAAAAAGCAAAAGACCAAAAAACGTTCAGAGAGAATCTTAAAAAAGGAGACAACGTAATAACCATCGGTGGTCTGCACGGCAAAATTGCCAGCATCGAATCGGATGATACGATCATTGTGGAAGTTGACAAAGGCATCAAATTGAAGTTTGAAAAATCTTCGATCTCTGCCGATGGAAGCAAGAAGGTAAATGCTTCTTCCACTCTTGAGTCGAAATAATTTAATGGGATCATAGCAGTGACTATGACGACACATTTTAACGTTCTGAAATTTTGATAAAATTTCTAGGTATTAAAAAAGGTGATTGGAAAGCAATAGCATTTTGTGTCTTTGCTGCCATCACCTTTTGGTTTTTTAATACCATGACTATGGATTATTCCATTGATGTTACACATCCATTGGTAGTAGTTTATGACGAGGAACAATACATCCCAATGAGCAAGCTGCCTACACAAGTGCGCTTCAGCACTACTGCTTCCGGCTGGGATATTTTTACAAAAACCAATGCGATCAATGCTTCTCCGATCGAGGTAAACCTGGAAGATTTTAAAAAACGAAAATACATTACCGCATCGCGTCTCAAAGCAATCGTTGCCAAACAAATGAATGGCATCCAGATCAACGAGATCCTGGACGATACGATCTATGTAAATTTCGATAAGCTGAAAAGTAAAAAAATACACTTGCAGGTAGATCCTAAAAAACTTTCGTTGGCCGAAGGATACAGGCTGGCTGGCTCTGTTATCCTGGAACCTGCCGATGTAACGGCTACCGGTCCTGCTTCAATGATAAAAGAGGTGCAGGATGTAGTGAACATGAAAGTAGAGGCGAAAGATATTTCAGGAAATTTTGACGAAGAGCTGCCGATCATTACTACTCTGAATAAGAAAATAAAATTCAATGTAGAAAAGGTACGTGTTCGTTTGGAAGCCTATCAGCTTGAAAAAGTGGAAAAAGAATTGAAGCTGATCAAAGTGAATTTTCCTAAAAAGAAAAAAGTAAAGATCTCGGAAGATAAAACTACGCTTATTTACTACGCAAGAGAAGAAGATCTTTTGCTCATTGCAGCGCAGAGCTTTGAAGCGCAGGTAGATTTTAATTCACTCAACGAAAAAGATAAGACGATCAAGATCACTTTGAAAAAAGTACCTGAGTTGATCCAGTCTTACCAATTTGATCCCAAAACGGTACAAGTGAGCTATGAAGAATAATCCTCTAAAGATCGGCATCACAGGAGGAATAGGCTCAGGCAAGACGGTGGTGAGTAAAATTTTTTCCGTGCTTAGCGTGCCTGTATACGATGCGGACACCCGAGCCAAGTGGATTTCCAATTTTCATCCTGAGGTAAAAAAAGAAATCACGGCTTTGTTTGGTCCGGAGGCTTATCAGGATGGAAAATTTAATACCCGCTATATTGCTTCTATTGTTTTCAAAGAGAAAGAAAAAACCGCGCAGCTCAATGCCATCGTACACCCCAGGGTAGGAGAGGATTTTGAACAATGGGCGGCGCAACATAATAATTTCCCTTACCTCCTCAAAGAAGCAGCGCTCATGTACGAGTCGGATTCCTATAAACAGATGGATAAAATTATTGTCGTTTCTGCACCATTAGAACTCCGCATAAAGCGAATCTTGGCGCGCGATCCACAACGCACGGAAGCAGAAGTACGCGGCATTATCGACAAACAAATGCCCGAAGCAGAAAAACTAAAACGTGCAGATTTTATTATTTACAACGACGATCAGCAGCTTCTCATTCCACAGGTAGTGGCGCTGGACAAGCAGTTTAAGTTATGATGACACTCGATGCATCAAGTCAAATTGGCTTGCTGGCGAGGACGCCAGATAAAAAAGATTCTCATTCAGCAGGAACCTTGTGAAAATCCAACACAATGTTTTGTTTTATAACCATTCATTACGAAATTAATATTCTACATTTCTAGTCATGAATTTTTTCCTGAATAACAATTAGGATAAATCCTCAAATCAAAAATCATGTAAATCTTCTAATCCTGAAAATCAAGGTTAGACTTTTTCTTTAAACTTATTCTGAATGATCTCCTGTACCGACCGCTTTTCAATCTTGCTTTCCAGCCAGGAGATGATGTCGAAATAGATGAAGGCTCGTTTTTCGAAATCGCTGTTTACCAATGGTACCAACTGCATTTTTAATTTTTGGAAACGATCGATCAGGTCTTTGTTGCTTAAATTGGTATTAAGATTTTTAAGGAAGCCCAGGATATATTTTTGAAAAAAATGTAAGTCGTCTTTCTTCCAGAGAAAGCGATAAGTAGAAATGATATAATATTTGATCACATCAAAATTGCCAAGTTCGTAGTGACAAACCAGGTTGAGGATCCTGGCGAAGCAGTGTAGGTCTTCGCGGAAGTCCATATCCGGTGCATTGATCACTTTGTTGAGCCAGCGGATAGACTGGTTGAAATTGCCGGCCCCAAAATACAGGCAGGCCATTTTGTAATTAAGAATAAGAGACGAATGGCGGTCCAGTTTTGACAGGAGCGAATTGAACTCTTCTCCGTTTTCACTGACGATAAACTCTACTCCTTTGTCAAAATCGCCTGTCATGAAGAAGTGATTGATCGCGTTAGTATAATAATATTTAAGTAAACGGATCCGCATGCTTTCATTTTTTTGAAGACTGTCGAGCGAACTGATGTTCTGTAATTTTTTATTAGTCTCCTCAAATTCGTTGTAGCGAAAAAGCTTGTATTGTGAGATCAGTAAGCTGTTGAGCGCTTTGATATAATCTTCCGTGTTTGTTTCCACCAGGCTATTAGAACTATCGAATAAGGTTACCAATTTGTTGGAATACAAATAGCCGTTCTCAAAATCCTGCACGAAGAAATAATATCCTACGTAAAGCCGGTACAAATATATTTTCTCGATCAGCGAAAGTTTTGCTTCTTCAAATGCGGGCAGGGTGGAATAAAAATAATCGCGTGTTCGGATATAATCCTGCTCATCGCGGATATAGCCGATGCGGGTATAAAAAGAATTCAGTTTAATAGATAAGTTGGAAAATATATTCAGGTTGTTGATCTGCGAATTGATCTCGCGTACTTCGGTAATGATATCATCCACCCTACTGAGTCCGTCTTCCGTGGTCTGTGTGAGCACCCCTTTTTCCAGCTTGATGATCTCCAACTGAAGCTCCAGGTTGTTGTAAAGCTGTGCCATTTTCTTAGCTTTTTTCAGACAGGTTTTTCCCTGGTCGTACAGGCGTCTTTCAAATAACAGCTGCGCATAATCGATTTGCTCGCGGATCTGAATGTCCATGATCTTTGGAAGGTGAAACTGGCGAAGACTTTGTAAGATCCGGTCGTGCAGGTAGGCTTTGAGATTGGAAAGCTGGGAAGCCTTCAGGGAAGGATTTTTCTTAAGAATTTTATCCTCATCAAAATCTTCTTGTTTGTTGATCTCATCAAAAAGTAGCAATACTTTTTTGTCATCAGCTTCTTCAGAAAAAGAGGTAGTTACTTTAAAATACCTTTTCTCATTCTTATTCATCGATTTGATGAGCTCGTAAAGATTTTTTGATTTGATCCTTGGCACCGTAATTATATTTCTTAATTATATAAAATTAACTAAAATAAATGAATTTTTCATAGCTCTGAAATCGTAAATATTAAACCAGGTCGAACAATTATTTTTGCTGTGCGATATGTTTTTTCCTAAATTATAATGGAACAGTTCAATTTTATACGTATAACTATTTAAACTTTGATCGATATGAAAGCTACCTTATTTTTAATCATGATGATCTGCATGCTTCAGCCTTCTTTTGGGCAAAGCGATCTTCCGCTCAATGCGGCTGGCAAAATTTATTACAGCGAAACAGTAACGGTAACCGCTAAGAAGGATGTTCTTTACGCAAGGGCACAAAAATTTGCAACCGGAAAATATAAGATCACTGGGATGAAAAAGACAGAAGGTGTTTTCGCTTTTACAGGTTCCTTTCCGGTCAACTATCCAGGAGCTACCAGTGGCCTTACCGATAAAGGAACGGTTGAATTTACGGTAAAAATAAGTTGTAAAGACGGCAAATATACCTATGAGTATACCGATTTTCATCATATGGGTGATAAAGGAAAAGGCAATGGCGGAAAACTAGAAGCACCTATGTCGGAATGTGGAAAATTGATCCTTCCCAAAGCGGGATGGGATAAAATTAAAAAAGATACACCTGCAGGAGTAGAACGATTCACTGCGGAACTAAAAAAAGCCATGCAAGGATAAGTAAAAATGCAAAATGGTATTTTTCTATATAAATACCGGCTAAAGTTCAGATTGTGAATACTTATTATTGTATTTATTTGATTGTTAATAAGTTGAAAGTAAATTTAATATTTAAATATTAGTTTTTTTTAGTACTTTAATTGTAGTTTTTAAGATTGATTAGACTACACGGGTATGAGACTATTTTTTACTACTATCATTTGTCTACTATTCGGAGCCCAGTTACTGGCGACTCCAGGAAGAATGACGGAATATCAAAAGGGTATCATTTACAATATGCAAGGGCCAAAAGCTTCGGCTTGGAATCTATATGGAAATTCGGAAAAATGGCTACACGAAAATGATTTTGAAAAAGATCTGATCAACACTACAAAGATCACAGATAGACTTCCGTTTTTCAGAAGAGAGTTGAAAGGAGGAAATGGAACGACGTTTGTAAAGGCAAAAAACTTTCATTGGGAGGATGCCAATTATGCTTCGGTGAAAAAATATTTTAGCAAACATAAATCAACAAAAGTGATCAAGAATATCACAGCGGGAGATGTCTATATTCTGAAATTGAAAAACACCGACGACTATGCAGTGATCAGGATCTCTAAGATCAAAGACGATGGAACTTCCCTGGCTTATAGTGGAAATAATATGGACTACATTGCCTTTGACTACACAGTGTTCAAAGTAACCGTTTCGGAGGCTGTTACTTTTTTAGATGAAAATTTTGAGGAAGAAGAACAACCCTATTGGGATCCTGAAGCGGAAATGCTTATTTATCCGAATCCGGTAGTAGATAAAATTCATGTGAAGTTTCGTAAAGCTACAGACAATATTGGTTGGGTAGTTCGATTAGAGAATATGAATGGAGAAAAGATCTATACCAGCGAGCATATCTATGAGACGCATTGGATAAACGATTTCAAAGAGCTTTCCGAAGGTCGTTATATTTTATCAGTACTGAAAAATGATCAAGTGTATTTGCAAAAAGTGATCGACAAAGATAAAAAAGCCGAAGGAAAACTTACCGAGGTGTATCAGTAAATAGCTTATAAAAAAAATGTGAGCATAAATATTGAAACTCAATACTCGCGCTCACACTCTATACTTACTTGGGGTGGATGATGGGGCTCGAACCCACGACCCTCGGTACCACAAACCGATGCTCTAACCAACTGAGCTACAACCACCGTGTATTTATTTGGGATTGCAAATATAGTCTTTCCCGTTAAATTGCCAAAATAATCTGTTTTTTTTAATTTTTTTAACCTTTTACATCCTATGCGGTGAATAGAAATTTAAGCCCGTTCGAAGAACAGTCTTTCCCCTTTCTTGCTTTCATCAAATTTCCCCTCTGCGAAAGCCAAATGGCCTGAAACAATAGTATGAGTAACGGCAGAATGAAATGAATATCCTTCCAGGGCCGACCAACCGCAGTGATACAAGATATTTTCATTGCTCACTTCCCAAGGCTTGTCGAGATCTACCAACACAAGGTCGGCGTTGTACCCTTCACGAATATAGCCACGGTCTTTGATCTGGAAGCAGATGGCAGGGGCATGACTCATTTTTTCTACGATCTTTTCAAGAGTTATTTTTCCCTCATGGTAAAATTCCAGCATTATATTTAGTGTGTGCTGCACCAATGGTCCACCGGAAGGAGCTTGCCAGTAAGGCTGTTGTTTTTCTTCCCAAGTATGCGGGGCATGGTCGGTAGCAATGATATCGAGACGATCGTCGAGCAGTCCTTTGAGCAGGCTTTTCTTATGACGTGCTTCTTTTACTGCCGGGTTCCATTTGATGAGGTTACCAAAAATTTCGTAATGTCTTTTGTCAAATAACAAATGGTGTACACATACTTCTGCGGTAATTCTTTTTTCCCGCAGAGGAATATCATTGCGGAAAAGTGCCAGTTCTTCTTCAGTAGAAATATGCAAGATATGCAAACGTGTATCGTAGCGTTTGGCAAGCTCTACAGCCATAGAAGAAGATTTGTAACAAGCTTCTTCGTTGCGAATCTCCGGATGGCAGCGGGCAGGAACGTTGTCGCCGTATTTCTCTTTATACAAAGCCATATTCGCTTTAATCGTTGCTTCGTCTTCGCAGTGTGTAGCGATGAGAAGATTGGCATCGCGGAATATTTTTTCAAGCATGGAAGGATTATCAACCAGCATATTTCCGGTAGAAGACCCCATGAAAATTTTCAGTCCGCAGACATTCTGAATATCCGTTTGCATCACTTCGTCATAGTTGTCGTTGGAAACGCCCATGAAGAAAGAATAATTGGCAAGTGAAGTACGCGCTCCTATTTGGTATTTATTTTCCAATAAAGTTTGGGTGAGTGTGTTAGGCACAGTATTTGGCATTTCCATAAAACTGGTCACACCACCAGCCACAGCAGCCTTGCTTTCGGAGTAAATGGTCGCTTTGTGCGTCAATCCTGGTTCGCGGAAGTGTACCTGGTCGTCAATTACGCCTGGCAAAAGATATTTTCCTTTAGCATCAATTATGATATCGGCCTTTACAGAAGCCAGATCCGGCGCGATCCGGCTGATCCTTTGGTCTTCGATCAATAAATCAGATTCAAAAATCTTCCCTTCGTTTACTATATTTGCATTGAGAATGAGTATACTTTTCATCATTTAACAGTTAATAGTTTAAAGTTAGAAGTTTAAAATTAAAAAAGATAATCCTTTAAACGCTGAACTTTAAACTTTCAACCCTTCTATCATGACTTTCGAAGATTTTAAATTAAATAAACAATTGCTCAACGCTGTATTGGACCTCGGTTATGCAGAGCCTACAGAGATCCAGCAAAAAGCAATTCCCCAAATTCTAGCGGGGCATGATATCATGGGGATCGCGCAGACGGGTACAGGAAAAACGGCTGCCTATCTTTTGCCGCTTCTTATGAAAGTAAAATACGCCCAGGGCGATCATCCCCGCGTGCTGATCTTAGTACCTACACGAGAGCTGGCGATGCAGGTGCAGGAAAGTATTGTGCAGTTGGGCAAATATACCGGCATCCGTTCGGTAGTGGCTTATGGAGGAGTAGGACCGAAAACACAGATTGAAAATATTCAAAAGGGTGTAGATATCATCGTAGCTACGCCAGGACGCTTCATGGATATTTATCTGAAGAAAGAACTTGTCACCAAGCAGTTGAACACATTAGTGCTGGATGAGGCTGATAAGATGATGGACATGGGGTTCATGCCGCAGATCCGGAAAATCCTGGAGATCGTTCCGCGGAAAAGACAAAACCTCTTATTCTCCGCCACCATGCCTGAAAAAGTGGAGAAGCTTACAGAAGAATTTCTAGAATTCCCGATGAAGATCGAGGCCACGCCGCAAGCCACGCCAGTAGAGACCGTAACGCAGGTGCGTTATAACGTGCCTAATTTCAAGACCAAAATAAATTTGCTTCAGTATTTTCTTCGTAAGAAAGAAGAATTTAACCGCGTGATCGTTTTTGTACGCACGCGCCAAAATGCAGAAAATATCTACAAATTCATCAGCCGCAAGATCGACAGCGAGGTGCGTGTGATCCATGCCAACAAAGGACAGAATACAAGGATCAATTCCGTAGAAGCCTTCAAAGAAGGAGGAGTACGAGTACTAGTAGCTACCGACGTGGCCGCCAGAGGGATTGATATTTCTCTTGTAAGCCATGTGATCAATTTTGATGTGCCGGTCGTTTACGAAGATTATGTACACCGCATTGGCCGTACAGGTCGCGCTAAAAATACCGGAGATGCGATCACTTTTGCCAACGAAGCGGAACTTTACCATATGGCGAAGATTGAGAAGATCATAAAAATGAAAGTACCCGTTGAGCCAATTCCTGAAAAAGTAGTGATTGAAGAAACTCCTTTTGAAGAAAAACAAGAAATGCTCAGAGAGCTCGATGCGCTGAGAAAAAAAGACGATCCGGAATTTAAAGGAGCTTTCCATGAGAAGAAAAGTTCGAATATGAAATCAACGAAGCCTGCCAGAAAAAAAACTACCAATCGAAGTAAAAGACCCGATAGAAGAGGAAAGAGGTGATTGAATACCGTGCTATCAAATTCAAAGTTTTGCCAAAACATTCGCTTTCATTATATTTAGAAATACTAAACCCTTTGAAAAATGAGACATCTGGTAATTGTTTTGACGATTTCAACCTTATTAATAGCTTGTGGAGGATCAAAAAGTGGCCTTCACAGCCATAAGGCCAAAAGACCACCTTGCACAAAGTAAACGGGGCTATCCGCCAAAGTGATTCTTAGACGGTTATTTTTATTGTAAAAAAATAATCGCCTTTTTTGTGAAAAGAAAAAAAAAGTCTATTTTTGCAGTCCCTAAGGGGAAGATTGCCCGATCGTCTAATGGCAGGACAACTGGTTTTGGTCCAGTTTGTAGAGGTTCGAATCCTTTTCGGGCAACACACACAGATGATGTTGAATGTTGAATATCTTCGATTCGGCATTCAACATTTCTTATTTTAAACGCACAATGTCCTACGTAAAGATCTTTTCCGGAACTGGTTCCCGCAATCTTGCGGAAAAAATCGCTCATTATTATGGCAAGCCACTTGGCGATGCTTCTATTACTCGTTTTAGCGATGGGGAGATCTCGGTGAGCTATAATGAGTCAATTCGTGGATATGACGTTTTCCTGGTACAATCTACCTTCCCTAGTGCCGACAACCTGATGGAGCTTCTGCTGCTGATGGACGCGGCTAGAAGAGCTTCTGCTGCTTACGTGACAGTGGTGATTCCTTACTTCGGATATGCACGCCAGGATAGAAAAGATAAACCAAGAGTTCCGATCGCTGCCAAGCTGGTGGCTAATTTACTTTCTGCTGCTGGAGCAGATCGTCTTATGACCTGCGATCTTCATGCAGGCCAGATCCAGGGATTCTTTGATTTTCCGGTAGATCACCTCGATGGAGCGGCTATTTTCGTTCCATACCTTCGTACCCTGAATTTAGATAACATGATCTTTGCTTCTCCTGATGTAGGAGGGGTAGCACGTACAAGAGGTTTTGCCAAAATTATGGAAAAAGATCTTGTGGTGATCGACAAGCATAGAAAAAGAGCCAACGAAGTGGCTTCAATGCAGCTGATCGGAAATGTAGAAGGTGCCAACGTAGTATTGATCGACGATCTGATCGATACCGGAGGAACTATGAGCAAGGCAGCTCAAATGCTAATGGATAAAGGAGCTGTAAGCGTACGCGCGGTTTGCACACACGCAGTGCTTTCCGGTAAGGCCTATGAAAATATTGAAAGCTCTGTACTTACAGAATTAGTAGTGACCGATACGATTCCTTTGAAAAAGGAAAGTCATAAAATAAAAGTGCTTACCGTTTCTGAACTTTTCGCGAAAGCGATTCGCAAACTGCAGGATAACGATTCGATCAGTTCGCTGTTCATTATATAAAAAATTAAAGATAAGGTCTGTATTAAAACAATCAACGAAGCCAGGATGCTGCAGACGCATTGCAACTTCAATAAGTAAAATAAAACTATTATGAAATCATTAGAGATTATAGGGTTTAAAAGAGCAAATCTCGGTAAAGTTGAGGCTAAACAACTGAGACAAGAAACCAATGTTCCATGCGTATTGTACGGTGGAAAAGAGCAAGTACACTTCCATACTCCGGCATTCTTGTTGAGAGACCTGGTTTATACAGGAGAAGTGCATACAGTAGATCTTACTGTAGAAGGCAAAAAATACAATTGCGTTCTTCAGGATATCCAGTTTAATCCAGTAAACGAAATGATCCTTCACGTAGACTTCCTGGAATTGAGCGCTGACAAACCAGTAAAAATTGAAATTCCGGTAAAACTTGTTGGTACTCCGGTTGGTGTGATCAAAGGAGGTAAACTGGTTCCTAAATTGAAAAAACTTATCGTAAAAGCACTTCCTGCAAACCTACCTGATTTCATCGAGGTAGACGTAGCTCACCTGGAAGTAGGAAAATCAGTAAAGGTAGCAGATGTGAAAGTGAACAACTATGCTATACTGAATGCAAAAGCAATTCCTTTGGCAACAGTTGTTTCTACAAGAGAACTGAAGCAAGCAGAAACAGCTGATGCAAAAGCTCCTGCTAAAAAATAATTTCGATTAGAAATTGATTCACAAATGAAGAACCCGCTTTTTAAGCGGGTTCTTCATTTATGGATCCGCCAAAATCCATATCCCCTTCCGTGGAATTCTTTGATAAACTGTAGTAAAAGTGGTGTTACGAATTTTTTCAGAGTAGACCAAGATTCTTTTCTTGACTACAATTGGAGAACGCTCGTGGTAATCATTTTCATCATCTACGGAATGAGGTATCCTATTGGATCTAGAGTTTAAAAAATAAATCAGCGGCATAAAAAATTATCCTTCTTTGTAACACGAGCTTAAAAGTAAATTGGTTTAAGTAATTAAATTGGTGTCACTACTTTTAGTCGTAGCAACAGTATCCGTTATATTTTAATTTTTATTACTAGCTTTATAATCTCAAAAAACTATTATGAAGTATCTAATCTGCGGACTGGGGAATATTGGTCCAGAGTATGCGAAAACCCGCCACAATATTGGCTTTATGGTATTGGATAAATTGGCCAAGGACCATGAGGTGCGTTTTGATTCAGATCGTTTAGTATTTAAGACAGAGTTCAAATACAAAAGCCGCCAGATCCATCTTATCAAGCCCACAACCTATATGAACCTTAGTGGGAAGGCACTTAACTATTGGTTAAAAGAATTAGATATCCCGGTAGAAAACTCTCTTTCGATCACAGACGATATTGCTTTGCCTTTTGGCAAACTGCGTATGCGAGGAAAAGGCTCTGGTGGCGGACATAATGGATTGGGAAATATTCAGGAAGTTTTAGGTACAGATGCTTATCCAAGATTGAGATTCGGAGTAGGCGGGGATTTTGCGAAAGGAAAACAAATAGATTATGTACTGGGAGAATTCGATTCAGGTGATGCCGCGGAATTACCTCTTCATATTGATAAAGCCTGCGAAGCGGTCTTATCTTTCTGCACGATAGGATTGGAGCGGGCTATGAATACAGTGAATACTAAATGATTTGATGATTAAAATTCTAAAATCCTGATAAAAAAAGAAGGACCGGTTACAGCCAGTCCTTCAAACAACCAAACAAACCAATTTAAAATTTTTATCTCTTTATTTTCTATCAATTAATAATTCTAATGATCAAACAATCTGATAACCTGTTCCAATAAAATGAAATATCGTATAACCGTTACAGAGTAAGCGATTATACGATATCTAAAATTGTCAGGTTACAAAAAGCTTTAAGCTTTTTTCTCAGCTTTAGGAGCAGGGGCAGCAGCCTTTTTTTGTTTATGCTTTCTTGTGTTGCCAAAGGAGCCCATGGCTAGTTTTCCTTTTTTTGATTTTTTATCACCTTTTCCCATAATAAGTTAGTTTGAATTTTAAAAATTGAAATAAACGATATTAAAATTTATAAATTTGATAATTATTTATTTTTAGAAGTTAGCTTAGCAGACATATATTCGCGGTTCATGCGGGCGATATTGGTCAACGAAATTTCTTTCGGACATTCTGCTTCGCAGGCACCTGTTACGGTACAAGAACCGAATCCTTCGGCGTCCATTTGAGCCACCATGTTTTCAGCTCTGGTTTCTTTTTCCACCTGTCCTTGTGGCAATAAAGCTAGCTGGGAGATTTTAGCAGAAACGAAAAGCATTGCAGAAGCATTTTTACAAGCGGCTACACAAGCTCCGCAACCAATACAGGCCGCAGCACTGAATGCATCGTCTGCATCGTCTTTCGGAATCGGAATATTGTTGGCATCCTGGGCATTTCCTGTATTCACAGAAACATATCCGCCGGCAGCGATAATTCTATCAAAAGCAGAACGGTCTACTACAAGATCTTTTACAACAGGGAATGATTTGGCTCTCCAAGGCTCTACAGTGATAGTATCGCCGTCTTTGAAAGAGCGCATATGAAGCTGACAAGTAGTAACGCCTCTAAGCGGTCCGTGTGGTCTTCCGTTGATGTACATGCTGCACATTCCACAAATACCTTCTCTACAGTCATGGTCAAACGCGATTGGCTCTTCTCCTTTATTGATCAGCTCCTCGTTCAGTACGTCAAACATTTCGAGAAAAGACATATCAGAAGATATTCCTTTTACATTGTATGGAACAAATTTGCCAGCGTCGTTCGCATTTTTCTGACGCCATACCTTCAGTGTAAGATTCATGTTTCCTTCCATCTTCAATTAATTTGATGATTTGGTGATTTGATAATTTGATGATGGTTTTACCACATCGTTTTTTACTACTTGAAATTATTTATAGCTTCTCTGTGCTATTTTAATATTTTCAAATTTTAATTCTTCTTTATTCAACTCAAACTGGCTATCGCCTTTGTATTCCCAAGCGGCAACGTAGGCATAGTTAGCATCATCTCTCAGAGCTTCGCCTTCTTCGGTTTGATATTCTTCACGGAAGTGACCGCCGCAAGATTCATTTCTGTTTAGTGCATCGAGACACATCAGTTCGCCTAGCTCGATGAAATCGATCACACGGCCTGCTTTTTCCAACTCCGGATTCAATTCATTTGCAGTACCAGGTACGCGTACGTCTTGCCAGAATTCTGCTTTCAGTTTTTGGATCTCTGTGATTGCCGATTTTAATCCTTCTGCATTACGAGCCATACCACATTTATCCCACATGATCTTGCCAAGTCTCTTATGGAAGGAATCTACAGAAGATTTTCCTTTCACTGCAAACAAGCGATTGATTTGATCTTGTACCGTTTTCTCTGCTTCTACAAATGCTTCGTGATCGGTAGAAATAGCTTTCGTACGGATCTCGTTGGAAAGGTAAGCGCCGATAGTATATGGAATTACAAAGTAACCGTCGGCAAGTCCTTGCATCAGCGCGGAAGCTCCAAGCCTGTTAGCTCCGTGGTCTGAGAAGTTGGCTTCGCCCAGTGCGTACATACCAGGTACGGTGGTCATCAGGTTGTAATCAACCCAAAGCCCACCCATAGTATAGTGTACAGCAGGATAGATTCTCATCGGCACTTCATATGGATCTTCGCCAGTGATTTGCTTGTACATGTCGAACAGGTTGCCGTATTTTTCTTTTACGACTTCCTTACCCATGATCGCAATTTCTTCTTTGCTTGCGTTGTGTTTATGTTGTTTGGTTGCTTCAATTTTTCCGTAGCGCTCAATTGCCGAAGCGTAGTCGAGGTATACGGCCATTTTAGAGCTACCTACTCCGTAGCCGGCATCACATCTTTCTTTGGCAGCGCGGGAAGCTACGTCTCTTGGTACAAGGTTACCAAAAGCAGGATATCTTCTTTCCAGGTAATAATCTCTTTCGTCTTCCGGAATATCTTTAGCAGCACGAGTGTCGCCTTGTTTCTTTGGAACCCAGATTCTACCGTCGTTACGCAGCGATTCGGACATCAAGGTCAGTTTAGACTGATGGTCGCCGGAAACAGGGATACAGGTTGGGTGAATTTGAGTGTAGCAAGGGTTTCCGAAGAAAGCTCCCTTCTTATGTGCTTTCCAGGCTGCAGTAACGTTGCTGCCCATGGCGTTGGTCGAAAGGTAGAATACGTTTCCATAACCACCAGTACAAAGAAGTACTGCATGTCCGAAATGTCTTTCCAATTTTCCGGAGATCAGATCGCGTGCGATAATTCCACGGGCTTTTCCGTCGATGGTTACGACATCCAGCATTTCGTGACGGGAATACATTTCTATGCTTCCCATTCCTATTTGGCGTTCCAGAGCGCTGTATGCACCAAGTAATAATTGTTGACCGGTTTGGCCTGCTGCGTAGAACGTACGTTGTACTTGTGTACCGCCGAATGAACGGTTGCTAAGCAATCCGCCGTATTCACGGGCGAAAGGCACGCCTTGTGCCACGCATTGGTCGATGATGTTTCCACTTACTTCAGCCAGACGGTGAACGTTGGCTTCGCGGGCGCGGTAGTCACCGCCTTTGATGGTATCATAAAACAGACGGTAAACAGAGTCACCATCGTTTTGGTAGTTCTTGGCAGCGTTCACACCGCCTTGTGCAGCGATACTGTGTGCACGTCTTGGAGAATCCTGGAAGCAAAATACCTTTACCTTATAGCCCATTTCAGCTAGGGTAGCAGCAGCAGATGAACCGGCTAATCCTGATCCAACTACAATGATTTCCAGACTTCTTTTATTTGCAGGATTGACAAGAGATATCGTAGAACGATATTTTTTCCATTTACTATCTAAAGGTCCTTCCGGTATTTTAGCATCTAATTTTGACATAGATTCTCAACTATTTTTATTGAATGATTTTTAAATAAATCGCTAATGGCATTAAAGCGAAAACAAACGGGATAATGATCGAAAACCAGAATCCGAGGCCTTTAATGAATGGCGTGTATTTAGGATGGTTCAGTCCCAGTGTTTGGAAACCTGATTGGAATCCGTGCATTAGGTGATACATCAAGGAGATCATGGAGAGCATATATAAGCCAACCCATACAGGATTTTCAAACACTTCCTTCATTTCGTCGAACAGTGTTTCCTCACCGCTGGTAATATGATCGGTAAAGCGGCTTACTACCCAGAAATGGTTTAGGTGAATGATCAGAAAGATCAGTATTAGTGTACCCAGTAGGCCCATAGAACGGGAATACCATTTGCTATTGGCTTTGCCGTTGGTAACAGCGTATCCAATAGGACGGGCTTTTTTGTTTTGAAGAGTAAGGACCAGCGCTTGAATGATGTGGAACAGGATCCCGATGAAAAGGACGATCTCCATGGTACGGATAAACACGTTGTGTGCCATGAATTCTGCGCCTTCGTTGAACAGTTTACCCCCGTCGTTAAAAAAGATTAGGGAATTGAGACCGCAGTGCACAACCAGAAAAGAGCATAAAAAAAGGCCTGTGACGCCCATAACTACTTTCTTTCCTATTGATGATGTAAATGTTGTTATTACCCAACTCATTATTATCCAATTTTAAGATTTTGTATTGTTTTTTTTGATTTCTTTACCAAAAATAAGCCCCGGTGTAATAGGAAACAATATTATTTACTATTTATAAACGTTCTAAACAAAATATTTACTTAAATTAAGAATAGTTACTTTATAGTTACCTTGAAATATTAATTTTGTACAATTACTAAAGAAGAAAATTATGGCAAGGGCAACTAAATCGGCTTTCCAAGCGTTTTAAAAAAATTACTTCAACATCGATGCGCGCGTTTTTTTATACAAGAATTGTTCTTTTATTTTTAGTTGTTCAGGCTTTCTCAATTTTTAATATGAAAGCCACTCATATTCGTGCAGGAGAAATTACAGCGGTAAGAGTCACCAATACCAATTATATTTTTACGCTCACCATTTATGCCAACCTGCTTGCCACTGCCAGGAACGACAATGCCATGCTGAATTTTGGAGACGGCACAAGTATCACCTCTAATTATAATGTACCTGATCTAATAGTAAGCTCAGACACCTATAGAAGAACCTATACATTTAATAAAACCTTTTCCGGTAATGGTACTTTCAGAGTTTCTTATTTTGAAACGTATCGTAACGACTCCATTCGCAATATTGCGATGGGAGACGATTTTTATATTGAAACCTATATCTCTGTTTCATCTTCCGCAGCGCCTAATAACCCTGTGCAGCTAACCGTTCCTCCGATTGATAAAGCTGTCGTTGGACAATTATTTGTACACAATCCTGGAGCGTATGATCCGGATGGGGATAGCTTGTCTTATAAACTGATTGTTCCCCGCAAAGCGCCTGGACAAAACGTAGACGGATATTTTACTCCAGAGGCTACACATTCATTCACGCTGAATCCTGTCACCGGCGACTTGGTATGGGATACGCCAATAATTGTGGGATTGTATAATGTTGCTTTTATCATTGAAGAATGGAAAAAAGGAGCAAACGGAACTTACTCGCGTGTAAGCTACGTAGTGCGCGACATGCAGATCCGGGTGATCAAATCTAACGATCATCCACCAGTAGTGATCATTCCACAGGATACTTGTGTGCTGCCGGGAAATACAATTACGAAATCAATCAAAGCTACAGATCCTGATGTGACCGATCGTCTTACTATTCTTGCTTTTCCTAATACTTATTTTTCTTATCCGGGACCACAGGTAAGTACTGCTAGTGGTACGTTTAGTTGGACACCGCAATGCTCTGATGTGCGCCAACAGCCTTATTCATTTGTGTTTGAAGCAAAAGATGGCGGACATGTAGATACGCTTACCGACTATAAAACATGGCTCATTTATGTAAAGGGGCCAGCGCCCACGGGGCTGACTACTATACCAGCAGGTAATACCATTGTATTGAATTGGAATCCTTATCAATGCGCTAATGCTGAAAAAATAGAGATCTACCGGAGTAGTTGTGATTCCGTTGGGTATAAGCAATTGTCTTGCGAAACGAGGTATACTGGTTTTCCTGGTTATGTAAAAATTGGTGAGGTGCCGGCCACCGCAACTAGTTTTGCGGATAACAACAGTGGCTCAGGTCTCACTCATGGAATAGAATATTGTTATTTTATTGTGGCCACCTTTCCACTGCCCAAAAGTGGCGAGAGTCACGCCTCTGCTGAATCTTGTACCGGCCTCAAACTTGACGCCGCTATTTTGACCAATGTATCGGTGCAAAGTACTTCCTCTACAGCTGGCTCCATTGTGCTGAATTGGCTGGATCCAACAGAATCTCCTCTTGCACCTCCTTATTCTTATAACATCCAAAGAGCCGATGGCGTCAATGGTATTGTGTATACGACCATTGCCAGTGGCGTTACCGGAAATACGTATACCGACAATTCCCTTAATACACTCGATCAGGCATACCGCTATAGGATCGAATTGGTAGGAGGGAGTTTTTCTGATGCAGCCAGCTCTGTGTACGTAAGCAATACGCCAGGTAATAGGCAAATGACTTTAAACTGGGGAAGCAATGTGCCCTGGAACCAGGATTCTGTATGGCTTTATAGAAGTGTAAATGGAAGTGCCTATACTAAATTGATCTCTTTGAATGGAAATCCTGGTACATATCTCGATAATCAAAATCTTCATAATTGCGATACAGTATGTTATTACTTGAGAGTATTCTCTTCCTTTTGTGATAAGAAATTGACCTCCGCAGTATATGATAATAATTCAGAAAATAGTTGCGGAAAGCCTGTAGATACTAGCCCTCCGCGCGCTCCAAATCTTGCAGTACGAGGATGTGAAGGAGATTTATCTGTCTTTACTGATTTGTTGAATTGGGAAGATATAGACGATCCTTCATGTCCCAATATTCGCAACTACAATGTTTATTTTTCAGAATATGAAGACGTGGATTCCCGTATAATTGGCACTACTGACAATTCAGTGCTCGAATATCTTTATACCAATTTGCTGACTACGGCAGGTTGTTTTCAGGTGAACGCCGTAAACAAGCAGGGAGTAGAAGGTACAAAAAGTACAAAGGTCTGCGTAGACGATTGTGTTTATTACGAGCTTCCCAACTTGATCACCCCTAACGGTGATTCGCTCAATGATTATTACCGTCCTTTCCCGGTACCGCGAGGAGTAGAGATCGTACATTTCAAAGTTTACAATCGCTGGGGAGCGCTGGTATTTTCGGTAGACAATGATATAAATTTGAATTGGACGGGGCGCTCTAAAGATGGACAGGTTCTTTCTGATGGCGTTTATTATTACAGTGCCGAGATTAAGTACTACCGCAGAAAAAACAGAAAAGATGAGCACCGCATGTTGAAAGGCTGGGTGCAGATCTTAGATAATAATTCTCCTCAACTTAATGAGTAGCTTAGCTACAAATTATGAGTGAGTCATGACTTAAATTCAACATTCATAACTCATAATTCATAACTTAAAAATATTTTTCCCCATATTTGCCCCACTTTAAATTTCACTAAACAAAAGAAGTTGATATGAAAGCTTATGTATTTCCCGGTCAGGGATCACAATTTCCTGGTATGGGTAAAGACTTGTATGCCTCGTCTCCGAAAGCGAAGGAGTTATTTGACAAAGCCAACCAGATCCTTGGGTTCGAGATTACGAAAATAATGTTTGAAGGTACAGAAGAAGAGCTGAAACAAACTAAAGTAACACAGCCTGCGATATTCCTGCATTCTGTGATCCTGGCCTTGAACACTCCGGATTTTAAACCGGATATGGTGGCCGGGCATTCCCTGGGAGAATTTTCTGCTCTTGTAGCCAATGGTACACTGGCTTTTGAAGATGCCTTAACTTTGGTTTACAAAAGAGCGATGGCAATGCAAAAAGCCTGCGAGCAAAATCCGTCAACGATGGCAGCTATTCTTGGTCTTGACGATGCGAAAGTAGAAGAGATCTGTAAAAGTATCACCGATGAAATCGTAGTAGCAGCTAATTACAACTGTCCTGGTCAGCTGGTGATTTCAGGTTCTAATAAAGGAATTGAGATTGCTTGTGTGAAAATGAAAGAAGCCGGTGCTAAAAGGGCGCTTCCACTTCCGGTTGGAGGAGCTTTCCATTCACCTCTGATGGAGCCTGCAAGGGCAGAACTGGCTACTGCTATTGAGAATACAAAATTTTCACAGCCTATATGCCCGGTATATCAAAATGTAAATGCAAAACCTTCTACAAGCATAGAAGAGATCAAAAAAAATCTGATCGCGCAATTGACAGCTCCTGTAAGATGGACACAGACTGTGCAGAATATGGCTGCTGATGGCGCTACAGTATTTGTGGAATGTGGTCCTGGCAAGGTATTACAAGGATTGGTGAAAAAGATCCATCCGGCAGCAGAAGTGGCAGGAGTTTAATATTTGAAAAATGAATCACTAATTAGGGGAAGGATCCGGTTATGGAGGTCCTTCCCTTTTTATTTTAATTTTTAGAAAAAGACTATACGGCCGGTTTTCAAATAGGTTGTCTATCTCAAGGGGTAAAGTTATACACAAATAGCTAGTTATAAGGTCCTAAAAACCCTCTTTTTTTGACTTTTTCAAGACATATTGTAAACTTACCATTAACTTTTTTGCCTAATTTAAGGTGTAGAAAACGTCATAAAAACCTGATTTAGTTTTTTTTATTATATCAATCTGCCTATATTTATAGCTTGAAACTGCTAGAATTATGGAAATAACTATTAAAAGACTTACTATTCTCCTTTTATTTTCATTTTGTGTTTTATCAATAAACATGAAATTAAATAATTTGGAAGTTGCACTCTCTTCAACCAATCCGAGTTCCGAAAATGCGTATGATGGTAAAATTTCAGTAAAAGTATCAGGAGGAAATCCACCTTATTATATTCATGTTATTAGTAATACGGCTTTTAATAATAAAACTTATGACAATAAATCTGATTTGGATCTGATCGGTCTGTCTAAAGGTGATTATTTTATTACTGTTACCGATGCTAAAAACCACAAATTCTACCAAGCTATTAAATTGTAAAAATATGAAGTATATAAAATTACTGATTTCTGGAATTATATTTTCTTTAATCTGTATAGAAGGGTATTCTCAGACTACTATTGATTTTACAAAAGACTTTGATCCTTCTCAACTTACGGTACCAGCTTCCACAGTAAACGACCCGCTTTGTGGAGGAAATACAGGTGGTATTATTGTACAAGGAGTAACAGAAAACTTGCCGGGAAACCCAACCTTTACCTATAGATTGCAAGGTCAAGGTACGGTACAAGACTCGGTTTATCAGGTAGTGACAACTTCTAAAGGTCCTATTTATTTTTCTAATCTGGCCAGAGGTGGATACAATCTTACGATTTCTACTCCTGTATTGCCAGCAGGATCACAAGGTACAAAGGTATCTTATCTTTCTACACAGGTAATTACAATTAACCCAATAATGCCTATTTCTGTGACAGGAAGCCAAGTAAATCCGAAATGTCCCAGCACAATAAATGGCTCGGCTACACTCACCGCTACGGATGGTACCCAACCTTACACATTTAATTGGAGCGGATTACCTGGTGGAGCTACTGTAAGCACAGGAACTACAAGTACAACGGCTTCCGGATTACCGCTAGGAACTTATACTGCTACGGCTACAGATGCGAATGGATGCTCGCAAAGCTATGTATTTACTATTACCCAGGATCTTCCTACTGTGAATCTTCAGTCAAATCCTGTCGGACCTATTTGTAAAGCTTCTTTTCCTCCTAACGTACTAATTACGTGGACTGCCAGTCCTGGAGCGGGATGGACGCCAAATCCCGCGGGAGCCTATTCCTGGGATAATGGTGTAACTTATTCTAATACAACTACCAAAAGTCAAACCTATACCAATTATTTACCAGTACCTTCCCAAAAAGTTTATTTCAAGGATATCAATAACTGCCCTGCTGTAGCCGTTCTTGATGTACCGATCGATGTTTTCCCAGTCTTTACATTATCTCCAGGAGGAAATGTTTGTCCTGGACAACCGTTCACCGTCACAGCGAATATTTCCAAGTGCAGTGCTATCGGAGCAAATTGCCAGGTGTCTTTTGATGGTGTACTACAAAATGTAGGAGACGTTGATTCTGTTTTTACTATAACTGCACCTAAAACTGTTTCCGTTGTTGTAACTAATGCTACAGGTTGTTCTAGTTCTCCGCAAACCGTTAATATTGACACATTGGCTAAACCTCATATTACTTATTCTGTAAACCCAAGTCCAATTTGTCCTAACAACAGCTCTAATATTACCGTAAATTTTATTTGTAATCCTGCCAATTGTACTGGTTACCAATACGACTTCAACGGAAACGGTTTGACAAACGTGCCAGCTTCTGCCACTGCTACCTTTGTGAGTCCTACTGTCGCACAAACTACTGCTTTTCCATTGCAGGTAGTAAGTACATGTACCTTGGATACTACGGTTGTGGTAACTGTTTTTCCAAATAATACAAAGGTAAATGCTCCGGATACTATTGTATGTGCCAATAACCTTGGTCCAAACGGACCGGTAACATTAACTGCTGTAGGGTTCAATTCTATCACAGACTGGACTCCGATCCCAGGTATTCAAACTACTACCACTGTTACAGTATTGCCTTCCGCAAACACAACATATACAGTTTCAGGAATAGATGTAAATGGTTGTCCTCGCCAAGCTAGTCAGCAAGTAATATCCAATGCACAGCCTAACGTTACGACACCCGCTTCTGTCACTAAATGTAGCGGGGGACCCTCTGTGACGCTTACAGCTTCCGCAACAGGTACTATTACTTATGATTGGGAAAGCTCTACCTATACATCTTTATTTACGGGGAATCCTTATATTGTAAACCCTTCTACCAATACAACATTCAATGTAGTAGGAACAGACGCTAATGGTTGTAAAGATACGGCACAAGTTAATGTAGTGGTACTGGCCAGACCGGTTATCCAATCTTCCGTGGCTTCGCCTGCAACCATTTGTGCTGGAAATACAACAAGCATTCAGATCAATCCCGTTATGCCGTTTACAGCAAATGCAGCAGGAGGCTATTCTGTGTCCAATGGTACTACTTATGGAAACTCAGGAACATTTTCTGGGCTAGGACCTTTTAGTTCTACAACTACGATATATACAAAAATACGCGATAACCAAGGTTGTATCAGTGATTCTGTGCCTGTAACCATCAATGTAAATCCATTCTCTTATAATGCAACGGTAGTAAATCCAACCTGTAGTTATAATTCTAATGGAAGTATTACAATCACCAGTGTATCTGGAGGAACAGCACCTTATAGTTACTCATTAAATAATGGACCAGTCACATCATTTACACCGCCAGTTACTTTTTCAAATTTACCAAGTAATACTTATCCATTAATAGTGACTGATGCTTCAGCACAAGCCTGTAAGGATAGTATGTCTTTCTCTGTGATTACACCTTCTCCTCTTTCATTGGATACGCTTTCTTCAAATGATGTGAAATGTAAAGGCGATGCAAACGGAACAATCCCGGTGAATGTAACAGGAGGCACAGCTAATTTTGATTATTTCTTCACCGATACTTTAGGAACTTCTGTATTTGGTAATACAAGTAATAGAACCCCTACTTATTCAGGATTGGCAGCAGGTAACTATACAATAATTGTCAGAGATGCAAAGAAATGTATGGATACAGTAGGTAATGTTCCGATCAATCAGCCTGCTATAGCCTTGGCTGCTCCTGCGACTAGCGCTGTAAATGCTTGTTATGGTACTTCTACAGGATCTATCACTGTCTCTAGCGCAGCTACAGGTGGATGGGGAGGAAATGTATATGTGATGACCAGTGCACCTACACAGACGCTTGCAGGAATCCCGCAAACTATTTCGGCGCTTGCTGCTGGTACATACAATTTCACTGTTACAGATTCTAAAGGTTGTGTAGTAAACTTTTCTCAAACAGTTACGCAGAATACGCAGATCCATCCCATGATGACTGCCTTGCAGTCGGATTGTGGCGTAGCAGGAGGAATAAATTATGCGCAGGCAACAGGTGGTACTTCTCCTTATACGTATAGCTTGGCTTCTTCAGGACCTTTCGGATCGCTGCCTGCAAATGAAACGGGATTAACGGTGAATACTACCAGAACCCTATATGTACTTGATAACTTAAATTGTCCTGCTGATACTACCGTTACAGTGTTAAATAAACCAAGAGCGATCCCGATTATTTCAATTACGGCTCCTCTTTGTCCAAACCAAAGTAACGGCACCATTACAATCGATTCTACACATATCAAACTTGCAGGAAGCCAGCCATTAGACTATCATTTGTATACCGATGCCAGTCCTACCGTTGGAATGGGAACCTTCACTGGGATCGCGCCTTCTGCAAGCGTAACCTTTACTTCTTTGGCCTCTGGGAAATATATCATGACCATGTCAGATCCTAATTGCGCCAACTATGTAGTGGATTCTTTCCGTGTATATACCAGCGCTACTAATTATGTTGTAGTACAAGCACCTTTCACGGGATTGAATCCTGACTATGCAGAAATGATAGTACCAGTGACACCTGACTTTACAGTTTCTTCTATAGCCCTTGCAAGTGATGTAAATCAGAATACAGGTGTAGCCGTTCTTTATGATTATACAGGAGGAACTCCACAGATCGTCAACGGTCAGAAACAATACCAAATGAGTCTTGACAATGATATCTCATTTGCCTGGACTACGCTAAAAGACACCTTGAACGGACACTCTTATGTATCCTTCGCCAACCTGTCTCCTGGACCTCATACGATTTATGTAAAAGATCTGAATAACTGCCAGGATACGATTTTACTTCAGGTACCTGGAAAATTCTTTATTCCAAATCTTGTAACTCCTAACGGTGATGATCACAACGATGTATTCGAAGTGGTTTCCCTTCCGGATAATTCAGAACTGAAAGTCTTCAACCGTTGGGGTGATCGAGTATACGAATCCTCTAACTACGATAATAAATACGACTTCAAAGGACTTTCCGATGGAGTGTATTTTTACGATCTGGAATTCAACACAGGTACTCGTTTCAAAGGATGGGTACAAGTGCTTCGATGATCTAACTAAATGTCCTTAAATAAAAACCCACTCCCGAGTGGGTTTTTTGCATATAAAGAAATAGTTTGTATAGAAAAAAAATCTAGTACAACCGGATCAGTAAAAAGATGCGCCGTCTCAAAGAAATAATAGCTTGCATGTTTTGTTGCGTGGCATTTTTTACCACACACGCACAGACCATTCAGGATATTCTCTCCGAATACGATCGCAATACAGATTCTACTCAGAAGATAAGTTTACTGATTAAACTCGGACTCAACTATCAGAACCTTCACGCCTACCGCAAAGCGCTTGACTATTATACTCAGGTCCTGAATATGCCTTCCAATGAGAAAACATTTGTAATGAAAAACGCAGCCTTGTGTTATGAAGAGTTGCATGAGTACGACAAAGCACTTGGTTTCTGGAAAGAAATTCTGGAAGACAAAAAAGCCAAAAGTGAACATAAAGAAGTCATCACGGCAATGGAAAAAATAGCCAATCTCAGTGTGCAAAATAATAATTACACACAGGCTATCGAATACTCATTACTGCTCCTTCCGGAGTATTCGATGACTGGCAACAAAGCCGGCATGGCTTCTCTTTATAACAATCTTGGCTCTCTTTATAAAAAGACAGGAGATACCAAAAAATCGCAGGAGTACTTTGATAAATGCCGCGCGATGATCGATCAGAAAGATTCAGGTATCAATGAAAATGATCTTCCGGATATTCTTTTGAATATTGGTCTCACTCATACAGTAGCCGGTGAAATCGACGAAGCAAACATATACCTGGCTCGCGCTTTACTGATTAGAGAGAAACAAAAGAAAAATGTAGAAGCTGCCAATATTCTTAATTACATGGCCGCTACTGATCTCATAGGTGCATATTATAGTGCTGCTAAAATAAAGATCGATAAAGCGCTTCAATACTTGAAGCAAGCCAAAGATGAACCACGCTACGATGAAGTAGAAATCGCCAGTTATAGAATTTATTGTGAACTATTATTGCGAAAAAAGAAAATAAAAGAGTTTAAATACTACAACACTATCTACAACAAACTCAAAGATCAGTTGTTGGCCAAAGAACAAAAACAAAATGTAGTAGTGCTTCAGCAGCAGGTAGAAATCGAAAAAATGGAAAGTGAGATCCGTCTGATGCAAACAGAGAAAGATTTTTTTATGCGTCAATCAGAACTGGAAAAAGATAAAAAAGAAAAAGAGCTTATCATTCAATCAAAAGAAATAGAATTGCTCAAACAAGCCAGAGATCTGCAATTGACAAAGATTCGTAACCAGGAACTAGACAAACAACGCATTGCGCAGCTACTTGAGCTCACCAACGAGAAAACAGCTTCCCTCGAACAAAAACACGCGATCAACCAATTACAAAAAAATGATGAGTACCAACTATTCACTATTGAAAAACAATCCAGGGAAAATAAAATGCTGGCCTTGGAAAAAAATGCTCGTGAGCAAAAACTAGCCGACGAAGCAGTGAAAAGAAAGTATGTCATGGGCCTGGCTATGCTTCTAATGGTAGTAGTAGCATTAATAGCGTGGTTTCTGTGGGAGCAGAAAAAAAATAATGACATGCTCGCCAAACAAAATGACATCATTCAAGACAACAACCAGAAAATTCAACAACAAAACAACGAGCTTTCTCAAGTGAATGAAGAGCTTTCGCAGGTAAACGAAGAGTTACATATGCACCGTGAAAATCTGGAAATGCAAAACAAAGAACTTGAAAAAGCAAAACAGACAATTGCCAGTCAAAACGAAGAATTAAAAATTTATAATGTAAACCTGGAAAATATTGTAAACAGTCGTACGCAAGAGTTGATGAACAGCAATGAAAAGTTGATTCGCAATAATAGTCAGTTGGAACAATTCGGGTACGTTGTATCACACAACTTGAGAGGCCCGATTGCAAGGCTATTGGGACTTGCGAATATTATCAATAAAAAAGCGATCGATGAAGAAAATAATTTATTCCTTGATAAAATTGTAGAAGTGACCAAAGATCTGGATTTGATCATTCATGATCTTAATCACGTATTGGAGGTACAAAAAGGAGTAGGACAGGAATTTGTAACGGTTTCTTTTGAGGAAAAAACAAGCAAGGTACTTGATCGTTTGGAAAATGAAATCAAAGAGAAAAAAGCAGTGATCCGTTACGACTACAGCGCTGCGCCGGAAGTAAAAGCGGTAAGAGTGTACGTGGAAAGTATTCTCTATAATCTGATTAGCAACGCGCTTAAGTACAGCAAGCCTGCTGTCGTTCCACAAATACATTTGGGGACAAAGACTGTCGGAGACTTTATCATCTTAACCGTATCCGACAATGGCATCGGCATCGACATGGAAAAATATAAAGATAAATTATTCGGCCTTTACAAACGTTTCCATACTCATGTAGATGGAAAAGGAATGGGCTTGTATATGATCAAAACACAATTGGAAGTTATGGGAGGTAAGATAGAAGCGGAAAGTAAGTTGAATGAAGGAAGTATATTTAAAGCGTATTTTAAAAAATAAAATGCTTTGACAAACTGTAGCATTAAAATAAAAATAGGCGTAGCGCAGCATTAAAAAGCGAGTTGTTCTAAAATGAGCAACTCGCTTTTTAATTCAAAATTCAAAATCGATTCTAATAAACAGTGATCTTCTTCGTCACCACTTGATCTTCCGAAACAATCTTCACCATATATAATCCAGGCCTGAGCCCGTTTGTTTCAATCTGCTTCACGGGAGCATTATAACTATAATAAATTTTCCCCGTGAGATCAACCAGCGATATAGTAGTTTGTTTGAAACGATCATCCAGCAATAATTGTATCGCATCGCCTGCGGCAACTTGAGTTGGCATTATTACGCTCAATACCGGATCATTTACAGTTACGTTGATTACGCTGGAGTATGTTGAATTTCCATTAAAGTCTACTTGTTTTAATTTATAATAATAAGTGCCATTGCTTAAGCCCGCATCTGTAAGAGAATAATTATTAGTAGTACTACTTGTGCCTGCTCCATTTACCGTACCGGCAGAAGTATAATTAGTACCATCTGTGCTACGCATAATCTGAAAATAATCATTATTGTTTTCAGAAGCAGTTGTCCATTCCAACAATACAGAACCTACGTCATTCTTGGTTGCCGTAAAGGATACCAGTTCGATCGGCAGTACGAATGAACAGGAATTATCTCCAATCCCGATCCAGTCAATATCGATCGTGCCTGGAAAATAACTGTTGTACGTACCATTGGCTCCTGTAATTGGATAACTGTAAAAGCCAGGATTGACAGCGAGTTGTAGTTTAGTAATATCTGTACTGTCTAAAATTCCAGGGCTTCCGCCATAATAATTGCGGAACTTGCCAGTATAATCAATCGTGAAAGTTTGATAAGTAGTAGTAAGTTCCAGGTTGAGCGCATTATAATTATCGATCACACGTCCGTTTTGATCGGAGAAGGTGATGCTCAGCAAACAATTACCGGAAGCTTTTGCACGGATCTTAAGCTGTGGTTTGTTTGCGGCGCATTGAAAATTCAATGGCATAGCACTCGTGCCGTTGTTAAGTGTGTATGTGAAATTTTGCCATTCACCGTAACCACTGTTGGAAACAGTCCACACCGAGTTACTTTCCGTATGTGAAAAAGGCCCGGGTATTGGATTGATCCAATTAACAGTATTGTCATTGTAATCATCCGAAAACAAACAACCAGAAGGAGGAGTACCAACGTTGATATAATTTGTTTTGGTCATCGTATTCGGGCCGCTTGCATTGGTAACAGTAAGCGTGGGAGTTTTTTGTCCGCTGGTACTATACGTCACGCTGTGAGGACCGGCACCAGTAGCGGTAGCGGGGCTAGCGCCGCTGCCAAAATTCCAGGAGTATGTTTCTCCTCCGGTTTTATTAGTAGTGAGATCGGTAAACGTCACAGTATTGCCAACACATACAGAAATGGGATTGGCAGAGAAATCTGCTGTGGCTGGTACAGATGATTCAAAGATGGTAGTAAAATAATTCATGTTGGTACCAGTACCTGTGTAGGCAAATCTTAACAAGTGTTCTCCAGCTGTGAGTGTCACACCAGAGACAGTAAGATCTGTCCAGGTCTGCCAGCCACCAGTAGAAGCTACAGTCACATTACTTTTTACCACTTGCCCGTCGAGTAGAATATTAAAGCTTCCTGTAGAAACGTTGGAAGCAACTCTGAATTTAAAAGTATATGAACCAGTATTGCTAATCTCCACCAGATATTCATTCCAGGTTCCCGGATCTGTGAAGCCTACGTCTTGTCCGCCGCCAACATCCGAACAGGTTTCAAAGGCTGTTCGTTGTCTGCGGTACATAGTTTCTACTTGTATGGTACCGGGAATATTGTTCTTAGGTCCGTAAGCAGCGCCAATATATGCAGCGCCAAGGTTGGTGAGTACGCCATCCGCTCCAAGAAGAGATACGGTGTTGTTGCTACTGCTCCTTCCGGTAAACCATGCATAACGGAAAATATCGGGATCGTTTTCAAAAGAAGAAACGGCGCTTTGCAAATAGCTGATCTTTGCGGCCTCTGTAGCCGTAGGATCCCAGTAAGCAAATTCTGTTACCCAAACAGGGCGGCCAAATACTTTCAAATTATTAGTAAGCGCTAATAGACCACCTACGGTTGGTTCATAGTTGTGAAAAGCAATGTAGTCTACTTTACAGGTAGGACAAAGTGAAAAGAAGTCATTATGCCAGGTCACTGGGTCGGTATAGCCCGAGACACAAGCGCCACCTCCGCAATAAGCAGGCACTGCACTTACGATTTCCAAACCTTTGGCCGCTGCTATTTGCTCGATCTTTGGCCAGGCAGCTACTGCTTGTGCCGGTGTCATATTAGCTTCGCCTGTGAAGTTGGGTTCGTTGAAAGCCAGGAGATATTTACAGCCTGCCGGAATCTGTGCAATTGCATTGGCTACTGTGTAACTGTCGTTCCACATCATAGGCACAAATTCTACTCCCTGGGAAGCATAATAGCTGGCAATAGCAGCATCAGGAGTTGAACTCCAGTTGTACCACCAGGAAGCTCCCACTTTATCGGCATTAAGATCCGCCACCGAATGGTTTCCATAGGCCATACCTCGTTTAGGACTTACCTGTGCCTGAATGACAAGAGGAATAATAAGTAACAAAAAAAGACAAATCCACTTCTGCATTTTCATCATATAGCTTTTAGTTAAATACGCAGGTGTGGCTGCGTATAATTAAAAACTATATTTTTTCTTTAAGTGGTGCTAATTTTTATATAAAAATGCCTGTTTTATTTTGGAATAATCTAATTTTTGAAAGATCAATTTAAAGATGAATAGCAATTTATATTATTGATTTATAGTGTTTTAAATAATATAAAAAAATAGGCAATACGTTTACTTGCCACTAATTAAATTCAAATAAAAAAGCTGGTACGGATGATACCAGCTTTTCATTTATTATTAAATCAGATGAAGCAAAGTTTAAAATGAGAAACCTGCCTTTTTAAGATCTTCCCAATAATCAGGATAAGATTTATTTACCACATTCTTGTCTTCAATGGTTAGATCTCCCAGGAGTGCCAGTGGGGCGAAGGCCATGGCCATACGGTGGTCGTCATAGGTGTCTACGAGCTGGTTGCTGACATGGAAATTGCCTGGTACTATTTTAAATTTCGTATTTGGTACGATTTCTACCAGGTCTGAACCGAATTTTCTAAGTTCGTTCTGGATCGCAGCAATACGATCGGTTTCTTTAATTCTTAGACTTTCAAGACCTGTCATGGTACATTCGATCCCTTTGGCAGCACAGATCACTGAAACAGTTTGTGCCAGATCAGGACAATGAGTAAAATCCCATTCAAAAGATTTTACAACAGGTATTTTTTCAAGGATCAATCCTTTATCGGTAAAAGTAGATTTCACTCCGAAATTTTTTGCGATGTCTACAATCACGCGGTCGCCTTGCAGGGAATCAGATTTATAACCGCGGATCTCTATTTTCGCTTCTTCTGCCAGCGCTGCCAGGCTAAACCAGTAGCTGGCTCCGGACCAATCGGATTCTACGGAATAGGTAGAAGGAGTATATTCCTGGCGTGCGATGGTAATGATATTTTTATTCCAATCGGCTTGTGCCGTTACGCCAAAAATTTTCATCAGCGCAAGGGTCATTTCTATATATGGCTTTGAACCGACTTTACCTTCCAACTCAAGCACCATTCCTTGCGGAAGTGTGGGAGCTACCATCAACAGAGCCGTAATATACTGGCTGCTCACGTCTCCGCGAATTTTCAGGTGGTTGGTAGTTATGTTATTCTTATCAAATTTTTTAACGATGAGCGGAGGAAAACCTTCGTTCTTTTTGTATTCAATGCTGCAGCCCAATTCCCTCAAGGCATCTACGAGTAATTTGATCGGGCGCTCGCACATACGGGCAGTTCCGGTAAGTTCCGCTTCACGTCCGGTTACAGCACAAAAAGCAGTAAGAAAACGCATAGTAGTACCGGCGTCAATTACATCCAATACATAATCATTTGATTTCAGCAAACGGATCATAGTTTGTGTATCGCGTGCATTGGAAAGATTCTGCAGATCGCATTTTCCGCCGGTAAGCGCATTAATAATGAGCGCGCGGTTGCTTTCGCTTTTAGAAGAAGGAGGCGTGATCGTACAGTTAATTTTTCCTGAATGTTTCTTAATGAAAAGAGGTGCTGTCATGGTCTGCATAAATAGAGCGCAAATATAGAAAAAAGATGCCAGATGCCAGATAAAAAGTAGAAGAGCTGAAATTTAAGATTCAATTTATCTGGCATCTTTTTACAAACGAATAAAATTATAGAAGTAATCTGAAAAGGAATTGTAATACTCAATGCTTTCTTTCATCTCTTCCACGCTTACAGGCACGTTGTAGTTGGCTTTGCCTACTTCTTCGAGAAGAGAGAATAACACTTCTGAATTTTCATTCTTTTTATCTTGTAGTGTAAGCGGAATGATCTTATTAATATCGCGAGTAGGGATTTCCGGCTTGCCGTATATTGAAACGATATAAGAAGAAATGCGTTGCAGGTCTTCCATGGTGATGAATCCTCTTTTAGCGGAGATAAAACTTTCGCAGATCATCCCAATGGCAATGGCTTCTCCATGCAATAATTTTTTTGGAGTGTTGAGATAAAAACTTTCTACCGCATGTCCAAGAGTGTGTCCAAAGTTTAGAATTTTTCTCAATCCTTTTTCCTGCGGATCCTGTTCGGTGATGTTGGATTTGATCGCTACGGAATGTGCTGCAAGATCGTTCCAGTCTTGTTCCTCAAAAGATTTCGAAGAGATCACTTCCCATTTATCTTTGTCGGCGATCAGGCAGTGTTTAATGATCTCTGCAAAGCCAGAGCGTAGTTCGCGCGGGTCAAGGCTTTCAAGGAAGACGGTATCGATGATCACAACCTGTGGCTGGTTGAATACACCAATATGGTTTTTAAAAACGTTGTTATTGTTTTCAGTAAAGTCAATACCCAGTTTTCCTCCTACACTGGCATCCACTTGTGAAAGCAGTGTAGTAGGAATTTGTATGAAATCGATGCCACGTTTATAAGTAGAAGCACAGAACCCGCCCATATCGCCGATCACGCCGCCGCCGAGATTGATGACAAGCGCTTTGCGGTCCAGTTGCGCAGCGGTCATGTATTCCCATATTTTTTGGCAGGTGGTTAAGTTCTTAGCTTCTTCTCCCGCAGGGATCTGGATGAAAATTCCTTTTCCTTTGATAGCCTCGCGGATCAAGGGATAGCAGTACTTCTGTGTATTCTCATCGGAGATCACACAAATTTTAGAATAGGAATGATAATCCAGGAATTTCTGCAACTCTTGTTGGATGTGGTGGGTGATAAGGACGTTCTTTTTTGACATAACCTAAAATCTATGTTTTACAAAAATAATTGAATTCCCCCAAAACAAAAACGGGACTTGTGAAAGTCCCGTTTTAAAACTATGAGTAAGCTCAATGTTTGATTACGCTTTTGTTTCTACCGCTTTCATGATCTCTGTCTGTCTGCGGATAGACTCTTCGTGGATGATTTTGTAGATCTCGACTACGAACTCTGTGTTCAGGTTCATTTTCTTAGCAAGCTCAGATCTGTTTTTCATAATATCATCCCAACGTTTTACCTGGTAGGTAGTCACGTTGTTTTCTTTCTTGTATTCACCGATCTTTTCTACGATTGACATACGAGCTGCCAATGTTTCAAGAATTTCTCTGTCGATGTTGTCGATCTTTCTTCTCAGTTCTTCCAGTTGATCGTTGAACAATTGGTCAGTAGAAGAATCCTGGCGGATTTTCAGTTCAGAAAGAATTTCACCCAATCTCTCCGGAGTTACTTGTTGATCTGCATCGCTCCATGCTTTTTCAGGATTGATGTGTGTTTCGATCATCAGACCATCGAAGTTTAGGTCCATTGCTTTTTGTGAAATTTCGAAGATCAGATCGCGTTTTCCAGCGATGTGTGAAGGATCGCAAATGATTGGAATTTGCGGAGCCACTCTTCTCAATTCGATTGGAATAGACCAGATCGGTTGATTACGGAATTTTGATTTATCGAAAGTAGAGAAACCTCTGTGAATACCAGCAAGGTTTTCAATACCAGCCTGGTTCAGACGCTCGAAAGCACCGATCCAAAGACCTAGTTCAGGGTGTGTAGGGTTTTTAACAAGTACAGCTACATTCTTTACACCTCTTAGGGTGTCTGCCATTTCCTGGATTGCGAAAGGGCTCACGGTGGTTCTTGCACCGATCCAAAGTACGTCTACGCCATATTTCAATGCTAATTCAATGTGCTCGGGATATGCTACCTCTGTGCCTATAGGCATCCCGGTTTCTTTTTTCACATCGGCCAACCATTTCAATCCGTCTTCGCCGGCGCCTTCAAAAGCACCCGGACGGGTTCTTGGTTTCCAGATACCAGCTCTCAGTACGTCTACCTTCAGGTTTTGTAAACCTTTCGCAGTAGCCAGCAATTGCTCTGGTGTCTCTGCACTGCAAGGACCAGCTATGATCAGCGGCTTGCTTTTCATCTTCGCCCACTTCTCGAGTGGATTCACATTCAATGTAACATTCATAATTTTACTTGTACGTTTGTAAAAATAGGCAACAAATTGACTAATATTAAAGTTCTATTTGCTGACTATGACTGATAAACAACTTTCTTTCGGAGATACTTCCATAGCTTTCGCAGACAAATCGACTAACGAGTTGAGAAAGATGAACTTTCTGTTCACGCTTATGGGGGTCCCAGAACTTACAAAAGTAGGAATTTTTTTAATTAAAACCTTGCTAAGGTTCAACTTTCCGGTAAAAAAAATTATTAAAAAAACGCTTTTCCAGCAGTTTTGCGGAGGCGAAACCTTGGAAGAATGTGCGCCTGTAATGCAAAAATTAGATTTGAATGGCATAAAAAGCATTCCTGATTATTCCGTGGAAGGAGAATGGGAAGAAAAAAGTTATGCAGCAAATACAGAAATGATTCTCCGTACAATCGAACTCGGAGCTAAAAATAATACGGTTGGATTTGCAGTTTTTAAAATAACAGGATTGGGGGCCGCTGCATTATTAGAAAAAATCCAGCGGAAAGAAATGCTCGAGGAGCGTGAGTCGATGGCTTACGAACGCATCAAACACCGCGTACATAGCTTATGTGAAAAAGCTTTTGAAGCTAATATGAAAATCCTGATCGATGCAGAAGAAAGCTGGATCCAGGATGTGATCGACGAACTGGCTTTGCAGATGATGCAAAAGTTTAATAAGAAAAAAGCAATCGTATATAATACTTATCAAATGTACAAGCTCGCTTCTTTTGTACACTTACAGCAATTGGCAAAACACGCAGCAGAAGAGAATTTTATTCCCGCTGCCAAACTAGTGCGCGGCGCCTACATGGAACAAGAACGTAAACGTGCTGCCGAATTGAATTATCCTTCACCTATTCAGCCAGACAAAGTCTCTACAGATGCAGCGTTCAATGAAGCGTTGATTTTTTGTATGGAAAACAAAATAGCGCTCTGCGCCGGTTCGCACAATGAACAAAGTAATTTGCTGCTTACTCAATTGATGAAAAAATATTCCATTCCCGCTTCCGCGGAATCTGTATACTTCGCACAGCTTTATGGAATGAGCGATCACATCAGTTACAATCTTGCCAAGGCAGGTTATCGCGTTGCAAAATACTTGCCTTTCGGTCCGGCAGAAAAGGTAATGCCCTATCTTTTCCGAAGAGCCGAAGAAAATAAATCCGTTACAGGCCAGACCGCCCGGGAACTTATGTTGATTCGAAGTGAATTGAAACGCCGGAGAATGTAATGATGTTGTCTGTCGGCCCGCGGATGAATAATGAGTTTTCATTTGGAAACTTTTATTCCTCATCGCAATTAATAAAAACTCATAACTCAACATTCATAACTCATAATTTAAAATTCCATACCTTTGTCTCCATTTAAAGAATCCAGATGTTTAGTAAAGATTACCTGCGTCATTACCAGGAGAGCATAGTATTGGCCTTGCCGGTAGCGATCAGTCAGTTGGGACATATATTTGTCGGCGTGGCGGATACAATCATGGCAGGACGCCTGGGAAGTGCAGCACTTGCTTCAGCGGCCATTGCCAGTAGCATGTTTTTCCCGGTGTTGATGTTGGGGATTGGTATTTCTTATGGCGCTACTTCTCTTATCGCCAGGGCAGACGGGGCAAAAGATGATCAGGAGGTGCGTGTTATTTTTAAACATAGTTTACTGCTCAATTTTATTTTATCGTTCCTGCTTTTTGTATTGCTTTACAAAAGCGCATTCGTATTAAGGATTTTAAATCAGCCTAAAGAAGTAGTAGTAGCAGCTGTTCCTTTCCTGGAATGGCTTGCCTGGTCGATACTTCCGTTGATGTTGTTTCAAACATTCAAGCAATTTGCCGAAGGCCTTTCCAATACAAGCAAAGCAATGATCATTAGTATTACATCCAATGTGTTGAATGTATTATTGATCTTTGTATTTATGGATGGCTGTGCGGGGATAATTCCAGCGATGGGGTTAAACGGAATTGCGATCGCAACTTTTGTGGCCAGATCTTTCATGGCCGTTGCGATGATTGTGCTGGTGGTTTTAGATAAGAAGTTCAAACAATATTTGACAGGTTGGCAAAGTATTCCATTGAGGTTTACAAAATTCCGTGAACTCGTGGCAATCAGCTTGCCTATTGGCTTACAGCTCACATTGGAAGCGGGAGCTTTTGGATTTGCATTCATTGTAGTAGGATGGCTCGGCACGATCGAAATTGCGGCCCATCATATTGCGCTCAATATGGCAGGGATCACGTACATGGGGGCCACTGGGATTTCCGCAGCGGCTACAGTACGCGTAGGAAATGAACTGGGAAGAAGAAATTTTATACAATTGCGTAAAGCAGGTTACAGCGCACTGTTCCTGGTGCTGTGCTATATGAGCGTAACGGCGATCAGTTTTGTATGCCTTCGTTTTTATCTTCCAGGATTGTATATAGAAGAACAACCGGTAATCCAAATGGCTTCGATGCTTCTTTTGATCGCAGCATTTTTCCAGCTCTCGGATGGTGTGCAGGTAGTGGGACTCGGCGCCCTGCGCGGTATCGGCGATGTAATAGTACCTACCATAGCAGTACTGGTAGCCTACTGGGTGATCGGCCTGCCAGTGGGATATTGGATGGCTTTTAAATGCGGCTTAGGTATTGAAGGCGTATGGTATGGCTTGTCGGTGGGACTGATTTTTGTCTCATTATTTTTATTTTTCCGTTTCCGGATGAAAGCACAGAAACTTATCGCGCAAGGAACAGAATTTTAGAATTAGAAGATTTTCAGAATTGCTGAATACTGAATAACAAGGTGTCAAATATTTTATCAGGTATCCGGCATCTGATATCGATATCCAGGAAATTATAATCCAGAAAATCTTTAAATGAGGAAAATCAAGGTTCGGATAATGTATATAGTTTGAAAATTAACCTTATTTTTGTGCCTCAATTTTAAATTTAACTACTTCGGATATTATGCAATTATTAAGCGAACAGGAAATTAAAAGAAGGGAGAAAAGAGAAGAGCTCATCAAAATGGGCATCGAACCTTATCCGGCTGAGCTTTTTAAAGTGAATGCCTCGGTGCATGATATTTTAAAAAATTATAATTCAAGAAAATTAGATTATAAAGATATCTCTATTGCAGGCCGTCTTCTTAGCTTCCGTATTATGGGAAGCGCTTCCTTCGCAGAGATCCAGGATGCTTCGGGAAGAATGCAGATCTATGTTTCCCGCGATGAAATTTGTCCGGGAGAAGATAAAACACTTTACAATACTGTTTTCAAAAAACTTCTTGATATCGGAGACCTGATCGGAATTTCCGGTTATGTTTTCACTACGCAGGTAGGAGAGATCTCTATTCATGTGACCTCTCTGAAATTGCTTTCGAAATCGCTTCGCCCGCTTCCAGTTGTAAAAGAAACGAAAGATGAAAAAGGGAATATAGTACAGCACGATGCTTTCTCAGATCCTGAGCAACGCTATAGACAGCGCTATGTAGACCTGATCGTAAACCCAGAGGTCCGCGATGTGTTCATGAAAAGAACCAAGATTGTTTCTACGATGCGTGAATTCTTTAATAACAAAGGATATCTTGAAGTAGAAACTCCCATCTTACAATCAATCCCTGGTGGCGCGGCGGCACGCCCATTTAAGACACATCATAATGCGCTTGATATTCCACTTTATCTCCGTATTGCCAACGAGCTTTACCTGAAAAGACTCATCGTAGGTGGCTTTGATGGTGTATACGAATTTGCAAAAGATTTCCGCAACGAAGGAATGGATCGTACGCACAATCCGGAATTTACAGTGATGGAAATTTATGTAGCCTATAAAGACTACAATTGGATGATGGACTTCACCGAAGAAATGCTGGAAAAAGTAGCGATCGCACTGCATGGAGATACAAAAGTGCAAGTGGGAGACAAATTAATTGACTTCGCTCGTCCGTTCAAACGCATTAGTATGTTTGCAGCGATCAAAGAACATACAGGCATTGATATCACTGGCATGGAAGAAAATCAATTGCGGGAGGTATGCACGAAATTGGGTATTGAAGTAGCCGATAATGTAGGGAAAGGAAAATTGATCGACGAGATCTTTGGAGAAAAGTGCGAAGGAAACTATATCCAACCTACGTTTATCATTGACTATCCGGTAGAGACCTCGCCACTCACCAAGAAACACCGTGATAAACCAGGAGTGGTAGAGCGTTTCGAATTGATGGTAAATGGAAAAGAGATCGCCAATGCTTATTCAGAGCTGAACGATCCGATCGATCAGCGTGAGCGTTTCGAAGACCAGGTGAAACTGATGGAAAGAGGAGACGACGAAGCCATGTACATCGACCATGATTTCCTCCGTGCGCTGGAATACGGCATGCCACCTACCGCCGGTATGGGCATAGGGATCGATCGCCTTACAATGATCATGACCAATCAACATTCTATCCAGGATGTATTGTTCTTCCCTCAGATGAGACCTGAAAAGAAAAGCGCAAATGAAGCCGATCTTTTTGGAGAAGCAGGAGTACCGGAGCATTTTATTCCGTTATTACTCAAATTAAATATCAATACAATGGAACAGCTTCGCTCACAGAATCCAAATAAGCTCTTCAACGATCTTTGTGGTATGCGAAAAAAGATGAAGCTTGAAGTCGCCAACCCTACGCTGGATGATGTCAAGAACTGGCAGGCATAAAACTAACAAAAAAGGCTTCTATAAAGGGAAGCCTTTTTTGTTCCTGTCAAAATATATTCTTAATTTTAAAAACCAGCATTTCCGGAGCAACCATATCATTTAAAAAAGGAGGAAGATATATGATCAGGGATGGGGTATTGAAACGAATTTATGCCGGGATTTCTTACAACGGCATTCACGATCAATACAGTCAGAACAATAAAGAAAAGCTTGTCACATTTAACTGGCAGGTGATGATCTGTATCTTAGTATCACTGGAATTTATCCTGCTTGGCATTTTTTCAGGATTGATCAACCTGGCGTTATTTGCTTTTACCTATGGAGTACTGTTTACAGCTACTTATCTGTTTCATGGGAAAGGCCAGTTGAATGTGGCGCGCTGCATTTATCTTTTTACAACAAACTATTCTGTATTCACCATCAGCTATTGTATTGGCTACGAAGCTGGGTTTTACCTTTATTTCTATACTACACCTCTTACGGTGTATGCTACTTTCGATAATTCAAAATCACTGTATTTATATCTGGCTTTACTTTCTTATGTAGCCAACGCAATTCTGTTGAATGTACTCTATCATCAAGGCTATCTGCCGAATGCTCCTATCTTTAGCGACAAGGCGATCATACTGTTGTTCAATTTGAATTTTCTGCTCGCCTTCTTCATGATTTTTATGTTTATGGGATCCTTTGTCAAGATCAATATAATAAAAACAAAAGAAGCGGAAGATCTTTCGGAAAGACAAAGACTGCTTGAAACAGCGATCTACCGCAAAGAGCTGGACGAAACCAAGGCACAGTTTCAATACAAAAAACTGGAAAGTGAATACCAGCAACTGGATATGTTCAACCACATTATCTCCCACAACCTACGTGGACCAATCTCACGTGTGATCGGGCTGGTAGATTTACTAAAAAAATACCCTCACAAAGGGCCAGAGGAACAAAAATTAATGGAGCACATGAACACCAGTGTGCTGATGATGGACGATATTATCAAAGATCTGAATTATATATTGGTGCAGAAGAAATTAGGACATGAAAAAACAAATCTCGTTTCACTGTACGAAGTATTGCAGGAAGTAAAACTACATTTATCCAACGAGATCCATTTCAGCGCCGCAGAGATCCACGATCATTTGTTTGTGGAAAAGGTAAATTGCATCAAGAGCATTATGGTGAGTATTTTTTATAATCTTATTTCCAATAGTATTAAATATGCTATGCCGGGAACGAATCCTGTGATCCATATTATTGCACGCATCACGGAAGGCAAGCTGGTGTTGACATTCAGAGACAATGGCGTGGGGTTTGATACTCAAAAATACGGACATAAGATCTTCCGCTTGTATAGCCGCTTTCATGAGCATGTAGAAGGAAAGGGGATGGGATTGTTTTTAGTAAAATCGCATGTGGAAATGCTGGAAGGAAAAATCGAACTGGAAAGTACTCCCTGGGCGGGGGCTACGTTTACGGTGATATTGCCGTTGCAACAATAAATATCTTTGCTGTTGCAATGACTCAAGTCGTGGCAACAGTATTACTCAACCGTTACCAAAAGCTCGGAAGCATAAATTGCAGAGGGAGAAATTACTTTTTCTTCGTAAGGGATCTTATCTCCGTATCGTTCTCTCAATTTTAATTGTACAATTGGGTTGCTCAAATCAAAATCTTTAAGCTTCTGTAGCGCTCCTATTTCAAGGCCTGTAGCGTTTTGATAAATTTTCCAGACGAGCTCGGAGCAATAAATTCTTTCATCCGACCATCCGAAATATAAATCGTAATTTTTTCCTTCAAATTGTTTGTACCTATCTTTCATCTTGGCAATTACAGTGGGAGTAAGAATCTCCGTGTCTTTTAGCCGCTTTACAAAATAACGATGATCATCACTGCTGTTCAATATCCATTTATCGATGGGTGTTTTTTTGACAGGTTGCACGGCTTCATAAACCATATAGGTATTGTTTTCTTTAAACACGATACCGCAATGTGTGTACTTGGAATGTGTAGCCAGCTGGATCGCTTTGCCCTGGCCGAATTCAGAGGATTGAAAAATAATGTCGCCGTCTTTTAATTTCGAAAAATCATTCGCTTTTTTTTCTATTACATTCGGAGTAAAATGAAAAGAGAAAATGATTGCAACTATGAGAAAGCAAGCGATGAAGGGATTACGAAGGATCTTGGAGATAAGCATACGTTCTTTCGATTTAGCTATAGAACGTTATAATCTTGAAAAATTGTGCGAAGGAAATTAGTTTACTTCGTAATTGTAAGGAACCATCACATACTCGTAATGGGAAATGATATTTCGTTTTCCGAAACGAAGCCTGTTTTCGCTAAGCTCGTAGATCGTTTCTACATTTTCAATGGAGCCACCGTTATTGGCAATCAGTTGGGAGCCGTCTTTAGTAATTACAAAAGGAAAATTAGATTCATATCCTTCTTTGATCCAATCAGCAGTGCCATCCTGGTTCACACGAAAACGAAGATTTTGAAATTTTTTATTGTTCACTACCAATTTTCCGTTCTTGTAATATTTTACGATCTTCCAAGTGTTGTAAATATTTTTCAGGTCTACCTGATCGGGATTGGTTCTTTTCGGAACATTGTAGGTAAAGTAGACAGAACTCACCATCAATGAAAGAAGTATGAACGTAAAAAATAACGTAAAGCGAAGCTTAAATAATTTACTTCTTCTTAACCGTATTAATATTTTTTTGTTCATCTTTATTGTCGGATGTCTGTCCTGCACTAGTACTTATACTGATGTAAGCCAAAATTTGTTCCAATGTTGTTTTTAAAACCTGAATATTTTTCAGACTATCAGTTAATCGATAGTGGAAGTTACAAAAAATTAGAGAGATTCGGATCATTTATTTTGTCAAGACCTGAGCCCCAGGCTGTTTGGGACCAATCTTTGGCTGAAAATGAATGGAATAAACTCGCTTCCGCGGAATTTCGCAAAGATGCTGGAAATGCCGAAAAAGGTGAGTGGATCTTGAAAAAAGGCATGAAAGAACAATGGTTGATCCAATACCAGCCTTCTTCTTTCAGTATTAGTTTTCGATTAGGACTCACTTCTTTCAAGCATGTTGGTATTTTCCCTGAGCAGGCTGCCAACTGGGATTATATTTACCAAAAAGTAAAATTGCTTGGAAACACTCCAAAGGTATTGAACCTATTTGCTTACACAGGTGGCGCTTCTCTTGCTGCAAAGGCTGCAGGAGCTGATGTATCACACGTGGATTCTGTGAAACAGGTGATCAGTTGGGGAAGGGAGAATATGGAAGCTAGTAACTTAAAAGATATTCGTTGGGTAGTGGAAGATGCGATGAAGTTTGTACAGCGTGAAGTACGCCGCGGTAATAAATACCAGGGAATTATCCTGGATCCGCCGGCATATGGGCGCGGACCCAATGGAGAAAAATGGATCATCGAAGATCAGCTTAATGAATTATTAAAGAATTGTAAGGAACTTTTAGATAAAGAAAATCATTTTTTCATTCTGAATTTATACTCCATAGGATTTTCAGCGTTAATCGTAGAAACGCTTCTTAAAAGTGTTTTCGGAGAAATAAAAAATCCTGAAATTGGAGAATTATATCTAGAAGATCAGGGAGGGAAAAAGCTACCCCTTAGTATTTTCGGACGATTCAGCTCTGTTTAGGGTAGGAATATCTCTCAGGATTAATGATTAAAAATTCAATATTAAAAAGATTGAATTTATTTTTATGAAAAATTATTTTAGCGAACAAAAAATAAATTAAGGTATGAAGAATATTCAAATAATTCTGATCGCTTTTATTTCCGGGCTTGCCGGAGCTGTTGTATATAATAAAATTGTCCCTGCGAAAAGTTATTACATCAATGAAGCCAGCAAAGGATCCTCTATAGACCTGGCATCGCTTACCAAATACCAGGATATAAAATTAAGCGAAGATTTTGTGGCGGCTTCTGCGCTTTCTACCCACAGCGTAGTGTTCATCAATACACTTTCGCAACAAACCTCGTCTAACTGGTTTGATATGTATTTTGGCGGAAGTACCCAGCAGGTGCAGGGATCAGGTTCCGGAGTAATATACAGCACGGATGGCTACATCATTACCAACAACCACGTGATCGACAAGTCAACCAAGATTGAAGTGGTACACGAGAAAAAAACTTACCAGGCAAAGATCATCGGTACCGATCCTTCTACTGACCTGGCTTTGCTGAAGATCGAGGCGCAGAATTTGCCTGCTGTAAAACTTGGCGCTTCAAAAGATCTTCGAATAGGAGAGTGGGTGCTAGCTGTAGGAAATCCTTTTAATCTTACTTCCACCGTCACGGCGGGTATTGTAAGTGCCAAAGGAAGAAATATCAATATTGTGAACAGTCAATTCCCAATTGAATCATTCATCCAGACAGACGCTGCCATTAACCCTGGCAACAGCGGTGGCGCGCTAGTGAACGTAAGAGGAGAGCTCATCGGGATTAACACGGCTATTCTTTCCAGAACAGGTTCCTACACCGGCTATGGATTTGCGGTGCCGGTAGACATTGTAAAAAAAATTGTACGCGACCTGATCAAATATGGAGAAGTACAAAAACCTTTCTTCGGCGCTGAAGTAGATGAATTGAATACTTCTTATTCTGATAAACTAAAATTGGATAACCTCAACGGCGTAGTAGTTACTTATATTCAAAAAGAAGGAGCTGCCGAAAAAATGGGTCTGAAAAAGGACGACGTGATTCTTAAGATCAATGATTATGAAATCAACAACAAAGGAAATTTTGATGAATACCTAAGCTATTTTAGTCCCGGTGATAAAATAAAGATTGTTTACAAGCGCGACAATAAAATTCACGAAGGCACACTCACCCTTACCAACAGGGAAGGCACGACAGACGTGCTTAAGCGGGAAACCTACAAATCGGAATCTCTCGGAGCTGATTTTGAAATTATCTCCAAAGTAGAAAAAGATAAAATGGGAATTACCAATGGCGTAAGAATTGTAAAGGTAGGCAATGGACTGATCCGAAGATTAAGTCTTACGGAAGGGTTCATCATTACGTCCATTAATAAAGTGCCTGTAAGCACGCCGGAAGAAGTAGTAGAGATCCTGGAAAAAATTCGTGGTCGTGTGATCATTGAAGGGATAACTTCTAACGGGCAAAGAGGGTATTATTCGTATTATTTTTAATAAGGTTAGTTATGAATGTTGAATTATGAGTTATGAATTAGAATAAACCAAAACTCATAATTCAATATTCATAACTAAAACTATCGTCGTCTCCCATATCCTGTGTTCTGAGCGGCTAGTGTGGAATCGAATTTTTTCTGGTAAGAGGTACTGAGTTCCGGGTCTTTTAAAACTTCGAGTGTTTTCTGATCGCGTTTGGCCAGGAGTTTTGCCAGTTTCTCCTCGTAATTTTTTGCGCCGTTCAATTGTTGTAAACCATCCGAATATTCTCCTGCAATTTTAGCCAGCTGGCCAGCTTGAAGATCGGAAAGGCTAATGGTTTCGCGTACTTTTGTAATGATCACAAACGCTCTTCCTTCAGATGCCGAAAAATCAGCCATCCCATATGTCTTCTGTTGCGCGGCCGCAACATGATTTACCAAGCAGAGAATTATAAAAAACAGAGGTCTCATATAGATATAGGAATGTTGATTTATGAATGAAAAATAGTAACTCAACATTCATAACTCATAATTCAAAATTTTTTATAATTCATTTTTAACTTTCTCCAACCGCTCATAGGCTTCTTTCATTTTCTCTGCTGGTACGCAAAGAGAAAGACGGAGAAATTTTTTGCCATTTGAACCAAAGATCTCTCCCGGTGTGAAGAATACGAATGCTTTGTAAAGTATTTTGTCGATATATGCAGCGATGTCGGAGATTGGATTGTTTGCTTTTGGCTTTGCCCAGATAAATAGCCCCACTTGTTCTTTGCTGTATTCAAAGCCGAGCAGATCAAGAATTTTGTAGATCCATTCACGGCGCTCTTCATAGATAGCATTGCGTTTGGCATGCCATTCATCAGAATTGTTTAAGGCCTTGATAGCTGCTTGCTGCAGGCCGAGAAACATACCGGAGTCGATATTACTTTTTACCGTCATGGCAGCAGCGAGGTATTCTGCTTTTCCCATCATCATCCCGATCCTCCAGCCTGGCATGTTGTGCGATTTGCTCATAGAATTTAACTCCACAGCAATTTCGGAAGCACCTGGAATTGATAGCAAGCTCATCGGCTTCTTGTGCGGAAGTACGAGGCTGTATGGATTGTCATGACAAAGAAGAATATTTTTTTCTTTTGCGAAGGCAACAGCTTCCTCAAATACTTCTTTCTTAGGAGCAGTACCGGTAGGCATATGCGGGTAGTTGAGCCACATGATCTTTACTTTAGAAAGATCTTCTTTGCGCAATGCATTAAAGTCGGGATACCATCCGTTTTCTTCCTTGAGTTCGTAGTAACGAATATCAGCGCCAATCATTTTAGTAAGCGAAGAATAAGCAGGGTAGCCAGGATTAGGTACCAGTGCTTCGTCGCCGGGGTTGAGGAAAGCGAGAGATAAATGAAGGATCCCTTCTTTGGAACCCATTAGTGGCAGAACTTCCGAAGCGGGGTTCAGCTCTACGTTGTAGGTTCTTTTGTAGAAGCCAGCCATTGCTTCTCTTAGCTCAGGAATCCCGCGGCCAGGCTGGTAGCCATGCGCATTGGGTTTGTGCGCTGTTTCCGTAAGCGCTGTCAATGCTTCTTCAGAAGGCATCAGATCGGGACTACCGATGCCGAAACTGATCACATTTTTCCCTTCTTTATTGAGCTTGGCGATTTCTTCCAGCTTTTTTACAAAGTAGTATTCTGAAACATTATTTAACCGGTTAGCTACGGGAATAATCATAAATCATTTCTCCTTTTTTGTATTCTCCTAAAATTTTTAAATCGTCTACTATAGAATTGATGGCGATGCATTTTTTAAAATCTTCATAATTGCTCCATTCACAATCTACATGAAAAGTATACTGGTTGGGCTTTCCTATCAATGGAAGTGATTGGATCTTGGTCATGTTGATATTATTGGCTACGATAATGCTGAGCACTTTGGCCAGCGCGCCCACAGTGTTGGGTAAATGAAAACTCAGCGAAGCTTTGGTGGCATTTTCTACTTTGAATTTTTTATCCGTAGTAAGAAAAATGAAACGAGTGAAATTTTGTTTGTTGGTCTCGATACTTTCTGCCAGGATCTCCAGCTCGTAAAGCTCGGCAGCATAGCGGCTGGCGATAGCGCCGATCTCTTTTTCCTGGTATAGGCGTATATCCCTTGCGCTGTCTGCGGTGTCGTGGTATTCTTCCATTTGGAGGTGGGGATATTGTGCAAGAAAATCTTCACACTGCATGAGTGCCATGTAGTGTGAGCGTGCCTTTTTCAGATCGCTGATCTTGGTTCCGGGCAAGGCCATCAGATTTTGTTCGATACGAAGTTGGATCTCGCCGATGATATGGAAATCGTATTTCTGGATTAACGCATAGTTAGGAAGAATGCTTCCGGCAATGGAATTTTCAATTGCCATGGCAGCAAAATCCACTTCTTTATTTTTCAATTTATCGCAAAGAATTTTGAAAGAAGAGCAGTGAATGGTCTCAATATCTTTTCCGAAATATTTTCTGGCTGCAATATCGTGAAACGATGCAGCTCCTCCCTGAATAGCGATTTTCATGTAATGATCAATTTGCCTGATAATAAAAAAAGTCCCTCCTATGAGGGACTTTGTTGGTAATACCGTTTCAATACAATAAGCCCCTATGCCAAATGGCTAAAGTAAAAGCTAAAGTAATATTGAAATGATCTTACCATGCGGCAAATATAGAGTAAAGATTATTAAAAAGAAATTTTAGTGTTTTTTATTAATCTTCCTGCTTATTAAACACTTTTCCAATCATGAAATCCATTAGTGCCACTACACCGAATACGAAGATCACAAAAGTCAGTAGGAAGAAGATGTACGTGAAGAAGGAGCTTTCGCCTGAATTATTCAAAATATTTCTAATGAGTTCCATATAAGTTTAATTTAAAATATTCACCAAATAATGCTAAACAGATTTCTGATATATATACATTTTTGGCGCTAAAAAGTAACCCTATAAACTTAAAAAACCTGCTGAATTTCGCCTTTTAGATGCTTAAGTGCTTTGTAAACAGGGTCTTCATTTCTTTGGACAAGGGTTTCAAAGATCATTTTGGCAAGTTCGATCCCTTTGGCATCGGCAGGAACATAGGAAGAGGCTTTGTTAATAATGGAAATTACATCTTCCATAGCATTTTTTACCATGATCCAGCTTTGATCGGTCATGTAGATTTGCTGGGACAAATTGTGGTTGTATTCTTCGCGGATCTCCATAAGCATTCGCTGGTGGAGTTGTACTACGTTGTAAGCAGGATCATTTACTCTCATAATAAGGTTGTGCGGAGAAATTCTTTCCAGAAACAACGCCATTCTTTCGTATGCCTGCAAACGAATTGGAAGAATGATCTCATTATTTTTGACACGTATATCGATCAGTTTTTTTTCAAAATCTTTGCTTAAAAAAGTACGTACGGTGAGGAACATGGCATACATCACAGCTGCTGCTGGCAATACGATCTTTAGTAAATCTCCTATAATTTCCATTTTAGTAAAGTTCAAGTTTAGAGGTTAAGGTTTAAAGTTTGAATACTTCACTCGATAAAACATTTATCACTCATTTAGGAAGAGTAAAATACTAAGACGTTGAACCTTTAACTTTCGGCAAAGGAAATTCTAATAAGTCACATCTCCAATAAATTTACCGTTTTTGTAAACTTTCCAGGTGCCTTTTTGCTCGTCGTTTATAAAGTTGCCTTCCTGCCATTTGTCGCCTTTGGTATCGTACATCGTGGCTTTGCCGTTTTTCTTACCGTTCATATAAATGGCTTCCATTTCCAGCAAGCCTTTGGAAGAATAGAAGGCCCAGTTTCCTTCCGGTTCTCCGAGCACATAGGTACCCTTGGTCTTTATTTTTCCGTTATCGTAATATTGATACCACACACCATCATAAAGCCCATAGCGGAACACGCCGCGACGTTTTATTTTTCCATTGGGATAATAGGTAAAAGAAGAGTCTTCTTCCGCTCCGAATGACCAGTTTTCTTTGGAAGTTAGTTTGCCTTTGGTATCATAATTTTTTGTAACCCCATGAAGAAGACCGTTTTTGAATTGCTCTTCCGCCATGAGTACGCCGTTGGGATAATAGTATTTCCACTGGCCTTCTTTTTTTGTACCAATAAAATTTCCTTCGGATTTTAATTTTCCATTTTTATAAAACTCTTGTTTTACCTGGGCAAAAAGAGATATACTACTTACTAAAAGCAGTAGTAAGAGGAGGTAAGAGGTTTTAAAAAATATTCCCTTCATAGATAGCAGCACATTTCCTGTTTAGTAAACGCAAAAAACATGCTAATTATTCTGTCTCATCAAAATTTTCTATACGTGAAAGTTGTCCTTGGTCATAAAATTTCCAGGCGCCTGAAAGTTCGTCGTCTTTGTAGTTTCCCTCGGCTTCCAGTTTCCCCGTGTCGAAGTAGAATTTCCACGCTCCCTGTCGCAGGCCTTCGTGCATCTCGCCTGTGCCGGAAAGTGCACCGGTAGTGTGATAGTATTTCCAAACTCCTTCGAGCAGGCCATTTTTCACAGGACCTTCAGCTGCCAGTTTCCCATTTTCATAAAAACTTTTGATCGTGCCATTGCCATCTTTCACAGCCGCTTTCGCCATTACTTTTCCTAGCTTATTGTAGAAATCAGAAACAGAAATTAATTTGCCTTTGTCGTACACTTCTTCCTGCATCAGTATTCCATTGTCCCAATAGTTTTTCCATTTACCATCTTCTTTTCCCATTGCGTAATTTCCTTCAGAGGCTAGTTGTCCGTTGGGATGGTATTCTTTCCAGGGACCTTGTTCTTCGCCGTATACATACATTCCTTCCATCTGGAGTTTGCCATTCTCGTGGTAGATCTTCCAGTAGTTGTCTTCAAATCCATTAACAAAAGAACCTTGCATGGAAAGATTTCCATTTTCAAAATAAGATTTCCATTCACCTTCTTTAAGCCCCTTTACATAAGCCCCTTCGGAAGATTGATTACCATTGTCGTAGTATTCTACCCAGAAGCCTTGTTGTTTGCCGTCTTCATAAAATCCTGTAGAAGCAAGTGAATCATTATCGTAAAATTCATTCCACAATCCTTCTTTTTGCCCGTTTACGTAGTAGCCCTCGCTGAGTACGCCTCCATTAGGGTGGTATTCCATCCAAAGGCTGTCTTCGATGCCTTCTTTGTAATAGCCGAGAAGAGAAACGGCATCTTCCTCTTCGAAGTATTCGGTGTATTCTCCGTTTTCTTTGCCGTCTTTGTAATTGGTAATGGCAGCGAGTTTTCCATTTTTATAATACTCCTTGAGCACTCCATCTTGCAGCCCGTTTTTAAAAGTCATTTCTGATTTGACGGTGCCATCAAATGGGTAGTAGGCTTTGGCTTCACCATTCTGTATGCTGTCGGCATAGTTGATCTCTGCCATCAGTTTTCCATCAGGATAGTAAAAAAGTCTTTTCCCATTTCCATTATTCAAAGTACCCGGATCAAGCGCGGTGCCTTTTTGATCATAGTAGCAAGAGGCGGCGATGATTTTATTGTTGCGCCAGATCTCAATACTTTTTAGTTGGCCGTTCTCGTAATAATATTTTGTTTCGCCGTCCAGTTTTCCATCTTTGTATTCGCTGGTAGAAAGTTGTTTGCCGCTGTCGTAATTGCTAAGCCATGTGCCGTTGGCATTTCCTGCATTGAAATATTTTTTTTCAGAAACAATTCCTGATTCAAAATATTCGATCCATTCGCCTTCTTCTTCTCCAGCGGTGAAGCTGCCGGTAGCGTTGAGCTTTCCATTGCGGAACCAGCGTTTGAAAGGACCTTCTTCTTTGTCGTTTTTGTAGGTAGCTTCATAATATTCTTGCCCGTTTTCAAAATATTCTTTCCATACTCCTTCTCTTTTGCCTTCTTTGAAAGTACCATTGATTTTGATTTGTCCGGAAGGATAGAATTCTTTCCAGTTCCCAACTTTGAGGTCTTCGCTGTAAGTGCCGTCAATTCCGAGTTGGCCGTTGTTGTAATATTCTTTCCAGGAACCGTTGGCTTTCCCGTTTTTATAAGAGGCTATTACCTTTTTATTTCCGTTTGAATAATATTCCAGCCATTCACCTTCTTCTTCGCCGTTTTTGTAATTGGCTAGCAGAGCGGGTTTGCCGTTGGGATAGAGAAATTTTAACGGTCCTTCTTCTTTTCCTTCATGAAAATTTGCTTCTGCTTCTACAATGCCGCTAGGATCATAATATTTCCAGAGACCTTCTTTCTTGCCCTCTTTCAGTAAGCCTTCCGCTTTTACGCGACTGCTGTCGTAATATTCTTTGGTAATCTGGGCGAAACAAAAATGGGAGAAGAGGGTGAGAAAAAGTAAAACGGTGGATTTAGTAAAGCTTTTCATAATGATAATTAAAATAATAACTCTAAGATACTAAACGTTTAATAGCACTCAAGAGATATAAAATAAGATTTTTGGGGAGAATAATTGCAAAAACCGTTATGATTTTAAATCTTTTATAAGATTAATAGCTAAAAACTCCGTATTTTTATTGACCCCAACACTGTCAAAAGCATGAATTGGCTAATGATTTGGCCATAATTAAAAAAAAATAAAATTTATAGTTTACAATTTTATTTTAAAAGGATAGAGAGAAATGATCTTCGGCGGTTACTATCAAATTCAAATCTGTATTAAATTGCTGATATTATATATTCAGGTATAGTTTTTGCTAAATAAAGAAGAATCCAAAAAAATGCATTGATTGTTGCAATTTACTAATAATAAGCCTATTGTATTTCTGTAGCATTGTCTGAAGTGAATGATCCAGATTACTTCTAAAAAATATTGAGAGAATAATATTGAATTGAGCCTATTTGTAAAAATCCACACGTATGAATAAAAACTACATTTTGTATTTGTTTATGGCCTTCTTATCGCTATTGGCGGGAACATCGATGGGGCAGGTAACAATTACCCCGGCGAATGGGGGAACTTCTATTTGTATCGGAAGTACGGTGACTTTATCGTCGGATATAATAATCAAAGAAACCAATAACGGAGATATTGCTGATGGAAACCCGTCGTATACATTTAATGTGCCGGCGAATTTTCAGTTTGATAATACAGCTAGTCTTCTTTATTCTTCTTCGCCTACTATTTCTGGAGTTACTATTAATAGTTTTACCACTACTGCACTTACGATCAGCTTTACGGTAGCAGGTTCTGCAGGACAGAATACAGATCACCTCAATCTTGGTGGTATTAAAATAAAAGCGATTACTGCACCGTCTTTTGGGAATATAACTTCTTCTTCCAATACACTTGGCGTTAATAATTCTGTAAACCATGCAACACTTTTCAGCGTTGCTGCTCCAAATGTTTCTATTACTACAGACGATGCAGACCTGATCGCTTGTTCTGGTACTGCTGTCAATTTTACGGCTTATGGCGCTTCTACCTATGAGTTCTTTATAGACGGAACCAGCAGACAAGGCCCGTCTGCTACAGCTACATTTTCTCATACATGGGTAGCTACTACTACGCACACGGTTTATGTACAAGGAACATCCAACGGTTGTATGTCACAATCTTCCAACCTTAATTTCACGGTAAACGCTACTCCTACACTTAGCTGGAACCCAAGTGCACAATCATTTGCGGTCGGTGATGCGGATAATATACTGGATAATAACGGACCTCCTAATGGTTCACCAGGCGGAGGTAACTATACATTCTCCGGAGCAGGAGTGAGCTTCTCAGGTTCAAATTATGAATTTTCTCCCTCGGCCGCTGGTATCGGATCTCACCCACTTTCTTGTACTTATACGGTGGGTACTTGTCCTTCTACACCCGTGACACAAAGTTTTACGGTAAGTACACCAAACTCTATTTCCGGATTAAACCCGTCTTATTGTATCAACGGTAGTGCAACCAATATTTCGATAACCCCCCCTGCTGGGAAAAGTGTAACAAGGTTTGAATACTGGTGTTATTACTGTGGTACTCCAAGTTATCAACCTGTATCGCCGGCTAATCAATTCGATCCTGCTTATATTGGTGATCCTGCCAGATCTGGTTTGTACGGTGCAAGAGTAAGAGCTGTCTATAATGATGGTACTGTAAGTCCTGATTCTTATACGTCCATCTATCCTGCTCCTAATCCTAGCATTGGGGCTATTGGCAATATGTGTGTGGGAGCTTCTCCTGTTACGTTAAGTCTTTTTCCTGGCGATGACGGAGATCCGGGAACATTTGTAGACGGAGCTGCGGGAGTAAACGAATCTTCGCCGCAGGTATGGACATTTACTCCATCTTCTCCAGGACTGCAAACGATTACCTATCACTACAAAGATATTAGCTACGGTTGTACTAACAATTACACAACATCGTTCACCGTCTATTCTAATCCTTCACCAAGTATTACGAATTCATTCTCTCCGGGAGGATACTGCTTCAACTCTGCCGCTTTTGCGCTGACGGGCTCACCTTCAGGAGGTACGTTTTCAGGACCAGGAACATTCTTCAATACGTTCTATCCTTATTACAATACAAGTGTAGGAAACAATACCATTACTTATACTTATTCCGATGCTAACGGCTGCTATGGTACTGCTTCCACTAATGTAGTAGTAAACAACTCACCTACCATTTCGATCCGTACGCAAAGAGGCGATACTTCTCTTTGTGTGGATGCTTCCGGAATAGGTACGATAAAATTGGAGGCAAGCCGTGCCGGACAATGTTCGGGTGCAACCTGGTCTGCTTATGATGGTTCTACTTATACTACGGGTGGAAATGCTGGTAGCTTTGGTTTCGCCAGCCCTTCAGGAGGATCATACAACGAAGCAACTACTTTTACTAATAGTGCTTACCAGGCTTCAACAGGTTATGCAAGAATAGAAGTAATGACTACCGGGCAACCTATTGCCTGCCCAGCGGGATATTATATCGGTTTCCCTGTTTACTTAATTCCACCACCTACCATTCAAATCACAGGATTGGCAAAAGATAAATACTGTTCTACGGATCCCAATATCAGTCTTACTGCCACGGCGAATTATAAATATCCTTATGCCTTTAATTTATACAACGGATCCGATGCAAGTAATAATAATATAGTCATCACCTCTGTTCCCGGAGGAGATCCGGCATTGGTTGGAAAAGTCTTTGTGCCTTCTTCGGCTACTACAGGGGGGCACACGATTGAGTATGCATATACCGATGTCAACGGTTGCAGTAATTTTAAAGATACTATTTTGACGATCAACAAATCGCCACAAGCCAATTTCTTTATTGATTCCGGGCGTTGTGCCACGAAGGCTACTTACTTCAATAGCTCTACTTCCTTTATACCTCCAACTACTACGTTGAGTTATTTCTGGGATTTTGGAGATGGTACTACACTGGCGGATACTTCTCATTTGAGCAATCCGGTTTACACATATCCTTTCCCAGGTGGATATCCGCTTTACTTGAAAGTGGTTTCCTCTCAAGGATGTTTCGACGATACTACTTTGTCGGGTGCTAACCTTTTAACAATTCAATCTATTCCTGTAGCTGATTATACAAGTAGGTTTATATGTTTTGGAGACAGTACCAATTTCAAAGACCTTTCCAGCAATGCTTCCGGAGCTTTGAAATCTCGTAGCTGGATTTTCTCAGACAAGAGCAATGTGCCTTTCGACACCTTGATTTATACCAGTACATATAATCCGAAATATAAATTTGTAAAACCTGATACCTACAACGTAACGCTCGTAGACAGCACCACATTGGGATGTACCAACAGGAAAACAAAAACGGTTTTCATTCTTCCGTATTATAAACCAACAGCTACAGCTCCTTATGCTGTAAACTTCAAAGATTCTACCGGACATTGGGCGCCAAGCGCTGCCCCTACTTCTTTGAATAATAGCTGTTCGTGGGTGCATGATATCCCTAACTCGACTACAAAACCAAATATGTATTACGGAGGCCTGGGGATCATTGATTCTGTATGGGTGACAAGTAAAACAGGAGATTATTACAAAGGTGAAAAATCGCATTTGTATAGTCCTTGTTTCAACTTCAATGTGCTGGATAAACCTATGATCTCTATCAAACTCTGGACATCCACACAAGACCAGATCTCCGGATCGGCACTGGATTATTCGGTAGATGATGACAGTAGCTGGAGCACGATCGGATTGGTGGGCGATGGAATTGACTGGTATAATACTATTGGTATTGCTGGTAGTCCTGGTAAAGTAAACACCAACGATGGATGGTCTGGTATCGATACAACTTGGAGAATAGCAAAGATCGGACTTACCAACCTGGCAAATTATAACACAACAAAACGAGTACGTTTCAGGATTGCGCTGGGATCGCCTTTGGATACCACGATCTCGACTTATGAAGGAGTTGCAGTAGACAGTGTGTGGATCGGAAACCGAAATAAAATTGTATTGACGGAACATTTCACCAATTACAATACAGCAACAGGTACTACTACTGCTGCCATTGCTGCTGCTGACAATGCTGTCAACACAATGCGGGACACAAGGAAAGCAGATATGGCAGCTATTTATTACCATACCAGTTTCCTTTCACAAGATGCCTTCAACCTCTTCTACTCGGCTGGACCTAGTTCCAGAGTATTGAGCTATGGAGTCACAGCATCTCCGCGAACAGTGGTAGATGGTAATTATTACAACGGCGATATTTATTCAGGAAGTACACCGGATAAAAGATTGGATGTAAAAGACATCGATGCCCGTGCGCTTGAAACAGCAATTTTCCAAATAAACATGACTACTTCCTTTACTTCAGGATTAGCGACAATTGCTACTAAAGTTACTTATACAGGAAATACCCCTGTAGCGAAGGATGTAGTATTACAGACCGTGGTTACAGAAGATTCTTCCGGAGCTCCTAAGTATAGTTCTATAGCAAGACAAATGCTACCTGATGCTGCTGGCTCTTACTTCAGCAAGTTGTGGATTTACGGAGATACTGTAACGACCAGCAATTCATGGGCAAACTCTTTGCCTACTACCGCAAAATTAGGAGTAGTATGTTTTGTACAAGATGCTAATACCAAAGAAGTATACCAGGCCGCTTACCTTAGAGGAAGCGGTACCTACAACGGAAGCCCTGTAATAACCGCAGTAGCAGAGCAAGAGCTGCAAGATGAATTTAAGGTGATGATGTTCCCGAACCCTGCTACAGATGAAGTATTCTTCCTGTACGGAAAATCATTGAGAGAAGCTTCCGACTGGATTGTATATGATAACGTTGGAAGAGTAGTAGAACAAGGTGTCTGTTCCGTAGGCAAAGAAGGATTCTCGATCAATACTTCACAATATAAAGGAGGCGTTTATCATATCCGCTTGCAAGGAGAGAAGGGCGCTTACGAGCACAAGGAACTTGTAATAATTCATTAATAAATTATGAATTAGGAGTTAACTCATAATGAAATAAAAAAGGTTAGTGAAATGTTTCACTAACCTTTTTTTATAAGAGGAAGATTAAATTCTATTCTTAATTTGTTCCCAATACTTTAAACAACTCATCCAGCTTAGGAGTAAGAATGATTTCTGTTCTTCTGTTTTTCTTGCGAGCTTCAGCGGTCTTTCCTTCTGCTACCGGTGAGTTCTCGCCTCTTCCTGCCGGTTCTATGTTTTTAGGATCAGCTCCGTTGTTGATCAGGATCCTTGTGATCGAAGTAGCGCGCAACACGCTGAGGTCCCAGTTGTCTTTCATGCCGGCTGTTCCTTTTGCTACAGGTACATCGTCGGTATGACCTTCTACTAATACGCTCACATCTTTTTGTTCTTTCAATACAGCAGCCAGTTTTTTCAATGCCTCTGCACCTGCCGGGTCTACTTCCGTAGAGCCGGATTTAAAGAGCAATTGTTCTGCGAGCGATACATATACTTTCCCGTTTTTCACATTTACCGTAAGGTCTTTGTCTTTGAAAGAAAGCAGTGCCTTGCTTACACTCGCTTTCAGATCGTTTACGGCTTTATCTTTGTCAGCCAATATTTTTTCCAGTTCTTTCACCCGGCTCTCACGTTGCTCCAGGCTGGCCTGCAGTGCTTCGGCTTTGCGGGTTGCGTCCATCAGCTCTTTTTCTTGTCTCATCAAGTCTTTGGTAAGGCGGTCGGCTTCGGCAGCGCTGTAGTTTTGAAGTTTGTCGTGTTTCTTCAGAAGTTTTTCAAACGAGTTGCTAAGGTCTTCATAGTCTTTGTTGAGTCTTCTCAGTTCGGTTCCTTTCTGCGTAGTGTCATTTTTCATTATACTGTTATCAGCCAGCAATTGTCCTACTTGTTCTCTCAAGCGGTTTCTTTCGGCTTCTGCCAGTTTCAACGTATCCTCGCAATTTGCCTTCTCTGCTTCGAGCCTTGATTTTTTCATGGCCATATCGTTGAATTTCTTCTTACTCACGCAGCCAACGACAAGCGCCGCGATAGAGAAGGTGATCAGTAGTTTTTTCATTGTTAGTTTATTTTGATGATCGAATTTATTCAGATGTAAATCAGATACCAGATACCAGATGCCAGATTCTGGATACCAGATATTAATTTAATTAGATGAATATAGATATAATGGAAGTTATATTATCTGGCATCTGGTATCTTTTTCACTCGTGTATTCTTAGTTTAGCAAAGCTTAAGATCAATGTTTTTTCACCCACTTCATTAAATTCGATCGTAGCTTTGCGATCTGTGCCGGAGATATCCATTTTCTTTACAAGTCCGAATCCAAACTTAGGATGCTCTACCCGCATACCTTCTTTCAAGTAGCTGGTATCGCTTGGTTTAAAATCTGCAGGAGGCACATAAGAAGTTTTTGGCTTCAGCGGTTGCTGTACCAGGTTCTTCGCCAGCGGCCGTGCATAGTTGACGTTGGCTGTACTAGCAGGAGCTTGCTCCGGTACCAGCATTTTATGACTGAGCTTTAAATATTTCGGATTAAATTCAGTAAGGAACCTGCTCGGCTCGCAGGATTTTTTTGTGCCGTACAAATAACGTTCGGTAGCATAGCTAAACGTTAGATAAGTCTCTGCGCGTGTAACAGCCACATAAAATAATCTTCGTTCTTCTTCCAGGTCTTCGCGGCTGGTGATGCGCATTTGCGAAGGAAAAAGATTTTCTTCCAGTCCAACGATGAACACGTGTTTAAATTCCAATCCTTTGGAGGAGTGAATGGTCATCAGTGTTACCTTGTCTTTATCCTTATCTTTCTCATCGTCTGCATCGGTAAGCAATGATACTTCCTGGAGGAATACTCCCAAACTTTTGTCTTCCCTGTCGGGCGTGTCTACAAAGGCTTTCACGGCATTGAGCAAGGCTTGTAAGTTTTCATAGCGGCTCAATCCTTCGATGGTCTTATCATCATACAGCTCGCGCAAAATGCCGGATTCCTTAGCGATCTCGGAAACAGCTTCGAATGCATCCTTGTTTTGAGCAGCGTATTGGAAGAGTTTGATCTTGTTTACAAAATCTTCGATCGTAGCGGACTGCCTGGCTGGCAGGACACTGTTGATATTGCAAAGAATATCCCAGATCGAAGCGCCCTGGTCGATGGATACTTCGCGGATCTTGGTGATGGTGGAATCACCGATCCCTCTTTTCGGATAATTGATAATTCTTTTGAAAGCCTCGTCGTCGTTGGGATTGATCGTAAAGCGGATATAAGCGATCAAGTCTTTGATCTCTTTGCGCTGGTAGAACGACATGCCGCCGACAATCTTGTATTTGATGTTCATTCTCCTCAAGGCTTCTTCAATTGGCCTAGACTGGGAGTTGGTGCGGTAGAGAATGGCGAAATCGTTATTCTTCAACTGCTTGTTCATTTTCTCTTCAAAAATAGAAGTAGCGACCAGCATGCCTTCTTCATTATCGCTATTGGCTTTGATCACTTCGATCGGATTTCCTTCATCGTTGGAGGTCCAAACATTTTTCTTCAGCTGCGCTTTGTTGCGGCTGATAACGTCGTTGGCAGCATGTACAATAGTTTGGGTAGAACGATAATTTTGTTCCAGCTTGAAGATTTGTAGTTCGGGGTAATCTTTTTCGAAGTTCAGAATATTCTGAATGTCCGCGCCGCGGAAGGCGTAGATACTTTGCGCATCGTCGCCCACCACGCAAATGTTGCGGTTTTGCGCAGCCAGCTTTCGGGTGATATAATACTGGCAAATGTTGGTATCCTGAAACTCATCTACCATCACATATCGAAACAAATTCTGATATTTATTCAATACTTCCAGGTGATCGCGTAGCAGGATGCTGGTGTTGAAGAGAAGGTCGTCAAAATCCATTGCACCGGATTTGAAGCAACGTTCGCTGTAAGTTTTGTAAATTCTTCCGATCTCAGGCCGCTGGGCTTCGCGGTCTTCGCCTATCAGGATGGCGTTGTTGTTGTATTCTCTCCAGGAGATCAACCTGTTTTTGGCAGCTGAAATTCTGTTTAATACAGCAGCAGGTTTGTAAATTTTATCGTCCAGATTCATTTCTTTCAGAATCTGTTTGATCACGGATTTTGTATCGTCGGTATCGTAAATAGTGAAGTTGCTGGGATAACCGAGACGAGGAGCTTCCGAGCGAAGAATGCGGGCGAAGACAGAGTGGAAGGTTCCCATCCAGAGACTGCGTGCCTCAGAGCCTACTACTTTTTCGATCCGTTCGCGCATTTCTTTGGCGGCCTTATTGGTAAAGGTCAGGGACAGAATGTTATAAGGATCTACACCTTTCTGCATCAGGTAAGCAATCCTGTATGTGAGTACGCGGGTCTTGCCCGACCCGGCTCCTGCAATGATCATTACAGGGCCTTCGGTATGTGTAACAGCTTGTTTTTGTACGTCGTTCAGACTGTCAAGAAAACTCATTGATTTCTCCTTTTCTACTTTATGCGAATTTACTACTTCTTTGATGGATGGGGAAGGGGATGTTGAAAACTATTTTAAATGCTTCTACCTGATCTACTCCATACTCGCGCTCGCACTCCATACTGTCTCAAAGTAAGGAGTGCGAGCGCGAGTATAGAGTAGAATATCCATCCCCTTTTTTTTCCAACTTTTCCGTATCTTTGATACTATATGAAAACGATCTATTCTGTCCTTTTTATACTCTTTTTGGTGCTGGCACTGGCAGAACGTTTACAAGCCCAGCACAGCGATCAGTACCAGGAAGTGGGAGTGATTTCAGTACAAAGCGATACGAGCCTTTACTCCACTGACAAACATATGATCCGTTATCAAAACGAATCCTATTTATTTTTCAAAGCCAATCCCTTGCAACGTGTATACGTGATCAATATTTTTCCAGATCCTAATCTGAAAAGCATAGCGCTCCTGCCTTCGGATGATTTTGAAACTATTGATTCTCTTGTCTTACTCAATAATGTTTATTATAAAACCAAAATAGAATTTGAAGACTTAGAGAAAACACTTTTTCCGCGACTTGTGTTCGCTTGCGAAACAAGAGATGGAAGAAAATTTAACAAGGAACTAAAGTTATATCCTTATTACGAAACCTCTGTCCAAAGCATCACCGGCGTCACTGAGCTTTTCTCTGGCGAAGAGGCTACTATACCATTGAATGGTACCAATATTGAAAACATTGCTGTGACCGATGCATGGCAGTCGAGCAGGGAAGTGGATTATCGTTTTACAAAAGAAAACAACAAGCTCATACTCCATGTAAAGCCTTTGCAGATGGGCAATAAAATGCTTCAGCTGGATTTCAAAACGATCAAACCATACCTTGATCAATCGCTGAAACTAAGTAACTATGTGCCTCCTGTTTCACTGAATTTTTCCATCAAGCCAAGCCGGTTGAACTTTGTCAATTTCACTCCTTCCGATTTTTTTGTAGACCTCGCTTCTTCCGGTATGGAAGAGATCCAGATCGATTACAACCGGAATTTTAATATGAAACAACTCTACCGAATCGAAGACAAATCCGAGGTAGGTGGAAAATTGATTGCGGAGCTTTTTACCCAAACCTATGTAGCCAACAGTAATAAAATCTTATGTTACCTGCGCACCTATTCCCTGCACCGCACCGGCGAAGGATATTTATATATCAAGGAAGGAAATGATACCAGGTTCATCACCAATTTCAATGTATTTGAAAAACCAAAGATCGAAAAGATAAGCATCCAGCGCATTGGCGAGGATTGGACCACTAATTTGGCTGTATATCCCGGAGAAGAAGTGGAAGTGCGGGTAGAAGGTTCAGGCTTGTATAAAGCTTCCATGGATTTTGAAGGATGTGCGGCACGTCCTGATACTGTGCGGCGTTCAGACAATGTGAATTTTTATTTTGTGAAAATTTCACCCAATGTTTACCAACGTAAAATTCCGATTTACATCAATAAAAAGATCAGCACTTACGAACTGTCAGTAAAGGAATACCAAGTGCCGCGCGATCTTGATTTCGTATCGATCGATTATCAAGGACAATCGTACAGGCTCACCGACAAAGCACTCAGCAAACCTGTGCTGTACAAAGAGCTGATCAAAGACATCAATATAGGTTTTCATCCGGAAATGCTTGATCAGAATGGGAAATATTATGGCAAGCAATACCTTGTGATAGAAGTGAAAATATTCAGCGCTAAAAACGAATTGAAAGAGTTCCAGATCATCGACAACATTGTTGTATGCCCGGCAGAAAATTCGGCGCGCGCTAAATTTTATGACAACAAAGACTGCCGCCGCTCACCGATCAATCTCAATGATTTCCTCGGACAAAAAACATATGATCTCGAAACATGGTCCAGGATTGAGATCGTGGTCAAACAAAAGGAAAGCAAGTACAGCAGCCCGATCTATAGCAGGAAGGTGGTACTCATCAAAGAAAAACGATACGCATTCGATTTACAAGTTTCTTTCCCTGCGGGAATGCTGGTGAAAAAATTCAATACGCCTGGAGTAGGTAATCTTACAGGCATCAGTACTTCGGTGATCGCGCAAGTAGGCTTCTATGATCCGGAGCGCGTAGGACGGTTGAAACCATACACCATAGGAGTCGGCTTTATCGCGGTAGACGCGTTTAGTCTTAGTGCGAATTCCGCCAACAAAGATCTTGGAGTACTTGTGCTGGGCTCTTTGTATCCGGCTAAGAAAGAAAGGAAGTTTAGCTTTCCTATCTTTGCCGGCGTAGGCTACTTGCTGAAGAGCAATACAATGTTCATGGTGTTTGGACCGGGAGTACAGTTTAACTTCTAGGTGCAAGATGATCAAAGATCATAAATATCTTGCGCATTACTTGAATAAGATACCTAATACCCGATTCCAGATGCCGGATAAAATCAATTAAATATCTGGTATCTGGAATCGGGCATCAGGTATCCAGTATCTAACCTATAAAATAATTTATAAATGATTACGATTGGGAAGACCGCCATTAGCGACGATATAGCAGATCAGTTTTTTGTCTGCGAACTAAGTAAGTGTAAAGGTGCGTGTTGCGTAGAAGGAGATTTGGGAGCGCCGTTGGAAGAGGATGAGCTGGCTGTGCTGGAGAAGATCTACGAAGAAGTAAAACCTTATTTGTCAAAAGAAGGAATCGAAGCCATCGAGCAGCAAGGTTTTTACATCAAAGATTGGGAAGGTGATTATTCTACGCCAACCATCAAAGATCGTGAATGTGCATATGCGATCTATGACAAACAGGGAATTCTCAAATGCGGAATCGAGCAAGCTTATCTCGATGGAAAGATCAGCTATCAAAAACCGATTTCCTGTCATCTGTATCCGATCCGTATTACCAAATACGAACAATACGATGCGATCAATTACGATCGTTGGCATATCTGCAAAGCTGCTTGTCATCATGGAAAAGAGCTTGGAGTGCCACTCTATAAATTCCTGAAAGGCCCGCTGATACGTAAGTATGGAGAGGCCTGGTATGAGCAGTTGGTAACGCTTATAGAGAAACCTTGAGGAATTTTAAATTTTGAATTTTAAATTTTAAGTTATAACACCTTTGCATTCCTCGTACTTTGCCAGGAAGTCCAGAGAATAATTCATTTAAAATTCAAAATTCAAAATTTAAAATTCCTCAACCAGGTATCCGGCGTCAGGTATCCAAAAAAGTGTTATCTTTATACCCATTACCTTATTAGTCAGAATATACCCTCTTAAATTAAACATGATATACCGGTTTTTAATCCCAGTTTTTTTGCTGATAGGGAATAGTGTGTATGCCCAAAGACTATATACCATCAGTGAAGTAGTGGCAGAGGCCAGGAACAATAACCCGGTACTGAAAGCGGAAACATTTTCTGTCAACATGGCTTTTTCCAATATCACTACGGCAGGTTTAAGACCTAACCCGGTGTTCAATAATCAAACTATCCAATTACTGAATCAGCGCTACTCACCAAATCATTCCAGTTTAACCAACGGAGCTAACCGTCAGCTCTGGTACCAGGTAACCAAGCCGATGTTGCTCGGAAATCTTCGTAACAAACGAGTTGATTTTGCCAAGCAAGGCGCCGTTTCCGCTGGTACTGCCTTCAGTGAATTAAATAGAAATATAAGCTATGAAGTAGCCTTGAAATGGATGGATGTATGGTTGCTAAAAACCAACCTGGCTGTTTTTTCTGTAGCAAAAGAAAACGTCGACTCCCTTGTATACATCAACCAAGTGCGCTTGCGCAACCAGGTGATCACACCGATCGAGCTGATCCGTACGCAAGTGCTTTCCGATCAATATGGATTAAAATTAAAATCGCTCAACAACCAATTTGTAAACGAGTTGAGAAATCTTAAATATATTTCCGGTATCACCGATTCGCTCGATATCAACGATAAGATCAACCTGATTACGTTTGATTTTCTGGAAAACAGAGATACCTTACTTGCGATCGCGCTGCACCGGAGGAGTGACTTGGCCTACGCACAATCTAATATTGAGTTGAGCAAAAGAAATATCCAGGTACAAAAAGCTGCCGGGCTTCCGTATTTTGAAGGCGGTGTGATCTTTAACCCGCAAAACCTCATTCCTTATGCCGGTACGTATGCTACCCTTTCCATTCCTGTGTTTGCAAGAAACCAGGGCGAGCGGGAGAAAGCGCAGTTTATGCTCAAACAATCGGAAAGCTATCTTACTGCGAAAGAAATCCAGATCCGCACTGAGGTAGAGAATGCTTACAATTCTTATTTTACTTACAAAAAAAATCTGGAAGAATATCAGGCAATCGTGGCTCAGTCATTAAAAGTACTCAATACGGTACGCTATTCTTATCTGAAAGGAAATACCACGCTGATCGATTTTCTCGATGCACAGCGTACTTACTTAGAGACACAAGGGCTATACAACGAAGCAGTATATAATTTCAGGAAGAGTTATATTGATGTTCTTTATACCACAGGATTAATAGCGGATATAAATTAATGATACTATCAATGCAAAAATATTTTATGCTGGCGCTGTTGGCGCTTCTTACCTTACAAGGATGTAAAGAAAAGAAAAAGCCTGATTTGATTTCGGATCGTGAGAAACCACAGATCCTTAACAAGGGAGAATTGATCCGTTTTAGTTCTCCGCCAAAAATGTTTGAAACGTATGTCATCGCCGAAAATTCACTCGACGGAAATATTGAAGCGCCGGCACAGGTAGCGGCTACGGTATTACGCCCTGATCATCCGAATTCGGAAACCATTATTCTGTTTGATGATCCTGAATTGACAGACCTTTATACTACTTTGCTGCAAACAATCGCGCACTACGCACGCGATAAAGAATTTTATGCAAGGGTACAGGATATGTACAACAACGACGCTGCCACAGGAAAAGAACTTACCGAAGCAAAAACAGGAATGGTGGAGGCCGCTACAGAACTGGCTGAAAAAGAAGCAAGGTTAAAAATGTTTGGGTTTGATCCCAACGAATTGCGCAGCGCAAAACCAGGCGTGGTATGGTTGATCTCCAACGTAAGTGAATCAGCCTTGAGCGCTATTAAAACAGGAAAAGATTGTAAAGTAGAATTTATTTCTTACCCGGGAGAAGTTTTCTCAGGAAGAGTTTCCGCCATTGGTGAAGTACTCGACAACAGTACACAGACCATCAAAGTGCGTGTGACGATCAATAATAAAGACAATAAATTTAAATCCGGGATGTTCGCTAAGATCAGTTTCGGGTTGAGCGAAAGTAATATCCTCGCGGTGCCTCAATCAGCGCTAGTTACAGCCGAAGGAGAGACCTATGTATTTAAGAAAAAAGGAAACGATTTTTATAAAACTCAAGTCACGATCGGGAAACAGATCGGCGGACAAGTCATCATCAAGGAAGGCGTTACAAGCGGTGATACCGTTGTTTCCAAAGGAACCATGTTGTTGAAAGGGATGAGTTTTGGTTATTAATCTATCATTGGCATGATCTCTAAAATAATAGAATTTTCACTTTCTAAAAGATGGATCATCCTCGGGGTCATCCTTACGATCTCTGTAGTAGGAGTGTGGTGCTATACCATGCTGAAGATAGAAGCATACCCGGATATCTCAGATACTAACGTAGTGATCATCACCAAATACAATGGTAGAGCGGCTGAAGAGGTAGAGCAACAAGTAACCATCCCGATCGAACGTGCGCTCAACAGTGTTCCGCATGTAATGTCACGCCGCTCACGTACGATCTTTGGACTGTCGGTGATCCAGCTGAGTTTTGAAGATGGAGTCGATGATTTTTATGCAAGACAAGTAGTAAACGAAAAACTAGCCACTGCAGAAATTCCGGATGGCGTAAGCTCCGAGCTGGCGCCAATGACCACGCCGGTAGGAGAGGTGTTTCGCTATGTAGTAGAAGCCGACGAACGGTACACCCCAATGGACGTGCGTACGCTACACGACTGGACCATCAAACCTTATCTCCTGCAAACACAAGGCGTAGCCGATATCAGTCCTTTCGGCGGACCGATCAAACAATTCCACGTTCTCACTAGTCCTGAGAGATTAAAGCGTTATGACCTTACCCTGAAAGAAATTATTGCTTCTATTGAAGAAAATAATCTTAACACCGGTGGAAATATTATCCAGCGCGGGGGCCAGGGTTTTGCAGTACGCGGGATCGGAGCCATTCGTACCACGGCGGATATTGAAAAAATTGTGATCACTTCCATCAATGGAGTGCCTATTTTTATCGGCGATGTGGCAGAAGTAGAAATTGCGCCGCCTTCTCCTTCGGGAATTTTGGGCTACACAATTCCCGATGAATTGATTGATAACAGCTCTGCGGTAGAAGGAATTGTATTACTGCGCAGAGGCGAAAATGCTTCAGAAGTACTGAGCAGACTAAAAGAAAAGATAGCTGAACTTTCGGTCAACGAATTGCCGGAAGGTATTACTATTCGCTATCTATACGATCGTTCCAGCCTTGTAGACTATACAATTGACACCGTTTCGCATACATTAGTTGAAGGGATCACCATCGTAACTATTTTGCTTGTATTGTTTTTAGGCAGCTTTCGTTCCGCTATTGTAGTAGCGATCACTATTCCGGTTTCTTTGTTGTTCTCTTTCATTCTTCTGCAGTTATCAGGCATTCCAGCCAACCTACTTTCACTGGGAGCGATCGACTTCGGGATCATAGTAGACGGTGCATGCGTAATGGCCGCGGCAATCATAAGGAAAATTAAAGAAGCTCCGGATGAGGATAGAAAAAAAGGTGTTGTCTATGTAGTACGCAATGCTGCGCAAGAAATAGGAAAAGAAATTTTCTTCACCGTATTGATCATCATTCTAGCCTATCTTCCATTGTTTACACTACAACGGGTAGAAGGAAAACTTTTCTCACCAATGGCCTACACCTTATCGTTCGCGGTGATCGGCTCGATGCTTTGTGCGCTTACGCTGATCCCTGTCTTGATGTCGCTGGTGTTTAATAAATACTTTGATAAACATCCTGTAAAAGCAGACGAAGAAAAGAAAAAAGGATTTTTGAGTAAGATCAGGATCTTCAAAGGAGTTGAATATTTATATGCAAAAAATCTTGCCATCAATCTTCGCCATCCAGTGCTGGCTGTGGGCGTTGGCTTCACTATTCTTATCGGGGCATCCATCCTGGTATTGCCTAAAATAGGAACAGAATTTTTGCCGGAGCTCGACGAAGGCTCTATTTTTGCGCGCTGCTTTCTTCCCTCCGGAGTATCCATCCAGGAAAACGCACGCTATGCGCCGGTGATCAGGAAGATCATTGCAAGACATCCACAAGTTCAGAATATTATTACCCAAACGGGAAGAAACGATGATGGAACAGATCCATTCTCTTCCAACAGAACAGAAGTAATGGTAGAACTCAAAGATTATTCTTTGTGGGTAGACGACACTTCCAAACATGAATTGATCCGTAAGATCAAGCATGAACTGGAAACGGAAATTCCAGGAGCTTATTTTTCCTTCGGCCAGCCGATCATTGATCAGGTAACGGAGGTCGTAACCGGTAGTGCGGCAGACCTTGCCATTTCTATCGTTGGCGATGATCTCGGATTTATGCGGGCCAAGGCGGATTCGATCGTAGAGATCGTCAAAAAAATTCCGGGCGCAAGTGAAACAGGAATTGAACAAGAAGGAATCCAGGCACAGCTTACCGTAGAGATCAACCGTGAGAATGCGGCGCGGTATGGAATTAATATTTCCCATATCCAATTAATGATCGAAGCAGCGATCGGAGGAAAATCGGTAGGTTCGATTTACGATGGCGCGAGAAAATTTGACATCATGGTTCGTTTCCTTCCGGAATACAGAAACAATATCGACGCGATCCAAAACATGCTGATCCCGGCTCCCAACGGTGCAAGGATCCCAATGAAACAACTCGCTACCATTCGCCTTATTGACGGACAAACCAATATCACCCGTCTGGATGGTAAACGTCTGATAGCAGTACGTACCAATGTGCGCGGGCGCGACCAGGGAAGTTTTGTAAAAGAATGCCAGGAAAAAATAGGCGCGCAGGTAAAATTTCCGAAAGGATATTCGCTGATCTACGGCGGGCAATTTGAAAACCTGGACCGCGCCGGAAAAAGACTTTCACTTGTGATCCCGCTTACTTTCTTATTGGTGTCTTTATTGCTCTTCGTTCTCTTCCGCAATTTGCGCGATACACTGGTGACCATGCTCTGCATCCCTTTTGCGGTAATAGGAGGAGCGCTGGCTTTGCTTATCAGAGGCTATAACTTCAACGTGTCTGCCGGCGTAGGATTTGTTTCTCTTTTCGGTGTATCGGTAATGGCTGGCGTGTTGCTCGTCTCAGCTTATACAAGGGCAAGAAAAGCCAACCCTTCGATGAACAACAATGAACTCTGTTCCGCAGTAAATGCTGCTTCCGTTCATGAATTACGCCCGATTCTGATGATGCTCCTGGTAGCCATTATCGGTCTGATCCCGGCGGCTAGTTCGGCGGGTATCGGTTCAGACGTACAAAGACCGCTCGCCACTGTGATCATCGGTGGGTTAACTTCTACAATGCTGCTGGTGCCGTTTGTGTTCCCTCCGCTTTATTATTTGGCCAGTAAGAATCGGAAACAATAATGAATATGGAGGGATGAATTATAAATCAACTCAACATTCAGAGCTCATAATTTTTAGAGGATATTTATAAGCGTTTGGAAAAAGGACGGTTTTTGTCTGGCATTCATATCATTTTTATCTTTTAATTCCTCTAATCCTGCCAATCAAGGTTCAGATAGACCCGGTGAATGCTGTAAGAGAACGCCGGTTTCCTGTAATGTATTCTCCCGAAAAACCTCCTTTCTTTACAACAAGAAACAAGAAAGACCTTATGGAAAACGAGGTAAGAAACGAAGAACAGATCAACAAAGAAGTGGATCAGATCCATAAAGAGACCCAGCCGGCTCTTTATGAACATAACCCGTCTGCTAAAGCTGTTTTCGAGCAATACGAAAAAACAATGCAGGAATATAACGATAAGATCATGCAGATCACCAATAAGATCAAAGATGAAAGACCTGAATTGATCCGGTATCTGGAAGAAATGACCGTGACAATCCCCGATGAAAAATACCCGGAAGTAACGATCAAAAGGCTGCAGGAATACTATGAATCATTGATCGCGCTGCTTGATAAATACATCCTGGAGCATCCTTAAAAAGTAATAACACCCAAACACACATACATAACCTAAGTTTGAAAGCTAATGGCAGACGGCCGTTAGCTTTTTTATTTATACTCACTACTGTTGCTGTTGCTCTTGCTGTCCTGGCACTCGATATCCAAGTAAAATATAGATAACCGATGGCACCACTTTTCGTTTTTGCTGGCGGGGACGCCAGCAAAAACAATAAACAGACTATCAAGTCAGCAAAAGAAAAAAATTAACTTATCATTTAAAGTATAAAATTTTAAAGCAAAGAGTTGAAATTCTGCATTAGCAACAATATCAAAATGCATTTAAACTTTAAACCTTAACATTGAACTTTTAACTTCAGATTTCCTTAATACAAAAAATCTCCAGCTTCCTAGCTTTTCTCCTAAAAGCCTATAACTTAGATGTCCCAGACAATTCTTCTAGCACCGTCCGGTAATTTTTTTCAAAATTATTTAATAAACCTTTAAACAAACATTCACATGGCACAAGTAACAAGAGAACAAGCCGAAGCATTAATTGATCAGTACGTAGCACACGTAGGACTTACCAAAGAGCAAACTTACAACCCACAGCGTAGAGCCTGGTATTGGAATAGAGGCTCTGCCCGTATTGAAGTCTTTATCCAGGAAGTAAACCTGGGTACTTATTCCCGTTTTTACCTCAGAGTATTTTCTCCAGTTATGAAAGTAACAGCGGGAAGTGAATTGAAAATTTATAAGAGACTACTCGAACTAAACGATACTAATCTTGGCTTGAAGCTTACCTTGCTTCCAAACAGCGATCAGGTGTACGCTACGTTTGAAAGAGATATCAATGGCATCGACTTCGACGAGCTGGCTACCATTATTGCCGACCTTGAGTGGTGGGCAGATAAGCTGGACGATGAGCTTGCTGCAGAGTTTTCAGGTATTATTTCTGACAGAAGATAATAAATTACTGTTATTAGAGTTGTTATAAGGTAAGGGGATCCTTATAACTCTTCCTCAGCAGCTCTAAAGCTGCTGAGGAATTATAATACATCATATATGAACTATAATTGATTTATATATGTAATACCTGCACCGACCATTTTATCCTTTAAAATCCCTTCAATCATGATTATCCTCATCTTCTTCATACTTCACTGGTATTTATCGCTCTTTACACAAACGTTTTTTGATCATCGCTATGCTGCGCATAAGATGTTTTCCATGAATAAATTTTGGGAAAAATTTTTCTATATTCTTTCTTATATCTTTCAGGGGTCTTCCTATCTAAGCCCAAAAGTTTATGGGATCATGCACAGAATGCACCATGCATACAGTGATACGGAAAGAGACCCTCATTCACCGCATTATCACAATAATGCTTTTACAATGATGCTTCACACAAGAAATATTTATAACGATATTGATGATAATAAATTTAAATCGGAAGATCGTTTTACGAAAGATCTGCCACAGTGGAAACTGCTGGATAAAATAGGAGGTTCTTTGTATTCAAGAGTAGCATGGGCATTGCTTTATACTACTTTCTATATAATATTTGCCGACCAATGGTGGATGTTTATTCTACTGCCAATCCATTTTGCGATGGGAGCGGTACATGGCGCAATTGTCAATTGGTTTGGTCATAAAGTCGGGTATTCGAACTTTGATAATAATGACCGATCAAAAAATACACTGGTCTTCGATTTTCTGATGTTGGGTGAGCTATTCCAAAATAACCACCATAAAAATTCATTGAAACCAAACTTTACATCACGTTGGTTTGAGATCGATCCGGTCTACCCGGTGCTTAAATTTCTCGACTTGTTGAAAATAATCAGACTAGCGCCGAAATTTAAATTAACGATCTAAATAGTTATGAGTGTTGAGTTATGAATTATGAATGATTGTTTGGCCAAGCTGAATATTTATGACATATAACTCAATATTCATAATTCATAATTCATAATTCATAATTTTTAAATTACTTCACCCGGTTAGGGTTTTCCTTCAAAAATGTATCCCAGCCTTTCGACTGAGTTTTATTTTCTCCTTTTAAAAAATAATGACAAACTGCTACGCCCAGGGCATCTGTGGCGTCCAACAGTTTGGTTTTTTTGTCATCTTTGAAATTCAACAACCGCTCCAGCATCGCAGCTACCTGTTCTTTGGAAGCATTTCCATTGCCTGTTACGGATTGTTTTACTTTTTTAGGCGCATATTCTACAATCGGCACCTGACGAGAGATTGCCGCGGCGATGGCTACTCCCTGTGCTCTTCCCAATTTAAGCATCGACTGTACGTTCTTGCCAAAGAAAGGCGCTTCGATCGCCATTTCATCGGGATGAAATTCTTCGATCAGTTGAGTGATCCTTTCAAATATTTTACTCAGCTTGATCGCATGATCCGCATATTTGCTGAGGTGTATCACACCGTATTGCAAAACCTTCATATTTTTATTCTGCACCAGGATCACGCCGTAACCCATTACGGTAGTTCCCGGGTCTACTCCCAAAATTATCCGCTCTGCTTCTTTGATTGGCGCTTTGTTCATTAGTGGCAAGATAATTTAAAATTTTAAATGTTGAGTTATGTATTATGAGTTATGAAATAATTCTGAACCTTGATTTACAGTATTTCAGATGGACCAAATTAAAATTCATAGAATTTCCCTTTTAAGGATTAAGACTAATAATAGATGCAAGATACCAGATGCCGGATACCAGATAGTTTATTTGTAAAACAACTCTGTTTTACAAATAAACTAAAAGACAATGTCATTAAATTACTCTCGCATTTATCCGGTATCTGGCATCCGGCATCTCAAATAAGTATTAATAGTTAAAAGGGTAATTCCAAAAATTCATTCATCATTCATAACTCATATTCATAATTTCTCTTAACTTTTGGAAAGTTTTTGCAAAAAATTGAAAAAGAAAAACATCTCTTTCTGGATCAAAAGTCTCATCTTTCTACTGGCAGCATTCCTGTTGTATTATGTATTGAAAAAAAACGATCGTCTCGATGAGGTATACTTTGCAGAACTTGCTAAAGGCTGGAAGCAATATTCCTGGTGGCTGATCCTGGCGGTTTTATTGGTGCCGGTCAACTGGTCGTTCGAGGCCTGGAAATGGCAATATCTGATCAGGAAAATTGAGAAGATTCGTTTTGCACATGCGTTGGAAGGCGTGATCGCAGGGGTCACGATGGGTTTCATTACCCCGCATAGTATTGGCGATTATGTGGCCAGGATCCTGACGCTTACCAACGAAGAGCGTGCAAAAGGAATAGGAGCTGTATTTGTCAGCAGGATCAGCCAGTTTTACATTACGCTTTATTTCGGGAGCGCCATGGTGGCGTTTTATATTTACCGGGTATTACAGCAAGGTAATCCGAACGATGTGCTGGTACTGTGGTTTGTAGTGTTGAGCAATATTTCGTTTATCCTGATCTTTATTTATCACGCTTCTATTTTACGGTTTTTTGAAAGTAAAAAGATCTTCCGGAAACTCGTTCCTTATTTCGAGATCATTAAAACTTATTCCTTTCGTGAACTGAATTTTGTATTGCTGCTTTCGTTGGCGCGTTATCTTGTATTCTGTTTCCAGTTTATGTTAATCTTGTTTTGCTTTGGTATCCAACTTCCCTGGTGGCTGCTGTTGGCGGGTGTGGCGTTTATCTTTTTCGTAAAATCGGTGATCCCTACTTTTCTGGATCTTGGCGTACGCGAAACAGCGGCGGTTGTGTTCTTTGGTGTCTTCAGTGAAAATCATCAAAATATCGTTTTCGCCAGTCTTACGCTCTGGCTTATCAATCTGGTATTACCAGCGGTGGTGGGACTTTTGCTGGTATATAAGATCCGGATCTTTAGAAGGTGATATAATCATCATAGCTTCGTCAATATCCGCCGGTTGGCGGACATTCCCTCGCAATAACGATCCTCTATAACTATCTGGTATCTGGCATCTTTTTTTACTACCTTCGTTCATGGTTTTTCTCCTGTCACTGCTTATTATAATTTATATACTACTTACCGCAGGACTATATTTTTATTGGCAAAAAATTCCGGTTTTTAAATTCGAAGAAAATAAATCACCCGCTACTACTGTTTCAGTACTAATCGCTGTGCGCAACGAAGCCGGGGCAATCGAGGCCTTGCTGGAAGATTTGCAGCAGCAGTCTTATTCAAAAGAACACTTTGAAGTACTCCTCATCAACGATCATTCGGAAGATGACACGGTGCGGTTAGTAGAAAAATTTCAGCAAAAAAATAATCTGACCTTACGTCTTCTTCATTTAGAGAAAGGTTTGTCAGGCAAAAAGAATGCGATTGCGCAAGGAGTACAAGCCTCCGCTAATACGTTGCTCGTTACCACGGATGGAGATTGCAGGGTAGGTAAACATTGGCTTAAGTCGATCGCTTGTTTTTATGAAGAAAGAAAATTAAAAATGATCACCGGGCCTGTTACTTTTTTTGAAGCCAAAAACTTTCGCGAAAAAGTATTGGAGCTTGAATTTGCCAGTCTTGTAGGCTCTGGCGCCGCCAGCTTATCGGCCGGGTTTCCCAATATGTGCAACGGCGCAAACCTTGCTTACGAACGGCAGGCATTTATAGAAGTAAACGGTTACCAAGATTCCAACAAGCTGGCCTCCGGCGACGATGAATTTCTTATGCATAAGATCTACCGCAGGTATCCGGGCAAAGTAGCTTTTCTTAAAAATAAAGAAGCCCTGGTAGAAACACAGGCACCGGTCTCCTGGAAAGCTTTTTTCAATCAGAGGAGAAGATGGGCAAGCAAATGGGAAAACTACACCTATACGCATATTAAGCTATTAGCGTTGCTTGTTTTCGGTGCAAATGTTGCTTTGGTAATAAGTTTTTTTTTATGGCTCCTGGGGAGTTATCCACCCGGTACATTTTTACTCTTGCTGGTATTCAAATTTATGCTGGAATTCTTATTTTTACGTTCGGTTTTAGTATATTTTGGAAGAAAACTAAACCTATGGATTTTTCTGATCACAGAATCGATCTATCCGTTTTATGTAGTCTTCTTTGCATTGCTTGGACGTACAGGTTCATACCAGTGGAAAGACAGGGAAATAAGTAGAAAATAATTATCCGCTTTATTAAACCTATAAGGTTTTATGAAGAGATTTCGTACGATAAAATATATATTCGGCAAAACCTTATAGGTTTGATTACAAGACTCAGACAAACGAATAATCTATAAGTAAAAAATGACCGACAGGGAATACGAAATATTAGACGCGTTGTATTTTACAATTTCTTTTGAAGGGGTAAAAAAAGAATTGCAAACCGAAGAAACACAATTGCGCGATGAGTTGTTGGCGCTCATTGAGAAAGGCTGGGTAAAATGCCTGGAAAAGATCACCGAAAAGGAGATCGAGCTAGCGTTAGTAAAAAATAATTACAAAGAATACAATTATCTGGCCAGTAAAAAAGGCCTGTTGGCCCATAACAGCAGATAGCCGCGCATGACTAAGTTTGAAAAAAAGGACATTAAAACACCTTCTTATTACGTAAGAAGAAGACTGCTGAAAAACAAACCGGCTATGTTCGGCCTCATCGTCATTATCCTGGCGCACGTAGTAGCCTTACTCGGCTACCTGATTATGCCCGACGATACGCCCAATGCAGACGACCGCTCTGCGCACATCAAGAAAAAATCTCCGGGCTTTGAAGTCCTTCTTCTAAAAACGATCAAACAGCGGGAAATTCGTAATGTGAATTTTCTTGAATACATGTTCTTCGGACAGGAGAGCGATTATAAGATCGAACCGATCAGCTGGTACAAGGTCGAAGGCTATACGATCCGCTATGCGATCTATGGTCGTGAGCGCGAAGTGATGTCGCAGCCACTCATCAATACAGTGAAAAAACTTTACTCGGGATTTTCCACCAAGATCAAACCGGATTCTGCTACCGGCTATAATTATTCGATCAATGGCGACAAAGTCCAGTACCTGGATCTTAACGAAGAACTACATTCCACTACACGTCAGGAGTTGATCCAGGAGTTTGAAAAAAATAATTTGGAGAAAAGAAGATACCTGTTCGGCACCAGCATCGACGGCCGCGACCTGCTGAGTATGCTGCTCTTCGGTACAAAAATTTCACTTTCGATCGGATTTATTTCTGTGATCATTTCCTTGATCCTTGGCGTTTCGCTGGGAGCCATGGCCGGCTTCTTCGGAGGCTGGTTCGACAATGCGATCATGTGGCTTATGACTGTGGTCTGGTCGATCCCAAGCATCATGCTGGTGATCGCGATCAGCCTGGCTTTGCAGAGCAAGGGGATCTGGGTAGCTTTCGTAGCAGTAGGATTGACGATGTGGGTAGAAGCAGCGCGTGTAGTGCGCGGCCAAATTTTAAGTATTAAAGAAAAATTATTCGTGGAAGCCGCTAAAGCATTAGGTATTGGAAACCTGCGGATCATTTTCATACATATTTTGCCAAACGTAGTAGGACCAATTATCGTGATCGCTACAGCGAATTTTGCCAGCGCCATCCTAATCGAAGCAGGGCTTAGTTTCCTGGGCCTCGGCGTACAGCCGCCAATGCCTTCATGGGGTAAAATGGTTTTTGAAGGCTATAACTCAAACTGGGAAAGCGATGGCGGCTTCCTGGTGTTTATGCCTAGTCTTTGTATCTGCTTGCTGGTATTTGCGTTCAATCTTTTTGGCAACGGCCTACGCGATGCGTACGATCCTCAAAGTTCAAACAAATGGTAGAAGATTCAGATTTTTTTAAAAAACTCCTCCACCTCAAAGAACTGGAGCTGAACTCACTTCTGGAGATCACGCAGGCGATCAATTCAAACCTGCCGGAAGAAGCGCTCTACAAGATCTATCATTTTACCCTGATCGCCAATCTCAACATCAATAAGCTTGCACTATTTGTATTCGACGAAGAATGGTCTTGTAAAGTAAATTACGGTACAGAAAAAAATTATAAAAACCAGACCGTCACCCAGGAGATCCTGGATATCCATAAGATCACAGAAGTGAAAGGAAGCTTGAGTGGGTTCAACGAGTTTGATAAAGTAATTCCGATCTCTCATAAAACCACGGTGCTGGCCTATGTATTGGTGAGCAGCGCGCCCAGGGATAATGGAGCCGAAGATGTGAATACATCGTTCATCCAGACATTCACCAACATTATTATTGTAGCCATTGAAAATAAAAAACTGGCTCGAAAAGAATTAGCACAACAGGCTTTCCGTAAGGAACTAGAGATCGCTAAAGAAGTGCAATCTTTTTTGTTCCCCAAAAATCTTCCCGACAAACAACAGGTACGGATCAAAGCGAGTTACTACCCACACGATAGCATTGGTGGCGATTATTACGACTATATAAAATTTTCAAACGATGCGTTCCTGATCTGTATTGCAGACGTGTCAGGAAAAGGAATTCCAGCAGCATTATTGATGTCCAATTTTCAGGCATCCCTGCGTACGCTGGTGCGCCAGACCAGAGACCTGAAGCAGATTGTAGAAGAACTGAATTATAATATTCTCGACAATGCCAAAGGCGAGAGATTTATTACTTTTTTTATCGCCATTTTTGATCTTCAACAAAATAAGATCAACTACATCAACGCCGGCCACAACCCGCCGATCCTGCTTTCCAAAGGAGAGGTAACGCTGCTTGATAAAGGAACTACCATCCTGGGAGTGTTCAATAAATTGCCTTTTGTAAACGAACAGGAAATCGCTTTGCCGCCGGATGCAATGTTATTTGCCTATACTGATGGGCTTACGGAAACGGCTTCTGAAGACAGCGAAGAATATGGGAGTGACAGACTACAGCAATTTTTACAATCTCATGATGTGAATGAGCAAGGAAAGCTGCATGCAAATCTTTACGAGGAGCTAAATCAATTTAAAGGGAAAACCAGATTTCCTGATGATATTACCTACTGGTCTTGTGTGACCAGTAATGTGAAATGATTTTTTAATGAATGAAGGAATAAAAAAATAACTCAACATTCATAACTCAACATTCATAACTTTTTTCTACAATTCCTTCCCCACGGAACTTCTGTACTGATCCACCAATACCAGGCCAATCAAATAAACCAGCAAGGTACCAACGATGGTGATGCTTACTACCAGCCAACGTACAGGTCTTGCTTTTTTAATCACAGGAGCTGCTTTTTCAATGATGTAGAGCGTTTGAAAATCTTCTTCCAGTATAGAAAGTCTAGTTTCTGCTTCTTTCAAATCTGAATAGGTATTGATCATCGTGATCGAGAGCATGTCTTTTTCACTGTTGTTGAGTTGCTTTTGCGAAGCATCTGATTTTGAAAGTGAATCCAGCCTTGAGTATTTTGTTTGCAGATCGGTTTTGAATTTATCGAGTTGCTTGGCATTGGATTCGATCAAAGGTTTGCGGTTGTAATAATCGATCTGGTTTACAATATCATTGGCAATGATGGCCGCAGTGTCCGGATCTTTGTCAAAAATAGTTACCGTAATAGCACTTCGGTCGTCTTCGGAAATTTTATAATTGTCTCTGAACTTTTCGGTAGCCTTGATGTAAAAATAGTTGCTTCCGCGATCAATATTATAGCGATCGATGAGGTTATATTTTTCAATAATATAATTGCTGATCAGGCTAGAGTTCCCGATGGTGATCACACGATCAGCATCGTCGCCAGTGCCGAAGAGGTCTACGTCTACATTGGAAAACATATAGCGCGGATCGTATGCTTTAGGACTGTATGGATAAAAAATACAGGTGGATTTGTAATATACTGGAAGCAAAAAGGCCAATGCTATTCCTGCAATGGAAGAAATGATCCCGACGATTATAAATTGTTTTTTCTTTTGTATGAGTAGGCGAATGATGTATAAAAGACCGGAATTCTGATCCATTGATATCGTTAGTTTTATGGGTATTAATTAGTAAATCTAATGAAAAACGACCGTAAACTAAATTTATTTTCCAGAAATAAAAATATGTCCGGCTTTGTCAATTTTAAGAATGCCTTCATCGGTCATTTCACGAATTGTTTGCAGGATTTCTTCTTTTGAAAAATTTTTCTGAACGTTTGCCAAAACATCTATTTCATTCACACCCGACCGGATCGTTTGGAGAATAGAGGCACGCAACGTATCGGCGGAGGCAGAAGAGATCGTTTGCTTTTTTTCTTTCAGGCAAATATCGCATACTCCACATTTTTTGTCGGATCGTTCGCCAAAATATTCTTGTAGCACAAGACTGCGACAGCGTCGTTCCTGGCTGGCGTATTGCGCCAGGTAATTGATCTTTTCAATTTCTTTTTCCTTGCGTAATTCCATTTCACGCACATTCAACGGAAGTTTGGCAGCATCGTAGCGCGCTGTAGTAAATACGATCTGCGGCGCTGTATGAGCCGGTTCATATTGCACTAGTTGAATGCTTTGTAGGTACTGAATTTTTTTTCTGACCTCTGCGGTATTCAGCTCGGCCTGTGCTGCAATGCGCTGTTCGGAGATTTCAAGGAAGGTCTCAAACAATTCTCCTCCATAACAGCGAAGAATTGATTTGATAAAACGATCCATTTCAGGATGAGTAAGCTGATAATCGTAAAGATAAGTATGCTCTACAGAAATATGCAGTCTAGAAGGCCTATGATATCCTTCGGTGAGTTGGATAAACCCTTCCGATTCCAGTCTCCGTAGCGCGTGGAAAGTTTCTTTTTTCGGAAGCTTATAAATTTTTACAAATTCTTCTTCGTTAAAATCATAAGCCGCCAGCAAGCTGCTTCCTACGGCGATCTTGAAATAATTGGCAAGCGATTGATAAGTTTTGCGGATCAGGTCAGCGCTCGGGTATTTTTGTCCGATCTTCAGGTGAAGATCTTCTAGCTCTTGTTTGGTATAGAGAAGCACTGCATAAGCTTTTTTCTCGTCGCGCCCGGCCCGGCCTGCTTCCTGGTAGTAGGCTTCAAGACTGTCAGGAGGAGCAAGGTGGATGACCACTCGCACATCTGGTTTGTCAATGCCCATGCCGAAGGCGTTAGTAGCTACCATCACGCGTGTTTGATTGTGGATCCAGAGGTCTTGAATATTATTGCGTTCGGCGGTTGTCATGCCAGCGTGATAGGCGGAGGCGCTTATTTTTTGTTTCTTTAGAAAATCGGCGATCTCAGTGGTGTTCTTCCTGCTCCGTACATATACAATGGCCGGACCAGGTACGTTGGCCAGGATCTCCAGCATTTTTCTGATCTTGTCGGACTCGGCAAAACAGGAATAGGAAAGATTGGCACGCGAGAAACTTTTTACAAAAACCTTCTCGTGACGCAGTGAAAGCTTTTCGATAATATCCTTTTTAACATCCGGTGTAGCCGTAGCCGTGAGCGCGATCACACTGACGGAGGAGATTTTTTTCCGAAACTCTGCAAGCTCCAGATAGGAAGGCCGGAAGTCGTATCCCCATTGGGAAATACAGTGTGCCTCATCAATGGCGAGAAAACTTACTTTTATCTTTTTGATCCGTTCTAACAGCAGGTCTGATTTTAATCTTTCCGGAGAGAGATAAAGAAACTTGATCATAGGATCGTGTGCACAGTTGTCAAGTAAAATATCAATCTCACGCGCGCTCAGCCCTGAGTGGATAGCGACGGCTTTGATGTTTCGTTTTTTTAATTGTTCTACCTGGTCGCGCATTAGCGCAATCAAGGGTGTGACCACAATGCACACTCCTTCCACGCAAAGAGCGGGCACCTGGAAGCAAATTGATTTGCCGCCGCCGGTTGGCATCAGGGCAAGAACATCCTCACGGGCAATAGACGCTTCTATGATCTCTTTTTGCAGAGGCCTGAATTGGTCGTATCCCCAATATCGTTTTAATATTTCTTCCGGAGTCATCAAAGTCTAAAAATAAAAAATAGTATCAACATATCATCGGCCTCAGTCTTTTCAATACTTAACCGTTAGTATAAAATCGTCGAGGTAAACCGGTTTGGTACCATTGTTCCAGATATATACATATAGTTTTCCTTCACTTGTCTCAGCGCGGTGGATGGTTTGCTCAATATACGAGGGCAGCCACTGCTCTCGGGTAGTAGTAGTTAAATTAGTAGCCTTCCATGATCTTTTATCCGTACTGTCCACATTCATTACCAACAGCGCCTGGGCAGAGGAATTGGCCAGGTATTGAATTCTGGCAGAAAGATTGAGACGATCGCAATCACATTTTTTCCAAAGACTATCTAAGGAAAGTTTGTAAGCATAAGAATATTCTTCCGGTAGAATTTTCATGGAATAGTTTCCGGAAGAATGATAGGTACTATCAATCGATTTCGTATTGCGGGATTGTTCAAAATCATTTTTTAAATACCAGATAATTTTTTCCGCTACCAGATCTGTTTTGTGAAATAAATCCAACGTTTTACTTCTAAGCCCTTCGGAAGAAACAAGATCGATCGATTCCCATTGAACTCCGATCGCATCTTCTACGAGTATTGATGAAGCAGAATGTCTGAAACGTATTTTTTGTACAGGTGCTTCTGGCGCTTTGCTATATGGGTTTAGAATAAACGGATGCAGCCATAATCCATCTGCGGCATTGGAAGGGATAAAGCGATAGGTTAAAATACTATCCTGTGAAAATAAATAGTCGATATAGTATTCCTCGTCTTTGTAGAGAAAGTTTTTCAGTTTACCCAAAAATGTTTTCTGATGATAAAACCGCATTCTCAACAGAGATGTATCCGAAATAGGAGGAAGGGGAATCCATTCGTTCCATATACTGTATTGTTGGTGTGAAGCAGTGGGAGGCGTCAGTTTTTCTTTATTATTTTTTCTAAAAAGCAGGTATTGTGGATTTTTTTCGGCAAGAGTATAGTGGTTTAGAATTGCATAGATCACCCTGGGTTCGTCGTTCAGAATATAACGTCCATCCAGCGAGCCAAAGCGGCCACCCCATTGATCGTTTTGCAGATGGAAAAGAATAAATTCAGGAGCGTGTGGAGGAAGATAACTTTTGCTCGTTTCTTCAGAGATATACTTGGTAGAAGAAGCAGATAGCTCAATCGTGTGACGTGGTTTCCAGTGTAGATGATTGGCAGGAAGATATGACAGTTCCCATGGATAAATATCAATACTGGAATCTCCGATCAACGCGCGTGTGGAAGGAGAAAGAATTTGCGGGGCAATATTTTTCAGCGAGATAGCTTCGGATGTCTTTTTTGTTTTCGAAAACTCTATAATGGAATTATAAAAATAGGAAGGACCTCCGCTGGCAAGCTCGTATGACTGTGCGCCCGGGATCTGCAGCATGTTGGAGAGATAAAGTCCGATACTCAGCATCGCAAGGCCGATCGTCTTGAAGTTGAATTCGGCGGTGAGGATGAGGATGGAAGTCCATAACATAAAAAGCGCATAAAGAAGAATCGCATTGTGGCTGATATCTTCTCTTCCCATCGAATGTTTCCACAGAGCAAAAAGAGGGAAAAGAAGCAGAGGGAAAATTAGTTTAGTATCCTTGCTTTTGAAAATAAAGGGAGCTACTCCAAAACACAGCAGGAAGCTGGTCAGCAGCCACCAGTTGTTGTGGGTTTGCAAAGCCAGCGCAGTAGAATACCCGTCTGATAATAGTTTGATGTGAATATGGTACGTTACTATCTTTTCAAAATTTCCAAATACCAACAAGAGCGGAATGCTGTACAGGCATAGAAAAGCCGTGAAGTAGAAACTGGTTTGTTTCACTGAGCGAATCAGAAACAAATGCAGGATCAGAGAAGAAGTAAGTAAAGAGATACAGGAGATCCCAATGGAAGATTTTATGAGTATCGCCATGGAACAAAGCAACGAGGCCAGTAGAAAGGCGATGATGTTTTTATTTTTTAAATAAAGATAAAGCAATAGAAAGCAATTGCCAATGAGAAGAATATCCAGATCAAAGTAAAACGATATGGCCGGTAGCATCAACATTCCCGTGTATCTGGCCTCGCCTGCAGAGCGGAAAGAGATTCGTAAAAGTAAAAACAGGAACAGGATTTTCAGAAAGGAAAAAAACAGATAAAAGTAAAGCAAGTTATTACCTTCGGTTGTAGGAAATTTTAAAAATCCAAGAGGCCCGATGGAGTAGAACAGGTCTGTAAGCACTTGCCGGTCGTGGACGAAAAGCCAGTTTAAAGCCCAGGTGTAAGAAGGATCTAGTCCGGTGCCATAGACAGGAGATATTTCAGGAAACGAGAGAAGATAAAAAAATAGCGCTAATAAGAGTGGCAAAAAATCTTTTCTGGTCATGTTAGCAAAGTTTCCCATCCGCCATTTCCAGCTTGCGGTCTGCTTCGGAAGCTAGTTTTTCGTTGTGCGTAACGATCACAAAAGTCTGGTGAAATTCTTTTCTGAGTTGAAAAAATAGCTTATGCATTTCTTCTGCATTGTGAGAGTCGAGATTTCCGGTAGGCTCATCGGCAAAGATGATTAGCGGGTCGTTGACCAGGGCTCTTGCAATAGCGGTACGTTGCTGCTCTCCACCCGACATCTCGGAGGGTTTATGGCTCATTCGGTGGCTGATGCCCAGGTAATCCATCAGGTATTTGGCTTTCTTTTGTACTTCGCTGGGATTTCTTTTGCCCAGGTATCCGGGAATGCAAACGTTTTCAAGCGCTGTAAATTCAGGAAGTAAGTTATGGAACTGAAAAATAAACCCCAGGTTTTTGTTACGAAACTCGGATAACCGTTTACTGCTGGCCTTACTCAGGTCTTCGTTGTGGATGATGAGACTACCCTTGTCAGGGCTATCGAGTGTACCCAATAGTTGAAGCAATGTGCTCTTGCCTGCGCCTGAAGCGCCTACGATCGAAACAATTTCTCCCCGGTCGATCTTAAGGCTTACGCCTTTCAGCACGTCTACGTTGGGATAAGATTTATATATATCTGTAGCTTCCAGCATTTTGTAGCAAATTAAGCGGTGTTGAATTTCTGCGGTCAAAAGTATCTAATTAATTGGAAAGATGCCAGATACAGGATACCAGATACCAGATAAAATTTATAATGCGTTCAATTGGAAAAATAGTAGATACCATATAGCTATACCACTTAAAACTCATAATTCAACATTCATAACTCATAATTTTATCCGGTATCAGGCATTAGGCATCTGGTATCTGATCATAGAGGCCTGATTTTTTTTGTAAAAAACTATCTTTTCTTGAAATTATAGATCAAATAATTTACTTTAGGGCATCTAAAAAAATTACAACGATGAATATTCACGAATATCAGGCAAAAGAAATACTAAAGAAACATGGTGTAAAAATAGGAGAGGGCATCATGGCCGAAACTCCTGAAGCAGCCGAAGAAGCAGCTAAGAAACTTAGCGAAATGACTGGTTGCAAGATCTGGGCTGTAAAAGCGCAGATCCATGCCGGAGGCCGTGGAAAAGGTAAGATCAAAGGCACCGAATACAGAGGTGTAATGATCGCCAAATCGTTGGATGAAGTAAAAGTAAAAGCTTCCCAGATCCTGGGCGGTACATTGGTGACAATCCAGACCGGAGCAGAAGGGAAAAAAGTAAATAAAATCTATGTAGGCGCCGATGTTTACTACCCTGGCGCTTCCCAGCCCAAAGAATTGTATATGTCGATCCTGCTCGACAGAGCTACCGGACGTGATGTGATCATAGCCTCTACTGAAGGTGGTATGGACATTGAAGAAGTGGCGCATAGCACTCCTGACAAGATCTTCAAAGAGTGGGTAGATCCTAGAGTAGGCCTGCAAGGTTTCCAGGCAAGAAAGATCGCTTTCAAACTGGGCCTTTCCGGAAATGCATTTAAAGAAATGGTCACTTTCGTGACAAAACTATACAAAGCATATAAAGAGTCTGATGCTGCAATGTTCGAGATCAACCCGGTGCTGAAAACTTCTGACGACCAGATCCTGGCCGTAGATGCAAAAGTATCGCTTGACGACAACGCGATGTATAGACAACCTGAACTGTATGCTTACAGAGATGTCACCGAAGAAGATCCTTTGGAAGTAGAAGCAGGAGAAAGTAATTTGAACTACGTGAAGCTTGACGGAAACGTAGGTTGTATGGTAAACGGTGCCGGTCTGGCAATGGCTACTATGGATGTGATCAAACTTTCCGGCGGTGAGCCGGCCAACTTCCTTGACGTAGGAGGTGGAGCAAATGCGAAAACAGTAGAAGCAGGTTTCAGAATTATCCTGAAAGATCCAAATGTAAAAGCAATCCTGATCAATATCTTCGGCGGTATCGTTCGCTGCGACCGTGTGGCGAATGGTGTAGTAGAAGCCTACAAAGCGATCGGCGATATCAAAGTTCCGATCATCGTAAGACTTCAGGGAACCAACGCCGAAGAAGGCGCGAAGATCATCAACGACTCCGGCCTGAAAGTAAAATCAGCAGTAGTATTGAAAGATGCAGCTAAGCTGGTGAAGGAAGCGATTGAAGGAAAGTAGTTTTTAATTTTGAATTATGAATGTTGAGTTATGAGTTGATCATAACTCAACATTTTTTTTATGCTTTTAAATGCATATTTTTGTCAGTGTTTTTGGGTTAATGGATTCAATATTCATAGCTCATAATACAAAATTTTAAAAAGCTTCCGTAGTATAATGGATAGTATTTCAGATTCCGGTTCTGACGGTAGGGGTTCGAATCCCTTCGGAAGCACAGACAGTATAGAGTATTGAGCAAAGTACTCAATACTCTTGCTGTTGCTCTTGCTGACAGACAGCAAGAGCAACAGCAAGAGTAGCCAAAAGAAAAGATTTTTTGCCGTTGTTTGTATCCCCACAAACCACCACCCTGCAATCCCTCGCGTAGCTATACTTCCTACTGATTTTAGATCAGCGAAAATATAATATCAAGCATGGATGATAGCTCATCCTCCTCCTCGAAAAATAATTTCAATTCCTCCGCCACCAATTCAGGCTTTCCCATATTATCGGCTGCTATATGTCCTACGCCGGGGAGCTGTACAAAATCAGAACAGGGAAGTAGTTCATACAATGCTGCAAGTATCTCTCTCAATGCTGTCATGCTTCTTGTGCCTCCTATCAAAAGTAATTTCGTTTTTATCTCTTTATATTTTTCAAACTTTCCTTCCGTCTCTTCTACAAGCATACAATCATAGCGGAGTGTAGGAATTAATGCGCTGATTGGAATAGCTTCGCCTTGCTTTTTCGAAGTTTCTGCTTTGATAGCCATTTTCATGAGCGGTTGCAAAATAAAACGTGGCAACATCGTAAACGACCAGCGATCGCCGGTCCCTTTCATTACAGTTGTCATTGCTTCTGCCAGCTTGTCTTCAGCGATTTCCTTTAAGTATCGATTTGCCCAAGGGTCAGGCCGATGGTCCGGGTGGCGCAGGGGCGGTTCATAGATAGCTGCCTTATGGATAGCGGGAAACAGCCTCGCAGCTTCCAGTGCGATGATAGCGCCCGAACTGAGTCCGAAAATGAAGTGTGCACCTGTTTTGAGAAGTAAAGCCTCGATGTCTTCGCACTCTTTCGCAAGGCTGTAATCTTCGCCCGGAGCTCCGCTCTGTCCACGTCCACGACGGTCCGGGATATAAACAGTAAAGCGATCAGAAAGTAAAGTGCCTAGTTGTATAAAATTTTGCGCCGCCTGCATACCACCGTGAACGAGAATAAGTCCCGGCCCCGAGCCAAGCTGGCGATAGGCGATACGTGTGCTATCTTTGGAAATTATAAAATCAGAAGTGTACATAGGATGTTTATTTTTTATAAAACTAGCGCAAGGAGTATGATGAAAAAATAAAGGTTAGGTGAACGAACCTTTTATGCCGGTGAATGATGGGGAAATAAAGGTTCAATGCACAGAAAAAGCAATCTAAAAGATCGAACAATATCGTCAGCTCAATCTCTGCTGTTGGGATGTTTATCTCAACACTGCATTTTGAAACAAGATTATTAGCCAAAAAAAATAATTATATTACATATACCTGTCAGACTAATACTGCGGGATTATTTTACAGAAACTAATCCAACTATGAAAGCTGTTTCTTTGGTATATTATTTTCTAGTCATTTGTTTTTTGTCATTATCTTTTCCGTCTTTTGGCGCATCCATTTCAGGAACTGTCGTGGATGCCGAAACCAAAGAACCGCTGCCCTATGCAAGTATAGGAGTGCTAGGCACTACCAAAGGGACCGTCTCCAACAGCGAAGGAATTTTTATGTTGGACCTCGAAGGTACTACACCGAATGATATGATCGTGTTTCGTTACATGGGTTATGAGCCTGTAAAGCTTACCATATCATCGTTGCAGGCGCACACAGAAATACGTATGCGTCCGGCAGCAGTGAGCTTGCGCGAAGTAGAGGTCAGCACTTATTCGCTGCCGGCCGAAGAGATCATTCGTCGCGCGTATAAAAATTTTGAATCCAACAGCGCCGCAGCACCGGATAAGCAACGCATTTTTGTACATAAATATTCGAAAATTCCTTTTCAGAAAGAAAATAAGGTCAAACTGAAAGAATCTGATTTTGTAGGACTCGACAAAAAAACATTTGATGAGATCATGAAAAAAATGCCTCCTGAATTTATCGAATACCAGGATGCATTGGTAGAGTATTACCACAACGGAAATAATTATAAGCTTGTACCGATCAAAGGGATCTCGCTTGAAGAAGGCTCACAACAGAAGATCCTGGACGATGTAGAAAATAAGCTCGCCGACTTTACTGCCGATATAGAAAAAAGTATGGGTGAAAAAGATATTTATTATAAACTGAGTACAGGAATTCTCAGTAAAAAAGTAGGCAATAAAAATAAAGATAAAGAAGCCTGGAATAAAGAAGAGAAAAAAGAAGAAGATGCCGATACCTTGAATTATACCATTCCTACAGAACAGGCAAAAGATTATTTGCAATTTCTGCTGAAACAATTTGTCTCGATAAAAAGCGATGAATGGAAATGCATAAACAGTACAAATAAATATGAATATGAGCTGAAAGATATTCCTCTCTACAACAATGAGCGTGTCTATCAGATCACGTTCAGGCCCAAGAAGCGAGGATTATATGAAGGCACCGTGTATATTGCCACTGGCTCATTCGCTATTTTGCAGGCCGATTTCGCTTTTGCAAAAGGGAAGAAAAGCGATTCATTTAACTTATTCGGATTTAAGCACGTTACGAATTTTAAAGAAGCGCATCTTATTTTTGAAAAAGGAAAGTCCGGCTATTTTATAAAATATATGTCGGCCACTCAAAAAGATTTCACTTCACTCGACCGGAATTTTTCCGTAGTAAAAAAACAAAAACGTTTCCTGATCGACAAACAGCTGAATGAAATGAAATTTGATGTGGAATTATTTTTTAACACGGAAAACCAATACGAACTTTTAGTACTGGATAGAGAAGAAATTTCCACTACAGAATTTGAAAAAGTAAAAGAACCAGCGGTGATGAAATTTAAAAAAGAATTTGCTTACACACCGGAAATGTGGGACAATCGTACCGTGATCGTGCCGACTTCTGAATTGAAGAAATATAAAAGGAAATAATTTCCAAATAGTTTGTTTGTAAATTCTAGATTAAGAAACCATAATATACTTAAATTTAAAAATGGTTAACAATGCTGTTTTTGAATATATTTTTTTAACTAGTGATATGGAGCAGTAACCATATAAAAAACGGGAGCAACTGAAAATCCATAAGAGTAGGAAAATTTTAAAATAAAAAATCATGGAACTAAAAATTAATATAGCAGCCATTTTGGTAGCTGTTGTTGTCAATTTTATACTTGGATTTATATGGTATACGCCATTGTTTGGAAAAGTATGGGGTAGAGAAATGGGACACGATCCCAATACGAAACCCGAAACGAAAGAGGTTACAAAAGGAATGATCTTTATGATCATTGGTAATTTTCTTTTCGCATGGGTATTTGCTCATAATATGGCAGCCTGGACATTTGTGCCTGGTATGAAAGAAATGGGACCTTTGCCAAGTGCTTTAAATGCTGCCATCTTTACCTGGCTTGGCTTTTATTTTCCCGGACATTTGGGAAGTACTGTATGGGAAAAAAAATCATGGACTCTTTTCGCCATCAATGCCGGATATAATTTAGTTTCTTTGCTCGTAGTAGCGCTGATCCTTGCTTACTGGGTCTAGAAAATAAAATTTTCAGATGTCGTGGCCTTATTTACTTCCACGAAGTATCGTTCCTCTCCAACTCACACAGATTCTTTCTCTTATAATAAGACAAGGTGTGAGTTGGAGTATCAGATTTTTAGATTGATTATTTTTTGGCATAAGTACCACTTTCATTAAAAGGTAGAAGAGATAGCAATTCTTTAATACACAGCTTCGGTAAATTTATTTTTTCTTATGATGCCTTTGTTTTCTTGAATCATCGCTTCCGAAAATATTGTTGGGAGGTAAATTATTTTCTTTGGTTTTATCTTTATCCTTGTCCTCCTTCGTTTCCTTTTTCTTACGATTAGAATTAGATTGATTGTTATTCCCTTCGTTGGCCGGGATAGGAGGCGTGGATGCTTGCCCGGCTACTTCTGCTGTATTTATGAGTAGGGCTATCAGAATGATCGGTTTAAAAAAGTTTTTCATAGGGCTTCAGTTTTTGAAAAGTAAAATACCAAAGTCCTTCTGAAAATATTTTACACGATTTTTTTTAATGCTTGTAAAAAACAGAGATGCTTTTCTATTCCAATAAGCTTATATTGTTTTTATACAGTTTACCGACAGGGATCTCAGCCTTACCTATTTCTATTTTATCGTTGTTGTAAGAGCTGATCTTTGTTTTGGAAATAATAAAAGAACGATGAACACGAATAAACAAGTTTTCAGGAAGCATCGCCTCTATTGTTTTCATTGAATTTTTAGTGATCACCACTCCGTTACTGGTGTATATCTTAATATAATTCCCTAAGCCTTCAATGTATAGAATGTCATTTAGAAATACCTTCACCGTTTTTCGATCTGTCCGGAAATATAAATAGTCATCTTTAGGAACCTCTGGTTTTTCAATGAGGATGATCGGACCAGGAGCTGGAGGTTTATCGTTATCGTGTTCTATTACTTTCAATACCGCTTTTAAAAAACGTTCAAACTTGATCGGTTTTAATAAATAATCGACAATATCAAGTTCATAACCTTCGAGCGCATATTCCGGAAAAGCAGTGGTGACAATTATGTTGGGAGGTTCTTTTAGGTTTTTCAAAAGTTCATTTCCCTTCATGCCTGGTAATTGTATGTCCAGGAAAATAATGTCGATGTCAAGTTGCCTTAAGGCTTCCAGCACTTCTAGGGAGTTATTGCATTCTCCAACCAGTTTAAGAACAGGCACCTGTTCTATATGCCTACGCACTACTTCGCGTGCCAGTGGCTCGTCGTCCACGATAAGGCAGTTCCATTTTTTAGCTACTGTGTTCATTGGATTCTGAAGCTGATTTAACATGAAGTTCTAATTTTAACACCACCACAAATAAGTCATCTTCTTCGTGTATTTCTAAACTATGCTTTTTAGGATAAAGCAGTTCTAGTCTTTTTCTGATATTGCTGAGTCCAATTCCTTTGTGCAATCTATCTGGTGTTGAAATATGCTCAGGTTTGCTATTGATCAGTTTAATATAAAAATTGTTCCCTTTTACTTCGGCTTTTATATTGATCCATTGATGATCTGTAGTTTTACTTGTGCCATGTTTAAAACAGTTTTCTACTAGCGGCAATAGTAGTAGAGGAGCAATTAAATAGTCATCCGAAACCTCTGGCAATTGAATATTTATGTCCAACGTTTTCTCGTAACGGATTCTTTCCAGGGAAATATAATCTTTAATGATTGTAAATGATTGCGACAATGGGATCTCCGGAAGGTTGCAGTCATATAAGATATATCTAAGCAATGCGCACAACCGTTGTATCATATCAGCGGCTTCCGGAGAGGAGTTCTGCGTAATGGAATAAATATTATTTAAGGTATTGAATAAAAAATGTGGGTTGAGCTGAGACCGAAGTATTGCTAGCTCAGCATTTACCTTCTCTTTTTCCAATACACTATTGTAATAATTTTTCTCATACCAGAAGTGCATTAATTTTATAAAGGCAGCAAATCCTCCTGTACCCAATATCCTGTGCATTCCTAAGGAATGTTTTCCCGACAAAGAAGGAAATAAATGATATTGATCTACGAAAGTTCTATAAGAAGCTTCGTTAATTATTCCCGATACTATACATAAAAAAAATACTAATACTACTCCTAAAAAATAGTTTGATTTCAGAAAACAATCAGGAATGATAAAATAAAGTAAACAGTAAACCATGACTAGTTGCCCTGGTAAATACAATATCACAAGTTCGATAGATTCTTTTAAGACAGAATATTGCATGCCTTCTACGAAAGTGCATACAATAAAATCCACCATCAACTGATAACAGATAATAGCAATCCAAAAGGCAAAATGGCGGATAGACTTGTATTTTAGGATTGAGGGATACATCAAAAGAAATATGCGATTTATATAAGATTAAACAAAATTATAGACCACAGAAAGGCCTGTTTGTATTCCAAAGGCTTGTTTTTGTATTTGAATGGATATTCAGTTGGTAAGTAAAATACAAGATCTATAATGATCAGTTTAGCATGCATTTTGCATTGGTATTAAAAATTAGTAGAATTTTAATGCGAATGATGTAATGTGCTTAAAATAAAGCTTAACTATTTTTATACTATTATGAAGACCAAAATTTTAATACTCGTACTTAGCGGTTGGTTGTTGTCGCCTGCCTTCGGGCAAAATACGCAACATCCCGATTCGCTTGGCCTGCCGGGAGATAATTTGAATCTTTACGCAGTGCTGGACCTGTTCAGCAAATCAAAAACATTCGAAGAGTTTGAACAACAACTCAACGATGAAAGCAACCGGGTAAACAACCTCGACCTAAACAACGATGGTAAGATCGACTATCTGCGTGTGATCGATAACAAAAACGGAGACAATCACGCTGTAGTGATCCAGGATCCGATCAATAGTAAAGAAAACCAGGATGTGGCGGTGATCGAATTGGAAAAAACTTCCAACGGGCAATACAATGTGCAGATCGTAGGAAACGAAGATTTGTATGGCAAAGATTATATCATCGAGCCATCGGCAGATCCGGCTACTCAAACGAACAATCCTGCTTACAACAACACCAACAACGTAGCGCCGCAGACTAATGTGAATGTATACATAGCGCCTGCCTATTGGCCTATCGTTACGTATATGTATGGCCCGGCTTACGCGGTGTATGTATCGCCATGGTATTGGGGCTACTATCCAAGCTACTGGCGGCCTTGGAGACCTTGGTATTATCCTCGGTACTATGGGTATTATTATCACCGTTACCCCGTGTATCATCAGTACTATCACCGTACAATGGTTTACAGAAGCCCGGTAGTAAACAGTTATTACGGACCACGCAGAACGACTTCCACGGTAGTAATACAAAACAGATCGCAAGGAGTATATCATAATACGTATCGTGTTACTAATAGAGGTGGAGCGGTATACAGAAGTTCGGGAGGAACGAGGTATCAAACGGGAGGAAACAGCAGTACACAGCGTATGAATAATTCCGGTAGTAATAATAATTATGCGCCAAGAGTTCGTAATACCGCTCCAAGCAATAATACACCGAATATGAATAATAGATCCGGTGGAGGAAATGTAAACCGCATGAATGGCGGTGGTGGTGGCAGCTACCGTATGGGAGGAGGCAATGGAGGAGGAGGTGGCGGTCGCAGCATGGGTGGCATGGGCGGCGGCGGTGGTCGCAATATGGGCGGTGGAGGAGGTGGCGGCGGAGGCGGAGGCCGTATGAGAAGATAATAAGAGCCACGGCAAGGGTAAGAATTATTTTATGCTTTTGCTATTATGCCTTCAACCTAATTCTTGAAAAAAATATATGATGATAGGTGCATTCAGAATATTCTGATGCACCTATTTTTTATGTCTTCATGTTCAGAAATCCTTGCTGGTTCTTGATTCTGTGATTTATTATCTTGAACACCGTGCGTTTAAACGAAGGTCCATATTCAAAAGTTGACTAGCCTTTTATTTTTTATCTACAAATTATATGTTACCTTTTAACCTCACAACTATATTCTTTTATTTCCGTAAACATTACACAATTAATCAATTACAGCAACACCAAATTAATAAACCCTTAAAACAATCTACTCTATGATCTTAGCTGTTATAATCTACATTGCTCTCATCGTATTAATGATCGCAAGTTATTGGAAAATTTTCGAAAAGGCCGGTCAACCCGGGTGGGCATGTATTGTGCCTATTTATAGTATGATAGTGATGTTAAAAATCATTAATAAACCATTAATATGGTTACTATGGTTTTTCATTCCAATTGTAAACTTATTCTTTATTTTCAGAATACCTTTCTTACTGGCAAAATCGTTTGGAAAAGACACCGGTTATGGTTTTGGAATTCTTTTCCTTGGATTCATATTTATACCCATGCTGGCTTTCGGAGATGCTCAATACATGAAGGAAGAAATTAATACCAGCGAATTCGGTAAACCAGTTACCAATACAAATTTCGAAAACAGATAATCAATCCTATTTTACCTTACGGAATGCCGGTAGCGCTGTAACTACCGGTATTTTTTTTATTCGTTGTGATGATCCTTTCATTTTTATAAAGATAAACAATGGTCTGTAGCTACTGTTAACATTGGGATGTGATCGTTGTAAGTATATTCCCGTACCGTGTAATGCATTCACTTTTTATTTGTGGCAACTTTGTAATGTGAAAAGCAATTCACATTTAAGATGGAAGTGGAATGTAAATTTTTATAACAAATGGAAAATTTTACTTTTAGTGCGCTTGTCGCTACGTTACTTTCTTTGATCATTAGCTCTTGTCAGGCCGTAGGCTATATGTTTCGAAGCGGAAAGATCTCCGGGTTCTTTTTATTGGCAGCCGCAGTAGTGGCGGCAATTTCGTTTACAATTCATTGGCTTAAAACACATCCTATGCAAGAGGAGTGGTTTCACAACAGCAAACCTCATTGATCAGAATTAGGACAATAACTTTGTCTGAAAGATATAAGATCCGGCTGGTTTGATGTAACAAAAAACAGAAGCAGAAGAACATCTTTGCAATAACAAATAATGCATTATAGAAATGAATAATTTGCTTTATATCAACGCCTGGATTCTTCTGATCTTTTCTGCGCTGCTTAGTTCCTGTAGTGTCATAGGAGGAATTTTTGAAACAGGAGTAGGTTTTGGAATTTTTATTTCCGCCATAATAGCAACTGGAATTATAATACTTTTCATCCGGCTGGGAAAAAAACAATAATAGTCATTTATACTTAAACAAATTTAAATCATTAACGTCATGCAAACCAAAGCAAGAAAAAAAACAACCCCTGCTCGCAAGGCTCCTGCGAGAAAGCCACAGACTAAAGCCAACGATGGCAGCATACAATCTTCTCAATTGATGAAATTGTTTGAAGACGAGCTGAAAGATATTTATTGGGCAGAAAAAGCGCTTACCAAAGCAATCCCAAAAATGATCAAAAATGCTACTTCGGAAGAACTGATCGAGGCATTGCAAAATCACTTGTCGGAGACAGAAGAGCAGGTGAGTCGGGTAGAGCAGGTCTTTGAACTGTTGGGCAAAAAGGCAACAGCAAAAAAATGCGAAGCAATGGCCGGCCTGATCAAAGAAGCGGAAGAGATCATGCAGGATTGCGAAGAAGGAGCTATGTGTGATGCCGGTATTATTTCTGCCGGACAAAAGGTAGAGCACTATGAGATCGCCTCTTACGGCACCCTGCGACAGTTTGCAGAAACGCTGGGCCTTACCGACGCTGTTTCTTTATTGGAAGAAACGCTGAACGAGGAAAAAGCAGCCGATGAAAAATTATCAGAAGTTGCCACTAGCGCAATCAACATGCAAGCAGCCGGGGAGCAGGAGAATGAAGAAGAGGAAGATGAAGAAGAAGAGGAGGAAGAAGACGAAGACGATGAATCTTCTAATCAAGACGAGAATGAGGAATAAGAATTCTTCTTTATAAACGATAGCCCGCAAAATTAATTTTTTGCGGGCTTTTTTTATCAGGATTAAAGAATTTGCCGAAATGCTTGGCAATATTAAACTATGTAAGTTATTCTTATAATGCTGCAAAGCACTTTCCTGAAAGGATTGTACCTTTGTATAAATAATTTTTAGAAAATTGTATCACTGAATTTTTCTGGAAAAATTATTCCTCAATTTTTTACTAAACATTTTAATAAAACAATTTTATGAACACAATCACCAAAATGATCGCTACTGCAGCATTTGTGCTGAGTATGCAGGCAACGTACGCGCAAACCGATACAAGCTACAACAATCGGTCTAATATGAACTCAAATCAATATAACAACAATTCCGGAACCCCAAATTCTAATACTGGTTCAGGCTATAATAACGGACCAAATAATCAACAGAAAAAGCAAGGGTCAAACTCTAATAGTAGCACTCATTATAATAACAGCAGCTCAGAAAAAAAATCCGGTACTACCAACAGCAATAAATCCGGTACTACCGGCAGTAATAATAAATCTGGTACTTCCGGGAACAGCAATAAGACCGGTAGCACCAGTTCCGGCAACCGCTCTGGTAATACCACGGGCAGCTCGGGCAAATAAATAGCAATAATTTATCCTGTGGCGCTATAGAGCGTCACAGGTTTATTTGGGAACCAATTGGATGGAACGGACTGTTGTAACATTAATAGAAACAAAAGTAAATTTTTATTTTTATGAGCAAGATCCAAACCACCCTGAACCATTTTCGTTTTTTAAGCGACGGCCACGAAAAGGAACATTATAAAATAATCTGGTATAAACTGGAAGAAAATGAAGACAACTCTGAATCCTATGGAGTATGTTTCAATGAAGAGGAACAGGAGCAGTTTATTAATTTTACACGAAACAGCGATAATTTTCACCATCCTCATATTTCAAGCTGCGATCATGAGAAAACACCAGGCTGCGGAACGTATGAGCTGGAAGCGGTACCGTTAAAATTTCCTATGAATCTCATCTTACGCAGAAAACCAATCATCTCTTCTCAGCCTGATAAAATAAGGCAGTGCATGGATATCCAGTTGCTGAAGGAAGATGGAACGCCTTTAGATCATACACTTCCTTTTGATATCATCGGAGAGATCATTCAATAGAATAAACGTGTAATCTTTTTTCGTAATGCTGCAATGCTTTGGAGGAAGGAGTTTTTTTACTTTGTAAAAGTTAATTGAACGAACATAAACAACTCCTGTTATGAAAAAGATTAAGTTCATCCTGGTAGTAGCGTCTTTATTGATGGGTATACAAATTGCCTTTGCACAGACGGATAGCAATTACTACAAACCCGGACCGGCAGAATACAATAATTCAGGCAATGTAAATATTGATCCAGCTCAAAATGCGATGCAGATGTATAATAATACAATGCCAAATACGCAGCAAAATCAGTATGGCAATACCAATCCTATTCCAAACAACAACCCTGTGGATTTTAACAATAATACCAATATAAATCCCGCTAATAATTCTGCAACGAATCCTAATAGTGTCAATTTCAACAACACACTACCAGCCACCACCACACCACCGCCGGGTACACCTAGTCCGACGGATTATAGTGGAGGGATCAATACAGGAAATGTTAATAATCCACGTTAGCGATCTATCCAAGCGCCAGTACTTATTTCCTGATCTTATCAATCACAAGTGTAGCAACAAAAGAAATGGTACCCCCTACCAAACATTCAAGAAAACGAATAGCAGCAAAGTAAATAATATCACGATCATTATAGCCATGCGTAGTGATCGCCACGATCAATACAGTAATACAAGCGATCTTCAGCGTGCCATCCCATTTAAGAAGAATAATGATACTGCACACGACCAGGAGTGACAGGACAATGGATAAGATCAGCTTTCCGAAGAGCGCGATGCAAGTAGCAGCAATCACTGTACCCATCAAGGTTCCAAGTACCCTGTCCTTTAAAAGTGTTCTTGCATTGTGCGGAAGATCATCAAATACCACAATCGCCGTGGCGGCGCACCACATGCCGCTTATGTAATTGTTTTCAAGATGAAGTAAATAACCAATGCCATACCCTACAAAATAACTGATCAGTACCACAGCTGTGAGTGTACTGGCTTTGACCAAAAATTTCAATTCTATTTTTTTCTTCTCGAGTACTGACATATACGGGTGAATATTAATTTTTAGATGATCACGCCGTCTGTAGACCGGTCTTTCAGTTCTGTTTTTCTGAGCGCAGGAAGAACAGTAGCTCCGAAGTCCTGGATAAATGCGATCTGCTGTCGGTTTACATTATGAAGAATAATATTTTCAAATCCCAATGCACTACATTCCCGGATCGGAATTATATAGTCAGAAGGATTGGAAGAAATAAGTAAACAGTTCTGGATCTCTTCGCGGGTAATATGTTTGGTAGCCTCATCATATTGTTCGGGGCGGCTTAGATTTTCCAATGCCTCTATCCCAGCCAAGTTTGAACGCCACTGATCGTATGCTTCTTCGATCGCTTCATAGTGATTGCGGGCATAGGAGAGAGACATTTGTACATGTAAAGGTTTTCCTTCACCACCACCTTCTTTAAAGGCGCTGATCACTTTCCCCATTTTTTCGCTTGACTGATAAATGGTGAGCAACCCATCGGCCCAGCTTCCTGCCCAGTAAGCAGTTTCCGCAGTGATGGCGGCAGCCAGGAGTTTTGGCGCATGGTTAGGCCTGGTAAATAAAGTAGCTTCTTTCACTTTCACTAACCCTTCGTGAGTAACCGTTTCGCCTGCCAGCAAACGACGGATAATAGTGACACATTCCAATAAACGTTGATTGCGCACAGGCTTCTCCGGCCATGTTTCACCATTGATCAACTCGTTGACCGCTTCTCCTGTGCCCAGTGCTACATCGAGTCTACCAGGATACATTTCTGTAAGCGTGGCCAGGGCCTGCGCCACGATAGCCGGATGATAACGCTGACCCGGAGCATTCACCATACTGAAAGGAAAGGAAGTTGCTTCCATAGCAGCGCCCAGCCAGGAAAAACTAAAACCACTCTGTCCCTGACGCAAGCTCCATGGATGAAAATGATCGGAGCAATGACAAGCGTCAAAACCCGCACGCTCCGCCTCTTTGGCAAAGGCCAGTAACGCCGAAGGCGCGAATTGCTCATGGGCCGCATGATAGGATAGAATTGACATGCTCGACAGTGATTTTTCAAGAACAAAGATTCTTTATTTAAAACTAAAATGGATTATGTGGTTTGATGTAAAAATTATATCCTTCACACTCAACGCTGGAGAAGCGATCAGGCTTAACATACAGATTTAGTTCCCGTCTTTTATTAAATAAATGTGAAAATTGTAAACCATTGAAAAATGCATGTAATGCAATTGCTTCATAAAGTGTGATCTTTACATTGTAATTATTTTTTACATTAAACATTATAAAAATGAAAAACAGCAAGAATGCGCCAAAGACTCAGAAACCTGAGAAATCTGGCAACGCCACAGGCACAATGAAAAAAGACATGACACCTAAGACAAAATCTACCAAGAAATAATGTCTACATCACCGGCCCGTAAGCCGGTGATATTTTTTAGCAGTTCTATACGGATTGTTTATTTTTTTATTCTCATGAGCAAAAGTCATTCGCTAATCGGGAAGTTGAAAGAAAAAAAACTCACGTTAGCATTGGCAGAAAGCATGACTTGTGGAATGGCTGCCTATAAATTATCAGGTACCAAAGGTGTATCGGATGTATTAAAAGGCTCAATCGTATGCTACACTCCTGAAGTAAAGCAATCGTTGATGAAGATCCCCCAATCTTTGATTGAAAAGTATACCTGCGAATCTATGCAAGTAACAGAAGCATTGGTAAACAAGTTGGCCAAACTAATACCTGCCGATATACATGCAGCCATCACCGGCCTGGCTTCTTCAGGAGGAAGTGAAACAAAACAAAAACCTGTGGGTACGGTTTTCTTTTGTGTCAGGTATAAAAATAAAATTCATAAACTAAAAAAAAGATTCACCGGCAACCCTGGCAAGATCAAAGAGAAGGCTTGTAGGGTACTCTATAATTTTATTTTAAAAAACATTTAACACTTAATATTTAACACTAAACTTAACTATATGAACACTTCAAATAAAACAGTTCTGATCACAGGAGCCACCAGCGGGATCGGCCTTGAGCTGGCAAAGTTATTTGCCAAAGACAATTATAATATGGTATTGGTAGCACGCTTTGAAGATACACTTAAGCTAGTAGCAGAAGAATTTAAATCACTGGGAGCAGGCGAGATTACTATCATTCTTAAAGACCTTTCTAAGCCTTATTCAGCCGAACAGGTGCATGACGAAACAAAAAATAAAGGAATAAAAGTAGATGTACTGGTCAACGATGCAGGTGTAGGGATTTATGGACAGTTTTCAGAAACTAATTTTAACCATGAACTTGAACTAATCAATCTGAATATTGTGTCTACTGTGCATTTTACAAAACTTTATCTGAAAGATATGCTGGCAGCCGGCGAAGGAAAAATTCTACAGCTCGCGTCTGTGGCTTCTTATCAACCTACTCCATTGCTTTCGGTATATGCAGCTACAAAAGCCTTTATCCTTTCTTTTAGCGATGCAATCGGTACAGAACTTCGGAATACAAAAGTGACTGTCACGTCGCTGATCCCGAATGCTACTAATACAGATTTCTTCCGCAAAGCAGGAATGGAACACACCAAAGCCGCGCAAGATACTGATAGCCCTGCAGAAGTAGCCAGAGTTGGATACGAAGCGTTAATGAATGGTCAGCCCCATGCTTATGGCCCGGGAGTTAAAAGCATGGCAGCAATCAGCTCTGTGATGTCAAACAGGAATGTAGCAGAGATGACCGAAAAGCAGATGCAGCCCGTAAATCAGTAATGATCATTAGTTCTGAGTCTGAGTAAATTTATGACTCAAGGCTCAGAACTAATTCATTTAATTTTTTTGCATTAAAAGCCGCATAAGCATTCTGATCATTATCAAAATATACAAATATCTCCTTGCCTTGACCTGTCCAATGTTTAAGCTGTTTGGACCATTTTTTTAAAGCACTATCTGTATAGTTACCTTGATATTTTTCGCCGGGGCCGTGTAGGCGGATGTATATAAAATCAGTAGTAATCGCAATAGGAGAGAGGTGATGATTTAATTCATAGATACAAAAAGCGCAATGATGGTAGTGCAGCAATTGATAGACTTTCTCATTGTACCAGGTCGCATTTCTGAATTCAAAAGCATAGCGATATTCTTTTGGTAAAATTTTCAAAAAACTTTCTAGCCGCTCTACATTGATCTTCCAGCCTGGAGGAAGCTGGAAGAGAATAGGTCCAAGATTTTTCCTGAGTATTTTGGCACGTTCTAAAAAAAGTGTCAACGCCTCAGAAGAATCTTTCAGCTTTTTCATATGCGTGATGTAGCGACTGGCTTTTACCGAAAAAATAAAACCCTCCGGTACTTTTTTCTGCCATTGCTGAAATGTTTTGACATCCGGTAAATGATAAAAAGAATTATTGATCTCAACGGTTTTAAACCCTTGCTGAATGTAGTAATCCAACTGATCGGATTCTTTTAACCCTTCAGGGTAAAACCTTCCTTTCCAATGCTTATAATGCCAGCCAGAGGTGCCGATATGTATTTTCATTTAATTTCGTTTAACTTTTACAGTCATATCTAGTCTTTAATCAGCATTTAGACTTTTACTCCCCACACGCTTACTGATCTTCCATTCACGGTAAACCTCGCCCATCCATTGTCATCAATACGGATCTCTTCCTGACGATTTCCTAACAAGTCTATAAATATTTTACCTGCACTTCTCTTGCCGACTTCCATATCTTTATATCCTTCCTGGTCATTTGATAACAGCACTGCACAAGCTGAGTCAGGCCTTTCGTCTACACCTTCTCTCGTCCAACCAATCACCCTGGGATGATCGAAATAATCGCGTTGCTCTCCGTATGCCCTGTCTTTTCTGGCTTGTAGCATTTCTGATAATTTTGGAACAGGTTTTATATGGATCTGGCATTCTTCGCCATTTTTACCTTTTCCGCTGTATTGGCAGCCAAACAAATGCGGATAAAAAATACAAGGGATTCCTTCCCGCCTTAACAGAATGAAGGCATGTGCCAGCGGCTGGAACCATTCTTTGACGCTGGATTCAAGCGTCTGCAAAGGCTGTGTGTCGTGGTTGTCAACCAGTGAAATGCATAATTCGCTGTGCTGCTGCATCAGCGTTTCGTTTAACAGGCATCGCAGATCATACTTAGCTTCTTCTTTGGAAGCTTTTTCAAAATTGTAATGCAGAGGCGCGTCGAAGATCTGGAATTTATAATTAGTAAGCTCCATATATTCTTTGATCTCTTCCCACTTCGTCCAGAGCTCTGCAATGACCATCATATCTTTTTGGGCAACAGATTTGAGATGTTCCATAAGTTCATTGATGAAGCCAATATTCATATGTTTGACAGCGTCCAGTCGCACGGCATCAAAAGGAGCAGTGTGGTAAAACCATTCGATCCATTTTTTGAGTTCTTCCCGCACCGCAGGATTTCTGAATTCCACGTCGGCGCCCAACAGGTAGTCGAAGTTGCCATGCTCTTTTCCTAATACCTCGTCCCATCCCTCGGTATGTTCATGACGGATCAAATAAAATTTCTTGGGATCCTTTTCATCGTCCACGCCAGTAAAGCTGTTGAAATCCCAGATATACGCTGAATATTTTCCTTGTCGCCCTGGAAAGGTAAATTTCGTCCACACCTCCTGTTCGTGCGGCTCTCCCAGGATTTTATTGCGATCTTCCGGATCAGGATCATAGACCACTATTTTTTCTTTCTCATCTGCTCCCAGGCGGTGGTTCAACACTACATCAGAAATTACTTTGAGCTGATTTTGTTTTAGAGTATTAACCGCATTAATATATTCTTCCTTGGTGCCATATTTGGTGCGTACGGCGCCTTTCTGATCGAATTCTCCAAGATCATAAAGATCATAGGTGCTGTATCCAACACCATTCGGGCCTTCAGAAGTTTTAACGGCAGGCGGTAGCCAAACCAGTGTGATACCAAGATCCTTAAGATGCGTTGCCTGTGAGGCAATGAAATTCCAAAAACTTCCGTCGGCAGGATAGTACCAGTGAAAGGATTCAAAAAGTGTTTCGTTTGTGTACATAGTGATAATAATAATTAGTAGTTAATAGAAGCCGCATGTTCAATTATACACGACTCACGGTTATTAAAACCATCTTAAAAGTATAAATAGAAATGCCTTGTGCTTTTTATGATTATCAAAAAAAATTATACAAATCACATATGTAAATAATTATGCTGAAAATTATAAAACAATTTTAAAATAGTGTAATACGATATTTTTTTTTCATGCTCTTTTTTGTGTAAGAACAAAATAAAAGAGAAAATGGAGACGGATTTTTCAAACTGGACAATTATACTATTCCATAAACTTGATAAATGGTGGGTAGAGCTGATCGACAACCTTCCGAATATTGCGCTCGCTACGATCGTGATGGTATGCTTTATTTTCCTGGCGCGTTTTGTCCGGAGTTTTACCGGCCGTGTCATGCCACGTGTATTGCATCGGCATACTGTCAATAGTCTTATCTCCAATGTTGCTTATTTAATTGTAGTTCTCTTCGGGCTTTTTGTGACCTTAAATATTCTCAACCTGAACCAGGCTGTTTCTTCATTACTTGCCGGTGCGGGAATTATCGGATTGGTGCTGGGATTTGCTTTCCAGGATATTTCTGCAAATTTTATTTCCGGTATCTATATCGCTTTTAAAAGACCTTTTGAAATAGGCCAGAGTATTGATACAAACGGCTACTCCGGTACGATTGAAGATATTGAGTTACGCACCACTACCATTCGTACCTATCAGGGAGTACATTTATTAATTCCCAACAAAGAAATTTTTCAAAAACCGATATTAAACTATTCGCGCGGAACAGACCGAAGGATCGAACTGACCTTTTCTTTGGCACCGCAGTTTGATCTTAAAAAAGTCTTGACACTATGTAAGCAGGCGATTGAAAAACTCGATTATATAGAAAAAGCAAAACCAGTAGAAGTTTACTTCACAGGCTTTGCAGACAATGTAGTAAAAATGGCTGTGTGGTTTTGGATCTATAATGATAAACCACCAGGGTTCATGGTAGCGCAAAATGATGCGATCGTAAATATTGTAGAAGCATTGTATACCAATAATATTTCATTGGTCGTAACGCCCTTCCCGCCGGCAGAGCCTGCCGCGGATAAGGATGACAACAAAGAAGGCAAAGAAAAAATATTGGAATCACATCAAAACGGTAAAGAATATTAGGCGTAATTTTTTTATAATATGAATTTTACTAAACCTCAACTTCTTGCGAAAGACCTCGGTTTTGCAGAAAGTCCCTTATGGCACCCCGAGGGTTACCTTCTCCTGAGCGATGTACAGAAGAACCGGATTTTGAAATGGCAAGATAAAAAGCTTTCTGTTTTTTTGGAAGAAAGCGGCTGGAAAGGAGCGCTTACCGAACAACATTCTGACCAACCCGGTGCCAATGGCCTGGCGCTTGATGCCTATGGAAACCTTGTTTTTTGCCAGCACGGAAGTTATGCGATCGCCCAACTAAAACCCAATAGGGAAGTAGAAACGATCATTGATCATTATGAAGGAAAGAGATTAAACAGTCCGAATGACCTTTGCATTGCACCCGATGGAAGTATTTATTTTACGGATCCTCCTTATGGGATTAAAGATAAAAAACTGCAACCCTCCTTCGCACAGCGATTGGCGGGCGTTTACAGATGGTATAAAAATGAACTTACCTTACTGACAGATGATTTTAATTATCCAAACGGAATTTGCTTTTCTCCCGATTATAAATATTTATATATAGGCTCCGCCGATGAACGAGAACAAAGGGTTAGACGATACCAACTTTCGAATGGGCAATTAAAAAGTGGCGTGACTTTCACAAAGATCAATGCAGATGGTATCAAGACAGATAGTGAAGGGAATGTCTATCTGGCTACCCAAAAAGGGATAAAAATACTGTCAAGCAATGGTGAAGAAAAATACCTGATCCCTCTTCCGGATCCTGCTACTAATCTGTGTTTTCATAAAGATAAAATTTACATTACCACCCCCTCAAAACTTTATGAATGTTATCGTTTTTAAATTGCCCGTATAGTAAATGTTTTAATTCAACATTCATAATTCAACATTCATAACTCATATGGTAATTTTGTAATACTTGTTTTATAAACTGTAATGCATTCTTGCTCAAAGAATGAAATCTTTGTCATAGACAAAATGAGTGACAACGATGGCAAAGAAATATTCAAAACCCACAAACGCGGCGGATGCTGCAAAGAGTTTTTATAACGATAAACAAAATCCACAACCCGACTTTTCCGGATTGAAGCGATTAAAATTTCTTCCGGATTTAAAAGTGCTATTGATCTATAGATAGAGGATGAAGAAGAAAATCGGCAAAGTAATTTTATACCTTGTTCTTTTGCTGTCTTTTCACTTGAGCATTGCCCAGCACGGAGATACCTTGCGTACTGCAGATTCTACGTTATATCTTCTTTCGCATTCTTCTACGGGTATTATCAATTATACTAATATCAGTCGTTCTTATTTGCTGAACAATCTTTTTAAATTTAATATCATCCGTAAACGACTTTCCTTCAATACCGCCAACAGCTGGGTCTATGGTAGTCAGTTGACCGGGATTACCAACAATGATTACAACTCCTATGCTGACCTGGATTACCTGAAAGCGGTACAACGATTTTACTATTGGGGTTTGCTTAATTACGATAAGAGTTATTCCCTTCGAATATATGACCGTCTGCAAACAGGTGCAGGCGTTGGTTACAGCGTTCTTACTAATCCAAAATACAGCCTGGTACTAAGTGACGGTTTTTTATATGAATATGTTCATCTCTATGATATACCAGAATTCTACAACACACCTTATTACAGTACAGTAAGGAATTCTCTACGAATCAAATACCACGTGGAGATTGGAAAGATCTTGGTTTTCGATGGCATGAATTTCTGGCAACCTTCTTTGTTATCAAAGGAAGATTATATTGTTAAACTAAACAATTCACTTTCGCTAAAAATAAAACGTTGGCTAAGTTTCACCGTCGCTACCACCTACAACAAACTCAACATAAGCAAAACAGAAAATTTCCTCTGCACGATCGGGCTTACCTTCCAAAAGACTTTTGTAGTGAAGAAATAACCAGGATTGGGCTATTAACAAGGCCTGTAACTCTTCCCATTCTAAACCTGATGGGAAAGCTACAATCATTTCAAACAGTCGTGTAACATAAAATCCATCTGTTTTCACGATTTTTCACACACGAAAACACAAAAAAATGAAAGGGAGGTTAATATGGATTATTATGGTGTATGGCTTATTGCTATCATGGTTTGCAAATGGTCAGCAAAGGCTTGATTACAGGAATGAAAAAGCAGACGAACGGATCGCTCTTGAAAAAGACCGCCGAGCAGAAGTAGCGCAGGAACTACAAGCAATGACGGTAGAGTTGATCGAATTACATCACCAGGCCAAACAATCGCACTGGAATCTTACCGGTCCGCTTTACATCCAGCTTCACGAGCTGCTTGACGAATACGATGAGATATATCTCGAGTACGCCGACAAAGTAGCGGAGCGAATGTTACACATTGGCGCGAACGTAGACGGAAGTTCGGAGACCGTTTCCAAAACAGCTAACATTGGCACAATTCCGAAGGGGCCAATCAGCGATAAACAAATGCTCGATCTCATGAGCAGCCATATTTTTATGGTGGCAGTACGCGTTCGTCAACGCATAGATAAGTTTGGAAAACTGGACGAAGTTTCTTCTAACCTCTTACAAGAATTAAGTTACAAGCTCGACAAACAAGTTTGGCAATTGAGAGTGCATCAGCAATAATGTATCACCTAAAGAAGGAGGCGTTATGACATTGTACGAACAAATTATTTATCTTTTTCTTCTAGCCCTTCCGGTTGCTTGCATCGCCTGGACCGTAACACACGAAGAAGTTTTTCGTGAACCTCGTGAATATTGCATCAATGCCAGCACGCAGCGCAAAACCATTCTGGAAAGAAAATTTTTTTATCTCTTCACCTGTGAATATTGCTTTAGCCATTACGTTGTACTTTTCTTCCTGATCATTACCAGTTATAAATTATTGTGGATGGATTGGCGTGGATACCTCATTGCTTTTTTCGCTATGGTCTGGATCGCCAATGCTTATATGAGCTTGTTCGCCTTGCTCCGAATGAAGATCAAATCAGAAGGAACAGAAGCGAATCTTATGAAAGAAGAAATCGAACATATGAAATAAAACTGATCATGGAACAAAAAGAAAAAATAAGAGACCTTGGTATTGCGTTAAAAGTATTATTGCTTGTGCTGGTAGCGATCGTAATCTGCGGATTGATTCAAACCCACGCCAGTCCGCCTGCCTCGACTATTCAATACATACATTTTACTTCGCAGGGAAAATCGCTCGACATGGCCTATGTGTATAGAAAGTCAATGAAAGCAGGAGGAGAGACGGTATTGCTTTTGCATGGAAAAAATTTCAGCAGCGCTTACTGGGAGAACACGATGGATTTTTTGCTCGGACATGGATACAACGTACTAGCTCCTGATCAGATCGGATTTGGAAAGTCTACTAAGGCAACGCAATACCAATACAGCTTTCAGCAGCTCGCAGCCAATACGAAAAAACTTCTGGATACGCTGAACATCGAGAAAGTAACAGTAATCGGTCATTCCATGGGAGGCATGCTGGCAATCCGTTTTGCACTGATGTATCCATCGGTTTGCACAAGACTAATTCTGGAAAACCCTATCGGTCTCGAAGATTGGAAATTGAAAGTACCCTATACTACGATAGACAACGAATATAAGAAAGAGCTTGCGCAAACACGTGCGAAGCTCAAGGAATATATGACTGAAAACTATTTTCATGGTGTGTGGAAACAAGACTACGAGCCGCTGTTGGATCAAAGCGCTTCTTACCTCAACCAAAAAGATTTTTCTGCTGAAGCAAAATGTATGGCGCTCACTTCCGATATGATCTTTACGCAGCCGGTCTGTTATGAATTTTCAGCAATCAAAGTTCCCGTAGCGCTCATCATCGGTCAGGCCGATCATACGGCGATAGGCAAGGACCGCGTTACACCCGAGCAAGCAGCTTCCATGGGCGATTATCCGGTATTAGGACAAAAAGCTTCCGAAGCGATCAAAGGCTCCAGGCTTTTGGAATTGGATGGCATCGGACATATTCCGCACATCGAAAATTTTAAATCCTTTAGCCAAAATCTCCTAAAAGAGTTAAAGATATAATTCATGCACTCTTCGCTTCCTCTGCTATCGGCAGTGAAATACCACAGATTATAAACAAGCATATTTCAAAAGAACTAAAAACAATAAAATATATGGAATCTTCAGCCCAAAACTCAAACGAACAACTCACCTCCGGATCGCACGTTCCCTACTGGGTAGACTCCGTGCCAGCCATTCAATATGAAAAACTGTCATCCAACATGGAAGTAGACGTAGTGATCGTAGGCGGAGGAATTGCAGGCGTCACCGTAGCCTATTGCCTGAGTGAATCAGGAAAAAAAGTAGCATTGGTAGAAGACGGCAACATCGGAAGCGGCGAGACAGGAAGAACTACAGCACACCTCGTAACAGCGCTGGACGACCGCTACTATGAATTCGAGCGGATCTACGGAAAGAAAAATTCAAAGATCATCGCGCAAAGTCATGCAACTGCAATTGATTTTGTAGAACGTGTGATCGCTGCGGAGAACATCGACTGTGATTTCCGAAGAGTGAACGGATATTTGTTGCGCCACCCTTCCGATAAACCAGAGTCCCTCGAAATGGAGCTGGAAGCCGCTCTGCGAGCAGGATTAGAAGTAGAGCGCGTCTCCATTATTCCGGGAATGGAAAATGAACATGATGCGCTTGAGTTCTACAACCAGGCAGAATTTCATCCGCTCAAATATTTGAAAGGCTTATGCAATGCTATTATTCAAAACGGAGGATACATCTGCACCAATACACACGCTAAAGAGATCGACGAAGAAGGAATTGTAAGCGACGAAGGATATAAGATCTCCGCAAAACATGTAGTGATCGCTACGAACAGCCCGGTCAACGATCGTTATATCATGCATTTGAAACAATTTGCTTACCGTACATATGTAGTTGCATTCAAAGTAAACAAAGATCAATTTCCCGCAACACTCTGGTGGGACACTGGAGATTTCAACGTCAATGCGCAGATCCCTCCTTATCATTATGTACGAACACAAAAGCTCGATGACACACACGATCTCTTAATCGTAGGAGGAGAAGACCATGCCGTAGGACTTGCCGACGCTGATGAGAAGCTTGAAGAAGAACGTTATCAATTTCTTGAAAAATGGGCGAAGGAACATTTCGGTGCATTAGGAGAGATTGCGTATCGCTGGTCTGGACAAATTATAGAACCGATGGATTCACTTGCATACATTGGAAAAAATCCTCTCGATAAAAACAATGTATACATCATCACCGGCGATTCCGGAAATGGTATGACGCATGGAACCATAGGAGGAATGCTGATTAACGATCTTATTCTAGGAAAAGAAAATGAATGGGAAAAAATTTATAGTCCTTCGCGAATGAAAATATTTTCTTCCGGCAAAACTTTGTTCAAAGAATTTGTCGGAGGAATGATCAGTTATTTAAAAAATAAACCGGACCATGTAGAGACACAAGTCAGAGACATTCCGGTAAACGAAGGAAGGATCATCGAATACAATGGAAAAAAATGCGGTGCCTACCGCGACGAAAACGATACGATCCATTTTGTGTCAATGGAGTGTACGCACCTGGGTTGTACGATCAAATGGAACAACGATGAAAAAAGCTGGGACTGTCCGTGCCATGGAAGTCGCTTCAACTATGAAGGCCATGTATTAAACGGCCCAGCCAATGAGCCGCTTCCGGCTTATCAGAAAAAAATGGATTTGCATGCAATGCCTAAATGATATCTGAACCTTGATTCTCGGGATTAGAAGATTTACAGGATTGTTATTGCAGGATTTTTGTTTTTAGAAAATTTGTCGGCCGTTGATGATTTAACTGGAAACTCCAATGTTAAAGTAATAGAAAATATAAAAGATGTATTTAATAAAAATTATAGAAAATGAAGAGTCTTTTTAAATCCGCTTGTATAGTGGAATATAGAAGAATACTTAAATAAATCTCGTAATAATAATCCTGTAAATCTTCTAATCCTGAGAATCAGGGTTCGGACAAAATAATACGACTATGCTATTACTAACAGACGGCCTAAAACTTCCCGATAAAAAAATTAAAACCATTCTTCACGATACGAAGAAGACCGCTAGCGCTATACACCTGGCTTACGTAACCGACGCGGAGCCAGGAATCACGCGTGTGAGAAAGGGCGATAAGTTTTTATATAAAAAAGGAAATAAAAAACTAACAGACATCGATACACTCAACAGGATCAAAAGCCTCGTGATACCGCCAGCCTGGGAGAATGTATGGATCTGCACACAGGAGAACGGACATTTGCAAGCTACCGGATTTGATTTGAGGGGAAGAAAACAATATCGCTATCACCCACTTTGGAACACGCTGCGGAATCATACTAAATTTTACCGCCTTTACGAGTTTGGTCAATCCATGCCAGAAGTGCGAAAACGTTTGGAGCATGATCTTTCTCGCTCCGGCTTGCCGTTGGAGAAAGTACTGGCCACCGTAGTAAGCCTGATGGAGCGAACAAGTATAAGAATTGGAAATGGGATGTATGAAAAACTCTACGGTTCTTTTGGCTTGACTACACTCAAAGACAAACATGTGAAGATCCATGGAGCGGAGATGCGTTTTATTTTTAAAGGAAAAAAAGGAGTTTCGCACAATATTAGTATTAAAAGTAAAAGACTTGCCAGCATTGTTAAAAAATGTCAGGACATTCCCGGTCAAGAATTATTTCAATACTTCGACGACGATGGGAAACATCACCACATTGATTCGGGAATGGTGAATCATTATCTGAAAGAAATTTCCGGCGGACAAGATTTTAGTGCCAAAGATTTTCGTACCTGGGCGGGTAGTGTGCATGCCCTGCAAGCCTTCCAGGAAGTAGAGATCGCTGAAACGATGACAGCCACGAAACGAAATATTGTAGCAGTATTGGACGCCGTAGCAAGCCACTTAGGCAATACACGCAGTGTGTGTAAAAAATATTATGTACATCCTGTTTTAATTTCTTTATACGAAAAGAAAAAGCTCCACACTTATTGTGAGGAGCTTCCCAAAACGATTAAAGAAAAACCAGGACTGACGAGTGAAGAACAGCTCCTGATGAAGATTTTAGAATGCGAAGGAATGGCGTTATAGGAATTTTAAATTTAAAATTTAATGATTGTCATTCGAGGAACCTTGTGCAGAATCTGCACAAATAGTTATAATCAAATAAATCAAGGTCCAGACAATAAACGACACTGCAAACCATGTGCAAACTTCCTCCCAAAGGATACGTCTTTTCTTTATCTTAAAATGCTCCAGCCGCAATAATTCCTACTAAGAACAAGCAGACTCCGCCAGCAGTAATGAGGCCCGCTTTAGCCAGTTTGTTTTTCGTTTTTTCTTTTTGCAATGCTTTGATCGCTTTATCGTTCAGATCAAACGATTTATTAGAGATCGCATAAAGAGTATCGATCTTGCTGCGGTATTCCTGGATTGCAGTTGCCTGGATTTCTATTTTTTTATCAAGGTTGCGGATCAGTTCGTCTTTCGCTTTGCTATCGGCGCGCATCAGGCTATCGAGTTTATCCTGGCTGGAAATGATTGCTTCGTCGTAATATATTTTATTATAGTATCCTTCGTATGTTTTTTTATCCAGCACGATCATGCTATCGCATTCGGCGGTATAAGTTTGACCTTTTCGTAATCCTTTTTTGACAGTAACGCAATTTTGTGCGAACGAAGAGGAAAGAGCCACCAGTAGCAGGCAGCAGAGAAGTAGAGGTTTTTTCATAGTGTTTGATTATTGCCAGGATACGTCCTGGTACATTAATTTTTTGAGTTTTTCTTTTTGCTCATTGGTGAGCGATTGGTAATAAGTATTAGGATCTATTTGGCGCAGCGTGTTGAGGTTATAGCGCACCGTGCTGATATTGTTTTCGATATTGGAGATCGACTGTTTGGAAAGAGCGATGCTTGAATCCACTTTGCTCAGTTGCGATTTCAGGTTCGCGTCGATCTGGTCTACCGAGCTTTTGACATGATTAAGCTGAATGCGCAGCGAGTCATTTTGCGAACGGAGCGATTCCACGCTCATGTCTTTTTTGGAAAACAAGGTATAGGCATTTACCCCGAGCACGGCTATGAGGAGGCCGAGTATCCAATAGTTTAATTTTTGCATGATAAAATAATAAGGTTTAGAAAGTTGTCGCCAGTCTGGAAAAGGTCATTTCGAGACTGTTAAAATAATTGAAAAGGTAAACATTTATTTGGAATTGGCACAAGGTCAAGTAAAAAATATATGTAAGGCCTTTGATCCCGCAATCATTGCTAGACGCAGGATTGAGTAATTAAAAATCTTTTGCTGGCACAAGTCACAAACTTGTGCCAGCAAAAGATTCGAATATATTAATTCAATTCCCCTGGTAGCTCCAGCACCTTCAAATAATCTTCTGAAGAAACTTTCATATCTCCTTTATATGGATTAGACAAACAAAAAGTAAGATATAGAACAATCGACATAGCAAAGGTGACGGTTGAAGTCATGACGATCTTCCATGCAAGATTCTGGAAATTCATCAGGAAAGACATGAGGATACAGAGTACAAATCCTCCGAGCAACATCATCCACAATAAATTTGGAACGTGCGATTCACTGTGGCTCTGGCGCTCATGTCTGAGCACCTTCAATTCATCCAGGCTGTCGTCAATTCCTTTCAGTACTTCATCATCATTTCCACCTTGCGGTGTGAGTGTATGCTTCAGATTCATCAGTGCCTGAAATTTTCCCTGTGTGATCTTCACGATATGATTTTCATCCATATGGTCCCACTCGTCTTTAATGACAGAGTTCGTATAGAGAAGAACATTTTCCTGCACTTGTTTTTTGTTGACAGGGGAAAGCTCCTGCGCATCTTCATAGATATAAGCAAGCTTGTGTGCCTCATTTTCTACAGCATGCATCGCATTGTCATAATCTTCCCAGGCCGCTACTACAACGAAGGCCAGGATCAGTGTGAACAAGACACCCACAAAGTTGAAATAAATACCCACTACTTCGTCGGAGATCTTTATGTGAAGCCGGGTGAAGAATTTATCAAAAAGAACAAGGAGCAAGCTTACAAAGAGTACGCTTCCAATAGAAAACAGTAAGGTGTTCATAGTATTTTTTAGGGTTTAAGAAAATAAGATAATAAATTACCGGGAAGCATACAACAGAGAAATCAGTGTAATTAGAGTTGGCATTGTCTTTGTATTTACTTATTTACTACAATCTCATTCATCTAAAAAATAACATTTGCTATGGATTTTGAAAAATTTATTCACAGGTACCGCGAAAACAAAAGGCTTATAGAGTTTACCACAGGCTATGCTACATTCCTGATCATCCTTGGAGCGTACGTAATGGTGTTTGCAATAACAGCCCAAGCACAGCAGGCTCAAGTTTTAGGAGCTATTGCAAAAGTATATGCCATTGTCGGTACGGTGTTCCTGGGCCTGTTTGCTGTTATTGCCGGTCTGCAGACAGCGCAGGAGTTTGTATTATCAAAATTAGTCAACGAACCGTTGAAGCGGATTTTCAAAAAGTTTTTCCGGTCGGAAAAACAACATCCTGTCTACGTATACGCCTTATCGGTAGTAGTAACCAGTGCATTTGTACTAATGCTTTTCACAACGTACTATTATTCGAAATAAAAAATATAGATTCGGTTTTATATCTTCTTTACTGTAATACATAGTTTAGAAATCACATTTTTTATTTAAAAAAAATAAGCAGCCGCTCAGAAATTGAACGACTGCTTTTATATAACCCAAAAACCAAAATTTAAATTATGCGAGAAATCCCATGTTTTGTAATTTACTTTCCAACTCATGAATCCTGGTTTGTAAATTAGCGATCACCGCCAATACCGAATTGCCTTCGTCTTGTGTGGCAAACCCGTAGCCTCCGGAATTGGTAAGATTTTGAATTGTATAGTCGGCAGTACCCGGTACTGTATAGGTGATCGTAGAAAGTTGTGAGGTAAGTGCGGATTCTTTATAGAAACGCATGGTATCCCCAGCTTCGTTTAGTACACAAAGGTGTGAGCCGATGCCTCCATCTTCGCAATATAAAATACTTCCTCCTGAAGGATTCGAAGTAGGTGTATGAATAGCATTTTGAATAGAAAAGACACGTTCACCTCCTCCAAATGTAGGAGGACCAAGAGCAATGCTAGTACCTGGTCCTTGAGAAAAACCAATGTCTCCGGTTTCTGAGTAAAGACCAAAAGATCTCAACGTTGATCTCACATTCAACCAAGCGACGCCAGGAGTGATGAAGCCTAGATTTACAGCATTGTCAGCATTGGAATAGCTGATTCCTAATCCCGGTCCATTTCCTGAATTACCATATGAAATGGCCAAATGGCGATTGTCCCATCCACTGATATAATTATAATTAGTATCATCGTCGGACAATGAAAATTGGTATCTTCCATGTGGTACACATCCATGGCCTATTTTTTTTCCACTGGTTATACAAAGTATTGTATTTTCATCACTATCATTTATAATAAGAGGCATTGTACCATCATCATTTCCGGGAGCAGTAATACCTATGAGTGTATTTGAATAGGCTGCGCCTCTTCCAAAAAACCACTGTTTATTATTATCATATCCTCCAATGACGCTCCCATTCTGAATAAAATGCATACCATAGTTATCATTAGTACCTATATTGGTCGTGCCTCCGGTAGTATTTCCATTGACAGACCAGAATTGACTAAAATCACTTGTAAGTGCTAATGTACCGGAAGCGTCTGGAAATTGAAATGTCCTATTGTCGCCAAGTGAGGTTGTTTTTAAATAAGCAGAATAAGCATCGGTTTTGATACCAAAACCATTTGCATTCAAGCTTACTTCCTGTACGGCGAGACTTATATAGGTAATGAAATTTATTTCCGTTGGAGCTAAATTAATAGCTGTACTATCTCCTGCACCGCTCCATACCTGCAGTTTGATATTGCCACTGCTGGGAATACCTATTTTTGCCTGGTTTGAGGAGGATGAGTCGTAGGATTGCAAATAAGCACCGTCAGTATCTGTAGTAATAGAAAGATAATTCGTATATGTTCCATTAGTAGAACCGACGGAAAATCCATGAGTACTATTCAGATTGTTAATAGCAAGTGTTTTTTGATTGCCCTCAATTGTGGTGTCTTCGGTTAAAGTACCTCCTAATTTAAACACATCGCTCGACAAGCTCAATCCATTGGAAGCCGTATAAGTGGCGCCTGTACTAGCAGCTAGTTGTTTTACAAGACTATAATCGGAAACAAGTGCGCCATTTTTTTTGATCCATCGGCCAGTACCAGTAGTAGGCGCTACAATATTGGGAAGAGATTCTGCTGCTGAAGAAGAAGGTTCGAGATAATATTCCCCTGTATCAACATCTTCTACGTAAACCCAGATATGTGCAGGAAGATCAGTAGTATCAAGCGCTTTGAGTGAGGTGATATCTGCAAATATTCCTGCTACGTAAATACTTTTGTTATGGGTGAGTTGTTCTGCCATAGTCTATTGTTATTTATTTTACGCTTCAAATAAAAGTTCTATGATCTCCTGGTAATTAAACTCACTCACGATATCTTCTACCTTCGTCCGTTCAATACTCAGGGGCTCGATCTCAATATTATTTTTTTCCATCGCTACCTCGGTAAATTTTTTAATGAATTGCTGATACTGCGGAGTATTGGATTCCAGCGTTTCTGCATTGCCTTTGCATTCGTTTACTAAGTCTACTCTCATCTTTTCGATCAGCGTAAGCTCTTCCTGTATTTTGCGGATGATCTTATTTAGTTTCAGTTTCCCTCCCTGTGTGATCTCTTCATTAAGGAGACCTTTAAGCTTATTGTCTTTGGAAAGTAATTTTTCATTACTAAGCGCATTGATGCCTGTAAGTCCAGTCAAAAGATTTTGCATTTCAAAATAATTTAGGCTGATGAACTTGGTTGCTTGAGTGGTTATCATAGTATTGATGCGTATGAGTTAAAGCTTCTCCGTTTGGTATGTAACTATAATTGTTTTCTTAAATGGATATAACAATTATAATTGTTTGTTTGTGGTTAATTGGTGTATTTTTTTTTATAAATATTTTATTAACAATTATTTATATTAAAAGTTAAATTGTTTCCATATTGCCAGGAATGGTTACTAGGAAAATCGTTTTTTATACTTCATTCTCTGATCAAAATATTCCTTTAAAATTTCCCGGACGATATAAGCTTCTTTTTCTTCTCTGTCCTGACATACTTCTTTCAACATCTTTTTGTATTTCTCGCTGAGGTATGTGACTACACGTTTATCAAAATGGTTCATGTTAAAAAAGATTAAACAGTTATACAATGGTTCATAAATAAATAGTACTGCGGTTAGTATATATGGCACTTTTCAATATATAGACAAAATAAAATGTCTCTGTGAAATTTGAAATTCGCTTTATTTAATAAAGAATTTCTTCTTTGAAGAAAGAAGTTTGATCTGATTGATATTCTATCGTTGTATACGATATTTTTTTTCGAGAAAGGATATTAGCTTTGCTTTTTCATACTAAAATTGAACTGTTTTTAATAATTAGATCGTATGTAAGAGTGTTAGTTTGATATTATATAAAGATTATTAATTATTATCTTAAAAACAAGTTTTGTTGTATTAAATTGTATCATATAATTCTCCTGTAAAGTTGATTTTTTTTGAATAATAATCCATAAAATTATTTTAAAATGTTTATATTTAGTTGATTATAAAATATTTATTTTAAATTTTATTCAGTTTGTAATTATATGCAATGATTTAAATGTAATTAAACTTGTGTGGTAGGCCGGACATTTTTTCATGGATAATTTGTAAGAATAGGCAATAGCTTAGTAGACAAAATATTTGAAATCACCTAAACATATAATGTAGGAAAAACAGTAATGAAAAAAATAGTATAATAAAAACTAAAATACCAACTTGCTTCCGCTCCGCACTAGAATCTCGGATCCTTCGGCCATTAGTATAGACAGCGGTCTGCTTTGCAATACAGAAGCAAAAGGTTCTCCATACAATTCTTTAAAGCGCATATGAATGTTGAAATCCAGCACAGGATATACTTTCCAGGAAGGATGTTCTACTTCATATTCCATTGTTATATGTTCTGAATATTTGTTGTATCCCCAATAATGTTCGGTGATGAAATCTTCTACAAGTCCCGAATGAAAAGAAATAGGCGTGTCCTTGGCTTTTACGGTAAATTTGTTCCAGAAATTTTTGTACTGAAAATAATATCCTACATTCAAATTTCCTTCGGAGTAAATAATCTCATTTTTCATAGGCATGCTCACATAAGGTTCATGATATACCCAGTTCGCAATCGAAGCAATAGCGGGCTTCGGCACGATCTCTTTGATGAATACTACTCCTCGTCTCCATCCATCGGGCATTTTTCTTTTTACATAAAAACGCAAATTAAATTCTTCAAAATTTTGGTGAAAAGGTATTCGGATACCAAGTAGTTTTGTATTTAAAAACATAAACCCTACAAGGCTTACATAACAAACGTCTTCAAAGAAATCAAGTTCAGTTCCCTTCGGTACAAAAGGCATAAGAATTTCCGGGTCGATCGGATAATTGGCGATTATTAGCTTGCGCCATTCGGCGGTAAGGAATTTTCCTTTTTGTGTAACGGTATTCATTCACTGAAAATATGTTATTCACTTCACAAACGTATTAGGTTTCCAGAGATATTTTCTCCCAAATAAAAAAACTCTGGCGAGTTAGCGCCAGAGTTTTTCAAAAGTTATTGCGAAAACTAAACTTTAAAAATTAAAGTCCAAGTTTGTTAATGAGCGTAAGCAATTCCGTTACCTTGTTGGTATTGGTTTTCTTCAAAATATTTCTGCGATGGTTGCGCACAGTGTGTTGACTCAGGCACAAATGATCGGCCATTTCCTTGCTGTCCATACCTCGTTTCAGTAACTGGATAATTTCCAATTCTCTTTCCGTTAGGTTGAGCTCTGCGTCTGCTTCCGGGCTGTATTCTTCCTGAAGTACGGTTTCATAATCAAGGTCGCTGATAGATTTAGAAATATTCAGGATGATGTTATCCGAATGCAAAATATGATTTACAGGAGTGATCAATCCAAAATCCAGCAGGATCTTTCCTTTTTTGTTGAAAGAAAGAATCTTAGATACGATCGACATGCTGATGTAGTTGCCGTCTTTTTTGCGGACACGAAAGTTGTAGCTGAATTTATAATTCTGATTTCCTTCTTCATCCTTTTCATCGTAGATGGAAGCGAGGAAATTAGTGATCCTGGAGAACAAAGTCTTCTCAAGAATCGGCAGGTCATCTGGGTGAACTAAGGATGCAATACTATCAAATCCATCGGCAAGCGCGATGTTGTACTCAATCCCAAGATATTGGCAAAACGAAGGACTGATGTAGATATATTTATTGAAATGATAATCGTGCATGTAAATGAATGTATTCCACATACTACACACACGTTCAAAATCTTCATAACCTTTTACAAGGTCCTGTAAACCATCGGAACTTTCCTTTGATCTATTTGATTGCCACAATTTTACTAAAGTGTCGACCATATTGATACGCAATGAGGGTTACTCAAGTAGTTTATACTATCACTTTACGTAAATATACTAAAAGTGGATGAAAAATGACTCATTTGAGTCATTTACTTGCATGATTCTTTCCTGTATATTTGTCTTAATAAAATAATTAAAGAACTGAAACATTGGCGGTTAAACCTGTTTTGGGGCTTAAATTAAAAAATTTATAATATTTTTTAACATTTTTTATCTGAAGGTTAGGATTAAGGGAACTTGGTCCTGGCAGGCTTATTAAGGCTACTATGGCGGGTATTTTTTGCTATCACTGAGTCACCTCGCTATAGTAGCTTTTTTTAAATTGTTTATAGTTGGTTGGTGGTATATAAAAAATGCCCTTTTGAGAAAAACGTTCTCAAGGGGCATTCACTTTTTTATCTAATCCGGTGAATCAAGGCTCAGGCAATTGGTTCTAACCCAATCTTCTTCCCGCATTCAAGAATAAAAGCTTTTCCTTCCTCATAAGTATTGGTAATTTCTCCTTCCAGGATTGCTTCTCGAAGTGCGATTTTTAATTCTCCCACTATTTTGGAAGGGGAGAGGTTAAAGAGTTTCATTATATCTTCGCCTGTAAACACAGGTTGAAAATTTCGCAGGTTATCTTTTTCTTCTACTTGTTTTGCTTTTTCTTCTACCAGGTCAAAATTTTTCAGGAAGCGTGCTACCTTGTTATTGTCTTTAGAGGTTACATCGGCACGGCATAGTTTCATTAGGTCTTCAAAGTCTTCGCCGGCTTCGAATAGAAGTCTACGTACAGCAGAATCGGTCACCGTTTCTTTTACCAGTGCAATTGGTCTCAGGTGCAGGCGCACAAGTTTTTCTACTTTACGCATATGTTCATTCTGCGGAAGTTTAAATCGCCGAAAGATCCCGGGCACCATGCGTGCGCCTTTGTCTTCGTGCCCGTGGAAAGTCCAACCTACTTTTTTATTGAAACGTTTAGTGGCTGGCTTCGCAATATCGTGCAGGATAGCTGCCCAACGTAGCCAGAGATCATCAGAATCCTTGCTCACATTGTCGAGTACTTGGAGGGTATGATAAAAATTATCTTTGTGCGATTTGTTTTCAATTGTCTCTACGCCTTGCAATGCGCAGAGCTCAGGGAAAATAAGCTGAAGCAGCCCTGAGTGAAATAATAGCTTAAACCCATAAGAAGGCTGTGCGGTAAGAATGATCTTGTTTAGTTCGGTAGTCACTCTTTCCATTGAAATAATTTCAATGCGTTCTTTATTAGTGCTGATCGCTTCAAAGGTAGAAGGTTCAATATCAAACTTCAGTTGCGCTGCAAACCTTATTGCGCGTAGGATGCGAAGAGGGTCATCTGAGAAGGTAACATTGGGATCGAGTGGCGTGCGGATGATTTTTTTCTTCAGGTCATCGATACCGCCAAAAGGATCTACAAGATCGCCATAATTTTTTTTATTCAGGCTTATCGCCAGCGCATTGATGGTGAAGTCACGGCGGTTTTGATCGTCTTCCAACGTGCCGTTTTCTACTACCGGGTTCCTGGATTTTCGATCGTAGGATTCTTTACGGGCGCCTACGAACTCTACTTCCCAGTTGTGGTAGCGGAGCATAGCAGTACCAAAATTTTTAAATATTGAAACATGAGTATCCGGCCCAATATTTTTCGCCACCTGCATGGCAAGTTCGATGCCGCTTCCTACGCATACTACATCGATGTCTTTACAAGGTCTTTTTAAGATCAGATCACGCACATAGCCACCTACCAGGTAAGTTTCCAACCCAAGCTGGGCGGCGCTTTCCGTTAGGATCTCAAAAATTTTGTCCTGCTGCAGATGATCGGAAAAATTCATGTTATAAAGTTTGCCTGTTTAGTATAATACGACTTGCGTCCTTTGTGCTTTCCTGAGCGATCTTTGCGTTTAAAAACCGATATAAGAAATAATCCCGCTGTTCAATGAATTTCGGGTTTCTCACCGCAAAGGACGCAAAGAACGCTAAGTCTATTTCCGAATAAATTTTATCTCACCATCCAATCCAAGAGAAATAATTCTCGAAGGTGTAGCATTTATTTTTTCCTGCTGACGGTGCCGAATGATCAGGTCTACATTTTTTTTGATCTCTTCGTTCACATCTGAAAAGCTTCCATTAAAGGCTTCGGTACTGATGTTGGCAGAAGTGGATACGAGTGGCCTGCCAAGTTTGCGGATCAGCTTTTTGCAGAACTCATCTTTCGTTACACGGATCGCGATCGAACCGTTTTCGGCGAGTAATTCCTGCGCTACGTTTTTTCCTTTGGGATATACTACCGTCAAAGGCATTTCTGAAAACTCTACAATATCCCAGGCAATATCCGGAACCTTTACAACGTAATCATTCAGTTTCTTAAGATCATCTAGTAAAATGATCAGTGCTTTGCTATCGTCTCTTTTTTTTATTTTGAAAATATGCTGCACCGCAGAAGAATTGGTGGCATCGCAACCTAATCCCCAAATGGTGTCGGTGGGATATAAAATTACTTTCCCTGCTTTGAGCGCTTCGGCAGCGGCGTTGATCTCTTGGTCCATTGGAAGTTCAATGTTTTAAGGTTCAAAGTTTAAAGTTTTGGATGCAGAATACTGGTGCCACCAGTATTTATAATTTTGAGCCCTTAAACTTTAATTTCTTTCTAAAGTACAAATTTATCTCATTTGCAGTAATTTAACTTTGATACTTATCAACAGTTTTCACAGAAACGGCAATATCTTATTTTTCTTTGTGTTTTAAGCCGAATTCATGTAGGTTTGTACCCCGTAAATGAAGTATGAAATAGTCCAATCACATACTCATTTTCCAAACAATTATGTCTTCGGTAAAATATATTTTCGTAACAGGCGGGGTTTCATCCTCATTAGGTAAAGGTATCGTAGCGGCTTCTTTGGCCAAGCTACTGCAGGCGAGAGGATACAAGGTAACAATCCAGAAATTTGACCCCTATCTGAACATTGATCCAGGCACATTAAATCCATACGAACATGGAGAATGCTATGTGACCAATGACGGAGCGGAAACAGATCTTGACCTTGGACACTACGAAAGGTTTCTCGACATCGCCACTTCCCAGGCGAATAACATCACTACCGGTAGAATCTACCACAATGTGATCACCAAAGAAAGACAAGGAGCTTTCCTTGGAAAAACGGTACAGGTAGTGCCGCACATCACTGACGAGATCAAAAAGAATTTTCAACTGCTTTCCGAAAATGGCGAATACGATATCATCATCACCGAGATCGGTGGTACCGTAGGGGATATTGAATCTTTCCCTTTCCTGGAAGCCGTACGCCAATTCCGCTGGGAAATGGCTCCCAACGATACATTGGTAATTCACCTTACCTTATTACCATTCCTGAAAGCAGCCGGTGAGCTTAAAACTAAACCTACTCAGCACTCCGTAAAAATGTTGTCGGAAGCAGGGATTCAACCCGACATCCTGGTGTGCCGCTCCGAACATCCTGTTAATACTGACCTCCGTAAAAAGATCGCTTTATTCTGTAACGTCAATGTAAACTCCGTGATCGAATCGCTTGATGCCGAATCGATCTACGATGTGCCGTTGCTCATGAAAAAAGAAAAGCTGGACGAGCGTGTATTGGCCAAGCTGAAGCTGGCTCATAAAAATGAACCGGATCTTGAATCCTGGAAATTATTCCTTGGTAAACTGAAAAACCCTTCCCGTGAAGTAAACATCACCGTGGTAGGAAAATATGTAGAATTACCGGATGCTTATAAATCCATTGCAGAATCATTTACGCACGCAGGCGTAGAAAATGAATGCAAGGTAAAAGTAAAATGGGTACAATCCGAACATCTTACCGAAGAGAACATGGAATCGCAACTTAGTTCTGCAGAAGGCATACTCGTAGCGCCAGGCTTTGGTTCCAGAGGGTTGGAAGGAAAAATACTTGCGGTAAAATATGCACGTGAAAACAAAGTTCCATTTTTTGGGATCTGTTTAGGAATGCAATGTGCCGTGATCGAATTTGGAAGAAACGTTGTAGGGATCAAAGACGCCAATACGGCCGAGATCGATCCGAACACGCCGAATGCTGTGATCGATATGATGGAGGCACAGAAAAAAGTTACTCAAAAAGGCGGTACTATGCGTCTGGGTGCTTATCCATGCGAGATCACCAAAGGTACGAAAGCATACTCCATTTACGGAAAAAGCAAGATCACCGAAAGACACCGTCACCGTTTTGAATTTAATAACAAGTACCTGGAGAAATATCAAAAAGCAGGTATGATCGCTTCGGGAATTAACCCGGATGGAAATTTGGTGGAGATCGTGGAAATAAAAGATCACCCGCATTTTGTAGGAGTACAATTCCATCCTGAATTAAAAAGCACAGCGTTGAATCCGCATCCACTTTTTGTGAAGTTTGTGAAAGCTGCGATTGAAAATTCACTTAATAAATAATTGACTAGTTACAGATTGAAATAAAATACAATGGATAGAAATCAGATTATCGGCTTTACCCTCATTGGCGTGTTGTTTATGGTGTACGTCTTCTTCTTCGGACAGGAGCCGAAGCCGCAAAACACTATGGCGATCGATAGTACAAGGGTTACCTTGCTGCCAAGAAGAGATACTTCAAATGTTGTAACAATCTCCGATTCTGCGCTTAGTAAAGAAATGCAGGAAAAGTATGGAATGTTTGCAGCCGGCGGTAGCGGAAAAGAAGAAGAACTGGTACTTGAAAATAAAGATCTTCAGATCACTCTTTCTACTAAGGGAGGAAATGTAAAAAAGGTTTTGCTTAAAAAATATCTTACCTACGATAAAAAACCTCTTTATCTGATCAATGAAAAGAGCAGCAAAATTGCGCTGAATATTTCTACCGTCGATAACCGCGAGATCAATCTGGATGAGCTTTATTTCACAGGACAAGTAAACAAAGAAGCAGATCGTCAGACTGCAGTATTCCGTTTGCCTATTGCAGATGGCAAATATATAGAACAGCTGTTCACACTTCCTGCTGAAGGTTTCCAGATGGATTATAATGTGAAATTTGTAGGACTTGAAAATGTAGTGAAAAATGTTCCTGCAACTATTAACTGGAACACCCACCTGCAAAAAATCGAATACGATATCAACCAAAGCCGCGATCGCTCTACGGTAAATTATTATACGACCGAAGAAGGGTTTGACAACCTTCCGGAAGCATCCAGGAACGAAGAAACAGAAAAGCTTGAAACACCTGTGAAGTGGGTGAACATGAAGCAAAAGTTTTTCAACTCAGCGATCATTGCTAAAAATTCTTTTTCAGCAGGAACCGTTAGCTCTAAAGTAACCGGGAATGATTCTACTAACATCAAAGAATTAAATGCTTCGGTACAATTGCCCTATGCAGACCTGATAGCAGGAAAAGGAAATTATCAATTCTTCTTTGGTCCGAATGAATTTGGTGTATGCAAAAATGTAGTCGAAGGATTTGAAGACAACGTAAACTTAGGCTGGCCGGTGATCAACCTGATCAACCGCTTTGTAGTGATTCCGGTGTTCCATTTGTTGGAAAGTGTGATCTTTAATTATGGGATTATCATCGTTATCCTAGTATTGCTACTTAAGCTTATCCTTTTGCCACTTTCATATAAGTCTTATGTTTCTATGGCTAAAATGAAAGTGATGAAACCAGAGCTGGACGAGATCAAGGCCAAGTATGGCGATGACATGCAGAAGACGCAGGCAGAGCAGATGCAATTGTATCAAAAGGTAGGAATCAATCCACTGAGTGGTTGTATCCCGGTGCTTTTGCAGATGCCGATTCTCTTTGCGATGTTCTCCTTCTTCCCGAACGCAATCGAACTTAGACAACAACCATTTTTATGGTCACCCGATCTTTCTACCTACGATGCAGTGATCACCTGGAAAGAAAATATTAATTTCTTCGGATGGAATCTTCTCGACAACCACATAAGTTTATTCACCTTGCTCATGACAATTTCTACGCTGGTATATACCTGGTTCAACAACCAGATGAGTACCGCTGTGCAAGGTCCGATGAAAGCGGTTTCGTACGTAATGCCGGTAGTGTTTATGTTTGTCCTCAACTCATTTCCTGCTGGACTTAGCTTCTACTATTTCGTTTCTAACCTGGTGACCATCGGTCAGCAATTGGTGATCAAACGTTTTGTAGACGAAGGAGCTTTGAGAGCGAAGTTGGATGAAAACAGGAAGAACTATCAAAGTGGTAATGTGAAAAAATCTCCTTTCATGCAACGTTTGAATGATGCAATGAAAGCACAGGAGGAATTGAAAAAGAATCAGGAAGAAACTAAAAAGAAGAAAAAGTAATAGTACTTCTTTAAATTTAAAATAAAATAAAGAGCGGAGTTTGAAAAAGCCCCGCTCTTTATTTTATCTTCTCATCGCTTCGCAACATTCATCGCAATGAAGGCTGCGATTATTATTCTCCGTGGAACATTTTATATTTTGAAAAGACCTTTGTTAAATATTCATAGTCTAACCTAGTTCATTTCAGTAAATTAACTTTTTATCCACAAGCTTCCATAATAACATGTTTAAAACAAACGTTCCACGTTTCCAGATTATCCCTGCCTATCTATTAATTTAGTGTTCCCAATCAGGGGGTCAGATTAAGAAATCCTTAACATTATTAAATACAACAGTAAGAAATTAACATGGGTAAAATCATTTCTATTGCTAATCAAAAAGGAGGCGTGGGAAAAACCACCACTGCCATCAATCTTGCTGCCAGTCTTGCAGCGCTGGAATTCAAAACACTTCTGGTAGACGGCGATCCGCAGGCAAATTCTACTTCAGGATTGGGATATGATCCTAAAACGATCGAAAAAAGTATATACGAATGTATGGTAGACGGAATGGAAGCTGCCGGGCTGGTTACTACCACCAATATCAACTACCTTGACCTTTTACCTGCTCATATCGACCTGGTGGGAGCGGAAATAGAATTGATCAACATCGACAACAGGGAAATGCGTATGCGCAATTCTTTGGCTTCTGTAAAAGATAAATACGATTTCATCATCATCGACTGCAACCCATCCCTCGGATTGATCACCGTAAACGCACTTTGCGCAAGCGATTCAGTATTAGTGCCCGTACAATGCGAATATTTTGCACTGGAAGGAATTGCGCAGCTTATGAATACGATCAAGATCGTAAAAGACAGCCTTAACACAGAACTTGAGATCGAAGGAGTGCTGCTGACTATGTACGATCAACGTATCCGTCTTTGCAATATGGTAGTGGAAGAGGTGCGTAACCATTTTCAAGACCTTACTTTTGAAACTATTATCCCAAGAAATATCAAGCTGAGCGAATCCCCAAGTTTTGGCCTACCAGTGATAGCACATGATGCTGAAAGCAAGGGAGCCATCAGCTACCTGAACCTTGCCAACGAGATCCTGGAACGCAACAAGATCACCGTGAGCGCATGAAGAGGTAAGCCCGACGGAGGCGAACCGGAAACACACAATTAGACATTTTATTATTTTAAAAACTTTACCACATGACAATGACCGCAAAAAGGCCTGTATTGGGAAGGGGATTGAACGCCCTTTTAAAAGATTCTGAAAAGGTTAAAAATGAAAAATCACCTTCAGAAACCGTTAGCAATATCAATGAAATTCCAATTGAAAGTATAGAGGCCAACCCTTTTCAGCCAAGAACACATTTTGACCAGGAAGCCCTAAAAGAACTTGCGGAATCTATTAAGGTGCATGGCATTATTCAGCCAATCACAGTAAGAAAATTATCCGAAGGAAAATACCAACTGATCTCCGGAGAGCGTAGATGGCAAGCGTCCAAACTTGCTGCGCTTACTGTAGTACCTGCCTACGTACGTACCGCCAACGACGAGCAGATGCTGGAGATGGGCCTGATCGAAAACATTCAGCGCGAAGACCTCAACGCAATGGAAGTAGCCCTCAGCTATCAACGCCTAATCACAGAATTTAATTTGAAACAAGAACAGCTAGGAGAAAAAGTAGGAAAGAACAGAACAACGGTAAATAACTACCTGCGTCTGCTAAAACTTCCTCCCGATATTCAGGCAGCGTTGCGCGATGATGAGATTTCTATGGGCCACGCTAGAGCCCTTATCAATATTGAGAATACAGAAGACCAGCTTTCTATTTTTAGGAAAATAGAAAGAGAAGATCTCTCCGTACGCAAGGTAGAAGAGCTGGTAAGAGAGCTTGGAAAAGGGAAAGAGAAAAAAGAAATTCCTGTAAAAGAATCTGCCGCTACTAAAAATATCAATGCCGAGCTGCAACAATTGCAATCAAAATTATCCTCACACTTTGGTACTAAAGTGAATGTTAAAGGAGAAGATGGAAACAAAGGAGAAATAAAAATTCCTTTTGTATCGGTAGAAGATCTGAACAGGATTTTGGATATACTGAATGTGAGTCTTTAATCTTTATAAGGTATGAATGCTGAGTTATGAATTTTGAATGGGGAAAGCGTTTTCATTCAAAATTCATAACTCAGCATTCATAATTATAATTAGAAAGAAAATTTGGTTAATTTGCGACAGCACTTAAGAATGAAATGAATAAATTTCACATTATAGCTGTCGCAATTTTTTTATGGGGAAATCTGCTTTGTTCTTCCCATACTGCAATGGCACAGCAACCCGATACTGTTCACACCTCTTTACCTGATTCTATAACCAGGAAACTTCCTCCTGATGATGAATTTGCTACAGGATACCAGCCAGAATCTTTTGACACTCTTAAAGCCGCCCGAAAAATAAAACAACCGTTGTCGGCCCCTAAAAAAGCATTGTTATTGTCGCTTGCATTGCCGGGAGCGGGACAAGCATATAATAAAAAATATTGGAAGATGCCTATCCTATATGCAGGAATAGCGGCTTGTGCTTATTTCTGGGTTACCAACCAGCAAGCTTACCATGAATTTAAAAATGCGTACGACCGCAATTATATTGCCTTACAAGCTAATCCGGATTTTATCATATACGAGGATCATCTCAAATACGGATCTTTGCAAGTGTATACTTCTCTCGCTCAACTTTCCACAGACCGCGATACCTACCACCGTTACCGCGATCTGAGTATTGCCGGCTCAGTTGCCCTATATGCGATCGCTGCATTGGATGCGTATGTGGATGCACACCTGAAAGAATTTGACCTCAGCCCGGATCTTTCGCTTTCTGTTAAGCCTACGTTTTTTAAGTATTATAATAATAATGCTACCTTTACTCCCGGAATTTCTATGGGATTACGATTTAAGAACAATAGAAGCTTCGATAATCAGTTATATAAATAGATTTTTAATCAAGAATAAAATACACATCCATGAGAATAATGTTGATCGGATATGGCAAAATGGGAAAAGCCATTGAACAGATCGCGCTGAAAAGAGGGCATACTGTGCCAGTGATCATTGATATGAACAACGGCACCGATTTGAAAAAGATCACTTCCAAAGACGTAGACGCAGCCATCGAATTTACACAACCAGAAAGCGCGTTTGAAAATATAAAGCAATGTATTGAAAATGGTATCCCCGTTGCATCCGGCACTACTGGCTGGCTGGAAAAGAAACCGGAGATAGAAGCGCTTGCTAAAACAAAAGGCGGTGCATTTTTCTATGCTTCCAATTATAGTGTGGGTGTTAACTTGTTTTTTCACTTAAGCAAATATTTAGCAAGAATCATGAATGCTCATCCGGAGTATGAAGTGGCTACAGAAGAAATTCATCATACTGCTAAAAAAGATGCGCCAAGTGGCACCGGTATTACGCTCGCGGAAGGAATCATCGAGCAGATCGACCGAAAGAAAAACTGGGTAAACCATGAGACTAAAAATGGTTCGGAACTTAGCATCCTTTCAAAAAGAATAGATCCATATCCGGGAGAACATACAGTGGTGTATAGCTCTGCCATCGATAACATAGAGATCAAACACACCGCTCACAGCCGCGAAGGGTTTGCTACAGGTGCTGTAGTGGCAGCAGAATTTATTGCCGGGAAGAAAGGTGTTTTTGGAATGGAAGATATGTTAAAATTTTAACTAGAGATACAAACTCAATTATGAATGAAAATAGTTAACTCATAATTCAACATTCATAACTCATAACTTTAATAAACTATGAATTGGAAATTCTGGCAAAAGAAAAAAGAAGGTGAGCCTCATAAGAAAAAATCAGCCGCTAGGGAATGGTTCGATGCAATTGTCTTCGCCGTAGTAGCGGCCACCTTGATCCGCTGGATCTTCATGGAAGCGTTTACGATCCCTACCCCTTCGATGGAAAACTCCTTGCTGATGGGCGACTATCTTTTTGTAAGTAAGTTCCATTACGGCGCGCGTACGCCTAAAACACCACTACAACTTCCACTTACGCACCAGTACATTTGGGGTACTCATATCCCTGCTTATCTCGATTGGATCCAGTTGCCACAATATCGCCTACCAGGTTTCAGCAGCGTAAAGAACAATGATGTAGTGGTCTTCAACTATCCTGCCGATAAAGGATTTCCTACCGATCTTAAAACAAATTATATCAAGCGTTGCATGGGGATTGCCGGCGATACGCTGCAGATCATCGATCGTCAAGTTTTTATTAATGGGAAGCCTGCGCTTAATCCCCCGGAAATGCAATACAACTATAGAGTGTATACAAAAGATCCGTTTCCGGAAAGAATATTCCGCAAATACAAAATTCCAAATTATGCTTCGGCCAATGGTTATTTCAAAAAAGATTTTGACATGATCGCAAAAGGCAAGACTGGATATTTTATCGACCTTTCGCAAGGTAAATTAGAAAGAATGCTCAATGATCGTATTGCCGACAGTATCAGGATGGTGGATCATAAAGGCCTTGAAATGGGATTGTTTCCACACAATATAAAATATCAATGGGATGTCGATAATTATGGTCCGCTCTGGATTCCCAAAGAAGGCGCTACCATCAAGCTCGATTCAAGCAACATAGCGATCTATGAATCTACAATCGCTAATTACGAAGGATGGGAAAGCGTAGTAGCCAAAGGCGACCGCTTGGTCATCGATGGGAAAGAAATAACGGAATATACCTTCAAGCAAAATTATTATTTCATGATGGGAGACAATCGCCACAACTCTGCCGATTCGCGGTACTGGGGGTTTGTACCCGCTGATCATATCGTAGGGAAGGCCTTCATGATCTGGTTGTCGGTAGATGCAGAAGGTGGCTTCTCTGATAAGATCCGCTGGCGCAGGATCTTTAACATGGTAAAATAAAGACAGGACATTCAAAGTTTAAGGTTTAAAATTCATTCGAAAATTTTAAACCTTAAACTTTTGTACTCCAATCCATTAATTTCTCTGAGAAAACTCTTAAAGAACCTTTGCTTTTTCTCCCCAAAGGATAAGCTCTAGTCCTATATTTTTGAATCTATTTCAATAATGCATTGATTTTAAGTATTCTATATGATAATGATGCTCATTTAGCATGTTCTCATATTTTTGTGTATTTTTTATAGATTCTTGCTATATTTGCACCCTGTTTAGTGATAGAAAATAGTAACAATCTTTATAATCTGAATTTTTTATAGTATGGCTCTTCAATGTGGCATCGTAGGGTTGCCTAATGTAGGGAAATCGACTTTGTTTAATGCGGTTTCCAACAGTGCAAAAGCAGTGGCTTCGAATTATCGTTTTTGTACAATTGAACCAAATGTTGGTTTGGTCAATGTACCGGATGAGCGTTTGAATATCCTGGCAGGTCTGGTTTCTCCGGAGCGGATACTCCCTACCGTGATCGAATTCGTAGATATTGCTGGATTAGTAAAGGGGGCCAGCAAAGGAGAGGGGTTAGGAAATAAATTTTTGGCCAACATTCGTGAAGTAAATGCCATTGTCCATGTGATCCGCTGCTTTGAAGATGAGAACGTGATTCGTGAAGAAGGAGCGATCAATCCTGTGGGCGATAAAGAGATCATCGATACGGAGCTTCAGCTTAAAGACTTGGAATCTGTTGAGAAAAAACTTCAAAAGACTGAAAAAGCAGCTAAAGCGGGCGATGCCAAGGCCAAAAAAGAAGCAGAGATCTTGCAACTTTGTGTTGATCATTTGAAACAGGGGAAAAGCATCCGTAGCCTTAACCTTGCCAAAGAAGACCTTTTCGCAGTAGAAGACCTACATTTGCTTACCATCAAACCGGTGGTCTATGTAGCCAATGTTGACGAGGCTTCCCTGCATACAGGAAATAAATTTTCGCAAGCTTTGATCGATGCGGTAAAAGAGGAGAACGCAGAAGTAGTGGTGATCAACAATTCTCTGGAAGCACAAATTGCGGAGATGGAGAACGAGGATGATAAAGCGCTATTTTTAGAAGGATATGGCCTTAAAGAATCAGGACTTAACAGACTAATTCGGGCAAGCTATAAACTATTAAATCTTATTACTTATTTCACTGCTGGGGTGCAGGAAGTAAGAGCCTGGACGATCGAAAGAGGCTGGAAAGCGCCACAGGCGGCGGGAGTTATACATTCCGATTTTGAAAAAGGATTCATTAAAGCAGAAGTAATAAAAATTCCTGAATATCAAAAATATAAATCAGAACTTGCTTGCCGGGAAGCTGGAAAGATCGCGATCGAAGGAAAAGAGTATGTGGTAGAGGATGGAGACGTGATGCACTTTAGATTTAATGTCTGATTACCAGAGAAAAAAACCTTTTTTAAAAGGCTTACGTATAAACACAAACTTAAAAATTAACGTGATAGTGAATATTTTTTCACTTTTTAAATAAATACGATTTTGAGAGTAAGAATAATTTTCGGATTGATCAACAAAGGTTCCAGTGTGCCTTTTCATCATCAGTACCTCTTGGCAGGTTACGTAGAGCTATTGTTAAAAAAATACGCTTCAGAGTATAAAAAGACGAATGCTTACAATTTTTCAGGTCTGAAAGGCCAAATCAAGGTAGGCAAAGAAGGTTTATATTTTTATTCGAGCAAAGTAACCCTTGTGTTTTCTGCAGCAGATCCTGAATTTATGGATTTTTTCCTGGGAAAACTTTTTCAACAACCTCAGATCGAGATCGGCAGACTGCTGTTGATGCCGCTGAGTGTGGAAAGAGAAAATATGCCTATCGCAAAAGAAGAGATGAAATACCTCTGCATCTCTCCAATTGTAGTAGTTGATCCAATCGAGGGTTCGGAAGATCCTAAGACTTTCTTGAATCCAAACTCGGATGAATTTTCAGATTTTCTTTACGAAAGCATTATGATCCGTATGGAAAAAGCTGGTTACACACAAGAAGAATTGGCTCAGTTCTATAAATTCCAGGTAGTGCCAGACAAAGAATATCTGTCGAAGATCAAAGACGATGATAAAAAATTTGCACGTGTGTTTACTCTTTTTGATGGAGGAGATAAGTTCGACGTGCGTGGTTATACTTTCCCGTTCACTCTATATGCAGATCCTAAAGTACAGGATTTTGTGATCAACAATGGATTGGGATGGATGACTCACAAAGGTTTTGGCATGCTCGATATCGCAAACTCTGATCCTAATCTACGTACCACTCCGTACGAAGTGAAATTTTCCTGATCAGGGGCTTAAATAATTCTGCGATTTATATCCTACGATACGGTCTGACATTCCTCCCGGGCCTCTGTAGTATACAATAATATCATATACATTTTGGGTTTGACTGAAACTGCCTTCCAGGTAAGTATTGTCTACTACATTCTGATTTTTCGGAATGAAACTATAGATGTAATTGTAATATCCTTGCTTCAGCAATGTAGTACAGGTAAACACTTTGTATTCGCTGTCCCACTTCATTTCAAAATCCTTGTTAAGCTCCCAATCGGTAAGCGCTCCAAAAATGAAAATTCTTCCCGGTGCATCTTCCGGTTTTATATCCAATGAAAAGATCACCCGCGCATAATCGGGTTCTATTTCGTAGCCTTTTGTTTCGTATTGCTCAGGCTCATAGGAACCGTTAAGATCGTTGGACGTAGTGTAGGAGTTGCCTCTGCGGCTTTTATCGTAAGTAAGCAGCACTTCATTGTCTGTAGTGGTTTGCACGATCTTGCTTACATTCATTCCATTTGATTTCAAACTTCTGAGATCAAAAAAACGAAATTCATTTCCGCCTTTAAAAACATTTTCATTGCTGAAAAAAGTATACTCGTACATCCTTACATCGTCGTGCTGGAAAACCGGTTTCAAACCTGAAATGGCATTCGACCAATTGTTGTTTTGGCGTAGCACAATGTTTAAACGCTCCATTGGATTTTGAATATTGGTATTGTAAGTAAGATTAAAATCTACTTGCTGTCCGGTATTACGCTCGGTAGTGGTTACAGGAAATTTGATTAGCGGAGTGATTGTAACATTGTTTTCATAGATCATGAAACGTCTGGTAAGAATGAGATCAGTATCATCGCCTTCGCGGTATACCATTACCAGGAAATTGCCGGAGATCTTTGTTTTAGGAATGCTGAATTTGTAATGAATATATGGAATCCTTGTGTTGTAAGAGGCCTGACGGTCCATGATCTGGAATTCGTTGTAGTCGCTGAGATACATGATCGCATTGAGGTTAGAGAGTGTCCAGTCTGCATTGCAGTTGAGGATTCTCACCATGTAGTTGTCTGTCTGGTTTCCGATCTGGTCAAAACTGAGCAACAATGATCTCCCATCGGTCAGTGGTAGAATGGGCGGTTGAAGCACGTCAAGAATAGTGCTTGTATTAGGATAGAGTAATACACTGCGGATTTCCTCTTCGTAGGTTCTGTCAATAGTCTGTAGTTCCTTCTCGGCTTTGCGTGCTATTACAGCGTTGCAGAGCATTGAAAAAGCCAGGATCAAAAAAAGAGATTGTTTGATCATAAAAATTTATAGTTAGTAAATAGGTATCAGATTTTAATAAGGATAAGTTAGAGCTTTAAACGTGAAAAATAAAATTTGACGTAAGTTTCTTTCTATGAAAAATAGCTGAAAATGTGAAGCTATTGGTACCACCACTCCAAGTGGTAGTACCAATAGTCAGCGGCAGAATCTATTTCTCGAGTGTATCAATTTCTTCCACTAATTTTTCCCAGGCTTCTTGTTCTTTGTCCAGCATTTCTTTGGTTTTAGAATAATCGCCATTCGTTTTTGCCAATATGTCCGGATTGCCGTATACAGAAGGCGAAGCCAAGGTTTCTTCGATTTGCTTAAGAGCAATTTCCAGTTCGGTGATCTTTTGCTCGGTCTTTTGTAAAAGCTGATGTTTGTTTTTTAAAGCAGCATTGTTCTGTTTGTTATCAGACGTTGCAGGCTTTTCTTCTTTTTTCTTTACAGTTGTTTCCGCTGGTTTGGCAGTAGTCTTTAGCTCTTTGTCGCGTTGTTCCTTCCAGGTAGAATATTCGGCAAAAGTACCTGGGTATTCCTTCAACTGGTGATCTTCGATGAACCAGATCTTGTTGGCTACCTGCGAAACAAAATGCCGGTCGTGCGAAATGGTCACGTAGGTGCCTTGATATTGCTGAAGCGCCTGGATCAGGATATTTACCGATTGCATGTCCAGGTGGTTGGTAGGCTCATCGAGCAGGAGGAAATTGGCTTCGGAGAGCAAGGTCTTGGCCATTGCTACCCTGGATTTTTCGCCTCCTGAAAGCACTTTTATTTTTTTGAACACATCGTCGTTTGAAAAAAGAAAACAACCTAATACACTTCGCAATTCCGTTTCTGTTTTATCGGAGCCGCATTCCTTGAGCTCGTCGAGCATAGTATTTTCAAGGTTGAGCGATTCCAGTTGATGCTGTGCAAAAAAGGAAAGGATCACGTTATGTCCATTGATGCGTTCTCCTTCGATATTTTCGCCACCGGCAATAATGCGGAGCAAAGTAGATTTCCCTTTTCCGTTGGCTCCGATCAATGCGATCTTGTCGCCACGTTCGATGCGTGCGTGTGCATGCTCTAGTATTTTGAGTTCGCCATAGCTTTTGGAAATATTTTTTAATTCTAAAATATTTCTTCCCGGGTTGGTTTTAAAGTTGAATTTGAAATGTACTTTCGCCGTTTCATCAATCACTTCCTCGATCAGTTCGATCTTTTCGAGTTGTTTTATTTTAGATTGCACCTGGCGCGATTTGGAAGCTTTTGCTTTGAAGCGATTGATAAAGACTTCTGCCTGGCGGATCTTCGCTTGCTGGTTGTCGTAAGCCCCCTGCTGGATCTCTTTGCGCAATTCTCTTTCTTCCAAATAGAAGGAATAATTTCCTGCATACACATTCAACTGTGCCTGCGATACTTCTACAATTGTTTTTACGCAGTTGTCAAGAAATTGCCGGTCGTGTGATACGGTGATCACAGCGCCTTCGTAATTGACAAGATAGTCTTCCAGCCATTGAATAGATGGAAGGTCCAAGTGGTTGGTAGGCTCATCGAGCATGAGCAATGCGGGTTTTGACAAAAGCATTTTTGCCAGCATCACGCGCATGCGCCAGCCACCGGAAAATTGTTGTAATGGTTTTTGAAGATCGGCAGTGGAGAAGCCAAGACCTTCCAATATTTTTTCAGCAGTAGCCTGCAAGCTATATCCTTCAAGGGCTTCGTAGCGTTCCTGGAGTTTTGTGAGCCTTTCCAGCAAAGCATCGCTATATTCAGTTTCCATTTTATGAAGCACCTCATCCATCTCTTTCTGGATCTTTACTGCTTCTTCAAAGGCTTGCATAGCTACGCTCAGGATGGGCTCAGCACTTTCGTAGGAGAGGAGGTCTTGATTGAGAAAACCAATAGTACAATCGCCCGCTTTGGAAACGTCTCCTTCATCGGGTGTATATTCTCCGGTGATAATACGAAGCAGGGTAGATTTGCCGGTTCCGTTTGCTCCGATGAGCCCTATTTTATCTTTAGGTTTTATGTGAAGAGAAACCTCGTCGTAAAGCACGCGGCTACCGAAATAGAAAGAAAGATTGTTGATGGATAACATAGTGCAAAGGTAGCTAAAAAGCTCGTCAGAACCATGTTTTAGCTTTTACCGAAACGAAATTTAAGTTATGAAGTATGAATGTTGAGTTATGAATTATACAATTTACATAGCTCTTTATCATTCAACATTCATAACTCAACATTCATAACTTATTCTAGCCATTTAAATCGCTCTACTTCATTTCCGTCCACTACTACCATTTCTTCAAACATTTGCCTGGGTCTTACCCAAAGCTGTTCATTTTTTTCTGAACGGTAAAGTACGAGCTCTTCTTCGGTTTCGCTGTGAAGGGCAGTGCCTAATACAATGTAGTAATTTCCTTTATAGTGCTTGTAACGTCCGGTTTTCATATGGTTGTAAAATTAGTAAATTTGCAATGATTCCAGAGCAAAGTAACTTCACTGGAAGATTAAGTAAGATAAATTTTATGATTCAGAAACCCGAATTCAAGGACATCTTCATGGAACTGGCACAAAACCTGGCGAAGCGTTCGCATTGTATCAAGGCCCAGGTAGGCGCTGTCCTCACTAAAGATACAAGGATTATCTCCATCGGTTATAATGGCCCTCCGGCAGATACCCACAATTGCGATGAAGAATGGCCGGGTAAAGGATGTTCTACGGATTCTAAAGGAAGCTGTTCGCTGGCGCTGCATGCCGAGCAAAATGCAATTGTCTACGCGCTGAACAATGGAATGAAAATAGACGGCTCCACACTCTACATTACACTGTCTCCTTGTCTTGCCTGTGCGCGCCTGCTTTATAGCGCGAAAGTAAGTAAAGTAATATACCTGAAATCATATGCGGAGTATAAAGGATTGGCGAACGATGAAGGCGTAGATTTTTTGAAAAGATTTGGTGTGGAAGTAGAGAAGTATGAAGCAGGAAAGTAAGATTAAGTAAATAGCGAACAGAACTTTTTTTAAAATCAGTGTCTTTTTACGAATTCATAAATTTTATAAACCGCTTATACATGCGGTGTTTCGTGTAATAGAGCTGAAAGACGATCGTAAGATGTCCGGCATTATACAAAGAAACAAGTTCAGCATCTTTATGAAATTCTGTTGCAGCATCGAAAAATTTTTCTCCGTCACTACGGATTCTCTGCGGTGAATTGGTGCCTGTGTACAGTAAAAATCGTACAGACTCTTTTTCTATAAAATTAACCGGACAAGCATCTTTCCATGCAGTCTGATCTTTTGTGAAAATGGTGTACATCCACTCGTCTTTTTTATTGATCGTCTGTAAATAGGAATCTATATTCAATCCGAATGCATCCAGTAGTACGCAGCCTTTTACTGGATTGGCGATGCCGGTAGAGTCGAAAAAACGATCGTTGCTTGCAATCAGCGCGCTAAGGTGGCCACCAGAAGAATGTCCGTAGAGGAAAATTTTGTTTTTATCTCCTCCGTATTCTTCGATATGATCGTATACCCATTTTACTGCATACGCACAATCCATCGCCATTGGCAAGTAGTCTTGCGCTTGCGGTGTAAGGCGATAGCTGATGACGATTGTAGTGATACCATTTTTCGCAAACTTGCGCCCGAAAAATTTATATTGGTCTTTGCTTCCTAATCTCCATTTTCCTCCATGAATGAAAATTGCTACCGGTGTTTTTGAATTCGCATTTTGCGCCGGATATACATCCAACAAATGTCGTTGTGGATCATGACCTGCAAGGGAAGAAGGGAAATACGGTATATCCTGCAAAGGCAAAGATTGTGCACGATGGAGCTGCGGAATAAGCAAACAAAACAGGATCAAAAGATATTTCATAATTGAAAATACGTAATAACTATTGTTGCCGGTTTGAAATAAAAAAAGTTTCTGATCATGAGATGAAATTCACTTCTGCTTCCAACTGAATTCCAAATTTTTCTTTTACGGATCTTTGCACTTCAAGTGAAAGCGCTTTGATCTCTTCGCCTTTGGCGCCTCCGTAGTTTACCAGTACCAGGGCTTGGTTTTTATGAACTCCTGTATGTCCCACTACTTTCCCTTTCCAGCCACACTGCTCGATCAGCCAGCCTGCTGGTACTTTGATGCTACCGGGGGTAGTAGGATAGGAAGGTACGGCAGGATAATTTGCTTTGAGTTGTTCAAATTGTGTTTCAGGGATCTCAGGGTTTTTGAAAAAGCTTCCGGCGTTGCCGATCTCTTTTGGATCGGGAAGTTTGCTTTGGCGAATCCGGATCACTGCGTCGCTGATGGCTTTTACAGAAAGTTCGGTAACACCCATTTCCTTTAGCGTTTCAGTGATGGCGCCGTAGGAAGTGTGGAAAACAGGTTTTTTACTTAATCGAAAAGATACATTCAGAATAATGTACTGTCCTTTCAACGCATGCTTGAATATACTGCTGCGGTAGCCAAATTCACATTCATGAATAGTAAATGTGCGAAACTTTCCTGTAGCGGTCTCATAAGCTTCAAGACTTACAAAACTGTCTTTGATCTCTACTCCATATGCGCCGATGTTCTGCATAGGAGCCGCACCTACTGTGCCTGGAATGAGGGAGAGATTTTCCAGTCCGCCCAAGTTTTTTGTAATGGTGTACAATACCAATTCATGCCAGACTTCTCCTGCACCAGCATTGATGGTTACCGTGTCTGTATCTTCTTTTACAATTTGTATTCCTCTGATCTTATTTTGTAAAACCAATCCGTCGAAAACATCGGTAGTAAAAAGCAAATTGCTGCCTCCGCCAAGGATCAATAATTTTTCTTTCTGGTAATTTGGTTGAGCTAAAATGGATCTTAATTCTTCTACACTGCCAAACGTAGCAAAATATTTTGCCTTAGCATCCAGGCCAAAAGTATTCAAAGCTTGGAGAGAAACGTTGGGTTGAATATTCATTGCTCGATAAGAATTTTAAATTTTAGATATACGTAGTTATTTTTTTTGACGAAAATTTTTTAAAAGGAGCGCATTGCTGGCGGGGACCCCAGCAAACAGGGTAAATCATAATTTAAAATTTATAATTTGAAATTTAAAATTCTAATACCTTCCAAACTCCCCTTGCTTCAAAATTACTCTTTTTACAAATGCTTTGATAAACCCTGTGCCGTAGCCAAACATCTGTATAAGCGCCGACCATGCGGAAAGGAAGCCGATCGAAATATTTTTATTTTGGATAGCGGAATCCACCACGATCAATAATAGATAGGCTAGCAGCGGAAGCAGAGACAAAGGACAAAAGAGCGAAAGCAATAGCGAAACAATTGTAAAGCAAACAAACAAAGCAGGAATAAAATGTGTAAGCTTTAAGGTGGAAGGATATTTTTTATACAAATCGATCCTGCCGATGCCGAAACGATTTACCTGGCGGAAGAACTGGCGGAAGCTCGTACGGCGCTTATGGTACACAAATGCCTGTTCGATCAAAGCAATTTTTAATCCTGCTTTCTCGATGCGAAAACTTAATTCAATATCTTCTGCCAAAGGAATATTTGGAAAACCTCCGGTGGCGTCCATTACTTTTTTATTGAACCCCATATTGAAACTTCTGGGATAAAATTTTGTCACCTTCTTACTACCGCCTCTCAAACCACCTGTGGTAAAGAAAGAAGTCATCGAATAGCTGATCGCTTTTTGTACGGGCGTAAAGGAAGGATGCGCTGCATCAGGGCCTCCGAAACAGTCTACAGGATTTTGTTGTAGAAAATCCTCGACCGTTGAAAGATAATGTTCTGGGATAATGCAATCGGAATCGAAAATGATAAAATAATCTCCTGTAGCTCTGGCGATGCCATAATTGCGGGCAATGGAGCGGCCTTCGTTTATTTTATAATAATAAGAGATTGGAAATTTTGATTGAAAAGAAGCTACTATGTCTTCGCATTTCAGCGAGGAACCGTCTTCCACTACTACCACTTCAAAGTTTTGATACGTCTGCAAAGAAAGGCTTTCCAGCAATTCTTTTACTTCGCCGGGACGATTGTATACAGGAATGATGATGGAAAATTTCATCACTGGGAATCGGCATTTGTTTTAGCAGAAATCAGGTAGTCGTTTTTCTTATTGGAATTGATCACCATCATTTCTCCCAGGAATCCTGCCATGAAGAGCTGTACGCCAATAATGATGCTGGTCAGCGCCAGGTAGAAGAAAGTCTGATCGGTAACGTCTCTGCGAACCGGTGTGTGTGTCCACCAAGTATGATATGCTTTGTCGATGAGCAAATAAGTGATGAAGAAGAAACCAATAATAAAGCAAAGGCTTCCAAGGCTACCGAAAAAGTGCATTGGTTTTTTTTTGTATTTGTGTACAAAAGTGATTGAAAGAAGATCAAGGAAACCGTTTACAAATCTTTCCAATCCAAACTTTGTTACGCCGTATTTGCGGGCTCTGTGCTCTACCACTTTTTCACCAATCTTGGTGAAGCCATGCCATTTGGCTATGAAAGGAATGTAACGGTGCATTTCACCGTATACTTCAATGTTTTTTACTACCCTGTAATTGTAAGCTTTCAGCCCGCAGTTAAAATCGTGCAGGTTGATGCCAGACATTTTGCGTGTGGCCCAGTTAAAAAGCTTGGTAGGAATTGTTTTACTGATTGGATCGTGTCTTCTCTTTTTCCATCCGGAAACAAGGTCATATTTATCAACCTTGATCATTTTATACAATTCAGGAATTTCATCCGGACTATCTTGCAGATCTGCGTCCATGGTGATTACCACTTCACCTCTGCTGGCCTGGAAACCGGTGTGCAAGGCAGCGGATTTGCCGTGGTTGCGGTTGAAACGAAGTCCCTTGATATTTTTATTGATAGCCGACAATTCTTCGATCACTTCCCAGGAGCGGTCTTTACTGCCGTCGTCGATAAGAAGGATTTCATAGGTAAATTGATGTTGACTCATTACAGAAGTAATCCAGTCGGTCAGCTCTTTTAACGATTCATCCTCATTGTACAACGGAATGACGAGAGATATATCAATTTTTGAAGACATTGGTGATTTGTATGTTGTTGTAAAGATAATGCTTTTTTTAATTATGAATTATGGGTTATGAATGAATAAAATAATTAACTCAAAATTCAACATTCATAACTCATAATTTCCTCCATTTTACCCGTCTGTCTTAAGATCGAATTACAATCCTGCTTTAACGTGCAGGTAGATTCCAGTCTGCCCCAGCTGGTTTACGGAATATTCGATCCTGCCTACAATATCGTAGTAGGTAACAATATCGATCCCCGCTCCACCGCCTACCAATAAACGGTTGGAAAGAAAATTATTGTATGGATTGTAAGTATTGTCGACTACATATCCGGCATCGGAATATATTTTGAAATAAATGCTCAACGGGATAGTGCGGAACTTGCGCAACGGTACGGCTTTCACGGTGGGATTGATAGAAAGGATCCTATATCGTAAATTATTTTTAATGAGTCCATACCATTGGCCGTCTACTACGTAGAGCTCGTAGCCACTTACAAAATCGTTGTTGTAGCCCAATCCGCGCTGGCTGAAATAAGGCTGTTGAAAGGGGGAGGAAATTTTCCCCCGGATGCTGGTAGCAAAATAAAGATTTTTGCGCAAGGGAATAAAGTGAGTGTACTCAGCGCGCAGGCTGGCTACATTGAGTGTAGTTCTGGAAATCAGCCGCTGGAAATCTGTGTCGATGCGCAAAATGTATCCTTTGAGCGGGTAATTGATAAAGTCCCGCTTGTCGTGGCTATAACTGTATTTAAGTCCAATGGAGCGCTGGTAAGTACCTCCGTCCAGAAAATATTTTGGGTTTAGACTGGCGATAGTATCTGTTATCACAGTATATTGAAAATAAGGTCCCACCTGATGTTGGATATAAAATTTTTTCCGGTAGGTAAAAATAGCTTCTACACGATAACGTCTTCGGCCAAAGCTTGGGTCTTCAAAATAATCCAGCTTATGATGATAGGTACGAAAGGCTACCTGCCTGTTATGTACCAGCAGGGCATTAATGGTAAGTCCGGTTTTGAGTTTGCGTGTGATATAAGGTATGATGTAATTGGTTTCTATCTTTTGGTTAAAGCCAAGGTTAGTCACTACCTTTAATGTATGATTAAGTCCGAAAATATTTTTCACTTTTAAATTGATCCCATAGTAGATCCTGTTCAGATTGTGGTGACGGGTTTGCCACCATTCGTTAAAGTTACGATCGGCAAGGCCTCCGGTAGGAAGGATAGTAAGAAAAAAACGTTCGCGCAGTCCTATACTAAGTGTTTTGTAGTAGCTATCATTACCTGTTAAGTCCAGGTCTACCCATAAAAATAAAGTGGTATTAAAAATTCTGTTTTTGATCCAGAGCAATTGCGTAGAAAGAATATTTGCAGGAATTGTATCGCCTTCTTTATAACCAATTTCGCGGAGAATGATCTTTTCCTTCGTAATGGCATTACCTTGAATAATTATTTCCTGCAAGATCACATAAGGTGTGGTAATGGTATCGCATGTGATGGTTCCGGTATTTGGGTTATGGTCTAGCCTGGCATTTGGTTGGCTCAATACCCTGATAGAAGAGGAGAACAGGAAGAACAATAGAATACCACACAAAAAAGCCGGAGAAGCTGATCTTTTTCTTTTGTAGGAAACAAAAAGAAGTTTCCATGCAAAAGATTCGTATGGTTTTGGGATTTGCATTGCTACAAAAATAAAGCTTTCGGCTTTAATCTTCAACTAATTATAGATTGTAAGTTATGAATGTTGAGTGATGAATTATAAATTATAGTAAAGTTTATTCACCCTTATTAGTTATTAATTTAATAGAGCAGCAAACGGTAACCCTGTATAGATTACTTTTTTATTTATAACTCATAATTCATAACTCAACATTCATACTTCATAATTTTTATCTTTGCAACACATATGGCAAATCAATATTTCCAATTTAAGCAATTCAAGATCGATCAGGAACAAGCGGCGATGAAGGTCTGTACCGACTCCTGTATTTTCGGAGCCTGGATCGAACCGGGAGAAGCGTCAGCGGTGTTGGATATTGGCACAGGTACAGGGGTACTTTCACTGATGCTTGCACAACGTTCGGACGCTAATTTTGATGCCGTGGAGATCGACGAAGCTGCGGCTGCACAAGCTAAGCAGAATGTAGCACAATCTCCCTGGGCAGATAGAATTTCCGTGCATCATACTTCTATCCAGGAATACGCAGAGAATACACAGAAGACCTATGATCTCATTGTTACTAATCCGCCTTTTTATAGCAATTATTTAAAATCGGAAAAAGAAAATGTGAATGTGGCCTATCACAGTGTGGCTTTGCCTACGGATGAGTTACTGGAAGCAGTAAAAAAAATGCTCCGGCCTTCGGGTAGATTAATAGTATTGCTGCCTCCTTACGAAGCAGAATTGATGAGGGAAGAAGCGTTGTCGTATGGATTGTACACTTCTAAAATTCTCCAGATAAAAGATAAGGAAACGGCTCCGATCTTTCGCTCGGTTACAGAGTTCAGTTTTTCGCTTGCCATTCCTATCGTGAAAGAGCTGGTGATCAAAAAAGAAGACGGGAGTTATTCAAATGAATTTGCAGCGTTGTTGAAAGAATATTACCTCGCGCTATAGTCTTACGATGGTTACGGGAGAACTTGTTGAGAGGGTGTTCTGTGTGCCACAGAACACGGGGAAGTGCCACACGTGGAAGGGGATTTTTTAAGCTCGAATTCAGGATTAAATTTCTTCCAACAATTCCATGATCGGCTCAAAGTATGCATACGACCATCCTTCGGCAATGTTTTCATAAGCTTCATCAGGAATATTAGTGTGGCGCACTTCTACAGAAGTAAAATTTTTTTCTTTATGCAAAAGGATCGTCACGATCGAAGGCTCCTGCTGATCGCCGAAATACCATTGCTGTACAATTTTTTTCTCTGGCTCAATCTCCAGGTTTTTTCCGGTAATATTGCCTTCGTAAAGCGAAAACTCAGTGCCTACCTGGTCGTCCATCACTACATCATCTCCCGTCCAAAGCTCAATCATATTGGGGTTTACAAGCGCATTATACACATCTTGTATGGAAGCCTGGATCTTAAAATATTTTTTGAAATCTTTCATATTAAAGAGGAATAAAGGAAGAAGAAATGGGTGGAATAAGTTATGAGTTATGAATGTTGAATTATAAATTACTGAAACTGGCAAACTGTTCAATAAAATTCATAACTCATCATTCATAACTCATACTTTCTAAAAAATTATTTTTTCAAAGCTACTTTCAAATTATCGTCGATCGCTGCAAGGAACTCCTCTGTGTAAAGGTAGTGCTTACCGTGCTCTACTTTGTTGCCGTGAATACAAACTGCAAGGTCTTTGGTCATCTTGCCGCTTTCTACGGTAGCCACACAAACTTTTTCTAAAGTCTGGCAGAAGTTTACCAACTCTTTATTGCCATCCAGTTTACCTCTGAATTCAAGACCTCTGGTCCATGCAAAAATAGAAGCGATTGGGTTGGTAGAAGTAGGTTTGCCAGCCTGGTGGTCTCTGTAGTGACGGGTTACAGTACCGTGTGCTGCTTCTGCTTCCATTGTTTTTCCGTCCGGAGTTACCAGTACAGAAGTCATCAAACCCAGAGAACCGAATCCTTGTGCTACGGTGTCAGACTGTACGTCTCCGTCGTAGTTTTTACAAGCCCATACAAAGTTACCATTCCACTTTAGCGCAGAAGCAACCATGTCGTCGATCAGTCTGTGTTCGTATACAATTTTCTTCTCAGCAAATTTCGCTTTGAATTCATTGTTGTAGATCTCTTCAAAGATGTCTTTGAAACGACCATCGTATTTTTTCAGGATTGTGTTTTTAGTAGAAAGGTAAAGTGGCCATCCTTTTTGCAGCGCAGTATTGAAGCAAGAGTGAGCAAATCCTCTGATCGACTCGTCTGTATTGTACATTCCCATTGCTACACCGGCGCCTTTGAATTGGTATACTTCGTGCTCGATTACTTTTCCATCTTCGCCTTCAAATTTGATGGTCAATTTCCCTTTGCCTGGCACAACGAAATCGGTAGCTTTATACTGATCGCCAAATGCGTGACGGCCTACCACGATCGGTGCAGTCCAGTTTGGAACCAGTCTTGGTACGTTCTGACAAACGATCGGCTCGCGGAATACAGTACCATCCAGAATATTACGGATCGTACCGTTTGGCGATTTCCACATTTGTTTCAGGTTAAATTCTTTCACACGTGCTTCGTCAGGAGTGATGGTAGCGCATTTGATGCCTACGTTATATTTTTTGATGGCTTCTGCTGCATCGATGGTCACTTGGTCGTTAGTGGCATCGCGGTGCTCCATGCCTAAATCGTAATATTTGATATCCAGTTCCAGGTAAGGAAGAATCAATTTGTCTTTTATGAACTTCCAGATGATTCTGGTCATTTCGTCTCCATCCAGTTCTACAACAGGATTAGCTACCTTAATTTTGCTCATTTTGATTAGAGGATTTAATTGTTATGAATTAGAATATTGTGTTATACAAATATAGATTTCAATATTACTCATAATGGGGTTAAAATTCAAAGTTTTTTAGGGAAGACTGAGAAAAAAACGGCGAAAATAGAGTAATAGCACACTTTACAGGGATTGTTCACACCATTTGTCCGTAAAATCTTGGGAATGTGATAATAACAGCAAGAGCAAGAGTATCCAGCAAGAGTAAAATATAATTTTGTTCGCTCAGAGTCCCCTGGATATGTTGGTGTGAATTTTATATTTCAGGATGCGGGAGACTCTGAGCGGACGCTAAAGAACAAGCGGACGTTAGCTGGCAACTATTGTTCTCTTGCTGGATACTCTTGCTCTTGCTGTCATTGGTAAGGCTTCATCGAAAAGATCATCACACAGCTGTCAGCGCTTATGTACGCGGGTGTTTTGTCTTTTAAGAAAGAAGGAAGCTTTTTCTCTTCTGAAAGATCCTGTTGATGAAAATAGTAATCGATGGAATGTTTTTTAAGATCAAGGTATTGAGCGGAATCGCTGTCCAGTGTTTTGGTATTGCCATAGCCTCTGCTTCCTGTGCGGAAGGAAATGTAGTCAAGACTATGACCTGAATAACGGAATGGACCATTGGCCAGCTTTTTATTTTTCAAAAAAGGCAGTTTTACGATCTCTTCTTCTACTTTCATCATTGGCTCAAACTCCTTATGATAGCTTTGCCATGTAGCGAATTGAAGAGTACTGTTTTTAAGAAAAGAAATACAGATCAGTAAGAGTGAAGCAAGATAGAGCCATTTGATTTTTTTATCAGAAGAAAATTTTTCCTTGATCAAACAGTGAAAAGAAAAAAATACTGCAATAAAGATCATAAACTGGCAGCCGATCAAATAGCGCTCTTCAACGAAGATAAGCGTGTAGGCCGCCAGTATGGCAAGCGGCGAGAGCAAGTAAATGAACAATTGCTTTCGCTCTTCTTTTTGCTTCAGCAGAAATGGGATGAACAAAAACAAAAGCAATCCTATTTTTAAATAAGAAAAATAACTAAATGTATAATAGGCCAATCGAAGATTGTATTTCAAAATTCCCCATTCAAACAGCAAGCTTTCCTTACTTTCAAAGATCGCTCTCTTTTGGACTGGATAATAAGTAGGATCTACCCAGTGGATCACCGAATATTGATCGGGTGGCTCCAGTAAGCCTGAAACAGCGCCGTAGTGCGGAAGATAGCCTTGGGGAGAGAATAAAGTAAAATTATAAGCAGCAGAAGAATTGATCATGAAACGCCCGTACTTCCAGCTGAGTAGCGCCACCCAAATGGCAATGACAGCTGTAAAGATGAACAGAATTTTCAGGAGATTGAAAGTGTAAATTCTGTTTTTATTTTTTTGTAACAATGAGAAACCTGTCAAAACAAGTAAATGCGCCAGTATGTAAAAAATAAAAATGCTTTTGCCAAAAGCGCAGAACAAGGCGCCGGTAGCAGTGAGCAGATAGAAGTAAGAGCGCTGTTCGTTGCGTATCGAACTAACTAAGAAAATATAAGTAACAAATGCTACGGTAGATAAAAAGTCGGCTCCGAAAAGAGGCATTTGAATAAAAATGCTAAGAATTACAACTGTAAAAAGGAAAAATAATTCTGCAACAGGAGTCAATTGATGTCTGCGGCTAAACCGTCGGGCAACGTAGATAATTAGAATCCCTGAGAAAAAATTAACGATCATGATCTCGTAAAAAGCAAAAGCCGGAATGCAGCTAAGTGGCACCATTAGCCAAGAGAGGAGCGGTGACCAATATGCATTTAATGCTTCTTTAAAATGTCCGTCGCGGTATTTTAAAGCAATGTTGTAATAGGCTGCCTCGTCCGGACAAATACCATGATAATTGTGTGTAATGTATAGAAGTACCGCTGCTGAATATATAAACAGGGCCAGCATATAATACCGGCCCATGTAAGAGGAATGCGTGGAGGTGAGAGAGTTCATCTATTTAACAAACCCACGGATCAATATCCGAAAATTGCCTCTGGTTTCATTTCGTTTACTTTTCCGTATTTCTCAAGTTTCTTAAGATCGATCTTGTCTTTAGAACCTACTACCAGAATAGCTTTTGGCTTTTCTTTGATATATTGTTCCTGGAAAGTTTTGATGTTGTCGAAATTGAAATTTTTCACTTGCTCGTAAATATCTTTGCGGATATCATAATTCAACCCTAGTTTCTGCGATGCCTCATAATTCAATAATACGGCTGCTTTTGTAATACGTGTAGTGCTGATGCTTTCTACAAGCGATTGTTTGGAAGTATTGAAAAGCACTTCTGATTTTGGCATTTTATCCAGTAGCTCGCTCAAGCCGTCAATTGCTTCAATGATCTTATCGGCTTGTGTGCCTATGTACGAGGAGATATAATTCGGATCTTCCTTCTTGCTCGCAATTTCGTATTTAGAGCGGACGGAATAGGCCAGCGCTCTCGATTCGCGCATCTCCTGGAACACCAGCGAACCCATGCTACCGCCAAAATATTCGTTGAACATGGATACTACAGGCAACAAAGATTTATCAAACTGAACAGACTTGCTCAGGAAAATGATTTCTGCCTGCACCATATCATAATTCACAAAATAGATCTGCGTTTGGGGAATTTCTTTCGGAACGAAGATCTTTCCTTCTGATAAAAAAGAAAATTCGCCTGATTTGCGGTGAATGGTCTCCAGGGAGGCGATCAAGGTTTCTTTTTTCGCCGGGCCGTAGTACAGCGCTTTGTGTTTATATTTCTTCAGCGATTTGATCAGGTCAGTAAGCTCTGAAGATGAAATGGTTTTTAATTTTTCTTCCGGGATAAAATATTTGAAAGGGTTGTCATCGCCATATTTTACATAGTTGGCCAATGCGCTGCGCAGGATCACGTCTTTGTTGAGTTTGTTATCGCTGCGTTGTTTTAAAATATCGGCTACCAGGTTTTTCAACGCCTCTTCATCGCCTTTCGGATCATTCAGCAAAGATTCCAGAAGTTTGAGCGCAGCGTCAAAATTTTCATGCAAACCTGAAAGACTTACATTGATCATATCGCCGCCTGCCGAAACGGAATAGCTGCAACCCAGTTTGAAAAATTCTTTTTTCAGATCTTCTGCGGATAATTTTGAAGTGCCAAGGTAATCGAGGTAACGCGCAGCGAATCCATATTTAGGATCGAGATAGCCTTTAGTTTCCCATACAAAAGAAAGACTGAATAAGCCATTCTCTGTATTTTGTTTGTATAGCACATCCGGATTGTTTTTAAAATATGTAATGCTAAGATCTTTTGAATAATCAAGAAATACAGGTTTGATCTCCTCAGAAGTTTTAGAAGTGAGTTGCGTATAAAAAGCAGATTGCTTGTCGCGGTTCAGCTCTACTGCAGAGATCTTAGGCTTCGGTACTTTTTGAATGGTACTGTCTACTCCTTTGCGTTTGTAGATCACTACATAGTTGTCGGAAAAGCGATCAGATGCAAATTTCATGATCTCTTGTTTGGTGAATTTTTGCATGATGTCGGTTTCCATCAGGTATTCGCTCCATTTTTTACCGGAGATAAAAGCTTCCACGAAGGCGTCGGCACGTGAGCGGTTGCTTTCGTATTCTTTCATTTTGGAAGTCTTGTAATCATTGATCACAGCGGCCGGCAGCCAATCGTCGAATTTTCCTTTTTTGATAGAATCCAGTTGGCCTACGAGCAATTGTGTCACTTCTTCCAGGCTTTGTCCTTGTCTGGGTTTTGCGCCCATCGCAAATACAGAATAATCATTGAAGGTCATATCGTAAGCATATCCGCCGATCAGTTTTTGCTGCTGGTTCAGGTTCAGATCGATTAAACCCGCCTGGCCATTGGTAAGCAGCATAGCGATCATTTTGATGAAATAAGGATCGCGGGAGTTTACGGTTTTGCCGTTGACAATTTCTTTTATATTAAAACGGAATGCAACCGAAATGTTTTCTGCATCCGGACCATATACATTTTTTACCACAGGGGCTGTGATGGGTTTTTCTAAGCCTGGTGTATAAGGAGGAATTTCGCCTGGTTTCAGTTTGCTGAAATTCTTGGCAATGATCTGGATCGTTTTGTCGTAATCGAGATCACCGCTCATACAGATGGCCATGTTATTGGGCACATAGTAGGTTTTAAAATATTTTTTGATCTCCGTGATGGATGGATTTTTCAAGTGCTCTATTGTACCAATGGTAGTCTGTGTTCCATAAGTATTGTTTTGGAAAAGAGAAGCCATCATCAGTTCCCATACTTTTCTTCTATCCTGGTCGAGTCCTTTGTTTTTCTCTTCGTACACAGCTTCCAGCTCTGTATGGAAGAGGCGTGGCACTACTTCTCCAAAGCGCTCTGCTTCGATCTCAGCCCATTTGTCAATCTGGTTGGAAGGGATATCGTTGACGTAAACAGTTTGTTCGAGAAATGTATAGGCATTCGTTCCATCGGCGCCGATGGTGCTCATCAGTTTGTCGTATTCGTTGGCTACTGAATAAGTAGAAGCTATGATAGACAAACTATCAATTTGATGATAAAGTGCTTCGCGTTGTTTGGCATCAGTGGTCTTGCGGTATTTTTCGTACAGCGCTTCGATGTTATCGAGATAGATCTTTTCTTTTTCCCAGTCTTGCGTACCGATCCTGGAAGTTCCTTTGAATAGAATATGCTCCAGGTAGTGTGCCAGTCCTGTGGCGTGAACAGGATCGTTCTTGCTACCCGCGCGCACTGCGATATAGGTTTGGATTCTTGGAGCGTCTTTGTAGGAAGAAAGATAAACAGTGAGGCCATTGCTCAATGTGTAGACTCTTGCTTTGAGCGGATCGTTGGCGTACTCCTGGTAGGTGAATCCATCTTTTTGTACGGTCTTCGCGGCGTATTTTTCTGTTTGTGCAAAAGAGCTTATTACAAGCAAGCAAAGCAGGAATGGTAGGGCTAAAAATTTATTCATCTTAGTTAAATTATGAATTATGAGTTATGAATGTTGAATTATAAATCTTTCTATTAATCGATACACTTATTTGCACAAGGATGCAACGATTTTAAAGTTACAATTCATAACTCAAAATTCATAATTCATAATTTAAGGTGTGATTTAAAAAACTAGTAGTCCATATCCAATCCCAACCGCTTCTTCAGGTCTGCTACGATTGGGTATTTCTCGATCATATGCTGGAGTTTTTCGCTTTGTGAATAAGGCTTGCGTTCCAGAGGTTTATCCATTACAGAAGTTTCCAGCATGATGAGTGAATTGCTCAGGTTTTTTCGGAGGTATTCGAGCAAGTCGGGTTTGAATGCGTTGAGTTGATCCACCTGTACAAGATTGTCTAGCTGCAGTTTGATGGTATAGTCTTCTTCGAGTTTCAGTTGGCGGTTGGCCAGTATAATGTATTCGCTGGTTTTATTTTCTGCTTTAAATCGTTCCGCGAAAGCGGTCCACAAAGCTTGAAGATCTTGTAGCGTAAAAGTTTTATTTATCCTTGTACCGGTTTCTACAACTGGTTTAACTTCCTCTGTTTGTTCTTTCGGATTTTTAAACGAAGTAAGCGAAGGAAGTTTGATCCCGGAAGTTTTCAGTTCGGTCTTCTCAAGCTTAGGAATGACGGTAGTAGTCTGTTGATTGTTGAGAGGAGGAATTGTCTCGGTTATTTTCAGTATACCGTTGGAGGATTTTTCGGAAGCGGGAAGAGTATTGGAATTAGTGGAAGGACTTAGGTCGTTACTTTTTTTTTTACCTCTCCCGAGGTTACCGCTTGCGCAAGCTGGATGGCTTCTGTAAGGTAAGCGATTTTCATCAGCGCCAGTTCTACAAGCAGGCGGGGGTTCTTGCTGCCCTTGTAATGCATGTCAGCCTGGTTGATGATATTAAGCGCTGACATGATAAATCCGATCTGAATTTCGGCTGCCTGGGTAAGGTATTTTTTCTGTATGTCTTCGGCTACTTCCATGAGCTTAATGGTAGCGGCATCTTTACTTACAAGCAGGTTGCGGAAATGCTCTCCAAGGCCTACGATAAAATTATGCCCGTCAAAACCTTTGCGGAGAATTTCATCAAAGGTGAGCAAAACATTAGTCTGATCTTTTTTGTAAAGCAGGTCCGACATTTTGAAATAGTAATCGTAATCCAGGATGTGGAGGTTTTCGGCGGTGGCTTTGTAGGTCACATTGTTTCCGCAGAAAGTTACGATCATATCAAACATCGAAAGCGCATCGCGTAGTCCACCATCTGCTTTTTGAGCGATCAGGTGCAAGGCGGCAGGCTCTGCGGTCACGTTTTCTTTCTTAGCGATCGAAGACAGATGATCAGCGATGTCTTTTACCTGGATTCTATTGAAATCAAAGATCTGGCAACGGGAAAGAATGGTCGGCAGGATCTTATGTTTTTCGGTAGTGGCGAGAATAAATTTCGCGTAAGCGGGAGGTTCTTCCAATGTTTTCAGGAAAGCATTGAATGCCGCCGCCGAGAGCATGTGCACCTCGTCGATGATGTATACTTTGTATTTTCCTGTTTGAGGAGGGATACGTACCTGGTCTACAAGATTACGGATATCGTCTACCGAGTTGTTGGAAGCTGCATCGAGCTCGAAGATGTTGAAGGAAGCGCTTTGGTTAAAGCTAACACAGGAAGCGCATTCGTTGCAAGGTTCGGTGTCTGGGGTAAGATTCAGGCAGTTGATCGCCTTAGCCAGGATCCTTGCGTTGGTTGTTTTTCCTACTCCACGCGGCCCGCAGAAGAGAAAGGCTTGTGCGACGTGGTTATTCTTAATGGCGTTTTTCAGCGTAGTCGTAATATGCGACTGGCCTACTACGCTTTCAAACGTAGAAGGACGGTACTTACGAGCCGAAACAACGAAATTTTCCATTAGTGCAAGTTACGGAATTTGATTATAAAAATTCAGGAATAGTTATCAAGATTGTGTTTATAAAATGGAATATTGAGCATCAGGAGATTGGAAGTTGCAGTAAAAATATAGAAAGCCCTAGTGCTTCCTATACAGATGTTGTTGCAGAAAAAGCTCCAACAACATCTGTATAGAATATGAAAACAGGATTAAAAATCTTTCTCAATCTTTCTTAATGATCCGCTGGTGATAGGTTTTGTCCTTCGTAAAGATAAAGAGCATATAGCAGCCTTGTGGCAAAGTACTCATGTCAAAACTGGTTTTATCTGTTTTGATATGAGTTGATTCAGCCATTTCCATTCCTACCATATCAAACAGTGCTACCCTTTCAATCTGTGCGGAATTCGAAAGTTCAACAAATAAATTCCCTGAAGAAGGATTCGGATAAATTTTTACTTCGTTAAAAGCTTGCAATAATTCTACACTGGTAACTGTTCCGTTCACCGTGGTGTCGGAGTCAAAGAAAATAGGCACTTCGGTCATTACTGAGTTCGACAGCACGGCATTATCATGGCTTGTGGATCCAATACCAGCAAATATGGTGGCTGCTCCAAATCCCAGGTCCTGACTGGTTCCAATCTGGGTCCAGTTGTTTCCATCAGGAGAAATGTAGCCCGCATATTTTGTTCCTTTTTTGATAAGCTTTACCCAGTAAGGTGCTGTAATATTTGTTACGTTTGTGCTTTGGGTCACACCACCCTTTGTTTGGCGATATTCGAACAGGGCGCCGTTGGTGCTGGTCATCACAAGCATGACATGCCTTGAGTCGGCATCGAGTGTTTCGCGAAACGTGACACCACACTTATTGAAGGGATTGCTATTATCAATATTGTCCACTTTCCCAACTACGTTGCCATCTCCGGTGAAAGTAGTACCCGCAATGCGGAAAGCATCGGCACTGCCCCCTATATCAGCACCGGAGCCATGGAGGAAGAAGGTGTCCTGCTCGAAGCATATTGATCCGGCAATACCTACGCTGCCTATATCCTGCTGCACCCAGCGAGTAGGAAGAAAGCCGCAGCTTGCATCGCAAATCACTGTACTGAAAGCTTTGTTTGAAGAGAATGAACCAGAAGTATCAGGACATACACTCTGCACATTAAACAAATAATCAGATCCACAGCTGAGCGCACTGACGTCTACATTATTCGTAACAGAGCTCACTGAAGTAAAGGAAGGTGCAGATATAACCTTATACTGAATGTTGTAACTGGTAGCTGCATTAACAGGGTCCCAATTCAGTGTAGCGGAACTGGTTGTTATTGAAGTAACGCTTAGATTGGTTGACGGTGGACAGGTATTAGTGCGGGTGCCGTAGACCTCAAACTCATAAATGGAGTATCCATAAACCGTTGCCCTAGCTGTGCCATACATTCGTATGTACCTGCCCGTTCCCTGCACAAAATACAAATTGGTCTGAGAAAGATTTCCACTGACATTCTGGAGGGTGGTCCAGTTTGTCGCATCGTCGGAAACCTGGATTTGAAAGTCTGCTCCATATGCTGCTTCCCAACTGATGGCTATTTTACAGATATCATATTTCGCTCCCAGGTCAAGAGAGAGCCATTGAGGATCGGAGAAATTACTTGACCAGCGTGTAGTTTTATTTCCGTCAACGGCATTGCTTGCCGGGTAAGTAGCACTTTCGATAGACGAAGCGGTGGCTGTTTTGTTCAGCGCCACATTCGTGGCATTGATACAGGAGGCCAGTTTAGTTGTGTCCGTTATTCCGTATATCACCAATTGTTTTGAGAAGGTAGCCATATATACTTTTCCGTTCGCAATTGTTGGGTTTACAAATTTGGCATAGTTGCCGATGTTATCGTTTGGATTCATGTTTGAATTCCAGAGCTCCTTGGTAACATCCGTTGCATCGAATGCCCGGAGAATTCCCGGGGTCACCTGATGGATTGCATCTCCTACAGCAGAGTGTGAAGCCCAGAGCACCGCGCTGCCATCCTTTGATCCGTCGGAAGAAACAGCTAGTAAAGTTCCATTTTGTCCATTTGGGCCCTGAACATTTCCTATCATAACATTCGCCTCATCAAATAAACCGGTAGAAGAATTGAATGGAAACGCTTTCAGTGCCGCGTTTTCAGACCATGTGTAAAAATAGGATTTAGAGTTGCCTTTATAATAGGCAAGCGAAGAACGCAATGTTTTTCCCGAGCCAAGACTGATCGTTTGAAGCACATTATTGGTTGTAGCATTAAAGCCACCCATGTTGTCTCTGTTCAGTACATAAATATTTCCATCCTTGCAACCCGTAATAGCCATGGTGGTATTGGGAATTAACATCAACTGTGTAACGCCGAAATCCAGGTCTGCATCTTCCAGCGCTTGGTAATTGTTGGGAGTGAAAAAAGTCTGAACAGCAAGTGTAGACCCACTTGGGGTAAGTTTTAGTGCGCTTTCTCCTCGGTTGATTAAATCGGAGCGATTGCTGGTTGTTCCCACAGTTCCATTACCAACAGAAACATATATATTCCCATATTCATCCACAGAAGGAGCACCACCACTCATCCAGATACCACCGTCTCCTCCTTCGGGGGTTGAGTTATAGACGATCTTTTGTTGCAGAGTACTGGCATCATAGCCAATGATCCATCCATGATAAGGACCCCAGTCGCAGTGAGCGGAGTAAGGAATATAAACGATCCCGTTCAGCAACAGCAAGCCGCCGCGCTGGTTTTGTTTCTGAGGGTTAAATGTAATTATACCACCCACACTTCCGTCGCCATTTCCCTGATAAGTAGCCTGGATCAATACAGGACTTCCCGCACGTTCAGCACCGTTGTTGAGGTAGTCGATTGCATGCAAATGCTGGTAGAAGGCGCCTGAGCCGTTAGTAGTTCTGACAACAAAGTACATTGTCTTAGTAGCTGTATCAATGGCGGGTGTACCTACGATTCCCATGTTTCCGCTGAAGTCGAAATAATTGCCGTTGCAGGCACCTGTCATATCTGTATTCTTGGGTGGGCGCAATCCTCCGGGTGTATAATTTTTCGACCAAAGTGCTTTGCCTTTTTCAGCATCAAAAGCATACACTGTATTATTGACTGTTGCTGTAAGTACAATATTGCGAACGGAATCCATTTGCTGTTTGCTTATTACCAATGGTTGGGCATAGATTTGATCATCTACGGTTAAGGAAAACAATTTCCCGAAAGAGGCAGGACTCACATAACGCGTGTTCAGTAATTTTTCATTGCTGTTCCAGCCGGTACGATTTAGATCGCCATGCTGCATGATAATGCTGGCGTCTTGCGCTGTTGCCAATTGTACAATAAAAATAAAAATGGCAAAAAAAAGTACGCCAGTTTGCTTGATTAAAGAACAAGTTAAAAACATACATTCAAGGATTTAAGTAGCAAAAATATAAATAAATACGAATGAATTAATACGCGAAGGAATGATTCGTAATGGGCAATATAACACTATCAACCTGTGTTCTGGAAGAAATAAATTGTCAGAGGAAAGCTCCAACCCACGGCTAGACTCTTACAAGAAGACAATAAAAAACTGTACTGTAGAAAAATAAAAGCCCTCCTACGCGAAGCTTCGGAGGGCGAAGGTGGAGCTGCAGGGATTCGAACCCTGGTCCAGACAAGATAAATAATGGGCTTTCTACATGCTTATTCTTTGTTTATTGTCGGGAGCAAGCAGAACAAAGACACTCAACTTACTCCTTAGGTATTGATATCTCGTTCCGACGACAACACCATACGTCGAAACCAGTTTCCCTTACGACACCTCTGAGTCAGCTCCGGGAAACGGGGAACCGAGAGATGCTTGCATTTGCGAAATACCTAGATTAAGCAGCAAGGGCATAAGATTGCTCTTCGCCAATTATTGTTGTGAAAGTTTTATTTACGGGTAATACTAACAACACCCGACATGCTTACACACTTTTACACATGCTGTCAATTCCGGTCAGCCCCAAATTCAGTATGGAGTGAGGAGTTTGAGTACAGAGCAATTTTTTCTTTATGCTCATAACTTTATACTCAAGACTAACAACTATATTTCGCAAATATAGCAAAACTTACTTCAATGCGCCAAAGCTGTTTCGCCTGTATAACAATCTTTCTCTATTTCTTGGTTCCTTCTATACTTCAGGCTCAGATCGCCAATATTGAAAAGTACAGACTCGACAAAGACACCTCCAACGCCTGGCTGGGCAATACAGGCCTGGGACTTGCCAGTAAAAAACAACAAAACACCGTAAACGAATTCAGCGCTTATCTCAATGTCGTTTATCTTTCCGGAAAACATAGTTACATGACTATCAACTATACCGATCTTCAACAAGTGAATAAGTTTAATTTTATCAGCGAAGGATATACACATTGGCGCGCCAATTTTTTCCGCAAGCAGTTCGTTTCCTACGAACCTTTTTTTCAACTGCAATACGACAAAGGCCGCGGACTCGATAGCCGTAACCTGTATGGGTTGAGTTTCCGTTTTAACTTATTGCACCGTAATAAGGACCGTAAAAAGCTCGACATCACTGTTAGCACCGGACTTATGTATGAAGAAGAATACTGGCAGGGAAAAGTTTTAAGATTTGGAGAAGCAAATGACTCTACGCGTGCGCATACACAATTTATCAAAAGCACCAGTAATTTTTTTCTGCGAGCAGCCTTGCATGAAAATATAACTCTGTATACAAGCATTTACTACCAAGCTCGCTTCGAAAAATTCACCCACCCTCGTATTGTTTCCGATATTCAATGCGTTTTTAAAATAACTAAAAAACTTTCCTTCTCTACTACTTTTGGTTCTACTTATGATGCGTTGCCTATCGTAGCCGGAAATGTTTTTACTTATAAACTTTCGGGCAATTTTATGTTCCAGCTGAATCAATAAGCTCTATGCTGAGGAGTAGCAGTATCAAATTTTTAATTGGAGAGAAATAAGTTAAAAACCATTATTGTTTCTTTTTGGGATTAAAATTAGTTACCCATAAAATCTGCAGCAGCGCAAGATTCCTTCTTTCCTTCAGTCTGTCTCGTACGTTGGTTTGATAAAGAAATCCAACTTCTATTCTCCCCAATTTATTTGTATTGTACCCAAGTCCTGCATATGCCCAGTCCTCGCTATGGAGCGCATTTCTAGGTCTTGATTTCGGATTGGATAGTGAAAAATATAGTTCATAATACGTATTGAAGTATACTTCCTTTGCATCAAGCGTCTTTCCTTGTAATGGGATCAGGTAACCGATTTGATATCGAAGACGGGTAGTCATCCTGTATTTGTCATTTATGTTTTTAATAAAACGTTCTTCAAATCTTATTCTATGAGAAAGCCTGCCTTTATAGTTGAAAGGGGTATGCGTGTATATTACTTGTTGCCATGGACGCCACTCTCTGAAATAAAAAGCATTTGGGTTACTTCTTTGATAATTGAAGGTGACACTGGCGGAAAAATTTATATTAGGCCTGAATTTATAAATGATACTGGGTTGTATATAAGTTTGAAGAATCTTTGGAGAATATTCTATCCCTCTGTATGTAACCGGGAGTGCCGAATTTGTAACGGAAGCAAAAAAGTTATAATCAAATTTTTTACTAATAATACCCGTTTGTGAATAGGAAGGTATAAATCCGAAAAAGGTAAGATCTTGGGCAAATGAAAAATGTTGCGTTAATACCAGACTTATTACCAAAAATATTTTTCTCATTGTATTAAAATCCTGAATTGCTAGGGATTGATTTTATGGTTTCCTCTTCTTCTTTTAAAAAGTTTCCATTTTTATCATACAAAACTTCATAGTAGCTTTGGTGTTTTGTTTTCTTTCCCCTCAATTTTATTTCGTATTTTAATTCTTCTATCGGATACACTTGTTCTGTCAAATATATCTTGTATTTCGTATACCGGGTATTTAAATCAGAAATAATTTTTTCTTTGATCGCAACAGGAAACTCATCGAATTTCATAACAATTTCAATTTCATAAATTTTTCCATCAGGAAAGAAGAGAAGGTTGTACTGGTCATTCTTAAAGGTGAACGTTGATTCATATAAAATAGAATTCTCAATGGTTTCCGTATAATACTTAAGCTGTTTGGCTTCAGGATAATTTTTTTGCATATACTCTTTAACGGCAGAAGGCACATCTTTTTGCTTCACACTTTTGTCTTTTTGCGCAAAGCAAGTGCAGTTAATGGTGAGTAAAAGGATGAATAATGTAATTCGTTTATAGTAAAGCGAATTATTTTTTTTCGAACTACGTGGGAATAGATTCATTTATACCATTTATTTTAAATAATAGGAATATGAAATTTACCCAACAAAACTAAGAAAAATCTCATCATTTGAATATTAAAGCCAAAGTAACAATCACACTTCATACTTTCATTGCATCTGATATCTAAATTTTTTCCTATATTCCTTTCACAAAAACAAAACTTATGACAACTCCTACATTATTTGTAAAAATGGCGCTTGACGGATGGCAGGTGCAAATAAAAGCCTTCAATACATTACTGGATAGTCTCACAGACGAACAGCTGATGAAAGAAATAGCGCCGGGGAAAAATCGTGGTATATATTTGCTCGGACACTTAACTGCTGTGCACGATCATATGATGTCCTTACTTCGTTTTGAAGATAGTTTGTACCCGGAATTGTCTTCTATGTTTATTCAAACACCTGACAAAACGGTTAAAGATTTGCCCTCCATTGCGCAGTTAAAACTACAGTGGAAAACGATCGATGAAAAATTATCCAAGCATCTTCAAAGCCTTCCGCCAGAGGAGTGGTTCACACGCCACGGCAGCGTGTCGGAAGAAGATTTTGCTAAAGAGCCACACCGCAATCGCCTGAATGTATTGATGAGCAGAACGGCTCATTTAAGCTACCATCGTGGACAGATGGTTTTATTGAAATAATTTATTTACTAACCCTATAAGGTTTTTAAAATTCTTATAGGGTTAGTAAAATATTATTATTTTTTTCTGTCGCAAAAATCCTTAAACGCTTTCGTGATTGATTTTAAAAGCGAACGTGCGCTCTTGCTATCTTGTGCCATTTCCCATACCATGACGCCGGCAAATCCATTTTCAAGAGCATAAGTTGTTTTTTGGTAGATCAAATCCGGGCCGTTGAAAAAACAAGAATCGGGAGTCTGGTTATCGGAGGATTTTAGAGAGGGATATGCATCACAGATCTGAGTATAAGTGCGCGCTTTCGCACGGCCGCCATTCTCGGTAGAAAATTTATATCCGTAAAAAGGTAGTCCGAGTACTATATTTTCTTTTTTGAAACCTCTGGAAGTCCAGTACTGAGCTGCTTGTGTAAAGTGCGCGAAACTTGCATGATTACCAATAGGGCCTTCGGTTTTTAATCCTGTCTGATCGTATGCCATCACTTGTATCCAATCTGCTTGCAGCAGGGCTTCGTTTTCGATCCACTGTCCCTGCTTTTCTCCGAAATAAACGGTGACTACAAGTGTAAGTTTATTCTTTGTAGTGGCTTGTCGGAGTTCTTGCATCAGCAGCGTGAAATTCTTTTTCCTGCTTTCATTATTCATCGATTCCCAATCCACGTCGACACCGTCGAATTTTCTTTCCAGACAAAAATGAATTACGTTATCAATGAATTTTTTTCGTGCCGTTGGATTAGCAGTTACGATTGGAAAAGTGCCAGAGCCTCCATCGCTCAGGCTGATCAGGCGTTTGCAGGAATCTTTTTGAGTTTGCGTTAAAAAATAAGCAATCGCCGTTTCCTGTTTTGCAGAGAAAGGAGCCAGCGATCCGTCAGATAGGGGTTTTAAAAAAGAATAGAAAGCATGTGTAAGTACGGAATAGTCAACTGAAGCAGGATTGCTCCAACTGGCGGTATAGCCGATTAGTTTTTTCTGGCATGGCAGGTTTTCCGCAGGCTGCGCAGTTGCGGTGATTGTTAAGGATAAAAAAATAACGAAAAAATATTTTCTTAAAGCGATTGTCACGAATTTGAAAAAACAGATCATGTCTAAAAGTACAAATAATCTGATTCGATTCAAGTAAAAATATCTTCTCGCGTTCCTTTGCGCCCTCTTTGTGTTTTGCGATCATGCAGGAAACACAACGTAAACAAAGAGTTTGCAAAGTACGCAAGTAAGATTTCAACAGGGTTTTAATGCATTATATTTTTTCCGGCAGATATTTCCAATTCTTTTTCGGCAATTGCTGCAAATGGAATTTTACATTTTTTCGTTCGCGTGTATTCGTCGATTCAAAATAATTTTTCCATAAAGACTGGTAGGAATTTTCTTTTTCAGTGCGCAGGTTGATCTGGATCTCGTTGATCTTAATATAGGTTGTTTTCTCAAGATCATAATACAACCCGTAATTCCGTTTGGTATCAAAGATCATCCATTTCTGATTGGGATAACGTTTTTCAAAATGATCGCCGATCAAAGGCAGTACATTAAAATCCGGATCGATGTTGGCGTAATGAATATCGTCGGCAGTTTTCTGAAATCGTACAAAGGCCTGCATACGCTGTGTTTCCTGGTCTAGCTGTTTTTTTAGTTTTTTCAGTTGCAGCACAAATGGATTTGAAGGATCTTCTGCTTTTCCTTTTGCGGAGATCAAGTGTTTGCAATAATGAAAGATCACCAATTCGATCTCCGGTTGTTCGGAAAGAAATGCTTTCATTACAGTTTCTACAGCATTGGAACTGCAGGCTTCTAAGCGGGTTAATAGTTCATTCGCTTTTTCTTCATTGGTTTCAATAGGAATAGCGGTTTCCAGCCATTCTGATTGAAATTCTTTTTTAGAAACAATTGCATTGGGTGTGGTTTTAAGAGTGAACGATTCAAAAATAACGCTCAAGAGGCCTTCGTAGCTGCCATCGTAAATAAAAGTGTTCATATAAAATAAAATTTAGCTTGTTGTGTTCTAATCTTCTTTTCAAAGCTCGGCGAAGCTGGCTTGCTGCATTATAGTGTTGACACATTGTATCACACTAGAAGGATATTTAAAGCTTTTGATTGATTGTATTGCTTATTACAAATATGCTAAATTATTTAATATAATACTAAAAAATATAGCATAAAAATTACGCTTTTTAAACCTAAAATAAGTGTGTTGAGTACAAGCATTTTACGAAAATTTATAATTCAATAATCACTAGATATTCACATTTTAAAGAAAATTAAAATGGAAAAAAGATGTCTGTCTATACTACTTTCATAGAACTATTCGGAGAAGGAAAAGAGCTCAGCCCGGTACAGATGAGTATGAGAATGGTGGTAGTTTTTTTTATAGCACTTTTCCTGATTCGTGTCTCCGGCAGGCGCACTTTCGGGATGCGCATGCCGCTCGATAATGTGATCACGATTTTATTGGGAGCGCTGCTGAGCAGGGCTGTAGTAGGAGCCTCGCCTTTCTGGTCAGTTATCATGGCTTCGGTGACAATTGTAGTTCTTTACAGAATATTTTCTTTGCTCTGCGTCTACAGCGATTTTATAGGAAATATTATCAAAGGCAAAGAAGAAATTATTTATGAAAAAGAAATCCTCAACAAGAAAAAAATGAAGAGCTGTATGATCACCGAAAAGGATTTGAAGGAACAAATGAGGATCAATGGAAATACAGAATCTTTTGAAAATATACGACGCATTGTGATCGAGCGGGATGGTGAGATCAGCGTGGTGAAGAATACATTAGAAAAACAATAATGCAACAGAGAGCATACAGCCAGGCTTTTCAGTCGTTGTGTTTTCTGTGTGGTGTTTCGTATCTTTGATCTATGGAGCAGATTCTGACTGGAAAATGTGTGTACATTCTGAAAACCGGCAAAAACCATTATAAAATAGGGAAAAGCCAAGATCTTCAGCAGCGATTGATGAGCTATCATACCCATTTACCAGTAGTCTTTCGCGTCATCCGTCAATACATTGCTTCTAACATGGATGAATTGGAAGAGGCTCTGCACATCACCTTCCAGCACAAAAGAGTAAAAGGCGAATGGTTCCAACTCAACCCCGAAGATCTGATCATTTGTGATAATATTGCTCGCGGATATGCTTTAATAAAATTGCAGAAACAGGCAAAAAAATATAAAGAGATCCAGTATGTAAGCAATCCTTTGCTGCAAGTATTGGAAGCCAGCGAAAAATACCTGAGAAATTATTCCAAAGTAGCAGAAGACATCAAGCTAGGATTAAGCACCAATGAAATTGTAGAACTCTACGAAGGCACTGTGAGCAAAGCCTCGGTAGAAACAGTACGCAGACTTTTAAAATTACATACACCAAATTCAGAGTTTATCAGCGAGTGGGTTTTTGTGGTCAACGACCTGGAAAACGGATTGAGCGAGAATGAGATCATCGAAAAGTATAAAGGAGAAGTAAACCGCACCACGATCCAGATGATCAAAAGAATTTTGCATAATCAACTTTATTAAAAAAAAGATACTAGATACCGGATTCCGGATGCCCGATAAAATAAAGAAGTATTGAAATTTAAAATTTATATTCCGGTATCTGGCATCTGACATCTGGCATCCAAAACCAAAACCAAAACTAAAATAAACAATTATGAGCGATTGCAGTTTTCAAATTCCATTTACCAGTTCCGCCAGCGAGCTTGTTGCCAAGGCTAAAAAAGCGATCGAAAAGGCGGGAGGGGAAGTACAAGGAGAAGCAAATACAGGCAATTTTTCCATTCCTTCTCCACTGGGTAAGATCTCCGGAAATTACACCATCACCGGCCAGTCTGCCTCTTTTGTGATCACACAGAAACCGATGTTTGTTTCTTGTGGTTTAATCGAATCTACGATTCAAAAATATCTGTCGGAGCAGCCGGTTTAAAAATCAGCAACGAGCTTGAGTAACGAGTACGGAGAATCTCAAAATTTACACCTGTTGTTTTTATTACCATGGCTAATTTTTCCCTCCTTACTCGCGCTCACACTCCATACTGACCATTCGTCTTCGAAATTTATTTTCGTGGCATCTAAAATAAAAAAGCCCGCTTGCAAACTCGTTGCGTGCGGGACTTTTTTAAGCTAAACCCCAAACCAAGTATTTTTACCAACTACACGCTGCTTCGCATTTTTTTACTTACCATCTTCTGCAATGAGCTCTGTGATGGAAGTAAGGATTATAGCCAGGTCTTACCACTACTACAGCAGGAGCCGGAGGACAAGGAGTTCCGTATGAATACCCAAAGCTGAATCCTCCGGAGTAATAACCGTTGTTTTGGTAATTGTTGTTATTGTAGTTGTAGTTATAATTAGTATACCCACCACCACAGTTATTATTGTTATTATAATATCCACCACCTTGATTATAGCCGTTATTATTGTGATGTGGATAGTTGCCATATTGTTGCGCATTGACATTAGCAGAAGAGAAAATGATCACTGCTGAAAGGATGCTGAAGATTACGATGAACTTTTTCATAGTCGTATTTTTTTTAATGTATATGATAAGTGAATTTCAAAAAGGATGCCAGAAAGTAAAGATACCAAGTGCCAGATGCCGGATACCAGAGATGATCAGAATTGCTTCAAAATTCAAATCGATTTTCTCTTAGTCAGGTTTCAATCGAGGTATAATATTAAATAGGATCAATTAATTTATCTGGGATCAGGTACCTGGGTATCCGGCATCCGGTTTATCTTTGAAATAAAGATCATATTATGCGCAAGTTCAAAAGAAATAAATCGTCTAAAGTATTATGAAACGCAACAAAATAGAACAAGATCAGGAAGAACTCATCCGCTTAAGATCGGTAGAACAGGTAGAGCCATCGCCTTTCCTGTATGCCAGGATCCTTCATAAGATCCAGGAGCGGAAGAAACAAGGAAGCTTCATCACACCACAGTTCGCCTGGCGCCTGGCTGCTGTATTTGTAGTGCTGGTGCTGGTCAATGTATTTGTGTTGTTCATGAATCCCGATGAGATCACTCAGGAAACTACGATGGTGGCAGACGAATTGGGTCTAGTGTCGGATAATTATTATGATAACTATTAACGAAAATAACCTTATGAAATCGCAAAAAATATTAGTCGCAGGATTGATCCTGATGGTTCTTTTGAATATATGCACTCTCGGAGTTGTATTATTCAAATCCAGTGAAGACGAAGGCCCCGGACACCATATGGGAATGGATGACAAGGGAAAACATCACCGTGGCAAAATGATCGGGAAGCGGTTGAATTTTACACCTGAGCAGGAAGCCGCATTGGAGAAGCTTAGAGCAAAGCATGACGCTGTAATGGCTCCGCTTCGCGAAAAAATGGATACCCTTCGCAAACAACGTCTGGCGCTTCTCAAAGCAGATACATTTGATGCAGCAAAATCAGACCAGTTAGCAGCCGAGATTGGTACTGTGCAGACAGCGATCGAAAAAGAAATGGCAAATCATTTTGTAGAGATCAAAGCCTTGTGCAAAAAAGATCAGTTGGAAGAATACAACAAATTCATCGATCGTATCGGCCAGCGTAAATTTGGCGAACGACGTGGATTTGGCAGACACGGAGAAAAAGAGGAGAAAGATAAAGACCAGGCAGGTCCGGGAATGTAAGTTCTGATCATGAAAGCAAAACCCACACTAGATACACGAGAACAAGATCCGGAGGCACATTTTCAGGAAATTTACCAGCAGTATAAAAGAAAAGTGCTGAATACTGCCCTGAATATGGTACACGACCTCCAGGATGCAGAAGAGATCACGCAGGATGTGTTTGTAGAATTGTATTTCAACCTTCCCCGCTTTCGCGGCGATTCTACACTCAGCACCTGGATCTATCGCATCACAGTCAACAAATCGCTTGACTTGATCAAAAAGAAAAAACGCAAGAAAAGATTCGGATGGCTCACAGGATTATTTGACGAAACTTCCGGAAAAGAGCTTCACGTAGTCTCTGATTTCATACACCCTGGCGTGCAGCTGGAAAACCAGGAGGAAATGAGCAAACTCTTTGCCGCGATCGACCGGCTGCCGGAAAAACAAAAGACAGCGCTTGTGCTTTCTGTAATGGAACAGCTAAGCTACGAAGAGATCAGCCAGGTAATGGAGGCAAGTATTTCTTCTGTAGAATCCTTGATTTTCAGGGCCAGACAAAACCTGAAAAAAGAAATGGGAAATAACCAGAAAAAAAAGGACGATACACCGCAAGTTACTGCTACCACTGTCGTCTAAAGGAGTATAGATTGATTTTCTTAGAACTTGGGTTAAGGAATTTTAACCATCGAGACGACTACTAAGGATAGAATATCGGCCATGTGGGTTGGCCCGATATCTGGCACCGGGCTATTTTACAGGATAGACCCGGTGTTTTTTTGTTTCCCGACAAATCTTATTTTTGGTATTATGCCCATTCAGCTCCAAGTAAAATCGGTACTCAACAAAACCAGGCGGCGTGATCCCTGGTTCCTGGACGATTATACGATCAATCCGTACAGTGGCTGTTCGTTTAATTGCTTGTACTGTTATATTCGCGGAAGTAAGTATGGGATTCATATGGAAGAAAAACTTGCGGTAAAGGTCAATGCGCTTGACGTATTGGACAAGCAACTTGCTTCCCGCGCCAGGCGCAACCAGTATGGTATCATCGTACTTTCTTCCGCTACAGATCCATACCTTCAAATAGAAAAACAAACTCAGCTCACCCGCCAGATACTGGAATTGATCCTGAAGCATCGTTTTCCGGTTCACATCATCACCAAGTCAGACCTTGTGGTTCGTGATTTTGATCTTTTAAAACAAATAAAAGAGAAAGCCATTTTACCGCCAGACCTGGAAGGAAAAGTATCTCCGGTCTTGATCACATTTTCCTTTTCATCCATCGATCCATTTATAACAAATATTTTTGAACCAGGCGCTACTCCGCCGGCGCAACGTCTGGATGCGCTGTCAGCCGCGCTGGATCATGAGTTCCAGGCAGGGGTAAGTCTTATGCCTTTGCTTCCTTTTATCAGCGATACAGGCGAACATTTGATCCAGCTTTTCGAGACTTTTCAAGCGAAAAAAGTGAAGTATATATTTCCAGCTACGCTTACGCTTTTCGGGGAAGACAAAGCAGACAGTAAAACACTTATGCTGCGCGCCGTTGAAAAACATTACCCGCATTTGCTGCAAAAATATCATACCTTCTTTGAGCAAAGCACAGAAATGCCTGCTTACTATAAAGAAGCATTTTATAAAAAAATGCGGGAGTTGTGTAAGCAGTATGGATTAAAAGACAGGATCTGAAAAAGATAAATGAAATTATTCCTCTTCACCCGAAGGCAATAATAAGAAGAGCAATGATTCGAATAGTTCATCGAGCTCTTTGCTGTATTGATAGATCTCTTCTTCGGAGAGGATAGGTTCTTGTTCGGGGTTCATTGAAAGGATAACGTAAGGGAGAGTATTTTCTTATTTTTATAATTGCAAAAAAATCAGAGCTGAGTTTGATGTTTTGAATTATAAAGGACAGTCAGTCTGATTTTTTAAAAATTATTTTAATTTCGCGAAACGAAATTTTATACCGCTCATGGAAATTGTAATACTACTTGATATAATATTAACTGTAATAATTCTAAACCTGCCTAAAGCAATTATTTTTGGTACTCTCCTCAGTGAGTTATCTGTAGAAAAAAAGACAGACAAAATAGTTCTTGTAGCAATGATTGCATTTGCCACTACAGTATGTATGATGACGTTTGATCTTCGAGATCCTCTGTTTCTAATTATAATTTCTGTAATTCTATTGGCCACGTTTGTCTATCTGCTGGTATGCAAAATTTTCAAGAAGAAAATTGTATTTGGTCCAATCCTTATGTTCACAATATTTTTTATAGCGGGTGAATACCTCGGACCTTTGTCGTATGAGCCAGGACTGAGAATGATTACTTACACCGGCAGTTTATACCTGTCGATGTCTGCCATAGTGCTTTCCCTACTGGCGTTTGGCTTAATTATATTTTTGACAATGAAAGGAAGTATAAAATATCCATTGATGAAATGGATTGGATACCTGATCTTAGTGGTGGAGTTAGTATTGATAATATTGGGATTGAATCATCTTGCTCCTGCAGAGTTTTTTTATTCTAAGACGTCACTAATGCTTGATGAAGTAGCTTTTGTTTTGATTACAGGAATTATAGTATACAGTAAATGGAAGAAATAGATTTGTCAAAAATTATTTCTTCCGCTCAATCTCTTTCAGGTTTTCCATCTTTTTATTTCTCAGGAAGCCGGTAATATCTTCGAAGTGCTCTTTGATTCGTTTGTTGCCAAACTCAAATACTTTAGTAGCTAATCCGTCGAGAAAATCGCGGTCGTGGGAAACCAGTATGAGCGTGCCGTCAAAGGCTTTCAGCGCATCTTTAAGAATGTCCTTGGTACGAATATCAAGGTGATTGGTAGGCTCATCGAGAATGAGCAGGTTCACCGGCTGAAGCAAAAGTTTGATCATTGCCAGACGTGTTTTTTCTCCTCCGGAAAGTACTTTCACTTTTTTCTCAATAGTATCGCCGCTAAACATAAATGCGCCTAGAATATCTTTGATCTTCGTGCGGACTTCTCCGGTAGCGATGTTGTCGATCGTTTGGAAAATGGTGAGGTCTTCTTCAAGCAATGCGGCCTGGTTTTGAGCGAAGTAGCCGATCTCACAATTATGTCCTACCTGTAATTTCCCTTCGTAATCGATCTCGCCCATGATGGCTTTGATCAGCGTGGATTTTCCTTCTCCGTTCTTTCCTACGAATGCTATTTTCTGTCCGCGTTCAATGCTTATGGAAGCATCTTTGAATACTACATGGTCGCCATATTTTTTTGTCATGTTTTCTACGATCACCGGGTAATTGCCGGAGCGTGGAGCAGGAGGGAACTTCAGGTTTAGAGAAGAAGTATCTACTTCGTCTACGGTGAGCCGTTCGATCTTATCGAGCATCTTCACTCTCGATTGTACCTGGAGCGTTTTAGAATAAGTACCTTTGAAACGTTCGATGAATTCTACGATGTCGGCAATTTCTTTTTGCTGATCGTCGTAGGCTCTTTGCTGTTGCTCGCGTCTTTCTTTACGAAGCTGAAGATATTGGCTATAGTTTACTTTGTAATCGTAAATTTTCCCCATCGTCACTTCGATGGTACGGTTGGTGATATTGTCCACGAATGCTTTATCATGTGAGATCACGATCACCGCTTTGGCATTGTTGACCAGGAAGTCTTCAAGCCATTGGATCGACTCGATGTCCATGTGGTTGGTAGGCTCATCGAGCAAAATAAGATCTGGTTTTTGAAGCAGGATCTTCGCCAGTTCGATGCGCATGCGCCAGCCTCCGCTGAACTCTTTGGTAGGGCGGTTAAAATCTTCTCTCAGGAAACCAAGTCCCAATAACGTAAGCTCCACTTCTGCGTCGAAGTTGACGTCTTCGATGGAATAATATTTTTCGCTGAGCTCAGAAACCTGTTCGATGATCTTATAATATTCTTCTGACTCATAATCCGTGCGGGTTTCAAGCGCTTTGGTCAGTTCTTCCATTTGTTTTTTCATGCCAAGCACTTTGGCAAAAGCTTTGGAAGTTTCTTCGAAAACAGTACAATCGTCTTCGGTCAATAAATGTTGGGGAAGGTAAGCGATCACAGCGTCTTTAGGAGCAGACACTTTGCCGCGTGTAGGTTTTTCTACGCCGGCGATGATCTTCAGCATAGTGGATTTACCAGCACCGTTTTTCCCCATAAGGGCAATGCGGTCGTTTTCGTTGATGTTGAAAGTAATATTGCTAAAAAGCGCGGCGCCATTAAATTCTACCGTAAGGGCATCTACTGAGATCATGATCGTATTGAATTAGGCCGCAAAGATACGATTTTATTGGCATGTTAACAACGGTAGAAGACCTTGTTAATCACGTGTTATGGTTTGCAAAAACGATCTAATTATAAAAATTGAGCTTTGCGTTTTGCGAATAAAGTTCACTCAAAGGCGCTAAGACGCAAAGAATTAAACAATGAGAAAACCATTACTGAAATTAATTCACGATCAAGAAGGATCGTTCTTTCCCAGGTTTTCAATCTTATCTTCTAAAGGATCATTAGAATCTGATAGTTGTTTGTCACTGACTCTTTTTCTGATATAAGCGCCGAGCGCAAATCCTATAAGCGCTGCAATAAAACCCATCAGGTAATTGTAAATTTCGAATTCGCCTTTTTCCTGGCGTGCGATTATCCAATAAGTGAAACCAGATTGAATGAGAATATACAGTACCGCCACAATCAATGCATGCGCAATTTCCAGGCGCTTTGCCACCCATGCCGTTACATAGCCTCCAAGCATGTACGACAGGAATTGTAAGCCCCGCGTCAGATAAGCAAAAATAGAATACTTATATTCTCCGCCAACGTCAGCCATATAATCGCTCGAATAAAATAAAAAGCTCACCATGATCTGAACGATCAACATCGCAAACGTGGCAAAGAAACCCGCGAGAATGGCTTTGATTTTTATTTTCATATTACAAATGTATCGTTATAAATACCGAAGGTTTAACTCTTATAGGTATAATAACGATATCAATAATTCAAAATTTGAAATTCATAATTCAAAATTTTACTTCAATGCGCTCTTTTCGAAACTATCATTAAAAAACAATAAAACTTCGTTTCTGCTGGCGTCCCCGCCAGCAGAAAGCTTGCCTTGTATCACAAAATTTTCGCTGGCGGGGACGCCAGCGAAAGCGAAGTTTGAAATCTCAATAATTCAAAATTTGAAATTCATAATTCAAAATTTTACTTCAACCCCATCTTCTTAGCGATATCCTTTGGCACCGCATCCTTGTGCACCATGATGCAAGTGGTTTTGTACAGTACATAATTTTCGGTAGCATAAAAATATCCCAGGCAATCATTTCGCTCAGTACCCCATGAATTTTTTACTAAATAATATTTCGTATTATTCTGGTCGCGGGCAATGCCGATGATGTGCATGCCATGATCGTCTTCGGTGCTATAGTTGTCAAATCCCTGCTGGCGCATTTCCTGTGTAATGACGCGTTCTTTGGCAGGTCTTACAAACATAGAATCTTTTTCTGCCTGCGTCATGTCATCGTATTCTTTTTCGGGAACGTAGGCAATACCGTTGGTGAAGGAAAAATATTTTTCACTAATATCACTCGCCCAGGCTACACCGTAGTTGTTTTGAATTGATTGATCTATAATTTTTTGCAGGTCTGCCAGCGGTACATTATAAACCAGGTCGCCCGACCAGTTGTCAGGGATCTCCAGTGGAAACTGGCTATAGAAAGGATGGTGTGTGAAGGAAGAGATCTCGATATAATTATCAGCATTTAAGCCGATCGATGAAGCGAATGATCTTGGAGTATATTTTTTCCCTTTGTATTCAAACTCCTCCGGCACCTTTCCAAGGTAAGCATCCAGCGTAGCTTCATAGGCGATTTTCCATTCGTCGGTAAGTTTGCCATTTGGGTTTTTGATGATAGCAGCTACCATAGCGGCGAGTACGGCGTCCATTTCGTTGTGTACGTTTTTACCGTTGTATTCCGGGTTACCCATATATACTTCATTCGGCACTATTCCTTTTTCTCTCAGTACATTGGTCACGTCGTGAAACACGCTACCAGCACCGAAGTTAGAGTGCCCATGCATTCGCACATATTTTTCGGCCTTTTTAGTATAAGTATTGCGCACTATAAACATTTCCGAAAGATCGTATTCCCCTTTCCCCATGCGGAAAAGCTCTGATTCGAAAAACGATAAACCCGAATAACTCCAGCAAGTGCCCGATTTGTATTGATTTTTTACAGAAGTGGCATTGATCTGTTTTTCGATTTTGAATTTATAACCGCCATTCTTTTTGTTTAGACGGATACTATCCTGAGCCTGGGCAAAAACGGCTATAAAAAGAAGTAAAGGGAGTAATCGGAATAATTTCATTGAATTTAATTGTATTTAAGTGATGACTAAAAATAGGAAAATAATGCATAAAAGACCAATGCAGTAACCGAGGACGATTTTGAAGATCTTTTATACCAATCTCAACCAAGCTATTTAGAATTCCCCTTTTAAGATACCAGATGCCGGATACCAGATGGTTAGATAAAAATAACTCTGTTTTGCAAATAAGCTAAAAGACAATTGTCCTTAAATTACTCTTGCATTTATCCGGTATCTGGCATCCGGCATCTCAAAAATAAGTATTAATAGTTAAGAGGGTAATTCCAAAGGTATTAAAAAAGAAAAGAGACTTATTTATCCGCCATCTTTTACTTCTTCAATTTCCTCCATACTCAAACTCGAGCTCCGTACTGTTTTAATCCCCCGTTTGGCTACGTAAATGAAAGTCCGGATTATTTTTTCGTGTTTTTTATGTGTGAAAGGCTATTTGCGTTTTAAGAGTAAAAACCGCATTTTTTTATCAGAATATTGTTTTCTAAACGTATATGGACCCATGTTTTCTGGCCATTTTTTAATAATTATCAAGTAAAATTTTCTCCAAATTTTTCCACCCTTCAAGGATTCGAATACTTTTAATAGAAATGATAAAATAATAAGGCTAAATATTAATTTATAAGGGTATGAACAATCGTAAAATCACATTCCTGTGGGCGATGACTTTGGTGATCGGAATGTTTTCTTGCAGTAATAAAAACGAAAAAAGCACTGTAAACCAGCCAGAAGCCAAAATTGACAGCTTATTGTCGGTAATGACTGTAGAGGAAAAAGCAGGAGAAATGACCCAGCTTACCCTGGATTATATCTGCAAAGGTAAAGCCTTTGACGAATCCAAAGAAATGGTGATCGATCCTGTAAAGCTGGATTCGGCTCTTTTGTATTATCATGTTGGTTCCATTTTAAACACCGGCGCTTATACGCTTAGCCGTGAAAAATGGTATGAACTGATCCGCCAGATCCAGGAAGTGGCTACTAAAAAATCCAGGTTGAAAATTCCTGTATTATATGGGGTTGATGCTATTCATGGAGCTACTTATACGCAAGGTTCTACGCTTTTTCCGCAGGAACTGGCTCTGGCCGCTACTTTTGAACCTTCTTTTGCCGAACAAGCCGGAGCGATCACAGCTTATGAAGTAAGAGGTTCAGGCATTCCATGGAATTTCTCTCCCGTGCTCGACCTCGGTCGTCAGCCTCTTTGGTCACGTTTTTTCGAAACCTTTGGAGAAGATCCTTACCTCGCTACTCAAATGGGCGATGCAATGATCAAAGGATACCAGGGTGGTAATCTTGCCAGTCCGGATAAAGTAGCTGCTTGTCTCAAACATTATATGGGTTATAGTTTTTCTACCACTGGTAAAGACCGTACGCCGGTACTGATGCCAGAGCGATTAATGCGTGAATATTATATGGTGCCTTTCGCCAGCGCGATCAAGAATGGTGCACTCACTGTGATGGTCAACTCTACGGAGATCAACGGTACTCCTGTACACGCCAACTATCATATGCTCACAGAAATTCTGAAAGGCGAACTTAAGTTTGAAGGTTTCGCAGTGACAGATTGGGAAGATATAATTATGCTTAATACCGTACACTGCGTAGCGCCTACCTACAAAGACGCTGTAGCGCTGGCGATCAATGCTGGTATCGATATGAGCATGGTGCCATCGGATGTAAACTTTCACAAATATTTAGTAGAGCTGATCAATGAGAAAAGAATCCCAATGAGCAGGATCGACGATGCGGTGAGAAGAATTCTGCGTGTGAAAATGAAGTTGGGATTGTTTGAGCGCCCAATCTCTGATTACAACTATTATACAAAATTCGGATCGCAAGAATCAGCGGAGACCAATTACCGTGCGGCATTGGAATGTATCACGTTATTGAAGAACGAAAAAAATACATTGCCAATTTCCAAAGATAAAAAAGTACTCCTCACCGGTGTAGCCGCAAACCTGCTGAATCCCTTGAACGGCGCATGGACGCATACTTGGCAAGGACAATCTACAAAGTACAATCCTGTCGATAAGAAAACTATTCTTCAGGCAGTGACTGATAAAGTGGGACCAAAAAATGTGGTATACGTAGAAGGCACTACTTACAACCAAGATGTGAACTCAGCCAACGCGGTAGCTGCCGCTAAAAACGTTGATATGATCATTGCTTGTCTTGGCGAAGAACCCGGAACAGAAAAGGTAGGAGACATCGAAGACCTGGAAATGGAAGAAGCGCAACTTAACTTAGTAAAAGAATTAAGCAAAACAGGAAAACCAATCGTCTTGATCCTTGCTGAAAACCGTCCAAGATTGATTCGCAAAATAGAACCGCTTGTCTCAGCCGTAGTAATGGCTTACCTTCCAGGCAACGAAGGAGGAAGAGCGCTCGCAGAAGTCGTCTACGGCGATTTCAATCCTTGCGGAAAATTACCTTTCACGTATCCTAAATACAGCGGTTCACTTGTTACGTATGATCACAAGCTTTCTGAAAAGAGAGATAAATATTTCCAGATGAATGCTTTCAATCCTCAATACACTTTCGGCTCCGGACTAAGCTATACCACCTTTGCCTATTCAGAGCTGGCGCTTAGCAAAGATACCTTGTCGGGCAGCGATACGCTTACAGTATCGGTAAAAGTGACCAACACCGGTGAAAGAGCAGGGAAGGAAGTGGTGCAATTATATACAAGAGATGATTACGCCTCGATTACTCCATCTGTAAAAAGACTGAAGCGTTTTTCAAAAATAGAATTGCAACCAGGAGAAACCAAAACGGTAAGATTCACGCTGGGTGCATCAGACCTGGCTTTTGTAAACAATGATAACAAATGGATCACCGAGCCAGGAAGTTTCGGCGTGATGGTGGATGGGTTGAAGAGTTCGTTTATATACAAGTGATTATTATAACACAAAGACACGAAGGCACAAAGTTCTTCGTGTCTTTGTACCTTCGTGTTTATATTTATTCAATAAAAAAATCCCGATCTTTTGCAGACCGGGATTTTTTTATTGTTTTTTATAAAAATTATTTTTTTAAAATCTTTTTAAGTTCATCCAGCGATTCTTCTGAGAGCGGCTTGGTGATGAAGTGTACTACATATTCGTTATCTACAATGCGGTCGATATCTTTTTTATTGTCAGAGCTGGAAAGGATCACGATCTTACATTTTTTCTTAATCTCTTCAGGAAAATTATCGTATTCAAAAAGGAATACAAAACCATCCACGATAGGCATGTTAATATCGAGAAAAACCACGCCAGGTATGTTCTCTGGCGTTACAGACTCTAGAAATTCGAGTGCACTTTTGCCTGAATTTTTTACTATGATGTTCTTTGCAAAACCAGCCAACTCGATAATTCTTTTATGAATAAAATTATCTGTATCGTTATCGTCTACCAGTAATACAGTTTCGGTAAAAAAATCTTTCATGTTAATCTCTTTTATTTAAATTCGGTAATACAACTGTAAATATAGTTTTTTCCCCGGGTTCTGAAAGCAAATCAATATTCCCGTTCAATTTTGTTACGGCCATTTTTACAATATACAAACCCAATCCGGAACCATATGATTTTTCAGAAGCACGGTAAAACATATCAAATATTTTATTTTGGTACTTCTTGTCAATACCATTCCCATTGTCTTCGATCACTATGATAGCCTGGTCCTGATTGGTTGTCACACTTATTTTGATGTACGACTCGTTGGCAATACTCTTATGGTACTTGAATGAGTTTGACAACAGGTTGTTGATAATTGTACTTATTCTGCCAGAATCTGAGAAAAACTTGAATTTCAAATCCAGTTTTTTCACTATCGCAATGATATGAGCATTTTCGATAAATTTCAAGCTGTTTAGCGATTCATTTATTACCTCTTCAAAATTTACCTCTTCCGGACTGATTTCCAGCCTGCTATTGCGTACAAAGCTGGTCAGGTCTTTCAAGAAATTATCCAATTTTATAATACTCACTTCCATCATATTGAGGTATTGAAGGAGTTCTTCGTTGTCTTTCGACTCCATTTTGGTAATATTGATCAATCCCATCACCGAACGCAGTGGCGCTTTCATATCATGAGAAGCACGATACACAAAACTGTCGAGCTCAAAATTTGTATTCAGCAATTGTATTTCTGTATTTTTCCTTTCAGTTACGTCGTGAAAGTTGAGAATAATTCCATTTATTACATTGTCTTTCAATAAATTCACTCCCACTAATTCTACATATCGCTGTTCTTTGAATGATTTGCGCACGCGGATGTCACTGAGATAATAATTGATCCCCGGATTTTCACAGAGATTTTCTAAGAATGCTTTATACTTCGGCTGGTCTTCCTGGTAAATAATATCAGAAGTAGGTCTGCCCAACACTTCCTGCTCTGTATAGCTCAGGATCTTCAACGCAGAAGGACTGATATAACGTACATAATGATCTTCGTCGAGCAGTACGATCATATCGGAAGAGTTTTCGATTAGTGCGCGGAACTTCCGTTCGTTTTCGCGAAGTGTTTGCTCGAGTTTTTTCCGCTCCGTAATATCACGCAGGATCGCCTGGTGACCGCCATTTTCAAGCACTCTGGCGCTGATCTCTACGGTAAAAGGTTCTCCGTCTTTTTTAATAAAGGTACGTTCAATGAGAAGGTTTTGCTTAGTCTTGTCGGTCACGCGCGCTACCGTGGCCTTGCTGAGCTCAGGACTGGTAAGGTTTTGAATGTTCTTATGAAGGAATTCTTCTTTCGTATAGCCAAACATTTCACAAGCCTTGGAGTTGGCGTCGATGATGTTTCCGTTTTCATCGGAAAGATAGATCCCATCGGAAGCCTGCTCCAGGAGCGTCTTGTATTTGGCCTCGCTTTCGCGAATTGTTTTTTCAGCAAGTTTATTTTCAGTAATATCTATATGTACGCCAAGAATTCCTGTTTCATTTTTTTCAGGAAGATAAAAAGGGATTTTAGTGGTGTATGAAATTTGCGACAAACTGCCATCTTCATTGTAATCGTACTCTTCAGGAATTACCTGGGCCACGCCCGTGCGGATGATTTCTTGTTCAATTTGTTTCGATAATTTTGCCTGCTCGTGTGGGTAAAGATCAAAATCGGTTTTGCCTGTAAGTTCGGAAAGCGTTTTCTGTTGTGCCTTCAATACAGTTTCATTCACCAAAATGAATTTCCCTTCCGCATCTTTTAGATAGATCTCGTGCGGTAGCAGGTTGATCACTTTTAGTAACATCTCTTTGTTTTGCTCGAGCAAAATTTCTTTGCTGACCAGTTCGGTCACATCAATGATGTTGATCAGATAGTATGGAATTCCTTCTATCTCCAGGTTGCTTATGGATACGCGCGCCCAGAAGGAAGTATTTTTCTCTGCCTGTCTTAGTTCTATTTCAATCCAAGGTTGATCCTTTATTTGCAGCGCTTCGATAAGTGTTTCCCAGCTTTGATAATAGCCTGAAGGTCGAAGCAAGGAAGGTAATTTTTTTTCGGAGATATAAAAATTGGAAAGCCCGAGCAGTTTGCCTGCCTGGTTGTTGCAGCCCATGATCGTATAGCTGCTTTGCTCGATCAGGAAAAGCGTATCGCTGGTTTGATTGAAAATAGTAGCGAAGAGATTGTCTTTAAAAAGAAATTTTTTCTCGCTGATCAATTTGTATTCATAAAACAATAATAGACCAAGCGCGATGCAAATAATGGAAAAACAATTCCAGATAAAATTTTCAAAGATTAAAGGACGGTAAAGAAAATTGACTACGATAAAACAAACCACCAGCAAAGCCAGGTAGATCCTGAGCTGATCCTGCTTGCGAATGAACAAGCAGGAAATAAATGCAGCGATCAAAAGCTCAATCGTGTAGTCGGAATCGAAGCCATTGGCGTATGACAGGAAGATGAGATAGAAGGTAAAAACAGTAAAAACAAATTGGATCGCATACGCATATTTTTTGCGGATCACCTGGAAATATACCAGAAAGCTCAGCAAGGTGATGATCACTGTAAATATGATCCGAACCTGTGGCGGATCGAAAAAGAACAGGTGTTGTTTACGGATGAAAAGATTCAGCGAAAGACTGAATAAACAATAGGAAAGCAGCACTCCGAGGTGCACATAATCGCGGATCTTTTTCTCAGCTTTGGCATTATAGGATAATATGAGCCTTGTAAACGGCATTTCTAAATTGATTTTATAAAGATTTCACTAAGTCAATGTTAAGATATAAAAAAAATGTAATTAAATATTTGTTAAAACATATGATTTGTTACATTATTTTAGGCAAATTAATATTTAAATCAAATGTTAAAGTCTTAAAAGCTTGATCATGTTGCTATCATGATTCCGTTGGTATTCTTTTATTCAGGTATAGGATTATCCATTTCTCTGAACCTTGGTAGAAATTCCAAAAGACAAATTACCAAATCTAAATAAAAGCAATTTTTGGTATTTGGTATTTGCTTTTAGTGCTTATTTCAACCAATTAGGTTCTTAGTTAGTTTCAAGTATTCTGTTCCGGAATTTTCTTACGAGCCCATTTGTTTGGAGAAAAAGAAGATTTCTGCTTCACGAGGTTTGAACTGGGAGAACAATGTACTACATTTGCAACCTTATATTATTAAACGTTTAATACCGTAATATTATACTATGAAATTATCAGAATTTAAATTTGTCCTACCTCCCGAATTACTAGCCCTTTATCCTTCTGCCAACCGCGACGAATCTAAAATGATGGTCATCGACCGTGCGAAAGCTACGGTGGAACATCGCCTGTTCAAAGACATTGTTGAATACTTTGGCGACGGCGATGTGATGGTGGTAAACAATACCAAAGTATTTCCTGCCCGTTTGTATGGCAACAAAGAAAAAACAGGCGCAAAGATCGAAGTGTTTTTGCTTCGCGAACTGAATGCAGAAATGCACCTTTGGGATGTATTGGTAGATCCGGCACGTAAGATCAGGGTGGGAAATAAATTATATTTCGGAAACGGAGACCTGGTAGCTGAAGTAGTAGACAATACTACCTCCAGAGGCCGTACCATTCGCTTCCTTGTAGACGCCAACGACGATTCTTTCTACAAAACGATCGACGCATTGGGAGAAACTCCACTTCCAAAATACATCAAAAGAAAAGCAGAAGCTTCCGATAAAGAAAGATACCAAACGATCTATGCAGAACATGTAGGTGCCGTAGCTGCTCCTACAGCAGGGCTGCACTTCACCAAACAAGTGATGAAGAAATTAGAGATCAAAGGTATCGAGATCGCGCCAATCACGTTGCACGTAGGACTTGGTACCTTCCGTGCCGTAGATGTAGAAGATCTTACCAAACACAAAATGGATTCTGAAAACTTCATCATCCCGGCATCTACTGCGGAAAAAGTAAACAAAGCGCTGGATTCTAAAAAAAGAGTTTGCGCCATTGGTACTACTTCCATGAGAGCCATCGAATCGGCTACCACTGCAAATGGTAGACTGAAAGCTTTCGAAGGATGGACTGACAAATTCATTTTCCCTCCTTACGAGTTCAAGATTGGAAATGCATTGCTTACCAACTTTCATATGCCAGAATCTACACTCCTTATGATGACTGCAGCTTTCGGTAGCTACGATCTTGTGATGAAGGCTTACAAACTGGCTATCAAAGAAAAATACCGCTTCTATAGCTACGGCGATTGTATGCTGATTTTATAAGTTAAGATTAGTTATTGGTTATTCGTTGCTGGTTTTATATAACTGATAACGGGTAACCAATAACCTTTTGATAGACTTATGCTCTTCCCACCCAAATATGCTCTTATAGTAGCCGGAGGCAGCGGCCTGCGGATGGGTACAGATGTGCCAAAGCAATTTTTAGAATTGGGAGGAATTCCTGTGTTGATACATACCCTCAGAAAATATCATGAAGCTTTTGATGATATTACTATTCTGCTTGTGCTGCCTGAGGTACAGAAGGAATACTGGCAAGCGCTTTGCAAAAAATATTCCTTCGACATTCCCCATCAAATTATTAACGGTGGTGCTACGCGATTTCAATCGGTGCGCAATGGACTTCAAAGTATTGCTACCACTAACGGCCTGGTAGCGATCCATGACGGAGTGCGACCGTTTGTAAGCAAAGAGGTGATCCAAAATAGTTTTGCAGTAGCAGAACGCTCAGGCAATGCCATTGCTGCAGTGCCTATGAAAGATTCCATTCGTGTAGTGGAAACCGATGGCAACCGTGCTGTTGAGCGCACCGCATACCGTATTATTCAAACGCCTCAAACATTCCAGTTGTCTCTGATCAAAAAAGCATTTGAAACGCCGGAGCTACCTTCCTTCACCGACGACGCCAGTGTGCTAGAGCAGGCAGGTCATGCCATTCACCTGATCGAGGGTTCGTATGAAAATATCAAGATCACCACACCAGAGGATCTTGTATGGGGAAATGCATTGCTCGAGCATAAAAAACGGGCAGACAATAATACCAGATAAAATTTTTCTCTCCATAAAATATTCTTACCTTAAGTAAGGTTCAAAGTAAAAAGCTTGAACGTTAAACCTTATACTCTTAACTCAAAACAATATGCTGTTATTAGTTTTTGTCACCATATACATCTACCGCAAGTTTAGAGAATTAGCCGATGAAAAAGGTCTGGGAACAACCAAGTGGGGCCTGATCGGCTGCTTCATATATCTTGGCATTGGGTTGGGATTACCTTTTTGTCTGGGAATATTTATGGCACTGGGTGTTGTTAATTTGGATGTTGAAGACAACCTGGTGAACATCGTGCTAAGCATTATCAGTTATGGGCTTGGCGGGTTAGGGGCATACCTCATGTACCGTAAACTTTCTTCAATGCCGGATAGCACAGAAAAGCTTGATATTGAAAATTTCGGAAAGAACGAAGAAGAACAAAAGTAGTAGTGAGTTTTTGAGCAAAAAACTTATTAAACATTGTACTGTTCCAGCAACGCGAGATTTTGATCAATTACTTCTTTGGACAATGTTTCCAACACAGGATTTTCCCTGGAAAGATTTAGTAAATAACCTTCCATCTTATACAGATTCAACAGATCATGGGTGATGCAGAGAATTGTTTTTTGCTCTTCTTTTACCAATGTGCTCATCAGATCAAATACCCGTTTTTTATATTGAAGATCGAGGTACTGGGTAGGCTCATCCAGCAGGAGGATCTCGCGGTTTTGCAGCAGTAATTGTGCAAGCCAGACTAATTGTTGTTCTCCTCCGGAAAGCGAGAGCACGTTCGATTCCTTCAATCGGGAGATCCCTAATTTTTTGAATAGCTGTTCTGCGGATGAAAAATCCTGCTGATCGTAGAATTCGAAAAATTTCTTTTCCCTGAATTTTCCCATCACCGCAAGTTCGCGTGCTGTGACCTCAAAATGAATAGTGTTTTTCTGACTAAGCAGTGCAGGGGGAGAAGAAAAAAAGATCTCCCCCTGGTATGGGAGGAGATTTGAAAAGGCTTTAAAGAGACTTGTTTTTCCAGAGCCGTTGTGACCGATGACCGCGATAAAAGCAGGTTGGTTGATTTCAAAAGAAAGATCCTTAACGAGAACTTTCTGTGCAATGCTTATCTGAAGGTTACGTACACTCAGCACTGGCAGAGTCTAGTATTCGTCTTCGTTGAAAAAGAAATCATCTTTGGTTGGATAGTCAGGCCAAATTTCCTCAATGCTTTCATAAGGCTGACCATCGTCCTCCAGTTCCTGAAGGTTTTCCACTACTTCCATGGGTGCACCTGTACGCACCGCGAAATCAATTAATTCCTCTTTCGTGGCAGGCCAGGGAGCATCTTCGAGGAAGGATGCTAGTTCAAGTGTCCAGTACATAGTTTCCCGTTTTTTATATTTTCGCAAAAATAAAATTTTATTCCTGTATACAAATTATTTTGAGCAAAGTTTCAGGTTTGTGGACAATTATTTTTCTAAACATAGTCTAAATTATCAGTAATCAAGTAATGGTCAGTAGTTAACCATTAGGTCTAAATTCCGATAATCAATAAAATAAATCCTTGAAATTCCCCTTTTAAGCATTAAGATTAATAATGGGATGCAAGATACCAGATGCGGATACCAGATAGTTTAGATAAAACTCTGTTTTACAAATAAGCTAAAGACAATGTCATTAAATTACTCTCGCATTTATCCGGTATCTGGCATCCGGCATCTCAAATAAGTATTAATAGTTAAGTAGGTAATTCCAAAAAACTTAAACAAGGCCCTCTTTGGAATTTGGTTTATTGATTTTTCGAATTTCACAGTTTAGCTGTTTTATCTGGTTTTGTTATTCCTTTCGCCTAAATTTTACCATATTTGCAGCCTGTTTTTAACGTATTGTTAATACTTCGAAAGCCTTTAGCAATCGTCTAGTGTATCCATTCAAAACATTCCAAACATGAGTAACGAAACCATCATATTTTCTATGGCAGGGGTCAGCAAGATCTACCCTCCCAAGAAACAGGTACTGAAAGATATTTACTTATCCTTTTTCTATGGCGCTAAGATTGGCGTACTCGGACTCAACGGCTCGGGTAAATCTTCTCTGCTGCGCATCATCGCTGGCGTTGACAAAGAATTCATCGGTGACCTTGCTTTCACTGGCGGCTATAGCGTTGGCCTTTTAGAACAAGAGCCACAGCTGGACCCAACAAAAACAGTAAAAGAAATCGTAGAAGAAGGTGCTCAGGAAATAGTAGACCTGCTGAAAGAATTTGAGGAGATCAACCTGAAATTCTCCGAACCAATGAGCGACGATGAGATGACCAAACTTATCGAACGCCAGGGAGAGGTACAAGAGAAACTGGACAATACGAATGCCTGGGAACTTGACAGTAAGCTGGAACGTGCCATGGATGCCCTCCGTTGCCCACCTTCCGATGCCTTGATAGCCAATCTTTCCGGTGGTGAAAAAAGAAGAGTAGCGCTCTGTCGCCTTCTGTTGAAAGAGCCGGATGTACTGCTCCTCGATGAACCTACCAACCACCTTGATGCAGAGTCGGTAAACTGGTTGGAACTGCACTTACAACAATACAAAGGAACCGTGATCGCAGTAACCCACGACCGTTACTTCCTCGACAACGTAGCAGGCTGGATCCTGGAGCTCGATAGAGGAGAAGGAATTCCATGGAAAGGAAATTATTCTTCCTGGCTGGAGCAAAAACAAAACAGGCTAGCCAAGGAAGAAAAAACGGAATCCAAGCGTCAGAAAACATTGCAGCGCGAGTTGGAATGGGTACGCATGGCTCCAAAAGCGCGTCACGCGAAATCAAAAGCGCGTCTTAGCTCGTATGAAAAATTACTGGGCGAAGATGCCAAACAAAAAGAAGATAAGCTGGAGCTCTTTATCCCTGCAGGAAAACGTCTTGGTACAAAAGTGATCGAAGCAGTGAATGTATCCAAAGCATTTGGAGAAAAACTATTGTACGAGAATTTAAATTTCTCTCTTCCGCAAGGAGGTATTGTAGGGATCATTGGTCCGAATGGTGCGGGTAAAACTACCTTGTTTAAACTCATCACCGGAAAATTGAAGCCTGATGCTGGTACTTTTGAAGTAGGAGAGACCGTAGAGATCGGCTACCTGGATCAGGAGCACGATACATTGGACCCAAATAAATCGGTATTTGAACTGATCTCCGGCGGCACGGAAACCATGCTGCTGGCGGGCAAGCAAGTAAACTCCAGAGCCTACGTAAGCAAATTCAATTTCGCCGGTGCCGACCAGGAGAAAAAGGTAGGCGCACTTTCCGGAGGAGAAAGAAACCGCGTACACCTTGCAATGACTTTGAAAATGGGTGCTAACCTGTTGCTGCTGGATGAGCCTACCAACGATCTGGATGTAAACACACTTCGCGCACTCGAAGAAGCGCTTGAAAACTTCGGAGGCTGTGCAGTGATCATCTCCCACGACCGCTGGTTCCTGGATAGAGTAGCTACACATATCCTGGCTTTCGAAGGCGATTCGCAAGTATATTGGTTTGAAGGAAACTTCTCCGAGTACGAAGAGAACAAGAAGAAAAGACTAGGCGATACGGAGCCGAAGAGAATTCGATATAAGAAGCTGGTAGAATAATTGAAGAGAAAAAAGAAAATTAAAATCCCTCCAGTTTATTGAAAGTGGAGGGATTTTAGTTTTTGTAGAAATATCATATAAAATAATGGCTATCGTTTTATGCATTTAGCAAAACCTTATAAGTAAACAGGTAGTCAACTAAAATAAGAATGAAAAATATCCTCGGTGCCCTCTTAGTTTTCATCGGAGCCGTTTGCTTTTCTGCGAAAGCAGTGATGGTAAAACTTACCTATACTCACGCCGTAGACGCCATCACAGTGCTTACTTTGCGGATGTTATTTTCATTACCCTTTTATATTGTGATCTTATTTTGGAACCGCCGCAAACTGATGGAATCGCGTGCAATGCTTACGAATAAAGATTGGATTAACCTGGTGATCATGGGAGTAGTAGGATATTATCTCGCCAGTATTTTTGATTTTATAGGATTGGAATATGTTACCGCAGGCCTGGAACGCTTGATCCTATTTATTTATCCTACAATCGTAGTAATACTTTCCGCATTATTTCTAAAAAAGAAAATAGGGAAAACAGAATACATCGCATTAGGTCTTACGTATTTCGGTGTACTCGTAGTGTTTCTCGACGATGCCGTAGTGGTACAGAAAAATGTAGTGTTAGGTTCCCTGTTTATTTTTGGAAGCGCGCTCACATACGCTTTTTATTTAGTGGGCACTGGTCAGCTCACGCCCAAACTGGGCTCTGTCAATTACACGGCACTTTCAATGATCATTTCTTCGCTGGCTGTATTCATTCATTATCTATGTGTCGGAGGGAAAATCCCGAAACTGTTTGAAAATAAAGATGTGTTAATCCTTACAGTGAACATGGCTATTTTTTCTACCGTCATCCCTTCCTTCCTGATTACAGAAGGAATAAGGCTCATGGGCTCCGGTCGCGCCTCTATAGTGGCCAGCATAGGGCCGGTATCTACGATTTTATTAGCTTATATTTTTTTAGGAGAATCATTTGGATGGATCCAATTCGCGGGGACAGTGCTTGTGTTGTCGGGCGTGTTGATTGTGAGTTTCAGAAAATAGATTTCTGAGCCTTGATAGGATTTTGATTAGTAAGACATCAGTAGTTGTCATTCAGGAGGAAACTTTTGCAGAGTTTGTACTGTAGTTTAATCGTGCTTTTCAGAGTTTCAATAAATGGTTGTTGTGAAATTGATATCAAGAATTGCAATTTTTTTTGTGAATCCTGTTTTGTTATTAACAAATCTTAAAAATCAAAATCCTGTCAATCTTCCAATCCCGAGAATCAAGGTTCAGACAAAAAATAGTATCTTTGTATAACGACAAAATTAATATGACAGACAAGCTGAAATATTTCACGCCTTCGCAGATTGTAGAAGAGTTAGATAAATATATCATAGGCCAGCACGAAGCGAAACGGAACGTAGCCATTGCACTGCGCAACCGTTGGAGAAGAATGAATGCTTCGGAAGAAATGAAAAAGGAAATTGTACCCAACAATATCCTGATGATCGGCTCTACAGGAGTAGGAAAAACAGAGATCGCCAGAAGACTCGCCAAACTTTCTGATGCTCCTTTTACCAAGGTAGAAGCTTCCAAATTTACAGAAGTAGGATACGTGGGCCGCGACGTGGAAAGCATGGTGCGCGACCTTGTAGAACAAAGCGTCAACCTGGTGAAGATGCAGCGTAAAGAGGAGGTAAAATCCAAAGCAGCAGCCATTGTAGAAGAAATTATTCTCGATGCATTAATTCCTCCTGTGAAAAAAACTTCGGGTGCAATGTTTGACTCGGAAGGTAAAGTAGTATCGCAGGAAGATGAGGAACTGAACGAAAAAACACGTGAGCGCTTCCGCGAAAAAATTCGCAACGGAGAGCTCGACGAGCGCAAGATCGAGATTGATGTGCAGCAGAACAATATGCCTGGTATGGGCGTAATAGGCGGCTCAATGGATGAAGGTACAATGATGAACATCCAGGATATGATCGGAGGGATGCTGCCTAAAAAAAGTAAAAAAAGAAAAGTATCCGTAGCCGATGCCCGTAAGCTCCTGCTCGACGAAGAAGCTGCCAAGCTGATCGATATGGATGAAGTGAAAGACGAGGCGATCAAACGAGCGGAGAATACAGGAATTATTTTTATTGATGAAATTGATAAAATAGCTTCTTCCAAAAACAAAGGTGGTGGTGGAGCCGATGTGAGCCGTGAAGGCGTACAACGCGACCTATTGCCGATCGTAGAAGGAAGCACTGTAAACACAAAATACGGAGCGATCAATACCGATCATATTTTGTTCATTGCAGCAGGGGCTTTTCACGTAGCAAAACCTTCCGACCTTATCCCCGAACTACAAGGCCGTTTCCCAATTCGCGTAGAACTAAGCAGTCTTACCAAAGAAGATTTTTACAAAATTTTACAAGCGCCTAAGAATGCGCTTACCAAACAATACATCGCACTGCTGGCAGCAGAAGAAGTGGAGCTTAGCTTCAACGACGACGCGCTTGAAACCATTGCAGAAATTGCTTTTCAGGTAAACAGCGAAGTAGAAAATATTGGCGCAAGAAGATTACATACTGTGATGAGTCTCCTGCTCAACGAATTCATGTTCGACGTACCTGACCGTATTGGCCCTAATGCAAAGATCCTGGTGACGAAAGATATGGTAAAAGAAAAACTTTCGAGCATGGTGAAGAATCGTGATCTGAGCCAATATATACTTTAAATTATGAATGTTGAGTTATGAATTATGAATGAAACAATCATAGCTCAATTTTTTACATCAATAAAAAATGTTTATACAAACATTCATAACTCATAGCTTATAATTTATAGTTTTTTTCAAAAATGAAAATCGTATTACTCGATTCAAAAACTCTTGGTGAGCTGAAAGAGTTGGAAATGCTCAATAAATACGGTGTAGTATCGGTCCACCAGTTTACCAAACCGGAAGAGGTCACTGACCGTGTGCAAGACGCTGAGATCATTATTACCAACAAGGTAGTGATCAATAAAAATGTAATGGATCAGGCAAAGAAATTGAAACTGATCTGCGTGGCGGCTACCGGTACAAATAATATTGACATGGACTACGCGGCGAAAAAAGGAATCGCGGTGAAGAACGTAAAAGGATATTCTACTGACGGTGTCGCGCAACATACATTTGCTTTGCTTTTCTATATTCTAAATCATATTTCGCTTTACGATCCTTATGTAAAAAACAGATCGTATTCAAGCTCAAATATTTTTACGCATCATGCCTGGCCCATTCACGAGCTGGCTTCTATGCGTATGGGTATCATTGGCTTCGGCGCTATCGGACAGAAGGTAGCTATTATTGCAAAAGCATTTGGTGCGGAAGTGGTTTATTATTCTACTTCGGGAAAAAACACAAAGCATAAAAATTTTGAAACAGTTTCACTGGAAGAAATTTTAAAAACATCCGACGTACTCTCAATTCATGCGCCACTTACAGAAGCCACACAAAATCTTATTTCATACAAAGAGATCAAACAAATGAAACCTTCGTCGATCTTAATCAATACCGGAAGAGGAGGGATTGTAAATGAAAGAGACCTGGCCAAAGCGCTTGATGAAGAATTGATTCTTGCAGCTGCACTGGATGTATTTGAAAAAGAACCTTTGCCTGAAGATAACCCGCTACTCCAAATTCGAAATCGTGATCGTCTCATTGCAACCCCGCATATTGCCTGGGCCGGCGTGGAATCGCGCAAGCGGTTGCTGGAAGGGATTTGTAAAAATATTGAGGAATTCGAAATAAAATAAAATTCTCTTGCTTCGTCATTCTTAGTCCCTCCGGCAAAGAATGACGAAGCAAACATAATTATTGAACTGTGTTTTTTTTCTTTTTTACCAAACTCCTCACCAATACAATAATTCCAATCAATACCATCGGAATGCTTAGCAATTGTCCCATGTTGAATTGCATTGAATTTTCAAAAGCTACCTGATCTTCTTTGATGAATTCGTAGAAGAAACGCAGCGTAAAGATCCAGATCATAAAAATTCCGAAGAGCATACCTTCCGGTGTGGCAGCTTTGTAACGGCTGTAGACAAAGGCTAGCAGGAAGAATAGCAATAAACAGGTGATCGACTCGTACAGCTGTGCCGGATGACGCGGTATGCCCCAGGCGCGCATCACTACTTCAGTGCCTTCGCGGCCGGGTTCTCCTATTGAAATAGAATTCTCGCCTTTGGCAAGGATGATGTGTTCACCGTATTCAGGAGAAGCGTAAATAGTTTGGCGAATATTGTTTTGCGCCATTTCACGGATATTGCCATCGCCGAAACTTTTTACTTTCATATGAATATCTACACCGGTGAGGTATTTTCCATCCATAGTACTATCAGTCCCATTTTGCTTAATGGATACATCAGAGACCTGTCCTTTGAAAGTTTCGCGGATTGCAGAAGTGGTGGAGTTGACAAATACAAAACCTTGTGGCACGTTGGCAGGAATACCGATGATCTCGGAGTTGGTGAGGTTCCCAAGTCTTATGAAACAACCGCCCAGCGCTACCGTGAGTACAATTCTGTCAAGTAAATATAAATAGCTTTGGCTTGGATTTTTTCTATGATACAACCAAATAGCGGTGAGCATACCAATACCAGCGCCGTGGCTGGCAAGTCCGCCTTGCCAGATGTATAAGATCTCAATCGGATGAGCCAGGAAGTAACCTGGTTCGTAAAAGAAGCAATGCCCAAGACGCGCGCCCAGCACGGTTCCTATGATCATATAAGCGTTGATTGTATCGGCTTCTTTTTGAGAGCGGCCCTCGATTTTAAAAATTTTACCCAGGATGATCGGTCCTACGATGAAACCCAGTGCAAACAAAGGTCCATACCAACGGGGAGTCAATTTTCCGATCGAAAAAAGTTCGGGACTGAAATCCCAAATAATAAAATCAAGCATTTTTCAGTTTGTTAGTTGGACAAATATAAAGAAATGGGCTTATTTAATTTTGAATTTTAAATTCTAAATTTTGATTAAATCACGTTAACAGTAGACTAGGATCTTCTTAATCTTTTTTTAATAGTTGGTTGATAGCCTTATTAATTCCGGTTCCAAGGGTTGAAATCTTGGGATATAACATAAAAAAGCTTTGTCTTATGAAGACAAAGCTTTTTTATAATTTTTAAGGATATTAAGACTATCCGTGCAGCCAGGCTTTTTTGGCAAGCAAAGTATCCTCGTCTTCTCTCACATCCGGATCGTCCACACAGCAGTCTACTGGGCAAACCGCGGCACACTGAGGTTCTTCATGGAAACCCATGCACTCAGTGCATTTATTAGGTACGATGTAATAAAATTCGTTGGAGATCGGTTCGTTAGGACTTTTGGCATCCATCATGGAGCCATCTTCCAGTTCTATTTCTTTCAGAGTGGTGCCTCCTGCATAATTCCAGGTAGCGCCGCCTTCATAAATAGCAGTGTTTGGACATTCAGGCTCACAAGCCCCACAGTTTATACACTCTTCCGTAATGATAATGGCCATTTTATTTCTTTTTGATTTTTAAGCTGGCTGCAAAAATAAGTACAAATTAGTTTTATACCAATCCTACAGCCTGATTTTTTGGATTTAAAGGGTAAAGTTGACGGTTTTAATCCAATTTGGCAGTAATCATGAATGCCAATGGCAGTTACCAGATAATGATCTTATCTGGGAAGACCCATTTTCGGCAATCCTTTGCCACCGGTTTTATTCATCATCTTCATCATTTTTCTCATATCTTCAAACTGCTTCATGAGATTGTTGACTTGCTGGATAGAAGTACCGCTACCGTCGGCGATTCTTTTTCTGCGGCTGCCATTGATGAGGTCGGGGTTTTGTCTTTCTTTTGGAGTCATCGAATTGATGATCGCTTCAATCGGAGCGAAGGCATTGTCGTCGATGTCTACGTCTTTCATCATCTTGTTCATGCCTGGTAGCATGCCTACGATGTCTTTGATGCTTCCCATTTTTTTAATCTGCTGCAGCTGGGTTAGAAAATCTTCGAAGTTGAATTGGTTCTTACGGATTTTCTGGTTCAGTCTTTTCGCTTCTTCTTCGTCAAAAACTTCCTGCGCTTTTTCTACCAACGAGACTACGTCACCCATGCCGAGGATCCTTTGCGCCATACGATCAGGATAGAAAACATCGAGGTTTTCCATTTTCTCGCCATTGCTCAGGAATTTGATTGGTTTGTCTACTACGGCTTTGATTGAGATCGCCGCGCCACCGCGGGTATCACCGTCGAGCTTGGTAAGCACTACACCGTCGAAGTTGAGACGGTCATTAAAAGTTTTGGCTGTATTAACTGCATCCTGACCGGTCATGGAGTCTACCACAAACAACGTTTCGGAAGGTTTGATCGCGGCTTTTACTTCTGCGATCTCGTTCATCATCTGCTCGTCTACGGCCAAACGTCCGGCGGTATCGACGATGACGATCTTGAAGTTATTTTTCTTGGCATATTCCAGGGCGTTTTTTGCGATCTGAACGGCATTCTTATTTTCCGGTTCGGAGTAAACTTCCACACCTACTTGTTCTCCCAGTACTTTCAACTGATCGATCGCTGCTGGCCTGTAAATATCGCAGGCTACAAGCAATACTTGGCGACCTTGTTTTTTAAGATAGCTGGAAAGTTTTCCTGAAAAAGTAGTTTTACCCGATCCTTGCAAACCTGCAATCAGTATGACTGCCGGGTCTCCTTTAAGATTGATGTCGGCTTTCTGGCCTCCCATCAGCTCGGTAAGCTTTTCGTGAGTGATCTTTACTAGCAATTGTCCGGGAGATACTGCAAGCAGCACTTCGCGGCCCATCGCTTCATCCTTGATCACATCGGTTACACTCTTGGCTACTTTATAGTTTACGTCCGCATCGATCAGAGCCTTACGGATCTCTTTGATCGTAGAAGCGACGTTAATTTCTGTAATCCGTCCCTGGCCCTTTAGGTTTTTAAAGGCTTTATCAAGTTTTAAACTCAGGTTTTCAAACATAATCTATTCTAATTTTGGGAGAACAAAGGTAGCTATAAATTATGAATTATGAGTGATGAATTATGAGTTGATTAAAGTTTTTCGCCGGGTCTTTCTGGTTGTTGCTCAGGAGATATCTTGTACGAAATCTACAGTATAGTTGAAAAATGAATTATAAATATTCAGGCGGTTAACAAATAGCAATTGTGAAGTTTATAGTAGAAATTTCTAATGACAATCTGCTAGCCGATCCTGAATGAAATCCTTAATCAAAATCAAGTAAATCTTCTAATCCTGGGAATCAAGGTTCAGACTTATTTCAAAAGTTGCTGCAATTGCTTCAAAGACTCCCGGTTATTGTCTTCCAGGATGGTTTGGTGGAGACTTTCTTTTTCGCGCTGGGTAAGGTGCCAGCTCAGGGTGGCACGGTTTTTCTCGTAGTTGTTGAGACCAGTGTATTCGATGCGGTTCCTTTGCCAGTATTCGTAACGGGGAATGTATTCAAACTCGATCACATCATAAGGCCCCTTGAACCAGCTTCTCGTAAGCTCGATCAGGTTGTCGTTGCTAAAGTCCTGGAAATAATCCCAGTTGCTATACAAACTTCCGATCGGTGTAAGTAGCTTTTGGAAAAGAGAACTTTCAGTATGTTTTCTCACTGCTACGTCTTTCTCCGAATCGCGGATGATCACAAAAATCACCCCGTCTGTATTTTCGTAGATCCAGTCTTTGAAAATATGCAGAAACCGCACCGTATTGGTGATCCCGAAGTTATCGGAAAGCCCGGCATCCATGATCTCCATGGATGGGTCACTTGGCAAGTCTACGTTTGGCGTGATATATGGGAAGGTAGCGCTCATTCTTAAGGCACTTACAAAATGCAGGTTTTCGGCATCTTGTTTTTGGAAGAACCGGTTGAATTCAATCCCTTTGATCTTTTCGGTCTCTTTCAGTTGCGGATAAGCGGAAGCCATGCTCATGTAAGAGATAGGCTGTGAAGAAATGAAGAGCTTTCTTCCATCATTGATCACTGTAGGAGAGATGATCAACATTGGGATCTGGCCTTTGGCTTCGGGCTCGGCGTATTCGCGCACCCTTTTATTGATCATATTTTCTGTATTCTTGTTGATCTGCTGTTCAAAAGCATATCCACGGTCTTTCAAATATTCGTATTTGCCATCGCTGAATTTTTGGAAACGGAAAAAGATATCGTTCACGACAAGACTAAAGATGATCGGGTTGAGGACGTCCTTGGCCATATTGTCGAAGTAGCGCTTGTGATAAGGGTTGATCTTTTCGCCTGTTAATTTTCTATAATATAATTCACGGAAATAAGCAGCACCGATCAATCCCCCGGATGCGCCGGTCATAAGGGCGGTATGGTTCATCAGTTTTCCTGCGCAGGCGCTGTCTACGTGTTGTAGGGTACGCGTGGTCCATACGGCAGCGCGTTGTCCGCCGCCACTGGTGCAGATGAAAATCATCTTTGGTTTTTTGCCCGGAGGAAATTTGGATTTCCAGTTTTCCAGGATCTGGAGTGTGCCTTTGATATCTTTTGAAGTGATAGAATCGTCGCAAAGCCTGGCTAGTGTGTAGGAGCTATAGTCGGCTGGTTGCGTGTTGTAGTTGATCCCTGAAACCTGGTAAGTGGAATTGATATAATCGTTTTTAACTAAATAATTCAACAGGAATAAAGAAGCCAGCAAAATGGTTACCGACCAGCCTCTAAGCCAATAGGAGAACGCTCCGGTAAACATGATGAAGATAGAGAAGAACAAAATTCCACTCGCTGCTGCTGGGATCTGGAAATAAGGCAGGTCCCGGAACAAGCCCAGTGCAATTATCACCACGATCACAAAGATCTCGACGATCACTGCATTGAGGTGGTTTTGATCAAAAATCTTGAGTAGGATCTGTTTGTTATAAGTATTGTATTCGGGTACTCTTTTTATAAAGTAAGGAAGACTTAGGTAATTGTTTACCTGATATTTATTTCGTTTTACGTTTTTCATTTTACGAAAAACATTCACCCGGTTGATAGCGTTCTTGCGCAGCGTATTGTCGAGGTTGCCCGCTACTTCTTTGAATATATCTTTATTGGTAAACCGGAAATAAAGAAAAAGAAACAGAATAGTAAGCAGGGCGCCTGCTATAAGTGCCATTACTTCGATGAAAATCTGCCCCGAACTTTGCTGACCGTTCTTCAACTGGAAAAGCGTTATCTCGATCACATAGGTAGTAGTAAAGACGATCGGGATAAAACTATTGTTGAGACAGAAATTAGCAAAAGGGTGTGCAATCGCTCCCAGGAAGTTGAAACGGTAGCTATCGAGAATGTATGTAGTGATGTGAAAAGAGGAAATGAAAATACCAAGCGAAACACCGATGATTAAAAAGCCACGGTAGTCGGTCACGCCCAGGTATTCGGGGTCGAGAAAAAGATAAGGGACACCCATGATCGTGGCCACGTTTTGGGTAACCAGTCCAAACAGCATTACCCAAATGAGAAGAAGCACCTGGTTCTTCTTTATATTATTCGCCAGCAGTTGAACAGGAAAAGAATAATAGACATTTTCAGCTATGGTCTTATACTTGCTCATCCATCCCTTTTTCTTGATTATACGTATCTTTTTGCAGGTTGTTATTTGGAGGTTTCATCCACATGCTTTGCCAATTTGGAACACATATTGCGTAGTTCTTTGACCATATAGTCATCGCCGGTAGCGTTTTGAATTTCCTCCGCCATGCCGTCTATCATTTCAACGCAAAAACGCTTCATGTCGTATACAGTCATATCTTTTGCCCAAAGTCCTATGCGCATGGTATTGAATTGTGTATGGTCCCAGATGGAAATTGAGATGGCTTTAGTTTCCTGAAAATCATTGCTCGGCCCGTCAGTCGCTTTCCAGTATATTTTTTCAGGAACATTGATATTGTCTGTCTCGATTTTAAAGTTGATCTCTGAAGTTTTCATTTAAAGGTATAATTTAATCAAAAATAGGTTTTATTATGGTACTTGCAAAGAGTTTTTAATGTAGATGCCAGATGCAGGATGCCAGATACTGATCATAAAATTCCAAAAATCAAATTCCAAATTCCAAAACCGAGTAGCGATACTTTGGAATTTGAAAATTGTTAGTTGGGATTTTACCAGCTGACTTTCTATTTTTGTAAAAATAAACCATCAAAGCCTTGTATAAAATTTTCCTAAAGCCAATCTTCTTCCTCTTTGACCCGGAGAAAATCCATCATATCACCTTCAGCCTGATCCGCTTTACTCATAGTATCCCTGGTTTTCCTGCCTTGTTCCGTATGTTATACAAAGTGGATGATAAAAGACTGGAACGGAAAGTTTTCGGACTTACATTTCCCAATCCTGTAGGATTAGCCGCTGGTATGGACAAGGACGCACGATTGGTAGATGAATTTGGCAACATGGGATTTGGCTTTGTGGAAATCGGTACACTTACGCCTAAAGCACAGCCGGGCAATGAGAAGCCTCGTTTGTTCAGATTGATTGAAGATGAAGGGATCATCAACCGTATGGGTTTTAACAATCAGGGAGTAGACGATGCGGTAAAACGATTGAAAAAAAGAAAATCAAAAGTGATCGTAGGGGGAAATATTGGAAAAAATAAAGTAACCCCCAACGAAGAAGCGGTAAAGGATTATGAGAAGGCGTTTGATGCTTTATATGAATACGTAGATTATTTTGTAGTAAATGTAAGCTCTCCCAATACCCCCAATCTACGTGCCTTGCAGGAGAAAGAACCGCTGAAGGAATTGCTACACGCTGTGAAAAGCAGAAATGCGATCAAAAGATTTCCAAAACCGATCTTGCTGAAGATCGCACCGGATCTTACCGAAGGACAACTCGATGATATTATCGAGATCGTCCAGGAAACTAAGATCGATGGGATCATTGCTACCAACACCACAATCGATCGTTCGGCTTTGAAAACGGATAAGCAAACAGTAGAAAAGATCGGCATGGGCGGACTAAGTGGGAAACCGTTGAGAGACAGGTCTACTGCGGTGATCCGCTACTTGTCGGAAAAATCCGGGAAGTCTATTCCTATCATTGGAGTAGGAGGGATCCATAGCGCAGAAGATGCATTGGAAAAACTGGAGGCAGGCGCTGTGTTACTGCAGTTGTATACCGGATTTATTTACGAAGGTCCTTCACTTATAAAAGAAATCAACAAAGCTGTTATTAACGCGGGGAAATAGGTAAATTTCTCCATGGGAAATCGCATCCGGTGGACGGTTTTTATTTTTCTGGTTTGTCTTCCGCTTACAAACATTTCCGCACAATTTAAAAATGTGCTGGACAGCCTGCTCTTGTCCGATACCTCGGCCATAGTACGGAAAGTCCTTGCCAATCCTGGGCGTTATCGTTTGCAGATCATTTATTCGCAAACGGATTATTCTAAAAAAAATCCTGTGTTGCAGGAATTCAGTTACCGTTTTCGTCCGGAAGAATATTTTTATCCTGCCAGTCTTGTAAAACTTCCCGCCTCTGCGCTTGCACTTGAGAAGCTGCGCGCACTTAAGCTCGATTGGCTCGACCGCGATCTGCCCCTATATACCAACCCAAAATATTCCGGTCTAAACCTGGATTCCATTCGTTATCCCTCGCTGGCCGATGATATCAAACAGATGATGGTAGTGAGCGATAATTATGCGTACAACAGAGTGTATGATTTCCTGGGACAAGAGTACGCGCATTTGCGTTTGTTTCAAAAAGGGTATACCAATACAAGATTGATCCAACGCATGTCGCCTGCGTCTGAAGAGGAGAATAGGCATACAGGTCCTTTTGCTTTTTTAGATACTTGCAAAAATGTACTGTATAGCGAAGAAGAATTGATCACGCAGAAAATATTTTCCAACCCGGCGGAAAAGCTTATGGTAGGGAAAGCTTATTATGTAGGAAGAAAAAAAATACGTGAACCGAAAGATTTTTCTTCTAATAATTTTCTCCCGCTTCACGATGCTCACCAGATGCTGGTCTCCATTATTTACCCAGGTTTCTTGCAAAAAACTTCGCAATTTGAATTGACGGAAGAGGACTATGTTTTCTTAAGAAAAATCATGAGTATGTATCCGCGCGAGTCAGGAGTGAAGCTCTGGCAAAATGATACAACCTATTACGATTGTTTCCGCAAAATGCTCTACTACGGCGACTACCACGGTCGTGCCGATTCTACGATCCGGATCTTCAATAAGATAGGAATGGCTTATGGCTTCATGAGCGATGTAGCCTATTTTGTAGATTATAAAAATAAAGTAGAATTTTTTCTCTCCGCTGTACTCTATGTAAACGAAGACGAAGTGCTCAACGATGGAAGATATGATTACAACTCTATCGGCTACCCTTTTATGGAGCGGCTTGGGAAACTTGTTTATCAGTATGAGCTTACGCGGAAAGAGGCGAGTAGAAATAAGAAATTGGTGCCAATGGTTTACTGATGGAGGTTAACACTTGTGCCAGCGATGATATTGTCATTAAGATCGTTCACTAATAACGATAGTGCAGACGCTGCACAAGATTCCTCCTGAATGACATTATTTATACCAGTATTTTAAAAATAATAAAAAATACACTTATCAAACGGCGCCCAAAAAGCTGTGCGCACACCTGCCTTCTTTAACCCTTGATTAGTCCATTGGTTGCAGGTTTTTAGAAAATTGTAATCACCTTCCGCTTCGTAAAAATTATCGTTGACGCTGCTGTAGTGATAGCCGGAGATCAGGATAAAATCTTCTTCCTCATTTTTTACAAAAGATTGATAGATATAATCGCATAGCACAAGGTATTGCTCGTCGGTGAGAATGATTTTTTTTGTACGGGTATTTTCTACCGGTGCGTTTTCATAGATAGTAATGTGCATTGCGCTTTCTCCCACTGTAGGAAGAACGGCATCCATGGCTGTAGAAAATTTCAGGTCTGCCCATTCGGGCGTATGCAGGTAGAAACCTTTATCGCCCCAGCCAAAGGCTGTCCAGGTGTCTTCGGTGCTTACAAGTCCAAAATCTTCGGGATGTATTTTTTCTTCCCACTGGTAGAATTTATTGTTCGTAGGCAAAATAAGATCGGTATGCACACCATTGCTTTTGATATAGATCTCGATGCCTGTTGCTGGTTGTTTGGCAGAATTATTAGCAGGGATAAACGTAAGAAGTATTGCACATAAAAGATAAAGCGCAATCGCCATCACCAATGCCAGTGATAGGTTCAGCGCGGTACGTACAATAAGTTTTAGAAGGTAGGGGATATCTTTGAACATAGCGGTGATTGTTTAAGGAAGAAATTTTACCCGTTCTTCTTTTGTAGGAATTCTGCAGCTTTCTTTTTGGCCAAACCATTTATAACGATTGGTGGCAACAATATCGTACACAAAATTTCTGATGAAAGCGGGAATGATCAGTAATACCAGTGTGAGTTGCCATAAGCCTCCCAGCTCTGCGAGGATCCGGATTGCGGCGTCGGATTTGGTATATTGTTTTCCATTTTTATAAAAAACGACGCTGTCAAATGTTTGGTGTGGATCTACGCCTAAATTTTGGGATGCTGTTTCTCCTTGCAATGGCGCAAATAGCAGCTTGTTATATTTGTCGCGACGAAGCAGGAAGTCTACAAAATAATTGCATAGGCCACAGACACCGTCGAAGTATACAATCTGTTGTTTCATCAGCTAATCACGCTCCAGTTTATTTTTTGTCTTGTGCGATGTTCGAGATTGTTTTTGATACAACGATGCTCAGGCAAGTTCAGTTCATTATCCTTAGCAAGCAGCTTGGCTACTATATCCCGCGTATGGTGTACCAATTCAGAATCTTCGGAAAGGTTGACCATTTTTAATTCCAGTGCACCGCTTTGTTGTGTACCGGCAAGATCGCCCGGGCCGCGTAGCTTCAGGTCTACATCGGCGATCTCAAAACCGTTAGTGGTTTTTACCATGGTCTCGATCCTGATCTTGGAGTCATTGCTGATCCGGTCTTTGGTCATCAAGATGCAATACGATTGATCCGCTCCACGGCCCACGCGGCCCCGGAGCTGATGCAGTTGCGAAAGTCCGAAGCGTTCGGCATTTTCGATGACCATTACTGAAGCGTTGGGCACATTCACGCCAACTTCAATAACTGTAGTTGCTACCATGATCTTGGTTTCGTTTTTGACAAAACGTTTCATCTCAAAATCTTTTGCATCGGTAGCCATCTTGCCGTGTACAATGCTGATCGCATGATCAGGAAAGGCGCGTGTGATACTTTCGTATCCGTCGGTGAGGTCTTTCAGATCCATTTTTTCAGATTCTTCGATCAATGGATATACAATATAAATTTGCCGGCCTTCTTCGATCTGCTTACGCAAATAGCCAAAGACCTGGATACGATGCCTATCGTGGCGGTGCAGGGTCTGGATTGGCTTTCTTCCCGCCGGCAGTTCGTCGATCACCGATAGATCAAGGTCTCCGTAAAGGGTCATTGCCAGCGTGCGTGGGATAGGTGTGGCTGTCATCACGAGCACGTGCGGGCGAATGCTTTTATTTTTATTCCAGAGTTTGGCGCGCTGCGCTACACCAAAACGGTGTTGCTCATCGATCACGGCTAGCCCCAGGTTTTGAAAGCGTACGGGATCTTCCAGTAAGGCGTGCGTTCCTACAATAATTTTCAGTGTGCCGTTTAATAAATTTTGATGTATCGGTTCCCGTTCTGATTTTTTAGTAGAGCCGGTCAACAGTGCGATGGAGATGTTGAGGCGGTCGGCAAATTCTTTCAGTCCATGATAATGTTGCGTAGCCAGGATTTCCGTAGGCGCCATCAGGCAAGCCTGGGTGTTGTTGTCGATCGCCATGAGCATGCAGATGAATGCGACAATCGTTTTGCCGCTTCCCACGTCTCCTTGTAGAAGCCTGTTCATTTGCTTTCCACTGCACATGTCTTTGTAGATCTCACGTATAACGCGCTTTTGAGCATTGGTGAGATCGAATGGAAGATGATTTTTATAGAAATCGTTGAGCGTAGGAATACTTTTAAAAACAAATCCCTGGGTTTCGTGTACGCGTGTGTTTTTGCTGCGCAGCAGTTTTATATGGATGAAGAAAAGTTCTTCAAATTTAAATCGCTCGATCGCTTTCGCCAGTTTGGCTTCGTTTTCAGGAAAATGAATTTGGCGGAAAGCTTCTTTTCGCTCCATCAATTTTTCTTCCTTTACCAGATAGGCCGGTAGATTTTCTTCGATATGCGGAAGGCAATTTTCTACCAAGGTCTTTTGCAGTTTCGAAATAGCTTTGCTATCGAGGTGGCTGTTTTTTAAACGCTCTGTAGTGCCGTACACCGGTTCCAACCCACGGTGCATCGAAGCTTCACTTAGCGGGTCCAGCTCGGGATGCGCGATGTTAAGTTTTGATCCGAAGAGAGAAGGTTTTCCGTAGAGTACATAATCTACGTTGGTTTTTATTTTTTTTAATACCCATTGTGCGCCTTGAAACCATACCAATTCTACTACTCCGGTATCGTCGGCAAAAAGCGCTACGAGTCTTTTCTTTGGGCCATCGCCCATCATCCCCATGCTTTTGATCCTGCCTTTGAGTTGTATGAAAGGCATGTCTTCGTGCGCTTCCATCAGTTTGTGAAAGCGGCTTCGATCTTCGTAGCGGAAGGGAAAATAATTCAGCAGATCATCAAAAGTAAAAATACCAAGTTCGGTATTGAGCAATGCGGCGCGCTGAGGACCGATGCCTTTTAAAAATTCGATTTTGGTTTCTAAATAAGACGGCATTATTTTTTGTTCTTACTGTCTAAAAAAATAGTAACAGGTCCATCGTTGACGAGGTTGACTTTCATGTCAGCGCCAAATTCTCCTGTTTTTATTTCTTTTCCTAATTCTGTTTTACACAAGGAAATAAATTTTTCATACAAAGGGATCGCCTGCTCTGGCCGGGCGGCATCTATAAAAGATGGCCGGTTGCCTTTTTTGGTGCTGGCATGCAGGGTAAACTGGCTGATGACAAGCAGATCTCCCTGGATATCCTTTAGGCTAAGATTCATTTTCCCTTCTTCATCACCAAAGATACGCATCTGTGTGGTCTTCTTACACAGCCAGTCGGCGTCTTCCTCTGTGTCTTCCAACCCAATGCCGATTAAGACCAGCAAGCCTATACCAATACTGGCTTTCAGCTTGCCTTCGATGGTAACGCCTGCTTCGGAAACTCGTTGGATGAGGGCGATCATGGGTGATGTTTTCTCTAAATAGGATTCCGGATACCAGATTCCGGATAATAATTGCAGATAAGAAATTATATCTTCGTTTTTATAATTCGGTTTATCAGGTATCTCAAATTAAAATTACACAAAAACTAAAAATAAACCCACCAAATGGTCTATTCCTGTTGAAAACAAAATCCTGAAAACCAAAGGCAGCCATTTGAACGTAAATGAAAAATAGTAACTTTACAGTAAGAGTGTAACAATGCAATGATCAGGCAGGAACGATCATTCTTTCCTTCTGAAAAATATAATAGCAGAATCATTTTTATTTATGAACAGAAAAAAAATTTTAGATGTATTGGCCCAACTTCAGGAAGGCTATATTGAAGAAATGAAACTGGAAGAGGGTAACCTCAACATCAAAGTAGAATGTCGTCACCTCGCCGACCAGATCGATGCGAATTATACCAGTTTCTATGTTGTGCTGAAAGGCACTACAGATCTTTACTTCCGACCATGGGACGATGAAGAGGTCGTGATCACTTCTGTGAAAGACATCGTACTTTTTAAACCGGATATTCTCAATGTGGAATATGCCGACGATGAATATCTCAAGATCTACTCCAATTGCGAAAATGTATATTCCGGCGGCTGCCTCTATTTTCACGCTGCAGACATCAAGGTGTTTGACGAAGGACTGAATGAAGTGAAACTGGAAGACCTTAGCGAGCTCAGTGATAATTATTGGTTTCCAAGCGACAAAGCAGAAGGATAGATGAAACTTACCACGATCAATACCGGACTTTTTAAACTCGATGGTGGTGCAATGTTTGGCGTAGTACCGAAAACGATCTGGCAAAAATTAAATCCCGCCGACGAAAACAATATGTGTACCTGGGCTATGCGCTGCCTGCTGATCGAAGACCAGGGCAAGCTGATCCTTGTGGATACAGGTATCGGCAATAAACAGGATAAAAGGTTTTTTGAATATTATTACCTGCACGGAAACGATACCCTTGAAAAATCAATCCTGCAGGCGGGCTATACTCCTGATGAAATTACCGACGTGGTACTCACACATCTTCATTTCGATCACTGCGGCGGCGCTGTAAATTATAATAGCGATAAAACAAAAGCTTTTCCCGCATTTAAGAATGCTACCTACTGGTCCAACCAGGAACACTGGAAATGGGCTACTGAGCCTAATCCAAGAGAAAAAGCGAGTTTTCTGAAAGAAAATATTTTCCCGATCCAGGAATCCGGGCAACTTAAATTTATTGAGCAGGGGAGTTCTCCTTTCCCTTCTGTAGATTTTCTGATGGTAGACGGACATACCGAAAAGCAAATGCTTCCAATAATTCGCCACGGTGAAAAAACGATCGTCTACGTAGCCGATCTGATCCCTTCTTCGGCACATCTTCCAATCCCTTATGTGATGGGCTATGACACACGTCCGCTGCTTTCGATGGATGAAAAAAATAAATTCCTGCGCGAAGCAGTGGAGAAAAAATATATCCTGTTTTTCGAACACGACCCTGATATCGAATGCGGCTCTCTTGTGCAGACAGAGAAGGGAGTGAGGATGAAAGAAGGGTTTAAGTTGTCGGAGCTTTAATAATTTTTGTCTGAACCTTGATTCTCAGGATTAGAAGATTTTCATGATTTTGATTAGAAGATTCGATAATGATTTAAATTATTCCTTGTTTTTTGTGAAGCTTCTACAACAACGTATGACTAGCTAACCTTGCGCAAAGTTTATATAAAGCCAATGCTAATTTCTGTATAGAAAAGCTAAGATTATTGGTCAATAATCTTGTAAATAACAATCATGAAAATCTTCTAATCCTGAGAATCAAGGTTCAGACCAGCGCTCTTACCTTTTCCCTGATCAAATAAGCTCCGAGAGATTCCGCTGCTTTTTCAAGGAATTGAATGTAATATGGATCAAACGTTTTGAAGGACGAAAGCTCAAAAGCTCCGAGCGTTTGTTGATTGAAGTGGATTGGGAAGATCATTACTACAACAGGATTTGCTTCTCCTAGGCCTGAATTTATTTTTTGAGAGTAATCTTCCGGAAGATCTTTCAGCGTGAGAATTTCATTGTCTTTAATACTTTGACCGATATAATTTTCTCCCCACATCAATGGCTCTTGTTTCAATCGCTCTTCAGATAATGCGAAGCCGGCTTTCAGTTTGATGACAGGAAGTGCGCCCGACGGCTTCACAATAAATAGAGCCGCCTGATGTGCTTGTACTGATCTGGCCAGGAAGGAAATGATCTTTTGATACATTACTTTGTGCTCTTCTGAACTGCGCAAAAGCTCGCTAAGCGCGGTGAGCGTATCGGATACCCATTTCTGGCGGATGATCTCTGTTTGCGAAGTTTCCAGGTTGTGCTTCATTTTTAGAAGCGAGCTTCCAAGCAGATCTTTTTCTCCTAAAGCACTAAAAGATGCGGTAAGATTTCCATCGCCGATCTCGTTGGCAAAGCCTGCCATCTTTTGAAAATTTCCGCTCAGCGTATTTAAGGCTTCCGACATCTCGCCGATCTCGTCGCGGAGATTTATTTTTTCTATCAGCTGTGGCTCGCCTTGTGAAAGCTTCTGCACAGATTGCTGAATCGTACCAATTCTTTTGGTAAAACTTTTTACAAACAACAGCGCAAAGCCCACGCCGATCAGCAATAGAACGATGGAGAATAACATCAGCTTTGTCCAATCGGATTGAAGGTAGATATTGGGATCGGTGAGTTTTACCTTTGGAATGAGCGTAAGAAATTTCCAGCGGTTGCCGAGGTAAGCATTGAAGCCTTCGGACTCTGACCAGCCATAAAGAAAATCCTCTTCGTTGATTGGAATGCCTGCGTATTCAAAATCGAATTGTTTGAATAAATTATTTTTGCCGATCGTCACTTTCATGATATTGTCCTGTCGGTCTGCATCGATGAGATGGCCCTGTTTATCCATGAGCAGGATGAGACTTCCTTTTACATCGTTTTGCAAATTTAACTCTGCTTCCTTGCGGATCTGTTGTGTCACTTCATGCCAGCTCACGCGGTTGCGCCACACGCCTACGATCTGTCCTTGCATATTGCGCACGGGAGCGGAGAAGTCGATGCCGTATCCACTGCCGTTATAGATCCTTTCAATATCTTCGTCGTTGTTGAAATCGGAAAAATAAGCCCCGCCCACAGGACCGCCTACTACGATGGAAGAGCGAAACCATTCACGATCGTTCATGTTTTGCTCAAGAAGAAAATAATTGGTAAGCGGACGTCCAAAACGGTCTTTGGTATTGAGGAAAATCACCTTGCCGGAAATATCACAGAGCATCATCAGATCGTAGCATTTGTAATAAGTCATCATCGAGTTGATGAAATTTTGCAGCGTGCTGTCTTGTTGAGGATGTTCCAGTACTTTCGCAGCTTCACTGTTGAAAGCAAATGCCTGCACATCGGAGTAGCGCTCATCAAGATTACGATCTATTTTTTCTGCCACCGTGGAAGAAGTCGACAAAGCCAATTGCTCCAGCGGTTTATTCTGGATCGTCACATGTTGCCTGGCGGAATAATACAGCAGGGAAATAACAAGGAATAAAGGAATGGATAATAACAGCAGTAATAATTGGTGGGATAACTTTAATGTTCCGATCAGTCGCATCCTTCTACACATTTTTAGGTTACATACTCAATTTACGGCATTTCAGGGCAGCGCGTTCGGCGAGAAATATTATCAAATCGTTAACAAATCCTTAAAACAAAAGATGCCAGATGACGGATGTCAGATACCGGATAATTTTTTGCAACGAAAATTGTTGCAAAAATTTTATTGTGTTCTCCAGCATCCCAATCTCAATAGAAATTTCAACTTATAACCAATCGCAAAATTTTATAAATCATTTTTAAGGTTTTATAAATCATTGAAATTTATTATATTGTATCTTTACGACATCAATGCACAACACGTGAAGAGAATAGCGATCATATCGGCTCTGGCAATCTACCTGGTACTCAATTTAGGGATCAGCGTGAAACTGCATTACTGCGGAGATTCTATTAGTTACGTAGAGTTTTTTTCTGTAGAAAAAAAGAATTGTTGTAAAAACCCTAAAGCTAATTGCTGTAAAGACAAGATCGCTTACATCAATCCGGAGACCAACCAGGTGGATGCGCCTGTTGTTCACTTCTCATTCCCTGATTATGCGAAGTATGCATTGATCCCTCATGATCTGTCTTTCCTTTCTGTTTCTGTTCAAAAACTAACAAAATCCAGTCGTCCTGCTTTTAGCCAGGAGATTTTTTACAGGAAAATACCTTTATATCTTTTTCATAAAGTTATCATCGTCTAACCATTTCTTATGTCCGCTATAATGCCGGACACTTTATACACTTGCATACTGCAGGATGTATTCCTCATAAATTATTTACTAAAAGCGAACAAGTTATTAGATCTTCAATCAGGCGAATTCTGATTGATAATATGATTTGAAAACATTCGCAGAGTTTATTTCAGATTTTAAAAGATAAAAACATGAAAAAAATGTTCTTCATGCTATTATTAAGCGGAGCGCTGATGATGGCAAATTTTGTAGAAGCAAACAATGAGACAACTAAAAAGAAATGCTGCAAAGGCAACAAAGAGTGTTGCAAAGGACAGGATAAAAAAGATTGCTGTACCAAAGTGAGCCTATGAAGTTGTTCATCAAAAATATGGTATGCGATCGCTGTATCATGGTAGTGCGTCAGCAGTTGGAGGATCTAAACTATGAAGTGCAGCACGTAAAACTCGGCGAAGCAGTGATAGATCCAGCGCCTGATAAGAAAGGCCTGGATGAGATCCGCGAGCGGTTTATGCGTATTGGATTCGAACTATTAGAAGATAAAAAGAAGATACTTTCCGAAAAGATAAAAGTGTTGTTGGTAGAAAAACTTCAGCAGGAAAGTCCACAAAGGGAAACAAATCTTTCACATTATCTCTCCGGGCAGCTGGGCTTCGACTATCATTATATGTCGCACGTCTTTTCTGAAATAGAAAAAACAACGATCGAAAAATTCTTTATCCAGCAAAAAATAGAAAAGGTAAAAGAATTGATACGCTACGACGAGCTATCGATCAGTGAAATCGCGTGGAAGCTTGGATATAGCAGTATCCAGGCACTCTCCAGCCAGTTTAAGAAAGTGACAGGTGTTACTCCCAGTGAGTTTAGAAATCAATTGAAACGTTAACGCTTGGCGTGGAGCTCTTCATGTCAAACGGATTGCTTCGTTGCATCTGTCGGATACTGCTAATTAAAACAGTAATATATAAATTCAAATTAAACATATACAATCATGAAAACTCAAAAAACAATTATCACACTTGTAGTAGCTTTTATAGTTTCTGCCATTACATTCAATTTAACAGCTAAACCAATGCACAATGAAACCGCCACGTTCAAGGTATATGGCAATTGTGGCATGTGCAAGAATAGAATCGAAACGGCTTTAAAAGTAGACGGAGTTTCTAAAGCGGATTGGGATGTAAAAACCAAAATGATGACAGTGACCTATGATCCTCATGTGATTTCTTTAAATGATATTAATAAAAAAATTGCAGCCGTTGGTCATGATACAGAAACTGTAAAAGCGGATGATAAAACCTATAAAGGCCTTATGGGATGCTGCCAGTACGAAAGAAAAAAGTAAACTAAACCCTACTATGAAAAGAAAATGCTTGTCAATGTTAGCAGTTGCTTCTGTGTCGGCAATACTAATTTCCTGCGGAAGTAACGAGACGAAGGAAACAACTTCTGAAATGAAGGATACCGTAAATACTATGGTTGCTGGTGTGCAATACACTTGTCCTATGCACCCTGAAGTGCAAAGTGACAAGCCAGGAAGCTGTCCGAAATGTGGAATGGATCTGGTGAAAAAAGAAACTTCCGGAAAGTCGGAAACGATGCCCGATAGTACTATGAAGAGCGATAGTGCTGCAAAAATGAAAATGTAATTAAAAATAAAAACGGCCGCTATCTCCGCATAAGTTTTAGGTTGCTTAGGTTGTTCCTTCTTCTGCTTTAAGGGCAGAAGAAGGTTTTATTAAAAAATTATATTAAGTATTAAGAATAATAATAGATACCAGATAGTTTAGGTAAAAACAACTCTGTTTTACAAATAAGCTAAAAGACAATGTCATTAAAATACTCTCGTATTTATCCGGTATCTGGCATCCGGCATCTGTTATCTCAAATAAGTATTAATATTTAGGAGGGTAATTCCAAAGAATTATTTTATGGTAAACAAACTCATTTCTTTATCCATCAAAAACAGATTTATAGTTTTGCTGATCGCCACAGGACTATTCATCTGGGGAATTTTTTCAGTAAAAGAAAATCCCATAGACGCTATTCCTGACCTTTCAGAAAATCAGGTGATCGTTTTTACAGAATGGATGGGACGCAGCCCGCAGGTGATCGAAGATCAGGTTACTTATCCTTTGGTATCCAATCTTCAAGGGATACCGAAGATTAAGAACATACGAGGTACTTCTATGTTTGGGATGAGTTTTGTGTATATCATATTTGAAGACAATGTAGATATCTATTGGGCTCGAACGAGAGTCTTAGAAAGGCTTAACTATGCACAGCGTTTACTTCCTAATGAAGTAACACCTACCCTTGGCCCGGATGGGACAGGCGTTGGACATATCTTCTGGTATACGCTGGATGCGAAAGGAATTGATTTAGGCGAGCAAAGAGCTTTACAGGATTGGTATATAAAATTTGCATTACAAACTGTAGACGGTGTGAGCGAAGTAGCATCTTTCGGAGGTTTTCAGAAACAATATCAGCTAAACATAGATCCACATAAACTTACTTATTATAAAATCACTTTGATGGATGTGCTCAAGGCGGTCAAGTCAAATAACAACGATGTAGGTGGAAGGAAATTTGAAATGAACGACATGGGCTACATCGTTCGTGGATTGGGGTATATTAAGAAAATTGAGGACGTAGAAAATATTCCGGTTGCAATGGATAATTCTGTTCCTATCAGAATTAAAGATGTTGCCACCGTTCAAATGGGCGGCGATCTAAGGCTTGGTATTTTTGATGAGAACGGGGAAGGCGAAACCGTAGGAGGAATTGTAGTAATGCGGTATGGCGCTAATGCCAATAAAGTAATTGAAGATATAAAAGTAAAAATAAAAGACGTTGAGAAAGGATTGCCGGAAGGCGTAAAAATAAAAGTGGCTTACGACAGAAGCTCGCTTATCCAGGAAGCAATAGACTCAATCAAGCATACCTTATGGGAAGAAATTCTAACGGTTTCCATAGTAGTTATTATTTTCCTGTTTAGCTGGAAAAGCGCCCTCAGTATTATTATCCAGATCCCGATCACGATTGCAGGAAGTTTTATTCTGCTAAACCTATTTGGGATTTCTTCCAACATCATGTCGCTTACAGGTATTGCCCTCGCGATCGGGGTGATTGTAGACAATGGGATCGTCATGGCCGAGAATTGTCACCGCAATCTTTCCATTAGCGTATTTGATGAAAGCAACAGACTAAAAATTATTGAACAATCCTGTAAACAGGTAGGCAGAGGAATATTTTTTTCAACGATCATAATTATTACTTCCTTCCTTCCAGTATTCATGCTTACAGGACAGGAAGGAAAACTTTTCCATCCCTTAGCCTGGACTAAAACGTTCATTCTGATCGTAGACGCTCTGCTTGCTGTAACACTTGCTCCTGTGTTGATCTCTTTCTTTATGAAAGGAAAATTAAAACCGGAATCAAGCAATCCTCTAAACAGAGTATTGGAAAAACTTTATACTCCTGTTATCACATGGTGTTTGAAGTGGAGAAAAACTACTCTTGGTATAAATATAGTAGCCTTGCTTATCAGCATCCCTTTGTTAATGAGCCTTGGAAAGGAGTTTATGCCTCCGCTTGATGAAGGCTCTATTCTTTTTATGCCTGTTACATTGCCGGATGTTTCCAACTCAGAAGTAAAAAGAATTTTACAGATCCAGGACAAACTGATCAAGTCGGTTCCTGAGGTTGAAAATGTATTGGGAAAAGCAGGAAGAGCTAATACTGCTACAGATAATTCGCCTATCAGTATGATTGAAACTATTGTTTTGTTGAAGCCGAAATCGGAATGGAGAGCAGGCAAAACAAAGGACGATATTATAAATGAATTAAATGCAAAACTACAGATCCCTGGTGTTGTCAACGGATGGACGCAGCCTATTATCAACCGCATCAATATGCTTTCTACAGGTATCCGTACCGATGTTGGATTAAAAGTATATGGACAGAATCTTGACTCTATCAATGCCTTTTCTCAAATGCTCAAAAAAGAACTGGAAGGAATTGAAGGTGTAAAAGACTTATACGTAGAGCCTATTACAGGAGGAAAATATCTTGACGTGGTAATTAAAAAAGAAGAAATAGGCCGATATGGGTTAAGTGTAGACGATGTAAATATGATCGTAGAATCCGCTTTGGGTGGGATGACGCTTACCACTACCATTGAAGGAAGACAGCGATTCACTGTGAATGCAAGATTTGCCCAGGAGTACAGGAATAGCATTGATAAAATAAAAAGAACGCCCATACAAACCATGAACTACGGTACGATCCCTTTGTCAGCGGTAGCAGATATAAAGCTCTCTGAAGGGCCACCGATGATTAACTCAGAAAATGCCATGCTTAGAGGCACTGTATTGTTTAACGTCAGAGATCGTGACTTAGGTAGTACAGTGGAAGAAGCCCGGAGGAAATTAAATGAAAAAATAAGCAAGCTTCCTAAAGGTTATTTTATAGAATGGAGTGGTCAGTACGAAAACCTGATCCGGGCCGAAAATACTTTGATGATCATTATTCCCGTGGTTTTACTGATCATTTTCTTTGCGCTGTATTTTGCTTTCAATTCTTTAAGAGAAGCATTCCTTAGTTTGCTTACTATTCCTTTTGCCTTGATAGGCGGTGCTTATATGATTTATTTCTATCAGGTCAATTTATCCGTTGCTGTTGTGGTGGGCTTCATTGCTTTGTTTGGTATAGCGGTGGAAACGGGAATCATTATGGTGATTTATTTGAATGATGCCATGCAACAACTCGTGATCAGGAAAAAAGAATTGAACGAACCGATCACCAATGCTGATATTAGAGAATATGTAATTAACGGTGCTGCAAAAAGATTACGTCCTAAACTCATGACGGTATCGGTAGCGCTCTTCGGACTTGTACCCGTACTCTGGGCAAATGGTGTAGGGAGTGACGTAATGTTACCAATTGTATTGCCCATGATTGGCGGTGTGCTTACTTCTTCTACACATATATTATTAGTTACTCCTTTGATCTTTGAAATGACGAAGGAATATGAATTAAAGAAGTTTGGAAAAATAGATGTACTCGATGTTGAACATTAATAGTATGAAACTAAAATTTATTGTTGTAGTCTTTTTTATAAATAGTTCGCTGGTGAATGCACAAGTATTGCCGTTTGATTCTGTTACAGCAAAGATCCTGTCCAATAATCCTGAATTACAGATGTACAATGCGCAGATCAAAGCGATGGATACATACGCACAGGGCGCGCGCGCCTGGGAAGCTCCTCAGATAGGCGCTGGTTTTTTTATGACGCCCTATAAAACTTCTATGTGGAATGCTGACAATAGAACAGGCTATAACGGGATGGGAAATCTGATGATACAGGCACAACAAATGATCCCCAATCCGGCAAAACTAAAAGCAAACGAAAAATACATGAAAGCAATGTCATCCGTGGAAAATAGTAATAAAGACTTTACGCAGAACTCGCTGATCGCTGAAGCCAAAACAAATTACATAGAATGGATCATCCTTAAGAAGAAACAAACTGTGTTAAATACGAACGAGATTTTAATGAACTACATTATCAAAACTTCAGAAATCCGCTATCCTTACGAACAGGAAAAATTAAATACTATTTACAAGGCGAAAGCTTCCCTCGCTGAGATCAACGCCATGCAACTAATGATTGAAAATGACATACAGCAGAAAAGAATTGAACTGAATAGGCTAATGAACCGGGATAAAGATATTTCATTTGATATTGATACAGTATTCATTGTTAAAAACTATGAACTTGAAACCATTGATACTGCCAGTATCGGCGCCAAGAGGAGCGACGTAAGATCTATTGAGAATAATATTTTACTAAATAACTATAAACAAAAATATGAATGGAGTAAAAGCAGGCCTGACTTTAGCATTCAGTATGGACATATGTTTGCCTTTGGCAATAATCCAAATTTATTTACGCTTATGGGAATGGTAAGCATTCCTATTGCACCCTGGTCATCTAAAATGTATAAGTCTACCTACGCCGGATTGACATTCCAGAAACAAGCCTATCAAAATCAAAAAGATTATATTATTAATGAAACCGCAGGGAAGCTAACTGCTTTGAAGTCAAAAATTCAAAACAAGAAAAATCAATTGAAGATATATGAAAAAAATATCATGCCTGCGTTGGAAAAAAATTATAAAGTGACCTTGTTGGCTTACGAACAAAATACTGAAGATTTATTTGTTGTATTGGATGCAAGGCAGAGTTTACAAATGACACAATTGGAATATTATAACCAGTTGCAGGAATTATTGCTTTTGCAGGTAGAATATGAAAAGGAAATTGAAAAACAATAAAACAATGTTTAAATATATTATTTACATAATTGGAATAACTCTATTGTTTCAATCCTGCTCACAGAATTCTTCAGTACATACTGAAGACGGGCATACTCATGATACCACCAAAACAAAAGATGAATATGTATGTCCGATGTTTTGCGATAGTACAGTGCATGACAAACCAGGAATATGTCCTGTTTGTGGAATGGATTTTGAAAAAGTAAAAAAAGAAAGTAAAGTTTATACTTGTCCGATGCACCCGGAGATCATCAGGGATAAGCCTGGCCAGTGTCCGATCTGTGGGATGGATTTGGTAGAAAAAATAGAAATGACAGGTACAAAAAAACTTGGATTAGGGGCTATTGTTAAACCTGTGAATGAAACGGTACTTGCTTCTATAAAAACAATTAAACCAGAGCAAAAAGAATTAGAACAGGTCATAGAGGCGATGGGATATATTACTTACAATCCTAAAAACACTCAAAGTATTTCTGTCCGTTATTCCGGCAGGATTGAAAAACTATATGTCAAATACAATTATCAACCTATTACAAAAGGACAAAAGATAATGGAGATCTATAGTCCCGATCTTATCACTGCACAGCAAAATTATCTGTTCGTTCTTACAAATGATTCTTCCGCTACAGAACTTATCAGTGCTGCCAAACAAAAACTGAGAATACTTGGTATGGAAGAAAACCAAATCTCTACACTGACAAAAAAACGAAAAGTAGAAAATACAATTACTGTTTATTCACCTTACAATGGACATATTCATGAGATGAATAATTTAAGTGAAGTATCTATGCCAACTATGGAGATGAACAGTAATGCTTCAGGAATGAAAAATACTACTTCTCAAAAAGAGTTTTCCATACGAGAAGGAATGTATGTTCAAAAAGGACAGATCATCTTTGATGTAATCAATACCAATAATCCATGGGCTATTATAAAAATATACCCCGAATATATTAGCGATATTAAACTTAACCAGCCTGTAGAGATCCTGGTTGAATCAACGCCTCATAAGCATTATCAATACAAAGTAGATTATATAGAACCTGCTTTTGAAAAAGATTCAAAATATATACACATAAGAGTATACATGAATAATACCGATCATCATGCCTTAAAAATTGGGTCTCTGATTAGAGCTAAGATCAATACGGGAATTCAAAAAGGATTATGGATATCAAAGCAAGCAGTACTTGATCTGGGAAATAGTAAGTATGCAGTTCTTGTAAAGAAAGACAATAGTTTTTATGTCAAAAATATTCAAATAGGGAAACGTATTGGCAATTACCTGCTGATTACCGAAGGCCTTACCGGGTCGGATGAAATTGCTTCTAATGCTCAATACCTGATCGACAGTGAGGGTTTTATAAAACCGCAATAGAGTTTATGAAAAAGATAATTGTTATAATGATCTGTATGTTTTTTTTCTCCTGTTCCAAGCAGGTAGAGAAACTCCCTGACAACGTATTTTATACTTGCTCCATGGATCCGCAGGTAATGGAAAAGAAGCCGGGCAAATGTCCTATTTGTAAAATGGAACTAACCAAGGTAACTATTGACAAAAACAGTATGTCCGGTTTAAAGCTAAGTGAAGAGCAAATGGAACTGGCTAATATCATGTTGGGCAAAGCAGAAGAAGGATGGATTGCAGAAGAAAAAATACTGAACGGGCTGGTGGTAGCCAATGGGAATAACAAAACCGTGATCAGTTCAAGGGTGAGCGGAAGGATTGAAAAACTCTATTTCAAAAGTTCCGGTGATCTTATTCGTGAAGGAGATGTTCTTTATGAAATATATAGTGAAGAACTTCTGACTGCTTATAAAGAGTATTTACTTGCTTTGGAAAAAGAGAAACAGTTGGGAAATTCTTCCATCGACTATACTCCACTAAAAGAAGCTGCAAAGAACAAACTATTGTTATGGGGACTTACAGAAACCCAACTCAGGAAGATGAACTCTTCTCATGAATTGACAACCTCATTCCCGATCATAAGCAAATCAAAAGGCGTGATTACTAATATTGATGTTAAGGAAGGTGATTATGTGATGATGGGCACAGATTTATTTGAACTTGCTGATTTTTCAAGTGTGTGGATTGAGGCCCAACTTTATTCAAATGAACTGGAGAGTTTTTCATACAAAGATGAAGTAGTCGTACATATCGCCGGTATTCCGGAACTGCAAATGAAAGGAAAGATAAGTCTTGTCTTACCGGAATTACAGCCTCAATCTAAAATTGATCTATTCAGAGTAGAGCTTCCCAATAAAGATTTAGTATTGAAACCTGGGATGCAGGCCTATATAACGTTGAGATCAAATAGTCACAAAGCCCTTTTGGTAAATACGAGTGCGGTATTGCAGGATTCAAAAGGAAGTTTTGTATGGGTAAGAAAACAGGATGGTTCCTTTGTGATAAAGATGGTCGAAGTAGGAATGCAAAGCAATGAAATGGCAGAAATAACAGCTGGTCTAAAAGAAGGAGATGAGGTGGTGGTTACTGGCGCTTATCTTATCAACAGCGAATATATTTTTAAGAAAGGTTCTGATCCAATGGAAAGTCATGATATGTAAAGCAAAATACAATAGTGAGTAATGCAATTTTTTCCGTATGGTCTTGTTGAGACCTGTTCATTAAAACCCTTAAAAAAAACACGATAGAAACCATTCCGGTTGGTCTCAAACCAAGTTTCCCCTCAAAACTCTTGGAAACCTCCGTTAAAAAAGGTAAAATTGTATAAGCGACAAGGGTTAGCGCATGATCACTAAAAACGATAAAGTCTCGGAAATAATAAATCAGAATAAATCTCTTTCGTCTGTACTGGAAAGATTCGGAATAGGAGAGAGAGACTATCATAAAACGATCGAACAAGCAGGTCGGGAGCTCAATACTGACCCTGAGTTCATGATCGAGATCATCAAGGCATTTGACCAGGAAAACAATCCTGATAAAAAAGTGCTGATGAAATTTCCTGTAGAAACCATTCTTGATTATCTCAAAAAAACACATCACTATTATTTAGAAAAAAAGATCCCGGAAATAGAGCTTTCCCTGCACGATATTATTCGTCGCTATAAAGGAAACAATGTTCTCTTTACCTTGGGAAATCTTTTTATGGCCTACAAGAAAAAGCTCACCGATCATATTCGCAGCGAGGAAAAAGAATTGTTCCCATATATAGAATTTCTTGTAGAACAACTTCGCGGGGAGTTTGAATATAAATCTGCCCACAAAAAGATCTTCAGCTTTTCAATCGATCATTTTGAAGCTTCGCACACTAATGTGGAAGAAGACATTCAAAGAACAAGAGAAACGATCGTACGCTATTCTCCCGAGCAACATTTTGCGATGTCGTATCGCATATTTTTAAATCAACTCGAATTGTTCGAAAAAGATCTGCATCGCCATTCTATTATCGAAGACGAAGTATTAGTACCTAAAGCGCAGCAACTGGAACAAATAGTGAAAGGCCTCGTTGACATGCACGGCAGCCACAAAAGATAGCAATGACAGTGGATTTTTGGCTTGAGTGATTTTAAGCCTTTGTTAAAGTTTTTCTCCAACAACCATTTCTTTGAAGCCAGGCCGCTGCCAGCCTTTGCATTCATCACTAATTATTTAATTCCGTTCATCGGCAAATCCTCCAATTCTGATAATTAACAGATTCATAATACACGCCTATTCCCAAGTGATTTTGAGTTAATACTAATTCTGCAATTTTGTTTGTCAATAAATCACTTCTATTTACTATGCGATACCTGAATCTATTGTTATGTGTGGCCGGAATGATGCTCAGTCCATCATGTACGAATAATAAAACGCCAAACGTTTCCACTACCGATAATAGCTCGGAAATCATTATGATTGACGGCTCTAGTACTGTATATCCGATCCTGAAAAATGCTGCGGAGATCTATAAACAAGAATATACCAGTGCACAAGGATCAATAATCACCAACTTTTCAGGAACTACCAAAGGATTTGAAAAACTGATCAGCGGTGAAGCGGACCTGATCGGTGCTTCCAGGCCGATCAATATGAAGGAAGACCGCGCATGCCGTGCTACCGACCTTGAGTATATTGAGCTCATGATCGGTTACGATGGTATTGTGATCGCTACGCATGTGCAAAATAAATGGGCAAATTCAATCACGCGTTCAGAGTTGAAAAAATTGTGGATGCCGGAATCGCAACTGACCGTTACCAGTTGGAAAGATGTGAATGCAGTATGGCCTAAGGCTCCTGTGCATTTGTACGGGGCAGGAAGAAATTCCGGTACGTATGATTATTTCACCGAAGCCATTGTGGGTACTACCCGTCATTCCAGAAGAGATTTCATCGCCAGCGAAGACGATAATTATTTGGTGTATAAAGTTTCTACCGATAGCCTGGCCCTTGGTTTCTTCGGATACCATTATTTTGTAAAGAACAAACATATCCTGAAAGCGCTTGCGGTAGACAATGAATCTGGACTAGGGCCAGTATTTCCAAATGATAGTACGATCAAGAACGATCTGTACAGGCCGCTTTCCCGCCCAATATTCATCTATGTTTCCAAAGAATCTTTACGTAAAGATAGCGTGAAAAAATTCCTGCATTATTTTACAGAACATCTTCCGGTGTTAGTGCAAACAAGCGAGTATATTTCTCCAACACCACAACAACTTCAAACCGTGAAAGAAAAGATCAACAAACAAATTGTAGGATCGGAATTTGTAAAATCAAAAGACTATCAATTATAAAAATAAAATTTTAATCCTGCCTTTATTGCGTTTCCTCTACGTGTACATAAGGAGAAACGAAAATTATTTGAACTGCATTTTTTACATAAACAGGTCATGCCGATGTAAGTTTTTTACATCGGCATATTTTTCGTAGAAAATTCTTTTAATAAAACCTCCAGTCTTACTTTGTAGCGCGTCAGTTCTTCGATCTTTGCTTCAATATCGGTAAGTCTTAATTCAATTCTTTTAGGAAATTCCTCGTAAGCAAGGTTGCGATCTTCCTGCATTTCGTGGAGGATGTTGCGGATATCGTTGAGGGTAAAGCCATATTCTTTCAATAGCAAAATTAATTGGAGACGATTCAGATCGTCTTCGGAATATTCGCGGTAATTATTTTCTCTTCTACTTTTTCCTTTTTTAAAAGAACGGATCAATCCGGTCTTTTCGTAAAAACGAATCGTATCGCGCGAAACGCCTGTCTTTTTGGAAAGTTCACCTATCAGCATATACAATGATAAAAAAAAATCTGAAAAAACGCTTGACCCTGGAGTATACTCCAGGGCGTATCTTTACTAAAAAAAGATACCAGATGCCGGATTCCAGATACCGGATAAAAAGATTGTGCAACTGGAATTGACGTGATGGCATTATATACTTATAGCTATTATCCGGCATCTGGAATCTGACATCTGGTATTACATTCACAATTAAACACACACAATCATGGAAAAAGCAATCGAGGTTACCGACGCAAACATCGACACCATCCTCCACACCGACCAGCCCGTACTGCTCGACTTCTGGGCCGAATGGTGTCCACCCTGCAAAATGATTGGTCCGATGATCGATCAATTGGCAATGGAATACGAAGGGAAAGCGCTGATCGGAAAAGTTGACGTAGACAATAACCCGGAAGTCACGATCCGCTATGGCGTACGAAGCGCGCCTACTTTATTGGTATTGCTCAATGGAGTAGTAGTAGAGAAGCAGGTAGGAGCAGTGCCCAAGGCTACGCTGGTGCAGAAGTTGGAGCCCTATATTGGCTAAAACAAAAAAGAAGATCTGATAGTACACCAGATCTTCTTTTCATTTTATTCTTTTTGGTTTTACCGGAGAATTAACACATCTCCATCTTTTCTATAAGGTCCTGCAAACTCTTTTTCCTCCCCATCATAAGAAATGACATAAGGGTACACGCCCAATGGCATAGGGGCACCTCTATAGGTTCCATCCCATCCGACTGTGTTCATGAACTCAAGGTCATCGGAAGAGAAGAGCACTTCGCCCCATCTGCTGAAGATGGTTATCCTGAAGTTCGTATAATGCGCTCCGAATATTCTGAAATTTTTATTGGCAGTACCATCCGGGGTAAAGGCATTTGGCACAAACAATCTCGGAGGACATAAATTACGTACCAGTATACTATCCGTTACCGGACATGAATTGGTTCCAATTGTACTTGTCACCGTGAAATGGTACAATCCTTCCTGACTTACTTTAATCATTTGTACAGTGTCACTCGTAGGTGTCCACAAGTATGTATACGTAAATCCTGCAGGAGCTGTGACCTTCGGATCCAGTGTAGCTACACTGTCTGTCTCTGCGCAGAACTTGGTTTGATCCGGCAGATCGATGATCGCAAAATTATTATAAAGAACAACAGAACTGTCTGTATTATTATTACAATCTCCGATCGTAATCTCTACTATGTATTTTCCAGGACTGGTTACCAATTGTGTTTTACTGTTGTTATTCAGATTCACACCATCTTTGGTCCATACATAAGTAGGAAAGTAAGATTCAACAGGAGGTATCAATCCTACACCATAGTTGGTAGGTTGTGCCACCAATGTTATGACTTGATTTTGACAAAGTGTATCGTTCTCAAGCGTCAATAATGGTTTTGCTACGGAGATAAGGTATACACTATCCGATGTTGAACAGTTGAATTCATTGGTCGCCGTAACCCTGTACGGAATGGTATCGAAACTCAGATTTGATTGCACAGTAATCTGGCTGGTGTTAGTTGGCCCTATGATGGTAGGATCCGGATTCCACGCATAGGTGAACGAGCTTCCTCCCGTAGGATTTGAAGTAGAAAGTGTTGTGGAATTATTCACGCAATTGGTTTTGTCAATTCCGCCAAGCGAAGGACTAGGGTTAATCGTAAACGGAGCACTTGGTGCCTGACAATCGCCGAATGAATAAATAAATATATACGTACCTGTTGAAGAAGGAAGGATCTGAAGATTATTTTCTCCATTGATAATCGCTCCATCTTTTAACCATTGATAGAAAGGGAATGGAGGAGCCGGAATTCCATCCACCACAGTAGCTACGACAGAATTACTATCGCTGAAACAACTTGTACCAGAAAGACTGATCGACGAAGGCATGTTGTAGGATCTGACTAATACTGTATCGTTATCAGAAGGACAGTTTTTATTATCATAAACTGTCAATACAATAAAAGTATTTGTTGTAATGGGTACTTGAATTGAAGTAGCGTTCGCTGCCAACACCGTACCAGAAATATCCTTCCATTGGTATACTTGATTAATAGGATTGATGGCTGCTGCTAGCGTAACAGTAGTACCGTTACAAACGAATTGATCCACCCCTGCATCTGCCACTGGTGTAGGAGAAATTGAAAGAGTTGTATTTGCAGATATAGGATTACATAAACCATTTCCTTGTGAAGTCAATGTAAGTGTCACCTGACCTGTATTATAGTCGGTCATAGATGGGTAGTACATTGCGTTTAGAGCGAAGGCATCCGGTGAGAATACACCTGTTCCGGAAGTTGTCCATTTTCCTCCTGTGGCATTTACTACTACTCCATTGAGCGTAGCACCATTTACGATCCGGCAGATGGATGCACTTCCGGGAACCACTACTGGTCTTGGATCAATCGTGATGGCAATCGTATCGTCTTCCGGGAGACAAAGTAGTGCACTGCCAGTTGTTGTTAAGATCAAATCAACGGATCCGGCAGAAGTATCCGCTGCGGAAGGAGTATAAGTATTGGTCAATTGATTGGTAGCCGAAGAAAATTTTCCGGTTCCAAGCGAAGACCAGATTCCTCCTGTAGCGTTGGTAACTTTGCCGGCTATAGAAATTGCTCCGTCGGCACAAATAGATTTATCAGGACCAGCATTTGCAATCGGAGCATGATTGATCGTAAAGGTGATCTGATCACTGACAGGTTTACAGGATCCAAGGCCTGCGTTAGTAGTCAGCTTAAGCGTTACTACTCCTACAGTAGTATCAAGCGCTGATAATGCATAAACGGCACTCAACCCATTCGCACTTACGCCGCTGAATGTTCCCCCTGTAGAAGAAGTCCAGACAGAATGTGAAGCAACCGTTTCTGATCCTAAAAGATTGATCCCTGTAACATTCGCACAAGTGGTCTTATCCGGTCCTGCATTTACAGTTGGCATTGCCGTAATTGTCGAAATAACAGTGCTTGAATAAGCCTGGCAAGTACCATTATTCGTCGAGGTCAGGGTAAAGCCAATAGATCCGGTGGTTTTATCAGTAGCAGAAGGGATATAGGTTGGATTATTTACAAAAGCATTTGGCGCAAATATTCCAGTACCGGAAGAAACCCAGGAATATCCAGGAGGTGGAAAAGGTGTTTGGACAGAACCATTCAAGGTAATTCCGGATGTATCGGCGCAAACCGTTTGTGGTATGCCGGCATTTACTTTCGGAACATCCAGGATTGTAAGCTGCATCTCGTCATAGTTCGGAGCACAAATTCCATTACCGGCAGTAGTAGTCAAACGAAGAATTACTGTGCCTGCTGCAGTATCGGCCGCAGAAGGTAAATATTTCGCTTCAAGATCTGAGTCTGATGGTTGAAATGTTCCACTACAAGGAGCTCCCTGGCAATCCCAGCGAGCAGCAGTTGCTACCTGAATTACACCATCCAGTTGCGCATGAGATTCATCACGACAAATGATCTGATTTGCTCCTGCATATACAGTAGCAACAGGAGATGGTACAATCTGCAATACTACATAATCTACTACGGTATCGCATTGTGTAACACCCGTTGTTTTCAAGCTAAGTGTTACTCCTCCGTTGTCTTTATCCAGCTGAGAAGGTGTGTATATAGCGGCCAGTGTGAATGGATCCGGTGCAAACGTTCCCGTACCGGTGGTCTGCCATCTGATACCGCCTGCATTGTTGAAAGACCCGAAAAGATTGGTATTGGTATTACCCGAACAAATAGCAAAGTCAGCACCCGCCGACACGCTAGGTTTTGGTACCATTGTAAGTGTTCTGCTTTTGCTGCCTGCTGCGCATATTCCATTTCCAGTTGTTGTAAATGTTAACGTCACCGTATGTGCAGTCGTGTCGGCAGAAGAAGGGATATAAGTAGCGCCTGGTAATGTGCTGGACGGAGAGAAGGTTCCACTACCGCTAGTCGTCCAGATACCTCCCGTAGCGACAGTAAAGGTTGCTGTGAGTGGCACTTGTTTGTCTGCACAAATTGAACTATCAGGCCCAATCGTTAGATTTGGCGCTGGAGTAATGATCAAGGCCATGGTATCACTGTAGGTAGCGGTACAAAATCCTTTCGATACAGGTGGAATCTCCAGCTCAAATAAAATTTTTCCAAAAGCAACATCTGAAGCATCCGGTGTGTAACTAGCAATGTCACTTGTACTATTGCTCAATGTTCCCAAGCCGGGGTTTGTAAGTTTGGTCCATTGAACACCAGGAGCGATCGAATGAGATCCATTTAATTTAATAGTGCTAAGAAGATTTGCACACCTGGTTTTATCCGGCCCCGCAGAAACGGATGGAATAGGATGTATTGTAACGGTCATCGTGTCCTGTATTGCATTACAAAAACCATTGGCAGGAATACGATAGGTAATCACCAGGCTTCCGCTTGAAATATCGGAGGAACTTAAAGTATAAATAGCAGTGCCAGAATTATTGTTGAATCCTCCTGAGCCAGAACTGGTCCAGGATACAGCAGGATCAGACGCAAAGCCATTCATAGTAATAGTTGTCACATCCGTACAAATATCCCTGCTTGGGCCAGCGTTGATCGTTGGACCTGGAATAAAATTAAGTACGATATTATCCGGCGTGCCTGGACATAATCCGACAGGTGTCAAGGTAAGTGTTACAGTTGCATTGCCTAGATCTGTTGGGCCAGGGGTGTAAATACTGCTCAATTGATTTGCATTACTAAAGGTACCATCACCGGAAGTAGACCATACTCCTGCCGCACCGGAACCAGAAAGAGTAACGGGAAGATCGGTAGTACAAACTGTTTTGCTCGGCGGACCTGCATCCGATACCAGTGTGGCTACAAAGCTTACAATCATGGAAGCACTTACCGGACTACATAACCCAATACCATTAGTAGCTGTATACGTTAATGCAACACTTCCATTTAAATTATCATTTACTCCAAAAGTATAAACAGGATTTGTCAAGGAAGCATTGCTGAATGTCCCATCTCCGGCTGTAGACCATAAGCCTCCTGTCGCATTCGTTAATGTAACGCCAAGATTTACACTTGCAGTTCCTGCACAGACTGTAAGGTTAGGGCCAATATTTATTACTGGCAGAGGTCTGAATGTTACCGTTACATTGTCCGACACAGCAGCGCATGGTGCAGTATTGATGGTAGTAAGTGTGAATACTAATTGTCCTTTTGTACGATCACTACCAGTGACCAGGTAATTGGTGATCGGCATTAAATTATCTGGTACATAAGTTCCATTTCCCGTACCCGTCCAGTTACCGCCAGGAGCGTTGGTAGTAAAACCTACCAGCTTAATAGTATCCTCATCGATACAAACAGTTTGATCGGCGCCAGCATTCACTAAAGGTCTTTTCTGAAAGTTGATTAGTAAATTATCAGAAACAGGTGTACAAGTTCCTATCCCGGTCGTGGTCAGTGTCAGCACAACATTTCCTGCAGTAGTATCGACAGGAGAAGGAATATAAATTGCAGATAACGTATTTGCATCCGGAGAAAAACTTCCGCTTCCGGCAGAAGTCCAGGTGCCGCCACTGGCATTGGCAACAGCACCACTTAGATTAATATTGCTTCCGTTACAAATAGTTTGATCAGGTCCCGCATTTACACGCGGTACTTTTCTGAAAGTAATAAGTTTGGAATCGGATGCGGTACCGCAAGGACTTAATCCTGACGCTACATTCGAGAGCAGAACCGATCCTGCTGTTGTGTCTGCGGAAGAAGGAATATAAGTAACATTATTAGTTGTAGTATTAATACTGAAAATTCCGCTTCCACCCGTAGACCATACAGTATTGGAAACATTGGTCAAGGTAGGAGTAAGTGCAAATCCGGAACCAATGAGGTCCGCACAAACGGTTATATCCGGACCTAGATTTATAGCAGGCTGCGGTATAATTTTAAGTGTCAACTGATCGCTTATGTTCCGGCAGGTTCCACTTCCTGTAGTAGTACTGGTTAGAATTACAGACCCTGCCGATATATCAATAGCCGAAGGGGTATAGGTAGTGGCAAGACCGGTAGATGATCCAAATGTTCCGCTGCCAGTAGTAGTCCATTTTATTCCGGAAGAAACTGTCTTTGTAGCCGAAATGGAAACCGATGAAGTAGTGGAACAAATGGTTTGATCCGGACCGGCATTCACGGTTGGTGCAGCTGTAATTGTCAGGACCAGATTATCGGAAACCGGATTACAGGATCCCTGGGACGTAGTAGTATAGGTTAGCGTAACGGTTCCCGCTGCTTTGTCTGCCGCCGTGGGTACATACATTGCAGTATCAAGAACAGGCGTAGCGAAGAAAGGCCCTCCGCTGGAAGATGTCCATATACCCGCGATTGACACGGTATGTAGAGCATTCAGTTTTACAAAAAAACTATCAGCACAGATTGTCTGATCCGGACCAGCATTTACGGTTGGCGCTCCTGTAATAGTAATGATCACATCGTCAAAGACAGGATTACATAATCCATTATTAGCAGAAGTAAGCCGAAGTGTAACGGTACCAGCACTAATATCGCCTCCCGAAGGTGTATATACTGCTGTAAGACCATCTGCGCTTACAGAAGAGAAACTACCAGTTCCAAGAGTGGACCATGTACCTGTAGAGGTGACTGTTACTGATCCTATCAGATTTACCTTTGGATTGTTGGCACAGACCGATCTGTCAGGGCCTGCGTTTGGTACTGGCGCTGGAGTAATAGTAATCAGCATTGCGTCTGAAACCGGATTACAGGTTCCCATTCCTGTGGTAGTAAGTTTCAGACTTACTGATCCATTGCTAATGTCTGTTGGTCCTGGTGTATAGGTAGCAGTAAGTCCATTACCACTTATCCCTGAAAAGCTTCCGTCACCTGCCGTAGTCCAGTTACCACCGGTAGCTTGCGTTACTGTTCCCGAAATTGTTACCGCTGGTTTGTTGGCACAAACAGTTTGATTTACTCCTGCATTGGCGGTAGGTTTTGGTGTAATAGTCAGCGCCATTGTGCTTGATACCGCCGCACAAGGCCCGTTCACGTCGGTTGTTAAAACAAAATTAAAACTACCTGTTTCATTCGTAGCAGGAATATATTGAGCATTCAGTGTTGTATTGTTAGGAGAGAAGGTTCCTCCGCCAGTAGTGGTCCAATGGGCAGTAGTAGCACTTCCTCCTATAGATCCTGCAAGAGTCACAGAGGCTACATCACCGCAAACGGTTTGAACAGGACCTGCATTTACCGTAGGAATTGCCTTAAAGGTATACACCACATCGTCGGAAAGAGGAGGGCAGCCCACAGGATTATTGGTAGTGGTCAGTCGGAAGGTTACTGTAGCATCCGCAACATTCGGAGTATACGTTGCTCCGCTTGCACTGGTAGCATTGGTGATCGTTCCTGATCCTCCGGAAAAAATACTCCAGGTACCGTTTGTAGCACCTGTAATAATAGCTCCTGCCAATGGCTGAGCTACGCTTGGAACATTATTACACAAGGTCTGGTCAGGTCCTGCAAATACCGTTACAGCTGGTGAAATGGTTACAATAAGATCTGCATTGGTTGGAGAACAATTACTGCTGCCAGTGGTGGTCAGCGTAAACGTAACGCTTCCATGGCTCTTATCTGTAGCAGAAGGCGAATAAGTGGTAATGAGCGAAGAAGGACTGGCAATTGTCCCGGTACCAGTAGTAGACCAGATACCGCCTGTTGCAATCGGTGAATTCACACTACCCGAGAGATTAATAGTAGTCACGTCACCGCAAACAGTGAACGGTGCACCCGGGCTAGCTATTGGTGGTTGTGAAATAGTAACAGTAACTGTTGAAGAAACCTGCGGGCAGGCTCCTGAAGTATTCGTGGTGAGGGTAAGCGTAACAGTACCGGCTGAAACTTCTGAAGCATCGGGTGTATAGGTAGCATTCATCGTTGTTCTTCCGGGGTTGAATATTCCGGCTCCTCCTACCCAAGTAGCCGGGGAGCCTGTACCATTCAGTTGTACAGGAAAATCGTTGGTACAAACCGTTTGATTTGGTCCGGCGTTGATCGTAGGTACTACAGTGAAGGTAAGCGTCATAGATTTGTTGACAGCGTTGCATAGTCCATTGCCTGTACTGGTCAAGGTGAGTGTAACTAATCCGGAAGCCTTGTCTGCAGCGGAGGGTGTGTAAGTGGTAACAGCAGAAGCAGCGTTGCCAAAAGTTCCTGTTCCGGTAGTGGTCCATTGTCCACCAGTAGCTCCTGTGACTGTTCCATTCAAGGATACCGAAGCTGTGCTGCCGCACAAGACCTGGTTAGGCCCTGCATCGACTACTGGAATTGGGGCAATGGTAACGGTAGCAGTACCGGTTATTGCATTACAAGTTCCATTTCCGGTTGTAGTTCCTGTAAGCGTTACAGAACCCGCTCCAATCTCACTAAGCGTTGGAGTATAAGTAAAGTTGGCAGAGGTATTGTTTGGTGAAAAGGTTCCTGCTCCACCTGACCATACAACGCCGGAAGCAACCGTAAGTGTAGTGTTGATAGAAGCGGTAGGATTATCTGCACAAATAGCACCTCCTGTAGTAGTGATAGTTGGAATGGCGGTAAAAGTAACTTGCATGGCATCGTTTACATTCGGACAACTAGTTCCTGCGGAAGTTAGTGTCAGTGTTACTGGAGTTCCAGCTGAGATCTCTGCAGCAGAAGGAGTATAAGTTGGATTTAATGTATTGGTTCCTGGTGTAAACGTTCCCGTTCCTCCCGACCAGATACCTGCTGAAGTGGAAGATGTAGCAGCAGTAATGATTGCTACTGCTTTGTTAAGGCAAACTGCAATATCAGGGCCTGCACTCACCGTGATAGGCGGAGCAAATGTCACAGTCATTGAAGCCGCTACGGCGTTACAGTTAACGTTCCCTGCACTGGTATAGGTAAGAGTAACAGTACCGCCTCTTTCGCCCGCAGTAGAGTTATAAGTAGCATTGGCTGTAGTAGCGCTAGGACTGAATGTACCAGCACCGCCCGACCATGTACCACTGCCCGTGCTGCTAAAGCCGTTCAGAGATACCTGTCCAGGATTATAGCATAGGCCGGATTGATTAGGTCCGGCGCTTACCGTAGGTGATGCCGTGATGGATACAAGCATTGTATCTCTTTTCGGAGTACAGCTTGGATCTACCGGACTTGCCGATAAAACAAGTGTAGCGCCGCCATTGGCAAGGTCGGTAGCATTCAGAGTATAATTAGTGGTCAAACTATTTGGACTTGAAAATCCTGCAGAACCTGAAGTAACGCTTGTCCAGCTTGGTGTACCGGAAGTACTACCTGTTACTGTTCCTGTAACGGAGACCGTAGGGTTGTTGCGGCAAACGCTTTTATCTACGCCTGCATTTACCGTTGGCAATGTTACAGGAGTAAGGAAGATACTATCCTTTACAGGCTTGCAATTACCATTGTTAGTAGTAGTTGCGTAAATACCTGCACCGCCAAAGAGGATTTCTGTAGGAGATACATTGTAGGTTATACTAGGTGAGGTGGAATTTGGATTGTAGCTACCAATACCACCCGACCACTGAACACCTACCCCGGCAGGTCCGGTAATGGTAGCAGTCAACGGCACATGTGGGTTGTCGATACAGAAAGTCATACTCGCAGGCCCTACATCGATGGTTGGTGGATTGGTGAATGTAAGCGTCAGCGTAGAAGTAGCTGCGCTACACACTGCTGCATTTCCTGTCAGCGTGAGTATTACTGACCCATTGGAAAGATCAGTGGCTGTAGGAGTATAGGTAGTATTTAAAGAAGAGGCATTGCTAAAAGCACCTCCGGTAGGACTTGTCCAGAGTACAGAGCTTGTATTGCTCGCGCTTCCGCTTAATGTCGCGACCGCATTATTTTTACAGAGGTTTTGATTAGGTCCTGCAGATATGATAGGAAGCGGATCGATCGTAATGGTTTTGACTCCTGATCCGGCAGGGCAGTTTCCGTTATTGGTGGTGGTGAGTGTAAGGGAAACAGTACCTGCTGAGCGTTCGGCCGCAGAAGGAGTATAGATCGCATTCGGTGTATTTGCATTTGGATTGTAGCTTCCCGTTCCTCCTGACCATGTACCGCCGGAAGAGGAATTTACTACAGGATTTCCATTGGCATCATAAGACGTAATACTTCCATTGAGCGGAACAGTACTGCCTGTACATATTCTGGAGGCCCCACCTATATTCGCAGTATTGGGTCCTGTATTTTTGGCTACTTTGATTGATGCAGAAGTGGAGGGCAAACAAGAAGCATTGGTATTTGCATCGCTTACATTTACGGTATAGTTTCCCGCTGGGACAGCGATAGATTGTGTTGTAGCACCGTTGCTCCAGAGATATGTATAAGGTGGTGTACCAAAACTGGCATTGGCGGTAATAGTGGTGGTGGTATTTTCAAAACATATGCTTTGGGTAGGTGGGCTAATCGTCACAACAGTTTTTTGAATGACCGCCATTCGTACAGTGTCTTTGAATGTATATCCCGGAGTACAGGCCGTAGCTGCGATCACTTTCGATACTTCGAAATCAACATATCCAACGGAAGGATAGTTAGGCGCTCCAAAAGCAGGAGCTGTAAAGGTTGTAGAATCGCAACCAGAAGTACAGCTAAGGCCAGAGTTGTAGACTCCGTTTGCGGGATTACCTGAAGCATCTGTGATCGATCTCCAGGTAATGCTCGGAGCAGCCCCTCCGGAAATGACCATACTTTTGTTACAGGAAGAAGTAACCGATTCATTTGGCGAAGCTTGAACTCCTTTTGAAACTTTCAATCCATATTTACTTAAATCCGTACCACCCTTACAATATACAATACAGTGCGGTCCGGTACCGTTTAGACAAATAGGTGTTCCGACCGAAACGAGCGGACCGCAATTCAACTGATAGGTCTGCCCGGGAGGTATTGGCGGTGTTAATAATTGAAATGATATCTGAGTGGCTGCAGGGTGTGTAGTAACAATGAAACGGATACAGTTATCATTCTTCTTACTTCCGCAGCAACTACCACTTCTGTAGGTATCCGGACTAACCCACAAAGAATCTGGGTTGCTTGAAAGGTCAACAATAAAAGTTAGAATACTGGAACAATCTGCGGAAGCACAAGTCTGAGCCTTGAGAGAACTGTTTGCGAACTGACAGATTATAAAAAAAATAATTACAATAATTTTATTATTACACCCTATCCACTTCATAATTAAATTGCTTAAAATATAATTCACCTTATACTTACATAGACTTATAATTTGAGCGATCGGTTATCAGATTTTACCAAAAAAAAAGTAATATTTGATATGCCTGTCATTATCAAGGGTATGATTTTTTCTGCTGTTAAAAGAGTTGAAAAATATTTTTAAAATCGACAACCTATTTAATTTTTGACCGTATAAAACGTTCTTTTTTAAATGTGCTGTCAGCCCATATGAGAGCTGCTTTGAATAATGTCTTCAGCATAAGAATTAGGCTGGTTTCACATCTATATTTCTTTCTGAAGTAGACAAAAAAAGAGGATTATAAATTACTAATTTATAATCCTCATATCTCTTACAGAGTGTGATAATAGTATCACTGAGTCACGCAAGTAAATAATATTCATAACTCATAATTCAATATTCATAATTTACAAAATCCGTATGTTCAATATCTCCCGCGCTGGTACTTCTGTGCGGTGCAGGTATTGTTTGATCACCAACGTGTCGACGTTGCCTTGAGGATCCGTTTTGGTACTATAGAGTACACCTTCCACTTTTCCCGAAAGGGTACTGATCAAAACGTTTTTGCCATTATTTTCTTTGGTATATTCTTTTAAGTCAATCATAGCGGTACACTTTTATTGTATTAGACGGATAACGCGACAGAATATTTTAAGTTCAAAATACGAATGCTGGATGCCGATGCCTGTAATTTGGGAATAATCGAGCTTTGGGAAAGAGTTCTCTCAAAGAACCAGCATAACAAACCATAAAAAAACGGAACTGTGAGAGGTTCCGTTTTTTGTTCTTATTCAAGATTCTTTATTAGATACTCCGCACTGCTCCGGCCAGGCGTTGGGCCATGGCCTCATTGCTCATGCTGTCGTCTGAGAAGAATTTGCGAAGTTCATCTTCTGCCATATGGAACCCATGCATATGCATCATTTCAAGCAGTTCTGAGCAAAACCTGGATTTGGAAGAATTCCGGGTATCTTTATCTGTTCCCCACCAAAGGTCTCCTACTTTTACTTCGAGGAAATCTACCAGGTTTTTAAATGGGTTAATGGTATTTTCAGCATTAGCTGCTGCATAGAAATACATCGTAGAGATCCAACGGAATCTCTTATCCGATAATAACAACTCCATATTCATAAACACATTTCTTTTTGTTTAACATACTAACCTTCTAGTATAAACGCTTATTAAATTAATTAGGTGCATTTATAGACGTGTTTTTACGAATAAGTGGATAGGATTATCACGGATAAGTATCAAAATCGGAAAAAATTCAGAACTTATAGCGATATAAATTCTTGTATTGTTGATGGAGAATATTTACGGTTGTTAAGGTTTGCGGCCGTCAGTAATGCGGGAATTCATCCTATAATCAGCGTGAAACAGAGTTCAGACAATTCTCCAGTTCCAGTCATTTCCTTGCTCTTTTGTTTTCACTCCTTCGGCTGAAAAGCCTTCTGGAAGCGGTTCTACAGGCATTGTATGGCCGATCTGTTGTTCTGTTTTACGGATAAGTTCTGTTTCGGCATTTGCTGCAAGTACGATGGAGACAGCGTTGTTCTTCTCTTCCAGCTTTCTCAAACGTTTTAAAAAAAATTCCTTTTCGGAAGGAATTTCCATATGGAAAATATAAGGGATCTCTGAAAGATTGAAGGAAGGCTGCGTTTCGCCTGCAATTACCAATATACGCAGATCGGCAGTTTGCCGGAAGGTTTCCAGTGAATCGATCCCGTCGTTCTTCAATAATCCTATTCCTTTTCCGATCCTCTTTTTAAGATTGTTGTAAAGCTGCTCAGCAGCCTGGTAACTATTGGCGAATACTACAGCTTTGCGAATAGTCTGGCTGTCGCGCAGAATAAATTCAAGTAAATTTAACTTGGCTTTATGATTGGCGACTTTATATAAAATGATTGACGTAAGTTCAGGTGGTGCTTCTTCTTCTTCCACTTCCGCCAGTTCGGCTACCGGCATTAAATGGTCGGTCATGCGACTGAGCTTGTCGTTCAGGTCTTCGGTAAAAACAAGGCGCTGGCATTTGGTAAGCCCTTCAGCCAGGTTATAAATAATTGTTTGCTGATTCAGTTTGGTAATTGTTTCTCCATCATCTACTACGAACATTATAAGCGAACGAAGGTTTAGTAGTGCTTTGCCGTACAGCGCTTGTACTCTTTCGGGCGTGCCGATCACAATATCGGCATGTCCGTCTTCGATGGCTTCCATATATTGTTCGCCTGCTAGTCCATTGCTTAATAATGCTACGCGAAGTCTAGTAATTTTTCCATGCCAATTGAAGAGGCTTAGCATTGCTTCTGCTTTTTCCCTGGAAGGAACAATGATCAAAGCGCGAGGAGCTCCATCTACCGGGCCTTTCAGACGCATGAGTACGGAAAATACCAGCGATGTGGTTTTGCCGCTTCCTTCCGGAGCAATGGCAAGAATATTTTGTCCACCTAGTATTCGTGAAATAGTTTTAGCTTGAATTTCTTTCGGAGAAAGATACCCCGCATCCAGCATCGAGCCGGTGAGTTGTTTGCTAAGTTTTAATTGTTCTAAACCCACGTGATTTTAATGTGATTGTAGAGGCAAAGATAGTAATAAAAGATGCCAGATACCGGATCCCAGATGCCGGATAAAAAATTATCTTCTAAGCTGGCTAATTATTGAGAATACAAATAAATGACTATCCGGGTATAGTAACTACCGGGTGGAAATTGTTTTTTGGAATTTAAACCAGTGTACTACATGCGGATACTCAATTAGAAATAAAAAGTATGGAGTGCGAGCGCGAGTATGGAGGATTTCTCTCCATACTCGCGCTCGTACTCCATACTGTATTTGTTATGCTTTAACGCTTGCGCGGATGATGTTCAGTGCGCCACCAGCTTTGAACCACTCGATCTGTTGTTGGTTATAGCTATGGTTTACTTTGATCTCGTGCTTGCTGCCATCTTTGTGGTTTAGCACAATGGTCAACGGAGTGTTAGGAGCGAAGCTTGTTAAGCCCAGGATATCGATGGTATCGTCTTCCTGTACTTTATCATAGTCTGCTTTGTCAGCAAACGTAAGGGCAAGCATACCTTGTTTTTTCAGGTTGGTTTCGTGGATACGGGCAAATGATTTTACCAATACCGCTCTTACACCCAGGTGACGAGGCTCCATCGCCGCGTGCTCTCTGGATGAACCTTCACCATAGTTTTCATCACCTACTACAATTGAACCGATTTTTTGTGCTTTGTAAGCACGTTGTACTTTCGGTACAGCTTCGTAAGCGCCTGTCAATTGGTTTTTCACGCTATCTGCTTTCTCATTGAAGAAGTTGATCGCACCGATCAGCATGTTATTGGAAATATTGTCGAGGTGACCGCGGTATTTCAGCCACGGGCCTGCCATTGAAATATGGTCAGTAGTACATTTTCCTTTTGCTTTGATCAGAAGTTTTAATCCTTTCAGATCTATACCTTCCCATGGAGAAAACGGATCAAGCAATTGCAGACGGTCGGAAGTAGGAGATACGTTTACTACTACACCACTGCCATCCGCTGCCGGAGCCTGGAAGCCTGCGTCGTCTACGTCAAATCCTTTTTTAGGGAGTTCGTCTCCTGTTGGAGGATCCAATTTTATTTTCTCACCTTTTTCGTTTGTAAGGAAATCCGTAAGAGGGTTGAATGTCAAATCTCCTGCAATCGCCAGCGCTGTTACCAGTTCCGGAGAAGCAACGAAGGCAAAGGTGTTGGGGTTACCGTCTGCTCTTTTCGCAAAGTTTCGGTTGAAAGAGTGTACAATGGTATTTTTCTCTTGCTTCTCTGCGCCTACACGAGCCCACATACCGATGCAAGGACCGCAAGCGTTTGCAAAAACTTTCGCTCCGATCTTTTCAAATACTTTCAGGAATCCATCTCTTTCGATAGTGAAACGTACTTGCTCAGAACCTGGAGTGATGGTGTATTCAGATTTTGGTTTTAGATTTTTATCTACTGCCTGCTGAGCCAGGGATACAGCTCTTGAAATATCTTCGTAAGAAGAGTTGGTACAAGAACCAATCAAACCTACTTCGATCTTTGTAGGCCAGCCGTTTTTAGCAGCAGCCTCTTTCATTTGAGAGATTGGTGTTGCAAGGTCTGGAGTGAATGGTCCGTTTAGGTGTGGCTCCAGTTCAGAAAGGTTGATCTCGATTAGTTCATCAAAATAGTTAGCAGGATCTGCGTATACTTCTTTGTCTGCAGTAAGATGTTCTCTGATCTTGTTAGCAGCATCTGCAATATCAGCGCGGCCTGTAGATCTCAGGTAGCGCTCCATAGAATCGTCGTAGCCAAAGGTAGAAGTGGTAGCGCCGATTTCTGCGCCCATGTTACAGATCGTACCTTTACCAGTACAAGACATAGAAGTAGCGCCTTCTCCAAAGTATTCAACGATTGCGCCGGTACCACCTTTTACGGTAAGGATACCTGCTACTTTTAGGATCACATCTTTAGGGGAAGTCCAGCCATTTAGTTTGCCGGTAAGTTTTACCCCGATCAGTTTAGGGAATTTCAACTCCCATGGAAGTCCAGCCATTACATCGCAGGCATCTGCTCCACCGACACCGATAGCGATCATACCAAGACCTCCGGCGTTTACAGTGTGTGAGTCAGTACCAATCATCATTCCACCTGGGAATGCATAATTTTCAAGTACTACCTGGTGAATGATACCAGCACCTGGTTTCCAGAAACCGATTCCATATTTATTTGAAACAGAAGAAAGGAAGTCATAAACCTCTTTGTTTTCAACGTTTGCTTTGTTAAGGTCTGTATCAGAACTGATCTGCGCGGTGATAAGGTGATCGCAGTGCACAGTAGAAGGCACGGCTACCTTAGGTCTGCCGGCTTGCATGAATTGTAACAGGGCCATTTGAGCCGTAGCATCCTGCATGGCCACACGGTCAGGATTAAAATCCACATACGATTTTCCTCTTTCATACGCTTTCGTTGCTGCTCCTTCTGTAAGGTGAGCATATAGGATCTTTTCTGTCAGTGTGAGCGGTCTGCCTACTACTTTTCTGGCGGCGGCTACTTTCTCCGGTAGAGAAGCATATACCGCTTTCACCATGTCTATATCAAATGCCATAATGGTAATTTAAATTGTTATATAATTTATAAATGTTCAGGACCGTAATAATACAAAAACTTAGGTATATAATAAATAATTTTTCAATCCAAAGGTAAAAAAGACCTTAATTCTCGATGCTTTTCTGAGAAATATACAATTTTTAGAATCATGAATATTGAATTATGAGTTATGAATTAATTTTAGTTTAAAATTCATAACTCATAATTCAACCTTCATAACTTATTTCACCAGGATCTCTTTGATATTTCCGCGCATTTTCTGGCTAATACTGTCTGTTTGCAAATCGTTTTCATCTCTGCCGAATGGGTCTTCAATTTCTTCGCCGATGGTCTTGATTCCTTCCATGGTGAAGTAAACGATCATCATTGTAGGCACAGTCCACCAGTGAAGATCATGCATGAATCCGAAAGGAAGGATCAGTGTGTACACAAGCATAAACCGGTCGAGGTGTTTGGAATAGGAATGAGGGATTGGTGTATTTTTAATTCTCTCGCATCCGCCTACAGAATTGGTAAATACATCGGCAAGTTTATCCATCGTGAGTAGTTGTTCCTGCGTGATCACTTTGTCTGTAGCAAGTTTATTGATCCTTGTAAAAAGCAGTGTACTGATGCGGTTGGGCACATGATTGCTTTTTTTGAGGTCATCAAATTCTCCTCGTTCAGGTTCTTCCAGTTCTTCAAATTTTACCCCATCCCGAAGATGTTCTTTCAGTGCGAAGAAATAATTGGCAATTGTTTTTGCAAAATAAACGCGCGCCTGCGTGTCTTGTGCAGGAAGATAGGCATCCAGTTTGATAGCAAGATTACGGCTGGCATCTACAAGGCCGCCCCAGATCCTGCGGCCTTCCCACCAGCGCTCGTAAGCAGTATTGGTGCGGAATACAAGTAGCAAGCCGAGTACCACACCGAGGAGCGAGAACACCGTAGGAGTAGGTTTGAAATCTAGTTTCAAAAGGTCGTATTCAAGGTAATAGATGACCCCGGAATATACGCCTACGGCGAATACATTGGGAAGTAGTGATACAAGCGTACTTGTATCTACATCGGAAAATCCATTCCAGATATTTTTGATCATGTTGTTTGGTTTGTTAAAATTATAAGAGACACGAATGCATTGGCGTACAATTCGCATCCGCTAAAATTAATAGTTGAAAGGTTAAAGTAAAAAGTTAAACCGGAAAATCTTCAATTTTAAATTCAGGATTAGAAATAAAAAACAAATAGTCCGTTCAACGCTGGGAAACTATGACAAATAACGCAATCATTAAGAATAGTGCGAGATCACCTTCTCATAATTTTCAAATACCTCCAAAAGAGTATCAGGAAGCATCGTGTAATCAGTATTGCTCACATCCCATTCCACTCCGTTTTCGATGAAGTAGCGGAGTAACAAGCCAAGGAGCAATTCGAAAGGAAGTTGATCGGTTTTCATTTTCTGATCTGCTGCATAGGAAGGGAAATTTTCCTGATAAAAATTTTCAAAATCCGCCCAGGCTTTGGGTGCCAGCGCTTTTAGTTTTATAAGATCAGGTTTTACGATTTCCATTGTTTTTATGCTAAATTTAGGCAAAAATTAAATCAAAAATGGGATTAAAAGAATTTTACAAAAAGTATGAGGCATACATCAAAGTAGACCTCATTATGTACCTCGTGATTTTTCTCACCTTGATTCTTCTTTTTATTTTTTTTTAAACTAGTAGGTTAGGAGATAAAACCATGTCTCAAAACCAATCTGGTGTAGGATCACAAGTGCTCTGAAGATATAAATCATTCGAAATCAGCGAGAGCAATAGCATAAAGCAAACGATAATCTATTGCTATATGCTTTTTCCTGTTGTGTTTTTTAATAAGTGTCTAATAAGGTATCACAGAATTAATTAAGCTATTTTTTATGAAAATTTACAATAAATTAACATAAATGAAATTGTATTATTTTTATTTAAAATTTAATAAATATAATTTACTAAATAAAATATCTTGATTTTAAGGAAGATAAAATAGGAGATTTTTTACCCGAGAAAAGGCAAATATTATTTTTTTGATTGTGATTTTTATTTATTTTCGCTCGGTATAAATTTCTAAGAACACAAATTTTTGATAATTATGGCAGATCAAGCAGAAATAATAATAGAAGGGAAGAGTTATAAATTTCCTATCATAGTAGGTTCGGAGGGTGAGAAAGCCATCGACATTTCTAAATTAAGAGATGTTACTGGGTTTGTAACACTTGACACTGGCTACAAAAACACCGGAGCCACTAAAAGTGCCATTACATTCCTGGATGGTGAAAAAGGAATTCTAAGTTACAGAGGTTATCCGATCGAACAACTGGCAGAAAAAGCTTCTTTCCTGGAAGTATCTTATCTCTTGATCTACGGCGAGCTTCCTACGCAAGCACAATTAGATGCTTTCAGAGGCCGCATTAAAAAGCACACAAATCTTCACGAAGATATTAAAAAAATATTTGATGGTTTTCCTTCCACAGCGCACCCGATGGGGGTTCTGTCTTCGGCAGTAAGCTCTCTTACGGCTTACTACCCGGGTTCCGTAGATCCAAATACGGAAGAAATGGATCTTACCATTGTAAGATTGATGGCAAAACTTCCTACCATAGCTGCCTGGTCTTACCGCAATTCCAAAGGAATGCCGCTAATGTATCCTAAAAACAAACTGAGCTATACAGAAAATTTCCTGTATATGATGTTTGCAATGCCAAACGAGGATTTCGAAATAGATCCTGTGGTGGCCGATACATTGAACAAACTTTTGATCCTGCATGCTGACCACGAGCAGAACTGTTCTACTTCTACCGTAAGAATAGTAGGCTCCGCACATGCTAGTTTGTATTCTTCAATCGCTGCGGGTATTAACGCTCTTTGGGGACCGCTGCATGGTGGCGCCAACCAGGAAGTGATCGAAATGCTTGATGAGATCAAGGCATCTGGTATGAAGACCAAAGATTATATCGAAAAAGTAAAAACCAAAGAAGTTCGTTTGATGGGCTTCGGGCACCGTGTATACAAAAACTTCGACCCTCGCGCGAAGATCATCAAAAAAGCCTGCGACGATATCCTAAACAAACTAGGAGTAAATGATCCAGTATTGGAGATCGCAAAAGAACTAGAGCAGGCGGCATTGAGCGATCCTTATTTTGTAGAAAGAAAATTATATCCAAACGTAGACTTCTACTCTGGTATTATCTACAGAGCGCTTGGTCTGCAAACCGATCTATTCACTGTAATGTTCGCCCTTGGCCGTCTGCCAGGCTGGATCGCACAATACAAAGAAATGAGAGACGCAGGCGAGCCGATCGGTAGACCAAGACAAATCTATACCGGTCACAATAGCCGTGATTATGTAGAGATCAATAATAGAAAATAATAAGATCCTTCTTAGAAACGAAAGGGTTCTGGTCAAAACCAGAACCCTTTTTTATTTTCTTTTATTTTTCTCCATACTCGCGCTCGCACTCCATACTGACCATCAGCAGGCCAGTATGGAGTATAGAGTATTTCAGACTAATTTTCTACCTTTACTACATGGACAAAGAGCTGAAGGCATTTTTAGATAAGAAATACAAACAATATAATCGCCCTGATTTTATAGCCAACGATCCGATCAGCATTCCACATCTTTTTTCTAAAAAACAAGACATTGAGATCATGGGATTTATTGCGTCTGTATTGGCCTGGGGGCAGCGTGTAACAATCATCAACAAATGCAAAGAGCTTATCGACCGCATGGATCGCGCGCCTTATGATTTTGTGGTCAACCACAAAGAAAGCGATTTAAAGAAACTACTCAACTTTAAACACCGCACTTTCAACGATACCGACCTGCTTTATTTCATTTCGTTTTTCTCTGATTTGTACAAACAAAGTTCTTCTCTTGAAGACGCCTTTGTGAAAGAGAAAAAATACAAAGAAGTGAATACCGAAAAAGCCCTGTCTGATTTTCACCATACCTTTTTCAGTTTGGAAGATTTCCCCGAACGAACACGCAAACATATTTCCAGTCCGGAACGAAAATCTGCCTGCAAGCGTTTGAATATGTTCCTTCGCTGGATGGTGCGGAAAGACGACAAAGGGGTAGATTTTGGAATCTGGAAAAAGATCGATTCTTCCCAGCTTATTTGTCCCTGTGATGTACACGTAGAGCGAGTAGCGCGCAAACTGAAGCTGATCACCCGACCACAGGCCGATTGGCAGACTGCTGTAGAGCTTACTGGCAATTTGAAGCAATACGATGCCCAAGATCCGGTAAAATATGACTTTGCCTTGTTTGGCATGGGCGTGGAGGAAAAGTTTTAAGCTTATAATTTTAAGCAGAGGGTAAAATCCATATTTTTGTATTAGAAGTTTTTAATTTTGAACAGTGACTGCAGAAAAAATATATCAGCATAAATTTTTACCGGTAGCCAAGTATCTTCTCAAAGAATTGGAGTATTACGGTGAAAACCAATTTAAGAAAAAAACTGCCGCGTCCGATTGGACGATCGGGCAGCTTTATCACCACCTTATTCAAGGTACATACGACCATCATATAAAAGCCATTCGCAGTTGCCTTGCTCACCAAGAAGGAGGCGCGATCGGAGGAAAATCGTTGAGGGGATTAGTCGTCTTTACAATCGGAGGATATCCTCCCTACAAGATCAAAGGATTTCGTCCCGACTATGAGCCAAGCCAGATCGAGAGTCCGGGGAAGGCGCAGGATATGATGTTTGGATTTTTGAAAGAAATGCAGAAGCTCGCCATAGAGATCGATAAAAAAGGTGATAAACAATACAAAGTAAAACATCCAAGATTTGGAATGCTCAATGCAAAAGATTGGTATAAACTCATAGCGATGCACCAAAACCATCATCTATTACAAAAACGCAGGATCGACAAGATCTTAAGAACATTTGTAAAAGATGAGACTTTTAGTGATTCTACTTCCGTTTCCTGATTTTTTATTAACAAATTGATAAAATTATTAAAATAAGAAATGCTTTATATTTGACCTTTCGTATAATAGCAAGACAAATTAAAGCCATACAACCGGAAATTGATCACAAAACCCAAAATACCGAAATTATCACAACTTACGTTGGAAAATTTTGGGGTATATTATCTTAAAACCTTACAGAAAGAATCCAGGAAAGCCTCGCCGCCATTATCTGACAAGGAACTGGTAGCGCAGGTACGATGGCTGACCGCTCGTGGCATTATTCTCTCCGCCTTGATAGGCGCGGCTTCTGCGTTTGTATCGGTTGCTACGGATCTCTATTACGAAAATTCTAATCCATGGCTTCACTATGGGATGCTTGCCTTGAATACACTACTGGCAACAGGAGTAGAATTTTATTTTCTTTTCGTCATCGCACTTCGCACGGTAGACGCAATCGCTAATCTTACAGAGACTAAATACACCAACGAATTTACCGAAGACGGGCCTTTCAACATCATCAACATCCTGGCCCGCGCTGCAATGGAGATTCCCGATCCTCCTATCAAAGTGTTGGACATAGATCCATTCAAAGAAATTTCCAAATCCAGGATGGTAATTGCCGGGTTCATTTACAAAATGAAAATATTCCTTAGCAATATTCTGATGCGTGTAATTCTTCAGCGACTGGCGGGAAAATCTACCGTACGCTACGCTAAGCCCTGGGTTTCGCTACCTATCACAGGGATCTGGAATGCTTTTATCCTATACAAAGTATCGCGCGAAGCAAGATTGAGAATTTTTGGAAATATCCTGGCAAGTAATATTGCTAAAAACATGATCAACGATACATTACTTACACGCCTATCGCCTATCGCCCGCATTGGTTGCCTGCGCGCGATCGCCAATGCCGTAGTACTTACACAAAATTATCATCCCAACATGATTATTTTACTGATGCGTTTTAAAGATCTATTGGGCATTGAAGAACCGGATAATTTTGACGACTGGCAATTGTTCTTAGATACACTCGATAAAGTAAATGAAGAAGAAAGATATACCATCCTGGACATCCTCACTATCGCCGCAGCCTTCGACGGTAAGATCTCCAGACTGGAAAGGAAACACCTGAAAGAAGCCTATAAGGAGTATTCCGATATTTATTTTGCTCGCCTGGAAAAACTCACCCACATGCTCACCCGCGGCAACCTCCAGGAAGCGATCAAACTTTGTGAGATCGATGGGAAGCCTGGGTAAAAATTATGAGTGATGAATGTTGAATTATGAATTAAGGATGAATCATGAGTTTTGAATAGTTAGCAAATTACTTATGACTTTGGAGCCAATCCTCAGTTCTTATAATAATTCATAACTCATAATTCAACATTCATAACTTAATTTACGAACTATTGAAGCAACAAATTGTCGTTAAAAAGTGATAAATATTGTTGGTACTCTCCTCATTTTACTCTTATTAAACTAGAAAATAATATTTATATTTAAAATCGAACATAACGCAGAGACAGGGTATGGAAAGCTATATGAACCTTGGCCACGAGCAAGTGGCCGCACAGGGATTTCCGGCGGAAGTGATTAGCTGGAGAAGAGAAGGAAATAATTTCTATTTTAAATGTGCCAATAATGTGATCTTGGAGCTTAGCGTAAAAAGCGACAAAGTATTACGCTTCCGCTACGCCACTGAAGGAGTGTTCATGCGCGATTTTTCCTATTCTCATGCTCATGAATACAAAGGCGAAATAAAAAGCCTTGAGATCATCGAAGAGGAAGAAGAATATCTTGTGCTTACTTCTTACCTTGAATGCAGCATTTCCAAAAAAGATCTTCGTTCCAAAATACTAGATCGCAACGGTGTATTGATCTCGGAAGATGAAAAAGGATTTCACTTCCAGGAACATATCAAATACGGCGGCAACATTGTGATCATGACCCGCAAAGTGCAAAGCGGCGAACATTTCTTCGGTCTTGGTGATAAGCCTACCGACCTTGATCTGCGCGGCAAACGACTGGAGCTTTGGGGAAAAGATACCTATGCTTTTGGTAAAGAAACCGATCCTATTTATAAAAACGTTCCATTCTTCATAGGCTTGCATCATAAGATCGCTTATGGAATTTTCTTCGACAATTCTTTCCGAAGTTTTTTCGATTTCGGACAGGAACGTAAAAACGTAACCAGTTTCTGGGCTCAAGGTGGTGAGATGAATTATTATTTCGTCTATGGTCCGGATCTGACGGAAGTATCCGAAACTTACGCACACATGACCGGCAAGCCGGAGCTACCACCGTTGTGGGCGCTTGGCTACCATCAATGCAAATGGAGCTACTACCCAGAGAGCAAAGTAAAAGAGATCTGTGATGGATTTCGCGAACGCAAAATTCCTTGCGACAGTATTTACCTCGACATCGATTACATGGATGGGTTCCGGTGCTTTACCTGGAACAAAGTATATTTCCCCGATCCGAAAAAAATGATCCGCGAGCTGGCCGATCAGGGCTTCAAAACAATTGTGATCATTGATCCGGGAATAAAGATCGATGAAAATTATTGGGTATACCAGGAAGCGTTAGAAAAAGGATATTTCTGCAAACGTATGGATGGCCCGCTAATGAAGGGAAAGGTATGGCCAGGCGAATGTAACTTTCCTGATTTTACAAATCCTATAGTACGCGATTGGTGGAAAGATCTTTTCGAAGGATTGATCGAAACCGGTGTGAAAGGTGTGTGGAATGATATGAACGAACCAGCTGTGTTTGAAGTAGAAACCATGCCTTACGACGTACGCCACGATTATGATGGAGATCCAGGCAGCCACCGCAAGGCACACAATGTTTATGGCATGCAGATGGCAAGAGCGACGTACGAAGGGGTGAAAAAATTTATGAGTCCAAATCGTCCGTTTGTGATCACACGCTCGGGCTATTCAGGTGTGCAGCGTTATTCATCTGTATGGACAGGCGATAACGTGGCAAGCTGGGAACATCTTGGTATTGCAAATCGCCAATGTCAACGGTTAAGTATTACCGGTATTTCTTTCTGCGGTTCTGATATCGGGGGCTTCATTCAATCTCCAACCGGCGAGCTTTACGCACGCTGGATCCAATTGGGGATCTTCCATATGTTCTGCCGTACGCACTCTTCGGGTGATCACGGCGAGCAGGAACCATGGTCGTTCGGAGAAGAGGTAGAGCAAATTGCTAAAACTTATATTGAATTGCGTTACCGCTTGTTGCCTTATATCTACACCACTTTCTGGCAACATGTAACCAAAGGTACCCCAACATTACGCCCTCTGACCTTTCTGGATCAGATGGATACGGAAACACATTTCCGCCAGGATGAATTTGGAGTAGGCGACAATCTGCTTGTATGCCCAATCATGCAAGAAGAAGTAGACGGCCGCTGGCTATATCTGCCGGAAGGCAACTGGTATTATTTCTGGAGCAACGAATATGTAGAAGGCAGCAACGAAGTATGGGCCGAAGCGCCGATCGATATTATCCCGATCTATGTGCGCGCAGGTGCTGTGCTACCAATGTATCCACTGATGCAGTATGTAGGCGAATTTGTGATAGAAGAGATTTTCCTGCATGCCTATTATGAGATCAAACATATAGAGTCTGTATTCTACGAAGATGCAGGCGATGGTTACGATTATAAAAACGGACATTACAACGTAAAGAATTTTAAAACCTTTGGTACGAAAGAAGAATTCAGCATTCAACAATCGTACGTACATCAAGGCTATACACCAAGCTATAAGGTAGCTGTAGTGATTGTTCATGGACTTCCGTTCACGCCAAAAGAATGTTACGTAGATGGTGTAAATGTACCGTTCGCTCAGAAGGCCGAGGGATATTGGGAAGTAAAAGCTCCGGAAAATTTTGGGCAGCTCTTTATAAAGAAATAGAGGACTTCGTTACAATTCCATCGTCCTTACAAGCTTCCAGGAGCTGTGCATTGGTGCGCTGTAACAGAGGATGCACATAACCAGGCGCGATCTCGCAGAGTGGGATGAGTGTGAATTTCCTGTTGTGCAATTCCGGGTGTGGAATTTTTAAATGCGCTGAATTTATTATTTCCTGATCATAGTAAAGAATATCCAAGTCGATCAAGCGTTCGCCCCATTTTTGGATACGCACTCTCCCCAGTTGTATTTCAATTTCCAGTAATAATTCTAACAGTCGCTCCGGCGAATGAACCGTCTGCAATTCTATCACAGCGTTTAAAAAAAAAGATTGTTCAGTATAACCCCAGGGAGAAGTTTCGTAAAGCGAAGAACGTTTGGAGATGTTTCCACAAACAGAACTGATTTTCTCGCAAGCCTTTGTGAGATTGTCCTTTTTATCACCAAGATTTGACCCCAGAAGAATGTAAGCAGTATTCATTTCTTTTTGCTAAATTATTTTATATTTGAACAGAACTATACAAATGTAACGGATATGTGGAATTTTATAAGAAGTGTTTTTACGATCGTCATAGGAATTTTTGTATTTATTTTTATTTCTATCATAGGCCTGATCATGATCGGAAGTATGATGTCTTCGGAAAACGATGGTAAAATAAAACAAGCCTCAGTACTAAAATTGAAGCTTGATAAAGAAATAGTAGAACGCGAAAGCGAAAAAATATTTAACGGAGTTTTTTTGCCAGGCCGTGCTACAATTGGCCTGGTGGAATTAAAAGAAGCCATTGAAGAAGCAAAGACCAATGAAAACATTAAAGGAATTTACCTCGATCTAAACAGGGTACAAGCTGGATTTGCCACCCTAGAAGAGATCAGGAACGCATTGCTAGACTTTAAAAAATCAGGAAAGTTTGTAGTAGCTTATGGTGAATCCTATAGCGAAGGCGCTTATTACCTGGCTTCTGTATCGGATAAAATTTTTCTCCCACCTACCGGAATGCTCGAATTCAATGGGCTTGAATCAGAATTGCTGTTCTTCAAAGGAACACTTGAAAAGTTGGATATCAAGGTAGAGGTTTTCAAAGTAGGAACTTTCAAAAGCGCGGTAGAGCCTTTCATTCTCGATAAAATGAGCGACGCCAACAGAGCGCAGATGAAATCATTCATGAACTCCATCTATGCTACCTACCTGGCCAATGTAGCAGTCTCCAGGAAGATAGAAGAAGCAAAACTTCGAAAAGTCTCCGATTCCATGCTCGTACATAATGCCTCCGATGCCCTTACCTATGGCTTAATCACAGATCTTGATTACTATAATAAAGCAGAAACCTTCATTCGTTCCAAGACAGGTCAGGCTGAAGATGAAGAGTTGAATTTTGTAAGCTATAATTCTCTGCTGGATAATAAGGCAGAGAAAATAAAAGTAGCCGAAGATAAAATAGCGGTGATTATTGCAAGCGGAGAAATTATTTCAGGCAAAGGCAATGACGAGATCATTGGTTCTGAAACGTTGGCAGCGCAGATCAGAAAGGCACGTAATGATAAACATGTAAAAGCGATCGTCCTGAGGGTAAACTCTCCGGGCGGCAGCGCCCTGGCTTCCGATGTGATCTGGAACGAAGTAGTATTGACTAAAGGGGTGAAACCAATCATCGCTTCCATGTCGGATGTGGCAGCTTCCGGTGGGTATTATATTTCGATGGCCTGCGATACCATCGTAGCGCAGCCTAATACTATCACGGGTTCTATCGGTGTGTTTGGTTTGATGTTGAACATGGAAAAATTCTTGAAAGAAAAAATGGGGGTGACTACCGATCGTGAAAAGACCGGACAATTTTCGGACATTGGTTCGGTGACCCGCACACTTACAGATTATGAAAGAAAAATGATCCAGAAAGAAGTGGAGCAGATTTACGAAGATTTTACTTCTAAAGCCGCTCAAGGCCGCCATATGCCGCAAGATGAACTCAAACGTTATGCAGAAGGCCGTGTATGGTCGGGGAGAGAAGCTTTGAAAATTCACCTTGTAGATACCTTGGGAGGAGTAAGCGACGCGATCTCCATTGCCGCCCAAAAGGCGGGGCTGAAAGAAAAATACGATGTGGTATACTGGCCGGAACAAAAAAATATGTTCTGGAAACAACTGCTCTCTGGTGTAGGAGGAGACGATGAGGCGCGCGTAGATGCAGCATTACAAAAAGAGTTGGGAATGTTATATCCATATATAAGATCTGTAAAAGATCTGGATCAGCTCAACGGTATCCAGGCTAGAATGCCTTATAAGTTGATTGTAAAATAAATACCAGATACCAGCTCCCGGATGAATAATTAGAATTATCAGGGAGCTGGTATCCGGTATCTTGTTCCTATATTGATTAAATAAATTTGCAACGTGAAAAATATCAAGCGGTATATCTTTCCCCTGTTATTCTGTATCCTCATACAGAACGATGCCGGGTTGGTAGACTTTTTAAAACGCTTGCTACACTCTAATGATGATGAATTAGGGCTAGTTATAAACGACGAGAATAAATCTACAGAAGAAGAGGAAAAGGAAGAAGGCGAAAAAGAATCCAAAGAAAAAGAGAACGAAAACAAAGAGAAAGAAAAGGAAAAAGAATTTAAAAATATAAAGCTCTTACATACCTTCGTCTTTCTGACAATCACTTCCAACCAATATATTTTTAACCATCCCGGAGATTCCAAACTTTTTGCTTCTGACTCCGACACTGAAACACCACCACCAAAACAGTCTTAAGTCTTGAGTTTGAGTATTGAGAAAAATCAATATTCAAAGGATGATGCAGCTAAGCAAAATTGATTAGTTGTGGCAATGTATTTATTGATCTTGAAAAAAACTCATGATTAATAATTCATCACCCTATGCTATTCTACTAATTCAAAATTTAGAATTCAAAATTCAAAATTTCTACATATGGCATTTAAAGAAAATATAAAATCAGAGATAAATTTAAAATACCTCCCGAACGATCTGTCCTCGGGGCTTGTCGTTTTTCTTGTAGCGCTTCCCTTGTGTATCGGGATCGCCTTTGCTTCTGGGGCGCCGATCTTGTCGGGTATAATCGCCGGAATAGTAGGAGGGTTGGTAGTTTCTTCGATCAGCCGTTCGCCGCTTTCAGTAAGCGGGCCGGCGGCGGGTCTTACAGTGATTGTTGCTTCGTCGATCGCGGAGCTTGGTTCTTACCAGGCCTTTCTTCTTACACTGCTGATCGCGGGAATGTTGCAGGTATTGTTTGGATACATCAAAGCCGGGATCATCGGAAGCTTTTTTCCTTCCAGTGTGATCAAAGGAATGCTGGCTTCCATCGGGATCATTCTTGTTTTGAAACAAATTCCACACGCCTTAGGATACGACCTGGATTACGAAGGTGACTTCGAATTTTTTCAGCCCGATAAGAATAACACATTTACAGAAATCTATGAAGCTTATCTTCGCATCACGCCCGGCGCTTTTGTGATCAGTGCGATATCGCTTACGGTGCTTATTCTTTGGGATAAATTTAATATGACTAAAAAAACATTCGTTCACGGATCTTTTGTAGCCGTAGTGCTGGGAGTATTGTTGAATATTCTTTTCTCTGTTTACATTCCATCATTGCGTGTGATGGAGGAGCATTTGGTGCAACTGATCTCTACCAAAGGATTTTCTTCTTTTAGTCAAAATTTTATGCTGCCTGATTTTTCTATGCTAGGCAAGACGGCTGTGTACCTGATCGCCTTTAAGCTGGCGGTGATCGCAAGCCTGGAATCCTTGCTGAGTGTAGACGCGATTGATAAATTGGATCCTATGAGAAGGTATACGCCAAAAAATCATGAACTGAAAGCACAAGGAATTGGGAATATGGTTTCGGCATTGATCGGAGGGTTACCGATTACTTCAGTAGTAGTAAGAAGTTCTGCCAACGTAGACGCGGGCGCAAAGAGCAAATTATCGGCGATCTTTCATGGATTGTTTTTGTTGTGTGCAGTAGTATTGATTCCCGGCATCATCAACATGATTCCTTTGTCAGCGTTGGCGGCGATATTGATGCTGGTAGGATATAAGCTTGCCAAAGTTTCATTAGTGAAAGAACTTTACAAAAAAGGTTGGGAACATTTTCTGCCTTTTATCATCACCATCTTTGCAGTGCTCTTCACCGATCTATTGCTGGGGATTGGGATCGGCACCTTGGTGGCGTTGTTTTTTATTCTTCGTAGAAATGTATTGAATCCCTATGTCTACAATAAGCAAGATTCCAACTATGGTGTGAAAGTGAGGATCGATCTTTCGGAAGAAGTTTCTTTTCTGAATAAGGCAAGCATTCTTTATAAACTCAGCAAGATCCCTAAGAATGCACACGTGGTGATAGACGGAAGCAAATCCAAATTCATCGACGACGATATTGTAGAGATCATTGAAGATTTCAAGATCAATGCGCCAAGTAAAAATATAAAAATAGAGATCATCGATGTGGACGATAAATACGAACTCATCGAAAACGAAGAGCTCGACAAAATTATTCAACAAGACTACGATAAATTGTTTGTCAACAACCGCGATTGGGTAAAGGAAAAACTAGCGCAGGATCCTACCTATTTTGAAAAACTTGCCTTGGGTCAGGCGCCTAAGTATTTGTTTATCGGTTGTTCTGATAGTCGAATCACCGCCAATGAGATCACAGGTACGGATGCTGGAGAAATGTTCATCCACCGCAACATCGCCAACCTAGTGGTCGATACCGATCTTAACCTGATGGCTGTGCTGCAATATTCAATCGAAGTGCTGAAAGTACACCACGTAATTGTCTGCGGCCACTATGGCTGTGGTGGAGTTAAGGCTGCCATTGATGGCAAGTATCATGGGTTGATAGATAAATGGTTGAGAAATATTAAAAAAGTGTATCGACTTCATTACAAAGAACTGGATGATCTATTAGACGAAGAGAAAAAACACCGCAAGTTAGTAGAGCTGGTAGTGCGGGAGCAAGTATATAACCTGGCCATGACTACCATTTATCAAAAAGCTCTTAAGCAAGGACAAAATATTCAACTCCACGGTTGGGTATACGATATCAGCGAAGGCTACCTCCGCGATCTCAACATTGATGTGAAGAAAGAATTTAAGGAGTATGAGTTGTTTAAATATAGGTTTGAGCAAGGGTAGAAAAGTTTTGAATTATGAATTATGAATGTTGAGTTAGGCATTATTAACGTAAAATATCATGTAGTTACGAATATTGAATTAACTCATAATTCAACATTCATAACTCATAATTCACTTATCTTGCATCTAGCAAAAAATAGATTATTTTTGTATTCTGGATTTAAAAGAAAAAGCATGACAGAAATCAGAAACAACTGGACCAGGGAAGAAATCACCGAGATTTATAATATGCCGGTGCTGGATCTTATGTACAAGGCAGCTACCGTTCACAGAGAATTTCATGATCCGCAGGAAGTTCAGGTATGTACGCTTATGTCCGTAAAAACAGGAGGATGTCCGGAGGATTGTTCTTACTGTCCACAAGCCGCAAGATATCACACCAATGTAAAAGCACACAAATTGCTTGAAGTAGGAGAGGTGCTACAGGCTGCCAACAACGCAAGAGAAAATGGCAGCACCCGTTTCTGTATGGGAGCAGCATGGAGAGAAGTGCGCGACAATAAAGATTTTGATAAAGTACTGGAAATGGTCAAAGGCGTAAGCACCATGGGTATGGAAGTATGTTGCACGCTGGGAATGCTTACCGAAGAACAAGCGCTTAAATTGAAAGACGCAGGTTTGTATGCCTACAACCACAACCTGGATACAAGCGAAGAACACTATGATAAAATTATTTCTACCCGTACTTACGACGATCGTTTGGAAACGCTCGGCAATGTACGAAATGCAAAAATTTCAGTTTGCTCAGGTGGAATTATAGGTATGGGAGAATCGCACAACGACCGGATCGGAATGTTGCGGACGTTGTCTACTCTTCCAGAACATCCTGAATCAGTACCCGTGAATGCATTGGTACCGGTAGAAGGCACGCCACTGGAAGATCAGCCGAGAGTTTCTGTATGGGAAATGGTGCGTATGATCTCTACGGCAAGAATCATTATGCCAAAGGCCATGGTTAGATTATCTGCAGGCCGCGTACGTATGAACACTGAAGAGCAAGCGCTTTGTTTCCTGGCCGGAGCGAATTCTATTTTCGCGGGAGATAAATTACTTACTACTCCTAACCCTGAAGTGAACGAAGACAAAGAAATGTTCCAGATCTTGAACCTAAAGCCAAGAAAAGCATACAAAGATCAAGATCAACCCGCTGTAAAATTTGAGCAAATACCAGTGCACAAATAAGCGATTACTCTAGGTTAAAGTTTAAGGTTGAAAGTTTAAAGTTTGAATATTTTAAATTTTCAACCTTAATTTTTTATATGAAAAGTTAAGAAAGCCCCTTTTTAAGAACTTTAAACCTTAAATTTTGAATGTTCAACCTTTTCCTTACACTCTAAATTTCAAACTTTTATCATAGATGATATGCTTTATATAAGAATATTTTGGCTTTAAAGGGAGATTTTGTGTTTTCAGGATATTTTTGGTATAAAATTAAGCATGGTATTTTTAAAATAAGGTTAAAATCATTACTTTAGCGATTTAGAAATAAGCCGCAACCCAACTTGTAAATAGGAATAAAATGAGAAATTTTCTTCGGAGAATACTAGCTATCGATGAGTCTGAAGAAGGCAGAGTATACATGCTTCTGGCCAACTCTTTCTTCCTGGGAGCGTTTATTGTAACGTACGACGTAACTGTAAGCACACTCTTTCTCGACAACCTCGACAAAATCGAAAAGCACTCTTATCGCACCGATATTCAGCTTAGCTTTATCTGGCGTGAAGTGATCTACCGCTATCCACTGGCGATCTCGATCATCGTAACAGGACTGTTGGGGATTATCGCTACCGCGATTTTCTCTACCCTGCAAAATATTGTTTCGTTCTCCAGACTTTCCATCGTAAACCTTCTCATTATCCTGCTTATGGTAAGCTCCATTACGCTTGCCTTTAACTTCGTTGATTCTACAAACACTACAGAATACTTTCCGCTCCTACTCGTATCCTTCGCTTGCCTGGGACCTTTTAACGCGATTACACTCCTGGGTTTCTATGGTACAGTATCAAGGGCCTTTAACCTGAAGCAGGAAAAGCGAATCACCGGTACAGTGGACCAGGGAGGAATGTTTGCAACCTCACTTGCGTTCTTCGCCGTACCATTGATCAACTTCTCCGATCCTAAAGCTTATCTATACATTAGCGCGCTGGGCTTGTTCGTTTCGCTGCTAACGCAATTTATTTATCTGATCAAGTACAGCACTCCGCGTCTTAATGAAGTTACTCATATGGAAGTTTCCAAGGCAGATAGCCGGTTGGATTCTCTTGTGAAGAACAAATACGTACGTCTGCTTTCACTGATGTTCATGCTCTCCGTAGTGGCCAACATTTTTGTGGATTATTCTTTCCTGCTTTCTTCTTCCTATACATTTCCGGTTCAGCGAGATCTTACTGCATTCCTCGCTTACTACGGTGGTATTCTTACTGTAATCAGCTTGTTGATGCAGGTGTTTATCGGTGATAATATTATTGAACAATACGGCGTAAAAATATCCTTGCTTGTATTACCAATCCTGGTAGCATTTTTTACACTGCTTGCCGGATTGATGGGATTATTCAGCGATAGTGATATTAAATCAGGAAATAACCTGATGTTCTTCGTATTCATTGCACTTAGTAAACTCTTCTTCTCTGTATCAAAAGATACCTTTGAAGACCCTATCCTGAAAAACTTTTTCATTCCGCTTGATATAAGCATTCGTCACGATGTGCAGGCAAAGGTGGAAGGCGTGTTCCGCCAGTTTTCATGGGGGCTTGCAGGAATCGCGATCTTTGCTTTCGGTCTTATTACTTTTATCAACCTCGAACATTACAGTTTCCTACTATTATTTATTTGCTTGGGTTATATGTTCGCCAGCGTACGATTGTTCGATAGCTATCAGTTTACACTGCTGGATTCTTTGAACCTTCAAAAGAGCAAACTGGCGACTTCTAAAAAAGAATATTCGCCGATAAGCGTAATGAAGAAAGAACTTCAAAGCCCGGAGCCAAGCAAAGTCATTTACACCTTGAAACTGATGGAAAGAATAGAACCAGTAATGCTGGAAAATTCTTCCAATGATCTGGTATACGATCCTTCTGAAGACATTCGTAAATACGCGATCCAGAAGATCGAAGACTTTAAAAATATTGCAGCCGTTACCACACTTCGTAATGCTCTTAAGCTGGAAGATTCGACTGAAGTGAAAAAGATCGCCAACGAAGCGCTGGAAAAACTGAACGACGCAGAAATGATCGCCCTTTCCAGTAGTAAAACATATAAGCTTGCCAAATCTACCGATGCAAGCGAACGCCTCTTAGCTGCGAAACTTATTTATCGCACGATCGACGATACCAATATTCAAATACTGCTCGATCTTATGCGCGACCGCGATCTGCACGTGCGCGGAGCAGCCATTATCTCTGCTGGTAAAACAGGTCGTTCCGAATACTGGCCGTTGATGATCGAAAATCTCGGCTCGCCAATGTTTGGAAATATTGCAGCAGCTTCTTTATATGCGGTAGGGGAGAAAATTTTACCGGCATTGGAATCAGCCTTCTACAAATCAGGTCAGTCAACTGAAGTGATGGTGAAGATCGTGCAAATGTACGGTCGTTTCGGTGGTCCGGAAGTGACCGATTATTTATGGAGTAAAATTGATTTCCCGGATAAGAATGTAACGGCTCAAGTGCTTCTTTCACTCAGTGGATGCGCCTTCCAGGCAGAAGGACACCGTGCTACAAGGATCGTTCAGGCGATCGAACAAGAGATTGGTAACTCCGCCTGGAGCATTGCTGCCTATACAGAGTTGGGCGATGATGTAGAAGCCCGTCACTTAAAAAGAGCAATTCTTGAAGAAATAGAATCCACAGACAATAAAATTTTCATGCTTTTGTCACTGGTGTATGATCCGAACTCCATACAACTGGTGAGACAAAACGTGGAAAGCCGTACGTCGGAAGGTATAGTATACGCGATCGAACTACTCAACGTGTTCATCGCCGATGAGCTGAAACCGGTATTGTTCCCGTTGTTGGATGAGATCTCTATTTTGGAGAAGATCGAAAAATTGCAGGAACACTATTTCCGTGAAAAATTCGACTCTAAGCAAATTCTTATCGAGATCATAAACCGCGATTATAACTTTATCAACCGTTGGACTAAGGCCTGCGCAATGTATCGTTATTGCAATATGCCAGGCGCGGTAGTAAATGACGATATGGTGGCCAACTTATTCAATCCCGATACTTTGTTGAGAGAGACGGCGGCCTATGCCATTTATAAATTAGATAAAGAAGCCTACCATCGCTATACAAAACGCATTGGCGAGAGCAAAAAAGAATTAGATGGTATTATTCTTGCTCAGGACAGAGTGGGTAATAAAAAACAGCTTCAGATCGAAAAAGTTTTTGTACTGAAAGATGTAAAAGCCTTCGCCAGTATCCACGGAGTATTCCTTTCAGGAATTGCCGATAACATCGAAGAAGTTCAATACAAAAAAGGTGAGTATATTTTAAAACAAGGAGAGACAGGAAATATTCCTTTGTTTGTGGTAGTGGAAGGATCCTTAGAAGTAAGAGAAGGCGAGCGAGTAATTTCAAGAATAGCGAAAGGCGATCTGATCGGAGAAGAATTGGTACTTGAAACAGATATCAATGCCTATGATATCGTTGCACTTGATAATGTTACTCTTTACCGCATTGCTAAAGAACACTTCTATGAAATGATGTCTCAGTCGCATGAAATGATGGAAGGGGTAATTGCAGGTTTCGTAGACCATAAAACCTTAGACGAAAAAGACAGCCTGGTAGAAGAGCTAGAGGACGTACGAAAAAGATAATCTAAAGATAAAACGCTGAGAAGGGGTAAAATTTAAGCAAAGAGTTAATTTACAGCGTTTTCTTATAACAAAGAACTCGATAACAAAGAAGAATAACTATACGATAATGAAGTTTGAATACGATATTTTAATCAGTTTTTCTGACTCTGATAACAAGCCTTTGGAAAAATATTCTAAAGGATGGGTAGATAGTTTTCAGAATTTCTTAGAAAGACTTTTGACTCAACTGATGGGAGAAAAACCAAAGATCATGATTTCTCCTGGAAATGCTCCTTCCGATATCTCTTCTAAAGCCTTGACAATGGTCTCTGTGCTTTCTCCATCTTATGTAAATTCTGTGCCTTGTGTGAAAGAAGCGGAAAGCTTTTACAGAAATCTAGACAAAGAAAACACATTGCAGAAAGATGGGTTGAACAGAATTTTCAAAGTGCTTAAATCATATGTTCCTACCAACAAACATCCGGAAGGATTAAGAGATTTGATCGGATACAATTTGTATAACATCAACTATACTACTGGTGAAAGTATTGAGATCACCGATTTCTTTGAATCGGATGTAGAAAATACATACTGGCTTCGTCTGGTAGATCTGGCGCATGATCTGTATGATATCATCGTTTCTTCCAGAGATAAAAAATCAGATCATATGTTGGCTGTAGCTTCCGCCAACGAATATATTTATTTGGCTAATGCCGCCAGAGATCTTGCCGTGCAGCGCGATGTGATCAAAAGAGAATTACAGAGACACGGATATACCGTACTACCTAATTATTCCATTCCTTCCGATGCCCCAGACCTGGAAAATAAAATTGTAGACGACCTGGAAAAATGTAAGCTGTCGATCCACTTTATCAGCGGGTCTGCTTATGGTAAGACAGACGAAAAACAAAAAGGTCTTCCTGAAATTCAAAATGAAATAGCCGCTAAATTCAGCTCCGCTAAAAATGAAAAAAATGTAAATAAGGATTTTCTGGAATTTCCACGTTTCATCTGGATCCCTCCGGATTTCAGAGTGAGCGATGAGCAGCAAAAGATCTTTATTGAGAATTTCAAACGTGATGCGCAACTAGTAGCAGGCGCAGACGTGCTTTCCATTCCATTGGAAGAATTGAAAGCAATCATACGAAATGAATTGTATGAGATCAATACGAGAAAAGTAACTACTGCCAATCAATCTTTTACTTCCAGCGACAGCGGTAAAACTTCTGTATATATGATCTGTGATAAAATGGATTTTTCAGAAGGTAAAAAAATAGCTGATCACTTGTCTGTAAGTGGCTACGAAGTAATACTGCCGGAATTTACCAGCAGCATTCTGGAGTCGAGACAGATCCACCAACTCAACTTAAACAAATGCGATGCAGTGCTGGTCTATATGGGTAAGGTAAGTGAGAAATGGGTGAATAGTAAAGCACACGATATTTTGAAATCACCAGGCTTTGGCCGAAAAAAAATAATGAGAAGTAAAGTAGTATTGGTAGAAAAAGGCGTGAAACTGAGAGATCATATGTTTTTGCGTGAAAATGACTTCCAGGTATTACACAATACAGGCGAATTCTTGTCTGAAACACTTAGACCGTTTACCGCTAAACTCTAACAAAAGAACATGAGCGAAACAACTATAAAAACAGGTTTGACAACAGAGACTACCAATCTCCCTCCTGTCAAAAAAGAAGAAAAGGAAATCAAGCCACAGGCTGAAACGCATAAAATGGCACCTAACCCTTTCCCGGGTCTTCGTCCCTTCGATGTAGAAGAAAGTCATCTCTTCTTTGGTAGAGAAGGTCAAAGCGATGAGGTGTTGATGAAGCTTACCGAAAATAAATTCGTAGCGGTGATCGGTGCATCTGGTAGTGGTAAATCATCTTTCCTCTACTGCGGTGTAATCCCGATCCTTTACGGAGGTTTCCTTACTACAACCGGTTCTAACTGGAATGTGGTAGTAACTCGTCCTGGTAGCTCGCCAATCGATAACCTTGGAGAAGCATTGCTGAAGAGCAATGTAGACTACGTGGTTGCCGACCAGGAAGAGAAGCAGGTAAGAAAGAAAATTGTTTCCACCCTTCTGAGAAGTAGCTCACTCGGGCTGGTAGAAGCAGTAAGCCAAACCAAATCAAGCATCAACCAAAACGTGTTGATCCTGGTCGATCAGTTTGAAGAATTATTCCGTTTCAAGAAAAGTGAAGAAGGTACTACTACGATCAACGAATCATTGGCCTTTGTAAATCTTCTTTCTGAAGCAGCAAGACAAAAAGATGTGCCTATTTATGTAGCCATCACCATGCGTTCCGATTTTATCGGTGATTGCGCGCAGTTCCCTGAACTTACAAAATATATTAACGATAGCCACTACCTGATCCCGCAAATGACAAGGGAACAGAAACGTCTCGCAATTGTAGGACCAATCGCCGTAGGTGGTGGTAAGATCGCGCCGCGTTTATTGCAACAGCTGTTGAATGACCTCGGCGACAATCCAGATCAGCTCCCAATCATGCAGCATGCCTTGATGAGAACCTGGAGCTATTGGACCGATCACAAAGAAGGGGAAGAACCAATCGATCTTCGTCACTACGAAGCGATCGGAAGAATGGAGGAAGCCCTTTCGCAGCACGCGAATGAAGCATACGATGACCTGACGGAAAAACAAAAAGAAATTTGTCAGATCATGTTCAAAGCCTTGACTGAAAAAGGTGGAGAGAGTGCACACGGAATCAGAAGACCAACAAGACTCGCTGTAATTGCAGCGATTGCTAATACCACCGAAGAGGAGGTAATGAAAGTAGTAGAAACCTTCCGTAAACCGGGACGTTCCTTGCTCATGCCTCCTGCCGGAATTCCATTAAATTCAAACACCGTGGTCGATATTTCGCACGAAAGTTTGATGAGAATTTGGGTGAAATTGAAAATGTGGGTGGAAGAAGAAAGTGAATCGGTGCAAATGTACCTTCGTCTTTCGGAAGCCTCTGCCATGTACCAGTTAGGAAAAACAGGTCTCTGGAGACCACCCGATCTTCAAGTAGCCTTGAACTGGTATGATAAGAACAAACCAACTCTTGACTGGGCGCAGCGCTACGATCCTGCTTTTGAAAGAGCAATCGTATTCCTCGAAACCAGTAAGAAAGCGTTCGAAACCGAACAGCGAATCAAAGAGATGATGCAGAAGCGTACGCTGAAACGTACGCGTATCGTGGCCTTGATCATGGCCTTCCTTGCTATCATGGCGATTGGGGTTGTAATCTGGGCGATCACTCAAAAAGTGGAAGCAGAAAAACAAAAAGTATTGGCACTTGCAGCGAAAGAAGCTGCGATCATCGCACAAAACAAAGCGAAGGAAAGTGAACGTTTGGCTCTCTTGGCAAAAGATGAAGCGGAGAAACAAAAAGCACTCGCCCTTATCGCGAAAGAAGAAGCGGTGAAAGCGCAGAAAATTGCAGAAGAGCAAAAAACAGAAGCGCTCCACCAGAAAGAGCTCGCTGACCAGGCCCTGGCCCGTGCGGTGAAGAGTGAGGCGGAAGCAAAACTTCAAACTAAAAATGCACTCCTTGCGAAAGAAGAAGCCGATAAACAAAGAGGTATCGCCGAGATCAAACAAAAAGAAGCAACCAACCTTCGTTTGCTTTCTATTGCGAAATCAATGGCGGTGAAATCAGTTTCCCTGACTTCTGATACCACTCGTAAGGCCTTGCTGGCACAGCAGGCATACAATTTTCATACAGCCAACGGCGGTAACAAACACAACCACGATATCTACGAAGGCTTGTATTTCGCAGTGAAATATCTTGAGAAAGAAGAATACAATGCACTTCCTGGTCACACCGATGCGATCCGTTCTATTGTATATTCTAAAAACGGCAAAGATATGTACACCGCCGGTAGTGATGGTAAGATCCTGAAATGGGATATGACCAAAGAAGTGAAAACACCTACCGTCGTACATTCACATGGATTTATCAATCGTGCCATCGATGTGAGCCCGGATGAGAAATGGTTGGTAGCCTGCGGTGACGTAAGCTATATCCAATTATTCGATATCACACAAGAGGCTCCTCAGCCTATTCAGTTGAGAGGCCATAGAGGAATGGTATGGACAGTTTCATTTACTCCGGACAATAAAGGTCTGATCTCTGCAGGTGCTGATTCATCAGTGATCTATTGGGACATCAATGAGAAAAAACCGAATGTCGTTCACAAAGGAAAGTCGAAGATCAAACACATCGAGATCAATCCGAAAGGAAACCTGATTGTAGTGGGTAATGAAAAAGGACAGGTAATTGTTTTGGATCGTAATAATAATTACGCTGAAACAGTAGTGATGGATCACAAAGGAAAAGCAGTGCACTCTGTAGCTTTCAGTAACGATGGCAAGTACGTTGTATCCGGCGATGTGAACGGTATGGTAAAAGTATACAGCTTAGACGACCATAAAGTAGTAGCGGTGCTGGTAGACCACAAAGCAAGGATCAATGATATCGAATTCTCGAACGATAACAAATTCATGGCAACGGCAAGCTTCGATGGTACTGTGAGGTTGTGGGACTTCAATAACCTCAACGAAGAGCCTTTGATCTTCCGTGACCACGATATGTGGGTTTGGTCTGTTGGCTTCAGTTATGATGGTAATAAGTTATTTGCAGGTTGCGTGGATAATCTGATTCGTGTATGGCCAACAAGTATGGAGTTTATGGCCAATCAGATTTGCGGAAAAATCAATCGTAACATGACAGGAAAAGAATGGTACCGTTATGTAGCAAGCGATATTCCATATGAGCTTACTTGTCCTACGCTTCCAAGTAGTGAAGCGATCAAAGAAGATTTGTATTAATAATCACAATATTTCTTCAGGAGAGTTTCCTTACTCTCCTGAAGAAAAAATAATAAACTACCTTACTAAAAAAAAACACTACGCAGTGAGAAATTTACTTTTGTCCGTATTCTTTGTTTTATTCATAAGTATCGGAAATAATATAAATGCAGAATCTGCCAGTACAAGTGACTCCATAACCTGTACACAAAAATTAAACAAAGCCCAAAAGGCATACGATGCAGGTCAGTTGTCGGAAGTAGAAGGATTTCTTTCCAAATGTATTGACGACGGATTTTCCAAGGAAGAAAAAATGCAGGCGCTGCGTCTTTTGATCCTGGCTTCGCTCTTTCAGGATGAACATGGAAAAGCAGAAACCAACCTGCTGCGGCTTCTGAAAGAAGATCCGGAATATGTACTAAACCCGGCGATCGACCCCGCCGAGTTTTATGAACTATACAATTCCTACAGAACCCTACCAATCATCAACGTTGGAATTATGGGAGGGATCACTACTACAAATGTTTTTGAAAAACAAACCTATAGCGTTGGAAGCGAGGCAAACAATAAGCCTACTTATAAATCACGTTTTGGTTACCAGGGAGGAATTGTAACGGATATTTTGCTTTATAGAAAATTCCAATTGCATGTGGGAGGATTGTTTAGCATCAAAAATTTTACTTATACCAATACATTTCTCTATAATAATGCCACTAAGCTTACCTCCAAAGAAAGCCAGATGTGGCTCGATGCTCCTGTTGCTATTAAGTACAATATCGGAAATGGCAAATTGAAAGTATACGCATTAGCCGGTGGAAGCTTCGGATTTTTGATCAATGCAAACTCCAAACTCTCCCGCGAGAATAGCGACAACTCAAACGCGGCGAAAGAAGGAACAGAAAAGTTTAAAAAAATCAGAAGCCCATACAACGTAGCGGCCTTAGTGGGATTGGGAATTCGTTATAAAATAGGATACGGCTATGTCTTCATCGACGGACGTTACAGCATGGGATTGAAAAATATTGCAAACGTTAAGAACAGATATTTTACAGACGATGGAAGCAATTTATTCTACTACGGATATGTAAGTAGCGACTTTAACATTAACAACCTGATGATCTCTGTAGGATATATGAAATCGATCTATAAACCTAAAAAGATTCGCAAGATTGAAGAACAATAATTCAACCGTCAGTGCTTTTTCAAAAATAATTTCAAAAATTAAAATGAATAAAATAATTAAAAATACTTTTCAGCTTCTTACCGTTGTGCTTTTACTGGTCACAGCAGGATGTAAAAAGAAAGAAGTAGATCTAGCCAAAGCTTTCGTAAAATATTACGGAGGATTGAAAGCCGATGCAGGTGTGGAAGTACTACAAACTTCTGACGGCGGTTATGTGATCGCAGGAACTAGTAATATTGGAACTAGTAATGCCGACAATTATGATATGATCGTGATCAAAACAGATGAACATGGCAATGAAGTATGGCATAAAACATTTGGTAGCGCTAATTATGATGAATGTGGTGATTTAGGAATTATGCCTGACGGAGGATATATCTTGTTAGGTACTTTTGGAATCACATCAAGGAACTGGTCACTAGATCCCTTCAAACTTGAAGCCGGAAAAGATAGTACACAAATGGTGGCTGTTAGAATAGATGCATTAGGAAATACGATCTGGCAAAAACCTTATAATTATTCAAACCCTTCGGTAGAAGTAGGTACGTTTGGAAAATCATTAGTAGTAAATCAGGATGGAACTTGTTTCTTAGGTGGAATGGTAGACAGTACCGACCTGTCGGGAGGGAACACAACTCCTAATCTCGATCTTTTTGCTCTTATTATTGATCAGGATGGAGCATTGATTAAAGTAGGGGGAGTAGATATGAAACCTCTCCGCTATGGAGCCGACATAGAACAAGACTACATGGGAGATGCTATACTGGCCTTCTCCTCAAGTGGGATGACTGAGTATCTTATTTCTTCTTCCACTACACTAGCCGGATCAAATACTCCTCGTTTAGTAAAGTGTAGAATGAACGGAGTGGCACTTACACAAAATAATGCTCCTTCCAAAACTCAATGGACACAATCTCCAGGAGCCGACAAGCTTCTTACAGGAGAGCAGATCTGTAGAACTTCCGATAATAATTATATGATGACTGGTTCTTCCGGCACATTGCCTAACGCTGACTTTTATATGTTCAAGCTGAATGGCCTATCTTTGGATGATAATGGAATTGGATTTTTGAAATTCTATGGTGGAGATGGTAACGATGAAGGCGTCTCTATTATTCCTACCAATGATGGAGGTTATGCAATACTTGCCACTACAAACAGCGTAGTATATACAGGAGCTGCAGAAAAACAAAATGACGTCTTGTTAATGAAATTGAGTGGTACTGGAGATATACAATGGACGAAAGTTTTCGGAGGTACAGGAAATGACAGCGCTTCCAAACTAATCCAAACCCAAGACGGAGGATACTTGGTTTGCGGAACTATTGCTTTCGGAGACGATGTAAGTAACTCTGGAGCGTCTAATTCTATTACGCTTATCAAAGTAAATGATAAAGGAGAAATCTCTAATCTTAAATAAAAATATTGAGAATTAAGGCTAATAAAAAAGCCCCGATCAAATCGGGGCTTTTTTATTTAATAAGAATTGTATTATCCTAAGTAAGGTTTTAGAGCCTTACTACGTGAAGTATGTCTTAGACGACGGATTGCTTTTTCTTTGATCTGACGCACTCTTTCGCGAGTCAGATTAAATTTCTCTCCGATTTCTTCAAGTGTCATAGCGTGTTCGCCATTTAAACCGAAGTATAGGGTGATTACGTCTGCCTCACGTTGCGTAAGAGTAGATAGGGCTCTTTGTACTTCTTTTCTTAAAGAATCGTTGATTAGGCCTGAATCAGGGGTTGCTTCGCTATCGTTTTCAAGAACATCTAGTAAGCTGTTTTCTTCTCCCTGAACAAACGGAGCATCCATGGATACATGACGACCAGAGATTTTAAGCGTATCTACAACCTCAGCAGTGGTAACGTCTAGTACTTCTGCCAATTCATCAGGAGAAGGCTCTCTTTCGTATTTCTGCTCAAGCTCTGAAAACGTCTTGGAAATTTTATTTAAGGATCCCACTCTGTTCAATGGAAGTCTTACAATTCTGGATTGTTCCGCCAATGCTTGCAAAATAGATTGACGAATCCACCATACAGCATAAGAGATGAATTTAAATCCTCTTGTTTCATCAAATCTTTGGGCTGCCTTTATCAAGCCAAGGTTACCTTCATTGATAAGGTCCCCTAAGGAAAGTCCCTGATTTTGGTATTGTTTTGCTACCGAAACCACGAAACGAAGGTTTGCTTTGGTTAGTTTTTCCAATGCCAGCTGATCTCCATCTCTGATCCTTTTTGCCAATTCTACTTCCTCGTCCGGAGTAAGCAGGTCCACTTTACCAATCTCCTGAAGGTACTTATCCAACGATTGGCTTTCGCGATTGGTAATTTGTTTACTTATTTTTAGCTGTCTCATTAGTTAACTAGCAATATTTTAATATCTTAAAACTGAAACGAAATAAAACCTCTTAAAGTTTTGGCAATGTCAGAAAATAATCTTTTTAATTATTCTGAATCTCATTTTTCTCAGGCTTAGGGATCAAAACTTTTCTGGAAAGTCTGTATTTGCCTGTTTTTTTGTCAATTTCAATGAGTTTTACCTTTACTTCTTCGCCTACTTCCAGTACACCGTCCATAGACTCAAGTCTTTCCCACTTAATCTCAGAGATATGAAGTAATCCATCTTTTCCTGGCATGAATTCAACAAATGCACCAAAAGGCTGGATTGATTTTACTTTTCCTACATAGGTTTCGCCAACATCCGGAAGGGCTACAATTCCTTTCACCCATGCAACAGCTCTATCCAGGATTTCTTTATCGCTCGCGAAAATATTGACCATACCTCCGTCTGCTACTTCTTCGATCACGATGGTAGCTCCGGTTACTTTTTGGATCTCTTGTACCACTTTACCGCCTGGTCCGATTACAGCACCGATCATGTCTTTAGGGATCCTGATATTGATCACTCTTGGAGCATGTGGTTTTAGATCAGCTCTAGGTTCAGAAAGCGTTTTCTTCATTTCATTAAGGATATGAAGACGACCTGCTTTTGCTTGTTCTAATGCTTTAGTCAACACTTCGTAAGAAAGACCTTCTACTTTCATGTCCATTTGGCAGGCAGTGATTCCTTTCTCAGTACCTGTTACTTTGAAGTCCATATCTCCCAGGTGATCTTCATCGCCCAAGATATCAGAAAGCACGGCATATTTACCCGTAGTACTGTCGGAGATTAATCCCATTGCAATACCAGATACAGGACCGGAGATTTTAATACCTGCGTCCATCAATGCCAATGTGCCTGCACAAACGGTAGCCATAGAAGACGAGCCATTTGATTCCAGGATATCGGATACTACACGGATGGTATAAGGATTTTGATCATCGGCTGGCAATACTTTTTTCAATGCTCGGTAAGCAAGGTTACCATGTCCTACTTCGCGTCTTCCAGGACCTCTGTTTGGTTTTACTTCGCCGGTTGAAAACCCAGGAAAGTTATAATGAAGCATAAATTTATTAGTACCAGAGAAAATTGCGCCGTCGATCATTTGCTCGTCAAGCTTAGTACCAAGTGTAGCAGTGGTGATTGATTGTGTTTCACCTCTAGTGAAGATAGAAGAGCCGTGTGCAGAAGGAAGGTATCCTGCTTCTGTCCAGATCGGGCGGATCTGCTCAAGCTGGCGTCCGTCAAGGCGTACACGCTCGTTGAGTACCATGTTTCTTACGGCATCTTTTTCAATATCATGATAGTATTTTTTGATCAAAGGAAGATCTTCATCCAAAAGTTCTACTGGATATGCAGCTACAAACTCCTCGATTACTTGTTTAAATCCTTTAGAACGCTCGCTCTTGTTGGCGTTTAATCTTTTTGCTACCGCATATACTTTATCGTATAGCTCTTTTTTGATTTTTTCTGCTAATTCAGGTTTGTTAACTTCATGAGAATATTCTCTCTTTTTAGTTTTACCTGCTTCAGCTTCCAACTCTTTCAATGCAACGCACATTTTCTTAATGCAATCGTGACCTACTTTTAAAGCCTCTAGCATTACAGATTCTTGTATTTCGCTCATTTCGCCTTCTACCATCAGGATGTTGTCGTAAGAAGCGCCTACCATTAGATCAAGGTCTGCTCTTTCAAGATCAGACAAAGCAGGGTTGATTACGAATTTACCATCGATGCGTGCTACTCTTACTTCAGAGATTGGACCGTTGAATGGGATATCGGAAACTGAAATAGCAGCAGATGCAGCCAATGCAGCCAGTGCATCGGGAAGAACTTTCATGTCACCCGACATCATGATGATGTTTACTTGTGTATCTGCGTGGTAATCGTCGGGGAAGAGTGGACGCATTGCTCTGTCTACTAATCTGGAGACAAGAACTTCATAGTCGGAAAGTTTACCTTCTCTGCGAAGGAATCCGCCAGGGATGCGGCCGGTAGCAGCAAATTTTTCCTGGTAATCAACCGAAAGAGGCATGAAGTCTACTCCGGGTTTTGCTTCAGGAGCAGAAACTACCGTTGCCAGTAGCATAGTATCTCCCATGCGTACTACAGCAGAACCATCTGCTTGTTTGGCAAGTTTGCCAGTCTCAATGGTGATTTCTCTGCCGTCCTCAAGTGTTATTTTTTTGATTATTGTATTTGGAAGCATGATGTAATATCGTTAGTAGTGTTATAAAAATTATAAAACAGGGATAGTTCTATCCTATGAAATTAACCAAAAGAGGGAATCCATTTGAATCCCCTCTCTCTCCATATCAATTGGATATGATTATTTTCTTAGGTTATTATCTGCGATCGCAGCTCTGTATCTATTGATGTCAATTCTACTTAGGTAGTCAAGCAATCTTTTTCTTTTACCTACCAATTTAAGAAGACCAAGTCTTGTAGAGAAATCCTTTGGATGAGTTTTCAGGTGTTCAGTAAGTTCGTTCACTCTGAATGTAAAAAGTGCGATCTGAGATTCAGGAGATCCTGTATCTGTAGTAGATTTTGCCTTTCCTTGTTTTTTAAAAATTTCCGCTTTTTTTTCTTTCGTCAAATACATCTTAGTATATCAGCTTTTTAGTTTTTACACGTATAATAAGTTGCAAAATTAGAATTTTAATTTATTTTATCCAAATATTGCTTTTGTATTCTTTTGTTAATATTTAATTTGCTGATTATTAGACGTTTATTTTTTTATTTTGGACAGAAAATCTTTCAATCTACTCCAATAGATGGCATAAATATCGGTATCAAACACTTTTGAGTCGTTACGCGCCTGACGCAGGAAAAACAAACCAAATGGCAACATTATAAAAAGTGAAGACCAGATAATTAACCCAGGAGAATCGGTATCGTTTTCTTTGACCCATTTTTCAGTGGTCATTGATATGATATAGTAGATCACAAAGAAGATGATACAAATGATCATCGGTACACCAAGTCCGCCTTTTTTAATGATCGCGCCGAGCGGAGCGCCGATGATGAAAAAGAGAAGACAAATAAGTGATTGGGTAAATTTTTGATTGAGCGCCACCCTGTACCCTTTTATTTCTCTTTTGATCCAATTGAGATGATCCGCCTGGCTATGTACATAGGCTTTGAGATTGCGCGCATGATTCGCAGCAATGTTCAGTGTTTTTGCTTTCTGATCGTCGGGGAGATGTTTGAAAAGGGTATCGATCAAGAATGTGTCGGAAGCAGCGGCACTAAAGCGATGCTCAAGATTAAGTTTTCTGCCGGAAAAGAAATACATGGCAGAAGTACCGTTGCGCGTAATTGTTTTCATCGAATCGGCAAGAAAACCAAGCGAGTCAATGTCTTTAGAAAGTTCTTTGATAGTTCGCATGATCTTATTGCCTTTAAACAATCCTTCTTCCGTTTTTTTCAAATCAAAAGAGGTGAGGTTAAAAACGATTTTACTTTTGTAGAAATCAGTGCGAATGAATTTTCGTGGATTGAGCACGTTGCTGGTATTGTCGATCTGCTCGGTATAATCATGACCGTTAAACAATTCCATTGCCAGGTATTTTTCGTTATGAAAAGTATACATTTGCCCGGAGTCGGCTATGATCACCTGGATATTTCCTCGGTTTTCAGAATGGTTATAAATGATCAATCCTTTGAGTGATTTTCCATCGGGATATTTTTTGGATACTTTAATGCTATAGCCCGGTAAGCCATTGTAGAAGCCGCCTTCCTTCAGATCAAGCGCTGGTTTTTTATGTCGTAGATCGTACAGAAGACTGTATGCTTTAAGATTGATCTTTGGAACCATATCGTTGTTGAACCAAAAGATAAAAACGGTAAGTCCCATGACCAGCACAAGCACTGGTCGAAAGATCCTGATCAGGGAAATTCCTGAACTTTTAATAGCTGTAAGTTCGTTGTGTTCTCCCATATTTCCGAAGGCTATCAGAGAGCCAAGCAAGATGGCAAGGGGCAAACAGGAGGGAAGCAGGTTTAAGCTGAAATAAAAAATAAGTTCAAGGAAAGGACCGAAACCAATGTCTTTGCCTACCAGTTCGTCGATATATTTCAGAATGAATTGTACCAAAAATATAAACACGATCACAGGAAGTGTAACCAGGAAAGGGCCGATGTATGCGCCGAGTACGAGTCTGTCTAATTTTTTCATAAGTACAGAGATCCAGCTTTATTTTTTCCGAACCATTGAAAGGGATTAAGAGAATTTCCGGAAGATTTTGTAGCTAGGATTATCATGGCTTAGGTGGTGACTTATGTAGCTTGTATTTTCAATGCTTCCAAACAGGAATCGGGGAATAAAGTTAGCAAAAAACTTACCAAATTGCTTCTGCGATTTTAAAGAGCATAAAAACTCATTTCTAATAAGTCCGTCAATACTACCGTTAAGAGCGGATCGATGAACTAAGCGCCAATCACATCTTTAAGATCTGCGATCAGATTTTTCCAAAGTTCGGTAGCATCCTGTTCGGATTCATCCATATAAGAATCGGTAATCTTGATAAAAGAAGTTTGAGTAAGTTCATTGGCTTCCAGTCTGAATTCTATAAACGAAGATTTCCCATCGTCTTTTACAAAATCATATCGTACAAGTTGGTTGACTTTGTTTAGAGTCATTTTGGCAATATGATCTTCTCCATCCCATTTAAAGTTGAAAATACCTTCATTGTTTTCTGTTACGTCGTCTGCAAACCATTGGCGCAGGCTTTTGGGCACTGTTAAATATGAATATAACAGAGAGGTGGGAGCATTTACCTCGAATTCGAATACTAAATTGTTTTTACTCATATACAATGCATTAATAAAGCCCGTGAAGATATTTAATTTCTGATATTAATCACAATTAAAAAGGGATAAGATGAAGAGAAAATAAAAGTTGATATAAGTTATAGAGTGAGAGTATTGAAGTAAAAACAAAAGGCTTCTATTTCTCGAAGCCTGTATAGATCCAAATGTATAGGTGTCGACTTGTTAGTGTGACGATTTGATGCTTTTTATAAATATTTAAAAGGCCTTATGCGATGTGTATACTTAGCACAAAAAACAGGTGCGTAAACCAGATCAAAATTCAAAATATAAGATCCTGATCAATGACCAAGTGGCAAAGATAATAACCAATCAACAGCCTCTTGCTCCGTATCAAAGGCACGAAAAGGAAATTTTGCTTTATTGTCATCAACAAGACGTTGAGCGCATTCATATCTGTTCTCCTGAACAAAAATAGCAATACCCATACAAAATGGGAGATCGCTATATCTTTCCATCATTCTTTTCCCTTCATTAGTAATATTTGAGATTAAACTTATATCCAGAAAAATCAGATAAGGTTTTTTATCGCTTAGGGTTTCTATACATAAAATAAGCTCCCTAATTTCAGGAAACCCTAGTTCTACTCCTTTATTATATTTACAATAAATAATAGGTTCGACATTTTTTATGCCGACATAGGATAGGATGATTTCGTTCATGGCTTTAAAATGCAATAGCTTTCGCTACTAATTATTAATGGGCTACTTTAATAAACTTGGTTGCATTTTCACTGAATCGGCACAAATATATAAAATGGAAATAGAAAAAAAAGGTATGCAATTTTAGAGTAAAAAATAGTTGAAACCGTTTATATCATTTTTAGTTTCTTTTACAGAATTCCCACTTATATTTCTACTTTGTACGCAAACAACGCTATTCTACGAAGCTAATACTCTCGCTTCTGTTCATAAGTCATAAAAGCTATTGACAAAGTCTGGAGTGTGAGCGCGAGTATGGAGGATAAAATCAGTCTTGGTATAAACAAAGATCGAGTGTGAATTTTGAGTTTCAATACTCATTACTCACACTCGATCCTCCAGCGTGTTCTATGGCACACAGAACATCAAATCTTTTGTTACCTAGGGAAGAAGATAATTTGTAGACTTATTGTTTGTCAGAACTTTAAGAAAGTATGGAGTGTGAGCGCGAGTATGGAGGACAAAATCAGTCTTGGTATAAACAAAGATCGAGTGTGAATTTTGAGTTTCAATACTCATTACTCACACTCGATACTGATTTTGTAGCGGGGAGCAGGGTCGAACTGCCGACCTCAGGGTTATGAATCCTGTGCTCTAACCAACTGAGCTACCCCGCCGTTTTATTTGGGAGTGCAAATCTACTAATTTGTTTTTGAAATAAAACATTCACAGCAGATTTTTTCCACTAAAAAGGGATTTGCCACAAATTCAGGCGCTTTTGCTTATTAACTACCAAATAGATCGCTGGAAAGATAACGGTCTCCGCGGTCGCAAATGATGCAGACTATTACACCTTGTTCAATAGTTTCGGCTAATCTCAGCGCTGCCGTCACCGCACCGCCGCTGCTCATACCTGCAAATACACCTTCTGTACGTGCAAGTGTGTTGGACATTTTTCGTGCGTCTTCTTCAGAAACGTCAATGATCTTATCTACTCTGGAAGGATCGAAAATTTTCGGTAAATATTCTTTCGGCCATCTTCGTATTCCAGGAATCTTCGAACCATCGGTGGGTTGTACACCTACGATTTGTACAGCGTTATTTTTTTCTTTTAAAAACTTAGAAGTCCCCATGATCGTGCCAGTGGTACCCATGGAAGAAACAAAATGAGTGATCCCTCCATTAGTATCTTTCCAGATCTCGGGTCCGGTGCTATGATAATGTGCCATGTAGTTATCCGGGTTGGCAAACTGGTTCAGCATGAAATAGCCACCTTCTGCTACCTTCGCGTGTGCATAGTCGATGGAACCTTCGATGGAAGCGTCTGCCGGAGTAAGAATAACTTTGGCGCCAAATGCTTCCATGGTGAGTACTCTTTCACGGGTAGAATTTTCAGGCATTACAAGTTCGATCTCGAGATTGAATAAACGCGCAATCATAGCAAGAGCAATACCTGTGTTTCCACTGGTGGCTTCGATCAGTTTCATACCAGGTTTTATATCTCCACGTTCCAGTGCTCCTTTGATCATACCATAAGCAGCGCGGTCTTTCACGCTGCCACCAGGATTATGTCCCTCGAGCTTTGCCAAAAGTTTTACACCTTTCTTCACGCCAAGTCTGTTCAGCTCTACCAGCGGTGTATTCCCTACGAAATCTAACAACGTAGCCATATATAATTATGAATTTTAAATTTTAAGTTTTGAATTAAACACGTTCTGATTTAGAATTGCTGAAATGCTTTCTCCATGATGTCATCCACACCATTCGCTTGATGCGTAGGATCCATATCCTGGTGAACATCCACGGGGATTCCATTTTCGATATTGAAACCATCAGGCAGCGAGGTGTACGTAGAGGAAAAACGATATACCCAGCCGTTTGGCAATTGATACGCAACAGGCAATCCGCCTCCGCCACCTGTTTGGTCTCCCACGATTTTTACATTAGGAAGAGTAGACATGAAACCTACAAACATATTGCAAGCACTATAGCAGGAGCGGTTAGTAAGAAGTACTATAGGCTTGTTGAGATACTGTGGCTGTATATTTCCTTTGTTGTCGGTAGCTTGCACGGCGTAGCTGTTGTACGCAACACTAAAATCAGAATGACCGGGACCGTTTTTCTCATAATTGATTCCTACCAGTGTTTTGGTTTGTACGAAACGATTGAGTAGCAGAAAAACATTGTTGGTGATTCCACCACTATTGTCGCGTACATCGATGATCAATCCTTCTGTGCCAGCGAAACGATTTAAAATAAAATCAAGGTCATAATCGGAAAAATTATTCGAAAAGCTTGCGTAGCGGAAATAGCCAATACGTTTATTATTGTAAAGAAAAACCTGATTGGGAAATGGTCCGGTGATAAAATAATCATTTTTTAAATAATTTCTTTCCAACACGGATTGATTAAAGTTTTGCGGATAGTTCAAATACCATTCCCAGTTGCGCGAAATATCAAAAGGTGCGTCCAAATTTACGTGTCCGTCCTTAAGTACATAAAGCATGGAATCCAGCACGCGAAAGAGTTCCAGATCACTCATGTTATTATATATTTGAGGTTTGTAAACAGTTTTCACCGAATCCCAATTGATATGTTTGTAATCGAGAAAAGAATATTTCTGGTCGATCCTGGTCCACATGGATTCAAAACATTCTTCCGGCGTGTTTTTCGGATCGGGTTCCACGAATAGTTTTTCGCAGGAAGAAATCATCAACCATGCAAAAACAGAAAAGAAGAGAATGGAAATTTTTTTCATTGTTTTAATTTCTTTTTATGAACTCTTGCGGGTTTCTCGGAATAGAGCATGGTGACGAAACCAATGCTGTGTGAAATGTAATACAGCGGATTGGATTGCGGAAGTTTTGTAACGTGCAATCCCCAACCGTAGAAAAATCGGATCTTATCTTTACTGTTTTTCTTAGAGCGATCTAAATAAAGCTCCGTATTGATGCGCATGAAATGATTAGGTAAAGCAATTTTATTGTTGTGCGTAAAGATTGCCATCGGATGGATCTTGTCGTCGTTGTATGCTTGATAAGGCTCCATTCCAATATAATTCGGGCGAATAACATGCGCCAGCAAAGCAAAGTTCAGCTTAAAACCAGCCTGGTAATTGCGTGCATTTTTTCCTTTACAGAAATTGTAAGTGAAATGTGTGGCAGGATTCAGCGCGTTTGAGAATTCATATCCGAATGAATTGTTTGGAAGAAAAGGATAAAGCCTGCCGTCAAAATTATTCGTAAAGATTCCTCCCAAATACCAATTGCCGTTGCCTTTGAATATTTTTTTGATGGGAACCATATAATGATAATTGATTTCCATATTGAGCAAATAACCTCTTGTCACAGCGCTGACCTGACGTTTGCTGGTTTGAAAAATTCCCCCGCCGAATGCCATTTCAAATTTTGTCATCGACTTTTTTCTCCAGCGCTCATTATATTTTGCTACCTGGAATGTCGGGCCTTTGTAAAAAAGCGGACTATGTCCTTCGTCTCTTACTTCACGGTATGGTGCGGAAACGACGGTTGATTTGTATTTTATCCTTGGGTAAGGAGTAGAAATGGAATCTGCTGGCTGCGCAACTAATTGTGCGGCCAGCAGACTAAGCGATAGAAAAAATAAAAGACGCATGAACTAAAATTTTATTCCTGTATAATTAAATGGAGTGATCGCAAGTAATTCTTTTTTTACACGCTCATTTACGTTCAGCTCTTTTACAAAACTTCGGATCGTATTGGAAGTGATCTTCTCGTTTTTGCGTGTCAAGGCTTTCAGCGCTTCGTATGGTTTCGGATATCCTTCTCTGCGCAGCACGGTTTGAATAGCTTCTGCTACTACGGCCCAATTGTCATCCAGGTCTGCTTTGATCGCATCTTTGTTGAGCTCAAGTTTGTCAAGCCCTTTCATGGTGGATCTGAATGCGATTAGACTGTGTGCGATTGGTACTCCAACGTTGCGCAATACTGTAGAATCTGTAAGATCGCGCTGTAGGCGGGAGATAGGAAGTTTGGCAGAGAAATGTTCAAACAAGGCATTTGCTACTCCAAGGTTTCCTTCTGAGTTTTCAAAATCGATCGGGTTTACTTTATGTGGCATCGCTGATGAACCAACTTCTCCTTCTTTGATCTTTTGTTTAAAGTAATTCATCGAAACATATTGCCAGATATCTCTGTCAAAATCGATCAGGATTGTATTGATTCGTTTCAGGTTGTCGCACAGCGCGCCGAAGTTATCGTAGTGCTCGATCTGTGTGGTGTGTGTGCTTCTATGAAGTTTAAGTTTTTTGTTAACGAAATTTTCGGCAAATTTTTTCCAGTCCTTTTTAGGATAGGCTACATAATGAGCATTGAAATTTCCGGTAGCACCTCCGAATTTGGCAGAGTGGGAGATCGTTTTCAAAAGAGCGATCTGTTTCTCCAGGCGCTCGTGAAATACCATCAATTCTTTACCAAGCTTAGTAGGAGAAGCAGGCTGGCCGTGAGTTTTGGCGAGCATTGGAATAGATTTCCACTGAGTAGCCAGGGACTTTATTTTTTTTACTGTCTCATTCAGTGTAGGATAAATCTCTTTTTCTAAAGCATCTTTCAAAAGAAGAGGGATAGAAGTGTTGTTAATATCCTGGGAGGTGAGTCCGAAGTGGATGAATTCACTGTACTTGGAAAGTTTGCGATTGGCAAATTCTTCTTTGATAAAATACTCCACCGCTTTTACATCGTGGTTAGTGATCTTTTCCGTGTCCTTGATCTTCTTCGCGTCGGCTTCTGAGAACTGGCGGTAGATTTCGCGCAGACTTTCCAGTTTGTTCTTTGGGAATTCTTTAAGTTGTGGCAATCCCAGTTCACATAGTGCGATAAAATATTCTATTTCTATTAATACTCTATATTTGATTAGACCATATTCAGAAAAATATTGTGCAAGGTTTTTTACTTGTTTTCTGTAGCGGCCATCTATAGGAGATATGGCACTTAATTCGTTCAGCTCCATCTTGTGATTTATATTAAAACAAGGCGTAAAGATAGATAATAACCATTATAAACCAATGATGTATAAGTTATGAATGTTGAATTATGAATTATGAGTTGATTATTGCTTATCAAAAAATAAATTCATAATTCATAATTCAACATTCATAACTTAATAATTCTTATTTTTAAAATTCAAAAAACAAAGTCTTGACTAGTTCTAAAAAAATCCCTTTTCGTCTTACAGAAGCGGCATTGGCGGAGGTAAAGAATATTTTTCAAACAAAAAATATTCCGGAAGGATACGGATTACGTGTGGGAATACGTGGTGGCGGCTGCTCGGGGATCTCCTATCTTTTTGGATTTGATAAAAAACAGGAAACCGATGAAGAGTTTGAAGTAGAAGAGGTGCCGGTTTACGTAGAGAAAAAACATTTTATGTATGTAATGGGCCTGAATATTGATTTTGAAGACGGCACACATGCCCGTGGGTTTATTTTTGAAAATCCTGATACGAAATTCTAATATGCAAGCTTCTGGAAAAACAGTTACGATCATACTTTTTGGTTATTTAGCAGCAGGATTATTCCTTCTGTTAAATAACCCTGCGCCGCTCGGATCAGATATGTTTTCGTATTATAGCATTGCCCGTCAATATAGCAAGGGAGATTTTTATCACGCTATCAATGGTTACTGGCCGCCGCTTATATCCTGGATGCTGACAATCTTTTTTAAACTAGGAGTATTCTGGAAAGCATTACAGATACTGAATTTACTGGGCGGGTTTTTGCTCGTATGGTATTCAATCAAGATCGCCGAACTTTTAAAGTTGTCTTTTCTTGCAAAAATATTATTGACACTTCTAAACGCTGTATTGGCATTGGCTTTTCAACTTGATTCGAGTACGCCCGATTTCTTGTCGGCCGTTTGCCTGGTTGGGTTTGTTTTTCATTATTACAAGCAACAGCTTCTGCCTACCTCTTATGGCTGGATTCAGGCCTCTGTAACGGCTTTGCTGCTGATCTTCTGCAAAATTTTTTATTTTTATTTCGTTATTATTTTTTTACTCGCAGACGGATTGTTTGAATATGTAAAAGATAAAGATAGAAGTTGGAATGGAATAAAAAACAAGACCTTGTTTAAACAACTTGTATTGATCGTTGGTGTTTATTTTGTTTGGGTAATTATTTTATCTGTCAAATACGAACGGTTTGTGTTTTCGGCTACAGGCAGCTACAATTCTACAATCGGCACACCGCAAGGGAACACGCTTCAGTATTATACCTACTCAGGATTGGTAAAACCGAAAGGCGAATTATCGCTGGGCAATGAAGATCCAACTTATGCTAATATAGAGACACGTAAGCCTTTTGAGTCAAAAGAAGCTTTCCAATATCAGTTACAAGTATGGGCGTATAATTTTAAGATCTTAAGTTATCTGTTTAGTTACTTTTCTTATTTCAAATGGCTCATTCTGCTTATCCCTTTGGGACTTTTATTCTTTGGAAATTTTCCGGAACGAACGGTTGCGATAAAAATTTTTCTGATGGGATTGCTTATCCTGTTTGGGTACTTTCTGGTGTTTTACGAAGACCGTTATGCAATACCTGTGATCTTTTGCTTTGTGTTTACCAGTTTTTATTTTTTCGACAAGATTGATTTCTTTCGTTATACCATTGTCAATATTATTTTGGTCATCATTCCTTTCCTGGCCTTTGGAAAAGATACCATCGATGCAGTACGCGTATGGCAGTCGCATCGTACTTCTTATGAGGAGACTATGCGGGCTAGTCAAAAACTTATTCGATCACACCTGTTTGAAAATAAGAATATCGCCAACGCATCGGATGCTTTTGGTGGTACGTATCCAACTATGTTGGCTTTGGAAACAAGCGGTCACTATTATGGCGAACTTGGAATTTATCATACACACGAAGCCAATTGGGAGGAATTGAAAAAATATAAGATCGATTATTTATTCTATTTCGGCTGCGCAAAAATCGATGACCAAGGGCAATGTTTGGAACAAACGCTCCCTTTTTATTTGAAAGACAAACAGATCGTTTATACCGATCATGCAGCGAAGTTGTTTGTTTATAAGCTGTTCTAAGAGACGTCCGCATTGATTGAACCAGCGTTCCTTCCATTTTGTTAAAGACTACTACAAGGAAAAGTAAACATGGATGCTTAATTGAACTGCATGTTTTTATTTCAACATCAATCCTTGTACCTTTGCGTTATGGAAATAGAATTAAATCTTTTGAACGAAGGCAGTCATTTTGAAGCAAAAAATGAAGCCGGCAACACCGTTAGCATCGATGGCTCTCCTGCTGTAGGAGGACAAGGACTAGGCGCCCGCCCGATGGAGCTTTTGATTATGGGATTAGGAGGCTGCAGCGGGATTGATATCCTTAGCATTTTGCGTAAGCAAAAAATTGAGCCGCAAGATTTCAGAGTAAAAATTTCTGCCGAAAGAGAAAAAGATGCAACGCCTTCGTTGTTCACGGATATTCACGTAAAATTCATTTTCAAAGGCCCTATAGATGAAGCCAAAGCCCAGAGAGCAATTGATCTGTCGATGAACAAATATTGTTCTGTAGCCAAAACACTGGAAAAAACAGCGAAGATCACTTCAGAATTAGTGGTAGAATAAAAATATTCTCACTTACTCAAACTCATCACTCAAACTGATTTTACATGCAGGAAGAAAATAAAAAATTTGAAACTATCGCGATCCGTACACAGACGCCGCGCACTCAATACCACGAGCATTCCACACCTTTGTTCATGACTTCCAGCTTTGTCTTCGACGATGCGGAACATGCAAGAGCGTTGTTTGCCGATGAAGTACAGGGAAATATTTATACCCGTTTTTCAAATCCGAATAATACAGAATTTATCGAGAAGATCTGTAAGTTGGAAGGTGCTGAAGATGGCTTTGCCGTTGCCTCCGGCATGTCGGCAGTATTTACGAGTATGGCTTCCTTTTTGAAATCAGGCGATCACGTGTTGGTTTCTAAATCTGTGTTCGGTTCCACGATCCAAATCCTGACCAATATTTTCCCAAGATGGGGAATCACTCACACGTTCGCAGACATCAGCAAGCCTGAGACCTGGGAAGGATTGATTAAAGAAAATACAAAACTGATTATGGTGGAAACACCTTCCAATCCTGCATTGGATCTGATTGATCTGGAATGGTTGGGAAAGCTTGCGCAAAAATATAATCTGATCCTTGATGTAGACAATTGTTTTGCGACTCCTTATCTGCAAAACCCGATCAAATGGGGAGCACATGTAGTAACGCACTCCGCTACTAAGTTTATCGACGGACAAGGCCGTGCGATCGGAGGAATTATTGTAGGTACTAAAGAGCTGATCAAAGAAGTACGTTTCTTCGCACGTCATACAGGTCCGGCGCTTTCTCCGTTTAATTCCTGGATCCTTTCCAAAAGCCTGGAAACACTGGCGTTGCGGATGGACAGACATTGTGACAATGCGTTGAAACTTGCGCAATATTTAGAACAACATCCGGAAGTGGAATTAGTAAAATATCCTTTTCTGCCAAGCCATCCGCAATATCAGCTTGCAAAAAAACAAATGAAAGCAGGAGGAGGCATCGTGACCTTCCTGGTGAAAGGCGGATTGGAGAGAGGAAGAAGATTTTTGAATGCCACTGAAATGGCTTCACATTCGGCCAATCTGGGCGATAGCAGGACAATTGTAACACATCCCGCTTCTACTACGCATTCCAAGCTTTCAGAAGAAGACAGACAATCTGTAGGAATTATGTCAGGGTTGATCAGAGTTTCTGTAGGATTGGAACATATTGATGACATCATTACAGAAATCGGTTCGGCGTTAGAAAAATCAAAATAGAAAAATGAAAATAGCTATACGATTTGCTTTGATCCTGGCATCTGCAATGTTTGCTGCCAATCTGATCCGTTTTGATCTGATCGGTATCGAACATGCATTTATACGAAATTATTCTGGTATGCTTCCAGTGTTGATCCTGATCGTAGGATTGTATTTTGGGATCAGGAAAAACAGGGAAGTAAATTATAAGGGAGAAATGAATTACGGGCAAGCTTTGTATTTTGGAATTATCCTGAGCGCCTTTGCCGGATTATTTCTAGGCATTTTGCACATGTTCTATTATCAATTTATAAATACTTCCTATGCAGACAGAGTGATCAAGGCCTATACACCTTTGTTTGTAGAAATGAAATTGAAACCGCAGGAAATTCAAACACAGATACAAGGAATTAGAAATACATTTAAACCTATGAGCCAGCTTACGGAATCTTTTGTGATCACGCTGTTGATGGGAATAGTGTTTACTTCCGTATTGAGCGCCTTTCTTCGTACAAAAGATACGTTTACACAAATTTTTAAACCTAAAGAATAATTCGGTTTTTGTGACAATATTCGTATTTTTAGCATAAACTAATTCCTTATGAAAAAATATTTATCTCTATGCCTCGTGATGGCATCAATTTCTTCTTACGCCCAACTCAACCTGGATAAGCTGAAGGGAGATATTGAGAAAGTAGAAAAAGCCACGAATACAACACTTCCTACAAGCACTACACCTAGTAATTCTTCCAGTTCGAGCAATAAGACTTTAAATCTTTCAGAAGGAGAGATGGTGCAGGGGCTGAAAGAAGCGCTTACCAAAGGTGCCAGTACAGCTTCTCAATCGTTGAATAAAATGGACGGCTATTATAAAAATCCGAAAGTGAAAATTCCTGTTCCTCCGGAAGCGCAGCATGTAGCTAATACACTTCGTGAATATGGATATGGCAAAAAGGTAGATGATTTCGAGCTTACGCTAAACCGCGCAGCGGAGCAAGCCGCAAAAGAAGCTGCGCCAATTTTTTCAAAAGCGATCACAAGCATGAGTATTACAGACGCCAAAGGAATTTTGACAGGTCCGGATACCGCTGCTACAGGTTATTTAAGAAAAACTACTTACTCCTCACTCTTCACTGCTTTCAAACCCCATATCCAGCAAGCGATTGGAGACAATAAAGTAGCCAGCAAATGGGCTGAGATCACTAAGTTGTACAATAAAATTCCGGTAATTAAAAAACCGGTAAATACGGATCTGGTAAGTTATACCACCGGTAGATCTTTGCAAGGATTGTTCTCTTTGGTAGCCGATCAGGAAATGCAGATCAGAAAAGATCCTGTTGCGCGTACTTCTGATATTCTCAAAAAAGTATTTGGAAGTTTATAATCTAAAATGACTTTGGTATTATGGGAAAAGTAAAAATTATTTTGGTCCTCATCGTTCTACTGATCGTAGGAGTATTTTCTTATCTCTTGTTTGGCAGCTATAGCGAAGGAGAGCGTGCTGGTACATTAGTTAAGCTTAGCAAAAAAGGATATGTATTTAAAACCTGGGAAGGAGAGTTGAATACATTCATGTATGTGAGCGACCAGGCAGCTGCCAGCGCTGCGGTAAACAACCTGTGGGATTTTTCGGTGCATGATAAAAATCCCGAAGTGATCCAAATTATGCAGGATGCTATGCTCAATGGTCATAGAATTAAACTATACTATCGCGAAAAATATTTTAAATTTCCTTGGAATGGAGATACCAAATATTTCGTTTACAAGGCAGAGGTAGTGAAGAAATAATTTTTTAGAATATGTAAAAGCTTTGGCAAGCTTTTATAATACATGCATTCAAATAATAAATTAAATGAAGTTTGAGGATGGATACCGGGAGCAGGGAATGCGAAAGCAACTGGTCCGTAAGCTGAAAGAAAAAGGCATTACGGATGCTAAAGTGCTGGAAGCAATCGGCGCGGTACCAAGACATGTTTTTCTGGATAAGGCTTTTTTAGAACAGGCGTATCAGGATAAAGCATTTCCAATAGGGGAAGGACAAACAATTTCACAACCATATACCGTGGCCTTTCAAACACAGTTGCTTGAGGTCGCCAAAGATATGAAGGTATTGGAGATAGGAACAGGTTCCGGTTATCAGGCATGTGTGTTGAGTTATCTGAAAGTGAAACTTTACACGATTGAATATAACAAAGCATTATATACTAAAACCTCTAACTTCCTGCGCTCGGTGGGTCTGGATAATATACAGTTCTTTTTTGGCGATGGAAGTCAAGGCTTGCCTACTTTTGCGCCCTACGACAGAATTATCGTTACTGCAGGAGCTCCAGCTATTCCAGATAAATTGATCCATCAATTGGTGATAGGAGGGAAATTAGTCATTCCGGTAGGAGACGATCAGACGCAGACAATGCTTCGAATCACAAGATTATCAGAAGAGCAATTTCAAAAAGAAGAATTCGGTGCGTTTAAGTTTGTGCCTTTGTTAGGCAAAGACGGATGGTGAAAAAACAGTAGTGAGTATGGAGTACGAGTATGAAGAAAGGTAATCATAATAAAAAAGGGATCAAGTCGATCCCTTTTTTATTTGTAATGTTAAGAAAAATTATTTCTTGAATATTTTGTTGGTCTGGTTGTCTACGTTCAGGTAGTATACTCCGGAAGGTTTGCCTGTCAGATCGATTTCAGTGCCTTTCCCTTTTTTGATGACAGTACCGACAGCATCGAGGATTTCGTAATCAGCATCTCTAGAGAGCGTGATCTTATCTGTAACCCTGGTAGGATAGAAGGTAACTTTTTCGAGGTCAGATTTGAATTCTACAATTTGAGAATAGAATACTTGTCCATCAGATTCTACAAATTTAATTCTGTATTTATTGAGGTCAGAGTTGTGAGCGGCTTTGATATCATAGTTGTTGATGATCACTCCGCCTTTTGCCGGAAGTTCTTTGATCACCGCCCATGAGTTGTATTGGAAATGTTCTACAAACATTTTTCCACCTGCTTTTTCTCCTTTGGTAGACCAGATCAAATGTTCTTTGTCAACATTGAAAGAGCTGAACTGGAAAGCGCTTGTAGCTTTAATTACTTGAGGGTTAAGGATCTTTGGTTTACAATCATCTTTGTGCGTGATCTTGATGGTAACCGGATCCTGTACTTTCAAATGAGAGAGGTCTATCTCAAATGCACTGGACTGGATGTTGGTCAACACCTTTACATCGTTTACAAATACCTCATTGGCACAGAAATCTTTTTGATTTCCTGTGAATGGGTTCTGAATGTACAAATTTTTACCCTGGTATACTCCTGTCAGGGTTAATATCCCTGCCTTTGCTGAAAATACATTCAGCAAAATCAGCCCAACCAGTAAAAATCTTATTTTCATCATTTCTTTATTATATTATATTTCCTAAAAATAACACAAAAATATAAGCAAAAATGGTTAATAATTACATATGAAACAAATTATTAACCTATTTTTTGCAAATATTTTAAATGCCTAAAATGCAATTTTATACACATTTTGACGGTTATAGTAGACAAAATAAATCTTTTAAATTGTAATTTGAGAGATATTTTGTATAATATGAATTAACATTCAATACTATCAAAAATTATGCGAAAAGTCATCTTTTTGACCCTTATATTTTTATGCACCATTAGTCTGAAAAGTTTTGCTTCTCAGATCCTCATTCCAATGGATAATGCGCAACGTAATCATCTAAAGGCTTATGGGATAGCTTATTGGATACTTACTTTTGACCAAGAGGTCAACTGGCTACTCAATTATCGGGGGGGGAGTTTTATGTTTATCCACAATCCGAAGTTTGAAAACGAACTGGTTATAAGAGGTGTAAGTTATGAAGTGATCTCAGAAGCGCAATCTTCAGAGATCCTTAGTTATATCGGAGGCGCAGATGTAAATATGGAAGTAATGAAGTTGGAGAAGCCACCCAAGATCGCTGTGTACTCTCCGAAAACTAAGCTGCCATGGGATGACGCTGTGACGATGGTGCTTACTTATGCTGAAATTCCTTACACGATCGTATTCGATGATGAAGTTATGTACAACGAATTACCGAAGTACGATTGGCTGCACCTTCATCATGAAGACTTCACAGGGCAATACGGAAAATTTTACGCACAGTATAAAAACCAAGCCTGGTACATTCGCCAGCAGCAGGAATACGAAGCTTCCGCTAAAAAACATGGATTTAAAAAAGTATCTGAGTTAAAACTCGCCGTAGTAAAAAAGATTCGCGACTTCTGTGCAGGCGGTGGATTTTTATTTGCGATGTGTTCGGCTACAGATACCTATGATATCGCACTTTCGGCAGAAGGGGTCGACATTGTTGAGTATATGTACGATGGAGACCCGATGGATCCTATGGCACAGCGTAAATTGGATTATAAAAAAACGTTTGCCTTCGACAATTTTACCATCAGTCAGGATCCTTATGAATACGAGTTTTCCAACATCGATAACAATCCTTCAGAGAGAGGTGGGCTGGGAGAAGGCACAGACTTCTTCACCCTGTTTAGCTTTTCTGCCAAGTGGGATCCCGTACCTACGATGCTTACTCAAAACCACGAAGCAACGATCAAAGGATTTATGGGACAGACAACAGCTTTCAAAAAGAGATTGTTGAAACATGATGTGCTGGTAATGGGAGAAACTAAATCCATCAGTGAAGCACGCTATATTCACGGAGGATTTGGCAAAGGTACCTGGACATTTTACGGAGGGCACGATCCTGAGGATTACCAACATTTTGTAGGGGAAGAACCGACCGATCTCAATCTTCACCCCAATTCACCGGGCTTCCGGCTGATCCTAAACAACGTGCTGTTCCCGGCAGCCAAGAAGAAGAAACAGAAAACCTAAAAGTTATGAATGTTGAGTTAATTTCATTCATAATTCATAACTCAACATTCATAACTTATTGTCTTAGCTTCTTTTCAAATTGTCAATAATAATCGCCGATGCAATCGCTACATTCAGTGATTCTGCTTGTCCGTAGCGTGGAATGTGAATTTTGTCGGTGATATATTTAGTGATCTCTTTACTGATCCCTTCTGATTCGTTTCCCATTAAAATATAACCTCCTTTTGCGAATGAAAAATGATGTACGTCTTTCCCCTCAAGGTCTGCAGCGTAGACGGGCATAGTATTTTTAGAAAGAAAATCGGGAAGAGGACAATAATAAACTTTAATTCTTGTAAACGAACCCATCGAAGAAGCGATCACTTTTGGGTTGTAAAAATCGGCGGTAGTTTCGGAACAAATAATATTTCCAATACCATACCAATCCGCTATACGCACGATAGTACCGAGGTTGCCGGGATCTTTGATGTCGTCAAGAATAAGTGCGTATTCATTTTGTTGAATTGAAAGCGGCTTGTTCTCTTTCATGGAAGCCACTGCCAGGCCAGCATTGTTAGTAGTGAAAGAACTGATGCTGCTCAATTCTTTTTCGGAAATGATCTCGGCCTTTACGGATAGTTTTTTTAAGAGCAATTCATGTTCTCCATAGAATCGTTCGGTGACCAGCAAGTCGTGTATAACAAAGTCAGAATTAGCCAATTCCAATACACTTTTCGCCCCTTCCGTCAAAAATTGCTTATATTCGGTACGAAATTTCTTAATTTGTAACGATTTGATAAATTTTGCTTTGTTTTTGGAGAACATTTAATAAAGGTTTTGCGGGTACTATATTACAGTTTTATTGTCATTGTTTCAATGATCTTCCTTTTTGGCTGCTCTTCCACCAAGCATCTGAAAAAGAATGAATACCTATTGTACCGAAATTCACTGAAAGGAGCCCCGCCTGAAAATTATTCGGCAATGACCGATTTGTATAAGCAGCATAACAACCGCAAGATACTTGGTATTCTTCCTTATGTCAATCTTTATAACTTCGGTAAAATATTTCTCGATACTTCCCGTGTGATCCGCAAGCGTAAGCGGATCATAGAAAAATTTGATCAGAAAATAAGTACGGCAAAAACTTCTCACCGCAAAAGTAAACTGATCAACCGGGAAGAAAAAAGAGTAAAACATAAAGACCTTGTATTAGCTGAGGGGAATAATTTTATGCGTTCTTTCGGTGAACCTCCTGAAATCTTTGATACGCTGAAAGTCTTTGCTACTGAGATCTCCATGAAATCTTATCTTTTTTCAAAAGGATATTTTCATGCTGAAGTACATACTGAAATAGATACTGGCCGTTTGAAGCGCGTATCAGTCCGCTACATAATAGAACCAGGATTTGCTTTCCGGTATGATTCTGTAATATACGAAATAGCAGATCCCCGCATCGATTCGCTGATGAATAGCAGCGCGTATACTAAACTGATAAAATCCGGCGATCAGTACGATGAAGATAAGCTTAATCAGGAAAGAGAAAATATTTATAAGCTGACGAAAGATAATGGTTATTTTAATTTTCAGCGCCAGGATATCATCTTTCATGTAGACAGTACACGCCAACCATATAGACTGGACATTAACGTGATTGTTAATAAAAAACACAATGTGTACCGGATCTCTAAATTGTATTTCAATATGAACGATGCCGGAGACCGCTATGATCTTCAGCCAGACACCTTTCTCTATAAAAGGGTCTATTATGTTTATTATAAAAAAACTTTCCTGCGTAAACTGCTCGATTATAAAATTGCTACACGGCCTTACGATGTCTACAGCCAGTCGAAGTTCCTGGTAACCCAACGGTTATTGGGCTCTATGGATATGTATAAATTTGTGAATATAAATTTTTCAGAAAATAAATACGACACACTTTCTCATACACTTACTGCATTTATCAATACACAACCTTTAAATAAATTTCAGCTTAGCCAGGAATATGGACTCAGCGTCGGTCAAGCATTGATTCCCGGACCTTTCCTCAGTGTTACGTTAAAGACAAGAAATATTTTCCGGTGGCTGGAGACAATTGAAAATACATTCCGGTATTCCTTCGAGGCGCAGTACACTACTGTCTCCAGCAGCGAACCATACAGGGCGCGAGAGTTTTCGGCATTTACTTCGATCAATTTATCGCAGCTTTTATTTCCTACTCCACTTAGAAATCGTGTCCGTAATTTTTATCCCAAAGTTCGTTTCTACTCGGGATATACATTCATCATCCGTCCGGAATATCGTCGTGAATCGTTTCGATCAGGTCTTACGTATAGCTTTACAAGAAATGCATTTTCAAGTTTCTTTATTACACCGATTGATATTACTTATGTAGACTCAAAAGTAGATCCTGCTTACAACGCGTTTCTTCAGAAATTGCATAAGGAAAACGGTAGTAACCTTTACCTCAGCTTTAACCCTTCTATCGTTACGGATTTTCAATTCAGTTATGTATACAACAACCACGAGCTGAATTCCCGTAAGGTGACGAAATATTTCAGGCCATTTTTTGAATTTGGAGGGTTGGTGCCGACCATTATTTCTAAAAAATATGGTGCCCCTGCAGACCGCGACAGCAGCCGTTTGTTTGGGAAACAGATCTTTGAATTTGTTCGTGTGGGAATGGATCTCCGTTACTATATCCCTGTTCAAAAAACAAATACTTTTGTAGTGCGCTTCAATATTGGATTTGCCCAACCATTCGGGCAATCGAGCCGCTCGGCGTTTTATGCATTGCCTTATGAAAAATATTTCTTTAGCGGTGGTAACTCCAGTATCAGAGCGTGGAAACCAAGACGACTTGGTCCTGGTTCGTACAACGGCAATTCGCAAAATGGATATTTATATGAGCAACCAGGAGAGATCTTGTTTGAAACCAATTATGAATACCGTTTTAAAATGATCGGTATTTTCAACGGAGCTATGTTTGTGGACGCTGGTAACGTTTGGACGATCAAGGAAGATAACCCAGGTACACAATTCAAACTTCCCAAAGCGATCGGCGATATAGCTGTAGGAGCGGGGCTCGGGCTTCGTCTTGATTTTTCTTTTCTTGTACTACGTCTCGACCTTGCGCACAGAGTACTCGATCCTGCGCGGCCTGCAGGGGATAAGTTGGTTGATAAATTTAGCTTCTCCCAAATTGTATACAACATCGGAATTGGCTATCCATTCTAAGAAGAAAGGATCAGGTTGAGAAGAAATTTTTTAGGGACATTCATCAACAGCGAAAAAATAAAAAAAATCTTTACTGCTATAATCCCCTTCGTTTGCCAGCTCTGGTGCAATCGTACTTCTATTTCTGAAAGTAATGCTATGAAAACGGGGAATGAAAAAGGAAGCAATGTGCGGTAATCAAATGGATCAATTGTAGAAGTGAATGTCATGTAAACGAGAAAAATCAGGTAAAGCAAACCTGTATAAACAAGAAATTTATTCATCCAATTGAATGGTTGAGTCAGAATGTTTTTACGAAGTAAAAGTAAGAGATAACCGGTGAGCACAAGTTGAATCAGTACTTCGAAAAGATAAACCAGGAGTTCTGCGCTACCATCGTAGCGAAATTGTTTGATAATATGAAGTTGGTTGAACATACCAAGGAAAAAACGACTGATCAATTCGCCAACTGTAAAGTCCTGTGTGTTTGTTCTCGGCATCCCGGTCAGGTAACCTGATTGCAGATAGTTGTTGAATAGATAAAGCCCGATTAGTAATGAACCGAAGGTAAGTGCCAAAAGAAAAGAATAGGATCGAATGGAATCTTTTTTTCGATAATAAAAAAAGATCAACCCGGCAATCACTGCAAAAAATATGACAGAAGCATATCGCGCCATACACATGCCCGCCAGAGCAAGCGTGAGAAGTAAAATGTATTGAACGGAATACTGTTCAGTAGTAATGATCTTTTTTATACAAACCATCATGAGCAAGAAGAAAGGAAGAAATAAATTTTCCGACCAAGTGTACGAACAAATTTCCAGCATGGTAAAACTTCCGAAATAATAAAGAGAAAAAGAATTTGTGCCTGCAAAGAGTAAATACAAAAAATAGAAATCAAGCGCGAGCAACAGCAGGTTGACTATTTTGGAAGCCCAGAGTGGATCAAGTGTGGTGAGCTTGGAAACCATCACAATTCCTGCGGGATAGCCTAATGGCCAGACAGCGAAAAATTCTTTCCTATATTGATCCGGATGACCGAAAGCTGTTTCTGAATAAAGAGGGATCAACTGATGCGTTTCAGAATTATAATCAAAAACTTTTGGCCCCACGCATCCTTCGCCGGAGAGAATATTGCGCGAAACCTCCAGATAATACTTGGAATCAGGTGTGCAGTAATGTGTACTTTCCACTTTTACCCTGATTAAAATAACCAGTGCAATGAGCAGGAAAAGCAATAGTGATTCGTATTTTTTCAGATAGCGCATTAAGCCATGGATTAGGCCATTTCAAGTTATTGGAATTACCCTCTTAAATATTGATACTTATTTGAGATACCAGATGCCAGATAAAGCGAAAGTAATTTAATAACATTGTCTTTTAACTTATTTGTAAAACAGAGTTGTTTTTATCTAAACTATCTGGTATCCGGCATCTGGTATCTTGCATCCATTATTAATCTTAATACTTTAAAGGGGAATTCTACAAGTTATAATTAAAAACTATAAATCCCTATATTTACGCGCGGATTAATCGTGTCCAAATCTCTTAAATTATAAAGTATACATGAGCGATATATTTTCGAAGGATAAAGCAGAGCATTGGTTTAAAGAATTGCAAGACCAGATCTGCCAGGCGTTGGAACAAGCCGATGGCGGCGCAAAATTTCAGGAAGATAATTGGAAACGCGAAGAAGGCGGTGGCGGCAGATCCAGAGTGATTGCCGATGGGAAGGTGATTGAAAAAGGTGGCGTGATGTTTTCTGCGGTGTGGGGAAAATTGCCTTCGAATGTATTGAACGCTTTGAAACTCGAAGAAGCCGATTTTTATGCTACTGGTATTTCTATCGTATTGCATCCGGTAAATCCCTGGTGCCCGATCATTCATATGAATACGCGTTACTTTGAAATGAGCAACGGCGTTTCCTGGTTTGGCGGAGGGATCGATCTTACGCCGCACTATATTGTGCCGGAAGAAGCAATTTTATTTCATACAAAACTAAAAGAAGTTTGCGACAAACATCATCCTGCTTATTACCCAGAATATAAAAAATGGGCCGACGATTATTTTTATATCAAACATCGTGAAGAGACCAGGGGTATTGGTGGTATTTTCTTTGATCGGCTTTCTGTACAGAAAGGAATTACTATGGAAGATCGATTTGCGTTCGTAAAAGATATTGGAAGTGCTTTCGCGCCCGTATACACGGAATTGCTCAATCGCAATAAAAATAAGTCCTACACAGAAGAAGAAAAAAAATGGCAGCTACTGAGAAGGGGAAGATATGTAGAATTTAATTTGGTGTACGACAAAGGTACTAAATTCGGGTTGGATACAAATGGCAGAATAGAATCCATTCTAATGAGCATGCCGCCGGTAGTGCATTGGGACTATAACATACAAACCAAGCCAGGAAGCCAAGAGGCATATACACTTTCCAAACTTAAAAAAGACATTCACTGGATCTGATGCTGGAATATTTAAAACAACTGGATATAAAAATGCTCCTGGCTGTCAACAGCCATCATACGGCTTTCCTGGATAGCCTAATGCTTTTTGTGACCAACCGGTTGGCATGGATTCCTTTATATATCTTGCTGGTGATCTTTTTGATCTGGAAAAAAAAGAAAGCAAGTATTCTTATTTTATTTTTTATAATTCTCACCGTAGTTTCTACAGACCTTTTTGCTTCTTCGCTTATGAAACCTTTGTTTCAAAGATTGCGCCCTTGTCATAATCCGGAAGTGAATACGATGCTATATATGCTGAAAGATGCTTGTGGAGGGAAATACGGATTTGTTTCTTCGCATGCCTCTAATACATTTGGACTTGTTACATTTCTTGTTTTATTGTTGAAAAAGGAATATCCGTGGATTATATTATTTTATCTCTGGGCTGCATTGGTCTCGCTAAGCCGTGTCTATCTTGGTGTACATTATCCTTTTGATATTTTAGGAGGAGCAATTGTGGGAGTGGGGTTGGCGTTTTTTTATTTCTGGGTATATAAAAAAATGGAAAAGAAAAGTTATAAATTATGAGTTGCATATATTTCATTCATAACTCATAATTCAATATTCACAACTTTTTACCTTTTCATCAACCTCGCAATATATTTTCCAATCAGATCAAATTCCAGGTTGACTTCGCTTCCTACTTTTAAGGATTGGAGATTAGTATGTTCGTAGGTATAAGGAATAATGGCAACGCTGAATTGGTTGGGTTGTGAATTCACAACAGTAAGACTGATACCATTGATAGTGATAGAGCCTTTCTCAATCGTGACGTTCCCTTTCGATTCATCGTATTCAAAAGTAAAAAGCCAGCTTCCATTTTGATCTACGATCCTTACGCAAATTCCGGTTTGGTCTACATGCCCTTGTACCAGATGCCCGTCCAGTCTACCGTTCAATATCATGCAGCGCTCCAGGTTCACAAAATCACCCACGTTCCAGGTACCGAGGTTGGTTTTTTGAAGTGTTTCATGAATAGCAGTTACGAAAAAAATTTTGTCTTGTATGGCAGTCACCGTCAGGCAAACCCCATTGTGTGCCACGCTCTGATCCACCTTTAGCTCGTGGGTAAAAGAACATTCAATACCGAAATGAACATTGTCTTTTTCTTTTTGAACGCTTACTACTTTTCCTAAGTCTTCTATGATTCCTGTGAACATTGTAGAAATTATGGATTATGAATAAAAATTATCGAGTCTTTATGAGTTGTCATTCAGAAGGAAACTTGTGCAGATTCTGCACAAGTTTCCTTCTGAATGACAAGAGTGAATTTATTTCCCGCGCCCCTGTATCATTACAAGAATTGTGTATAGCAGGATCCGAAGATCCATGGCGAAGGACATGTTTTCGATATAGAGAATATCATACTTTAATCGTTCTACCATTTCTTCCACATTTTGCGCATAGCCATATTTTACCTGGCCCAGCGAGGTGATGCCCGGACGAACTTTATTCAAATGTTTGTAATGAGGAGCAATCTTTACGATCTGGTCGATGTAAAATTGTCTTTCCGGTCTTGGCCCTACGAGCGACATATCGCCGATGAGTACGTTGTAAAACTGAGGAAACTCATCAATACGACTTTTGCGGAGAAACCTGCCAAAAGGAGTGATGCGCGAGTCGCCTTCTTTAGAAAGCGCAGGTCCATGTTTTTCTGCATCTACATACATGCTTCTGAATTTGAAAATGCAGAAAGGGTTACCGTCTTTGCCTACTCTTTCTTGTTTGAATAGAACAGGTCCTTTAGAACTAAGCTTGATAATAGAGGCGATCAGGAGAAAGAAAGGCATTCCAAGTACGAGTACAAAGGAGGCAAAAATAACATCGGAGATCCGTTTCAGGTTGGCTTGCCATTCAGGCATCAGGTCCTGGTTGATATCCATGAGAGGGATATCAAAGCTATGGTTCACGCGGATCGTGCCGATCAGGTATTGATGAATATCAGGAATAATACTGATGCGAATATTTTTTACATCCTCGAGTTGAAAAAGAATTTCCTGCACACGTTCATGGTCTTCTGTTTCCATAGCGATCACCACTTGTTCGATGTGCGCGCGTGAGATCACTTTTTTCATATTGGCTATCGTGCCCATATAGCGTAGTTTTTCTCCGAATCTATTTCTGTTTTGATTCAGGCTCAAATAAGCAATAAAGCGAAGTCCAAGCATTTCAAAACTTTTATTGATCTCGTCAAATATTTCCACCGCTTTTTGTCCCGAGCCAATGATCAAAGTGTTAAAGTATAATTGTTTCTTTTTGACCAATGTTTTTACATACGTGATCAACGAGATCTTCAGGGTGATGGTGATCAGAAAATGAATGGCGAAATAAGAGGCAAAAGTTTTATAATAAGAAGTATAATTAACCACGCCAATGTCGTCGAGTAATAAGGAAAAGAAGATGATCAAAGTACCAAAGATAGAGACAGCGAAGACGGTAAAAAATTCTTTGATCCTTGATTTGCGATAGATCTCCGAATAGAAACCAAAGAAAGTATAAAGTGCCATCCAGAAAACACCGATCACCAAAGCATGCTCGAGTAGGGGAAGGTTGATTCCTTCCTTCATTTCTCCCAGCAGCATTTTTCTAAGCAAATGGAAAACGATCCAGGCTACAATAGCTGCTATAAAGTCGAATGCAATAAATCTGTAGAGGTGGAATTTTCTTTTCAAAACAATATATTTTAAACAATCAAAGGTCACTTATTAGTAACCGGTTATTGAGATCTTATGGGTAATGAATCGGTTAAATTTCTCAAATATAACTATTTTTCATCTAGTATAGTATATGAATTTTTTCAGAATCGATTTTTTCAGATCGTGCTTTTTAGGCAAATTAGCTGATTTTTAATCTTAGTCAATCATGAAAATTTCAATTTACCGGTACCAGAAGGTTGTTGGCAGGTAATTATAAAAAATAAACTATGGAAACTTTTGTTTGTTAAAAAGTTTCCATAGTTTTGACCCAATAATTATGGAGCCAAAAGATATCATATTGAAAGGAGCATTAGACATGTTCCTCCGCTATGGGGTAAAAAGCATCACCATGGATGATATTTCGAGAACGTTGGGAGTGTCGAAAAAAACCATTTACCAGTATTTTGAAGACAAAGACGCTCTTGTTTGCGCTTGTGTCAGCAACTTTACCGAGTTTCAGAAGGAGAGTTTCATAAAAATGAGAGACGATTCCAAAGACGCGCTGGAAGAGCTGATCAAATGTTCGGACTTTATGAGAAGCAGTGTTTGCAATATCAATCCTGCTCTTTTATACGATGTGAAGAAATACCATCCGCGGGCCTGGGCTATTTACCTGGATTACCGGAGAGAATTTGTAGAGAAATGTATTCAGGACATGCTTCACCGGGGAGTTGGTGATGGTTTGTTCCGCGCCAATATTGACACCGCCATCCTTGCCAGGATGAGAATTGAAACGGTAGAGATGGGATTCAATACGGAAGTATTCCCACTATCGGAATTTGAAACACCGAAAGTACAAATGGAATTTTTTGAACATTTCACTTTCGGAATATGCACAATTAAAGGACACAAATTACTTAACAAATACAAACAGATACATGAAGAAGACTAATGCTTTTTTTATGAAGAGAGGAATACTTACCGCTATGGCAGTGGTATTGACCTTCGGGCTGAGCAGGGCGCAGACCGACAGCAGTTATACGTTGCAGCAATGTATAGACTATGCACTGAAAAATAGTACCAACATTCAAAATGCGGAGCTGGATGCAGCTATTGCAAGAGCCAGAATGGGCGAAGTACGATCGGCAGGATTGCCACAGATCACCAGCCAGGCACAGTTGGTCGACAACCCAACGCTCCAAAGAATGTTCCTTAAAAATGGAGCGTTCTATACCGATCCAACTCAACCGATTGGATCTACTATTGCCGTTCGGAACCTTTTCCAGCAGCGGTCTTCAGGAGACATAAACGCTTCTGCTTCACAGTTGATCTTTAACGGTTCCTATTTTGTAGGCTTGAAGGCTGCGAAGGCTTATTCAGAGCTGGCCGATAAAAATACCGAATTCAGCAAAGTAGAGATCGTTTCAAATGTGACAAAAGCTTTTTATCTGGTTACCATTACTAAAGAAAGGATCGCCATCCTGAACGCCAACATTTCCAGGGTAGATACGCTTTTGAGACAGACCAGCAGCATGCAGCAAAAAGGCTTTGTAGAAGTCATCGATGTGAGCAGGCTGGAAGTTACCTACAACAATTTACTTACAGAAAGAGAAAAATTCCTGAACCTGATCGTTATTTCTGAATTACTTTTAAAATTCCAGATGGGATATGATGTAAACAAAAATATTACGCTAACAGGAACAATAGAGGATCTCAAAAAAGCGGAAACTGCTACGCTTGGAGCAAAGGTAGATTATAATAACAGAGTAGAATACCAGTTGTTAAATTCTCAAAGAAAATTAGAAAACTACAATCTGAAAAATATCCGCGCGGGCTACCTGCCTACGATTTCGGCTTTCGGCAAGATCGGAACAATACGCATGGATCAAAATATCGGAGCGGTATTGAGTAACAAATGGTATTCATATAATATGTGGGGACTAACGGCAAATCTTTCGATCTTCGACGGTTTCAACAAACGTTACAAAGCACAACAATCTAAAATTGCGATAAGAAAAATTGAGAACAGTATTCAGAATTTCGAAGAAACCGCCGACCTTCAGGTACAACAGTCAGAGATCACTTTGAAAAATAATATGAAATCGCTTGAGATCCAGAAAAAGAATGTAGACCTGGCGAAAGAAGTATCGAATGTCTCCAAAATTAAATACCAACAAGGCGTAGGCTCAAACCTCGAAGTCGTAACGGCTGAAAGCTCCTACAAAGAAGCTCAGACAAATTATTACAATGCTTTATATGATCTGATCATTGCACAAGTAGATTATCAGAAAGCATTGGGTACTTTATACAATGCACAATAAATAGAAACCAAACATTTAAAAAATATTAAACCCTTACAGAAATGAGAACACAAAATACAATCATACTGGCGGTAACGATAGCGCTGCTTGCAGCTTGTGGAAGTAAAGACAAGATCGGCGAGATCAAATCAAAGATCGAGGCGCTGAAAAAACAACAAAGCGAGATCAAAGGACAGATCTCTCAGTTGGAGAAAGAATTGAAAGACGCAGGTTATAAAGATTCCACCAACGTGAAAGTGAAAGAAGTAGCCGTAGCGCCTATACAAGCCAAGGAGTTCAGACACTACCTGGAAGTACAAGGTAAAGTAGATTCTGATAAAAACGTTTTGGTGAGCTACAAAGCTGCTGGTACAGTTACCAGGATCCTTGTCAATAAAGGAGATTACGTAAGAGCAGGAAGCACTTTGCTTACCATTGACGACGAAGCAATGAGAAAAGGTGTACAGGAATTGAAAACCAATCTTGAACTTTCGAAAACTGTTTACGAAAAACAAAAATCACTTTGGGATCAAAAGATCGGAACAGAGATCCAATACCTGCAAGCGAAAGCAAGTTATGAAGGATTGCAAAACAGATTGTCGCAAATGAATGAGCAACTGGATGCTTATCGCGTGAAAGCTCCGATTGACGGTACTGTAGACGAGATCTATCCAAACGAAGGAGAGCTTGCTTCTCCGGGAATGCCTGCGGTAAGAATTGTAAACACTACAGGATTCAAAGTAACCGCTGATATTGCAGAAGGATATATCGGTAAAGTGAAAAAAGGAAATAAAGCTTCTATCTACTTTCCGGACATCAACTACACTATGGAGACTTATGTAAAAGTGGTAAGCGATGTGATCAATACTGTAAACAGAACATTCACGGTAGAATTCGATCTTAAAAATGCCCCTAAAGATATCAAAGCAAATATGCTGGCATATGTGAAGATCCAGGACTATAGCGAGCCAAATGCAATCGTTATTCCGGTGAATGTGATCCAACACTCCGAAACCAACGACTTTGTATTCACTGTAAAAAATAACAAAGCGGTGAAGACACCTGTGAAAGTAGGAGGCATCTACAGAACAGAGGCTGAAATTCTGTCGGGCCTGAAAGAAGGCGATCAGGTTATTACATTAGGCTACCAGGATGTACTGGATGGGCAAAATGTTAAATTCTAAGAAGACTAAGAGAAATAAAAATTTCTAAATAACGATTTCATGAAAGAGTTTAAAGCATCCTCATGGTCCATAGATAATAAAACCACGATCTATGTTGTGACCGCCATACTGGCGCTTGTAGGTTATCTGACCTACAATTCCTTGCCAAAAGAACAGTTTCCCGAAGTGGTGTTTCCTCAAATCTATGTAAACACCCAATACCTCGGCGCTTCGCCTACCGATATTGAAAATGCGGTAACCAAGCATATCGAAAAACAAGTGAAAGCAATTTCAGGAGTGAAAAAGATCACCAGTAAATCCGAGCAAAACGTTTCGGTGGTGATCGTTGAATTCAATACTGACGAAGAAATTGCAGAAGCAAAGATCAAGGTGAAAGACGCGGTGGATAAGGCAAAAGTAGATTTGCCGAAAAATACCAACCTGAAAGAACCTCAGATCATCGAAGTCGATGTATCGCAAATTCCAATCATGAACATTAACATTTCCGGAGATTATGATCTGGACAGGCTGAAGAAATATGCCGAAGACATCCAGGATCGGATCGAGTCGATGAAAGAGATTACACGTGTAGACTTGATTGGTGCGCTCGACAGAGAATTCCAGATCAACCTCGATCGTTTCAAAATGGATAACACGAAAGTGACTTTCTACGATGTGATGAGCGCTGTAGGTTCTGAGAACATTAGCGCCGCAGGTGGTGAAGTTGTATTAGGAAATGTAAGACGTTCACTCCAGGTAAAAGGAGAATTTAAAAATGTAGAAGATATTAAAAACCTGGTGATCCGTTCTGGTTCTGGCGCAGTAGTCTACCTGAAAGATATTGCCGAAGTAGTAGACGGTCATAAAGAAAAAGAAACATTTGCACGTCTTGACTATAAAAATGTAATCACACTCAGCGTGGTGAAACGAAGCGGAGAAAACCTGATCGAAGCTTCTGATAAGATCCGTGCTGTGGTAAAAGATATGCAGGAAAATAAACTTCCGAAAGACCTGAAGATCGTGCTTACCGGCGACCAATCAAAGGAAACACGTACTACACTTCACGATCTGATCAACACGATCATCATCGGATTTATCCTGGTGACCGTGATCCTGATGTTCTTCATGGGAACTACCAACGCGATCTTCGTGGCAATGTCCGTACCGCTTTCAATGTGTATGGCCTTCATCTTCCTGGATACAATGGATTTCACCTTGAATATGATCGTACTCTTCGCCTTCCTGCTCGCGCTGGGAATTGTGGTGGATGACGCGATCGTGGTAATTGAAAACACGCACAGGATTTACGACAATGGTAAAGTGCCGATCATACAAGCGGCGAAAGAAGCTTGCGGGGAAGTATTTGTTCCCGTGCTTGCCGGTACAGTAACCACGCTGGCGCCGTTTATTCCACTGGCATTCTGGAAAGGCGTGATCGGAGAATTCATGTTCTACCTTCCGATCACACTTATCGTAACACTCGTAGCTTCCTTGGTAGTGGCGTATATCATCAACCCGATCTTCGCGGTAGATTTTATGAAACCACACGACGAAGAGCACGATAGACAATCTCGTTCGGTAAACAAAGGCTTCTGGGTAACTGCAGTTATCTTTGCGATCATCGCTCTGATTGGTTATTCGATAGGTGTAGGACTTGGTAATTTTATTGTCACCATGTTTGTACTCTATTGCTTGAACCGATTCCTGATGCAACGTGTGATCAAAGACTTCCAGGAGAAAAGATGGCCGAAGTTCCAGAATGCTTATGCAAACAGCCTGAAATGGGCGTTGAAGCATCCATACCTGATCTTCGGTGGAACTATTTTCTTGTTGTTCTTCTCCGGATTCCTAATATCGGTGCGTGCTCCAAAGGTAGTGTTCTTCCCGCAAAGCGAACCAAACTTTATCTTTACAAACATTGTGCTTCCAATTGGTACGGATCAAAAATACACAGACTCCATTACTCAAATTGTGGAGAAGCGTGTATTTGAAACAGTAAATAAAGGATACCCGAAAGGTAATCCAATTGTAGAATCAGTGATCGCCAACGTAGGTAAAGGTGCGGGAGATCAAAATGAATTTGATTTTGGTACTACGCCAAACAAAGGAAAGATCACTGTAGCATTTGTGGAATTTGCGAGACGTAACGGACAGTCTACTGCTGAATATCTTGACAAAATCCGTGAAGCTGTAAAAGGAATTCCTGGTGCACAGATCACCGTAAACCAGGAGCAAGGCGGTCCTCCGGTAGGAAAGCCAATCAACATCGAGATCACTGGCGATCGTTTCGATGAATTGATCGCTACTTCTGAAGATGTGATCAAATATCTGAACAACTCAGGCATCGGAGGAATCGAAGAATTGAAAACCGACCTGGTGAAAAACAAACCGGAAGTATTGGTAGAGATCGATCGTGAGAAAGCGAATGCACAGGGAATTTCTACAAAGACAATTTCCGACAATCTCTTCATCGCGCTTTATGGATTGGAAGCTTCCAAATTCAGAGATGCCAACGATGAGTATCCGATCCAGGTGCGCTACCAGTACAACCAGCGTAACGATGTAGAAGCATTGCTCAATATGAGCATTGTATACCGCGATATGAACATGGGTGGAGCACTGCGCCAGGTACCGCTCTCTTCGGTAGCAAGAGTGCGATACACCGATACATATGGAGGTATCAACCGGAAGAATCAGAAAAGAATGATTACCGTTTACTCCAACATCCTGAGCGGCTACAACGCAAACGAAGTGGTAGCAGAAATTCAGAAAGTACTGAACGACTACGATGCACCGGAAGGAGTAATGATGAAAATGACCGGTGAGCAGGAAGACCAGGCGGAAACCTCTGCCTTCCTGGGCTGGGCGGTGATGGTAGCATTCTTCCTGATCTTCGGAGTACTGGTGCTACAGTTTAACTCTATCTCAAAACCATTTATTATTCTTACGGAGATTCTGTTCAGTATCATCGGGGTATTGCTTGGCTTTGCGATCTTTAAAATGGATATCTCAATCATCATGACAGGTGTAGGGGTGATCGCACTTACAGGAATCGTGGTACGTAACGGAATTCTCCTGGTGGAATTTACAGACCATCTGAAAGAAAGAGGACTCGATACCGTTTCTGCGATTATCGAAGCAGGACGTACACGTATGACACCTGTATTGCTGACGGCTTCCGCTACAATCTTAGGATTGATACCACTTGCAGTAGGGTTGAACATTGACTTCGTAACATTGTTCACCGAAGGAAATCCACATATCTTCTTTGGTGGTGACAGTGTTGCCTTCTGGGGACCGCTGTCATGGACGATGATCTATGGTCTTGCCTTCGCAACGTTCCTTACATTGATTCTTGTACCGGTATTGTATGAACTGGTAGACAGTGTGAAAGTAACGCACAAAGGATTAGTAGATCAGTACAAGATCATGATGGCATTCTTACTGCCATTGACCCTGGTGTATTTCCTTGCATTTGCAATTGCACCTTCTTTCTTCAGAAGACTGATGCCAGAGTTTTATCCGAAAGGCAATGTGCCTTCGAGTCATTAAGTAATTAGGTTTAATTTTCTATATAGTCAGAACGCCCGGTGTTACAGCATCGGGCGTTCGTTTTTGGAGCAGAATCAGCATTTGAGAATATATAGCATTGAATACTGAATGACAACTTCTTAAATCTGGCCATTAATAACCATGGATTGTACGCAAACCCACTGCCAATGGCACGGTGACTTCACTTGAATGTTTTGATGAGAAAGGGGAGATGATCGTACAATTTTTCGGATTAAGAAAACCAGGTAAGCCTGAGTTGGAAGAATGGAGTGCCTTGGTATCCGGTTTATAATCTTTGTTTGTTCCGCAAAAATAGGGAAGGAGGGCAGCGATCGTTTGCTTCTCCTCACTGTTTTATTTTTTTTCTGCGAGCTGTATTGCTTCTTCCGGCTCCCCGCCAGCAACAAAAAGGAAATTGTCTCGCCAGGACGCCAGCAACAAGGAGAAGTTCGACGAACAACTAAGTCGCTTTTTAAATAAAGTTTTTTGAAATTACCCTCTTAAATATTAATACTTATTTGAGATGCCGGATGCCAGATACCGGATAAATGCGAGAGTATTTTAATGACATTGTCTTTTAGTTTATTTGTAAAACAGAGTTGTTTTTATCTAAACTATCTGGTATCCGGCATCTGGTATCTTGCATCCATTATTAATCTTAATACTTAAAAGGGAGATTCTAAAGCTTTTAAACGCAAAGATCGCAGAGCATTATGCTCCCAGCAAGTGCTGATACAGATTAGCGGAATAAATTATTCCAAAAAAGATCATCAAGCCTATAAGATATACCAGATCGCTTGCGAGGAACAAGCGGATATAGGGTTGGGGGAAATTATGAGTTATTAATTTTTGATTGGTAAAATAAATGTTAATGCCAATGAAAATAGAGGTAAGCACTACATATGTTCCCAGTGCGAAAGGGAAAGGCATTAACCGGTATTGCAACGCGAAAAAATAGAGAAGCGCAAATCCGATAAGCGCAGCCGTGAGATAAAGGTTTCTATTCAAAGAAAAAAGAGCGGCGGCTTTTGTTTTTTCTTCCAGCGTCAATTGTTTCAAGGCACGCGAACCCAATGTTCTGGAGCCAAAAGTCAGCAGCACAAAAAAGGCGAAAGCAATGAGTAAAATATTCATGGTTTTTTAAAAGAAATTAATCTGTAGAATTCAAATATTCTTTGATCGCGTCTCTCAGCGTGGTGAAAATATGTTTCAGGTTTTCTTCGTTTTCCTCCAGCAGCGTTACGCGAAATCCTTTGAGGTCGGAGCAGAAAGAAGAGATCGGCACTACGCAAATTCCTTTGGCGCCGAGCAGGTAGTAAACAAAACGTTTATCAAAATTCATATCCGGCGTTACCCAGCTTTCAACCAGCCTGGCCACTTCTGGATTACTGATCTTTAATTTTTGTTTACTATTCAATACACCCTCCTTGAAAATAATAGTATTGTAGAACGCTCCATAAGTCTCGTTGAATTGCAGCTCCGGCACTTGTCCTAATATTTCTGCGATATACTTGCTTCTTCGCCCGATCTTCTGGTTCAATTCTTCGCGGTAAGGTTTGAACCTCGGATCGCTCATGATCTTTGGAATAGCAAGCTGCGGCAGGGTAGTAGAGCATACTTCGATCATTTTTGCGTTTTCCATGGCAGCGCAAAATTTATTGAAATCTTTGTGTTGTTCACGGTTGTAAAATTCCATCCATCCGCAGCGCGCGCCCGGCCATGGAAGTTCTTTCGAAATTCCTTTCATCGCAATACCCGGTACATCGCCGATCACTTCTGCGAGCGAGTAGGCTTTGGCTCCATTGTAGGTGATGTTGAGATAGATTTCATCGCTGATCAAAAACAGATCAAATTCACGGGCGATCTCTACAATCCTTTTGAGTGTTTCCAAAGGATACACCATCCCTGTAGGGTTATCAGGATTGATGATGAGAATACCGATAATATTTGGATTGTATTTTACTTTATTGTAAAGGTCGTTCAGGTCGGGATACCAATGGTTGTTTGGGTCCAGGCGATACGTGATGGGATCGCTGCTGGCATGAGCGGCTTCTGCGGAAGAGTGCGTGGAATAAGCAGGAGAAGGCCCGATAACGCGGAGATTGCTGTTGATGAACTGATATACTTTTGCGATGGCGTCTCCCAGTCCGTTGAAGAAAAGAATATCTTCTGCGGTGATTTTTGCACCGCCTTTCTGGTTGTTCAGTTCGGCCAAAAAATGGCGGGTAGCGAGTACTCCTTTGGAAGGACAATAGCTGTAAGACTTTTCATCCATAGTAAGACCAGAAATGATCTCACGCATCCAGAGCGGTACTTCGTTGTGTTTCTGAATTGGGTCACCAATGTTTTCCCAATAAATATTCATCCCCAGCTTACTTATCTGGTCGCCCTTTTTTACGATCTCCCTGATTTCATAGCTCAGTTCCTTCGCACCGTCGCTTAGTATTTTATGTCTCATCTTTTCAAGTTATGAATGTTGAATTAGGAGTTATAAATTTTTAATTCACATTCATAACTCCTAATTCATAATTATAATTTTACCATCCAAGGATCCATGCAAAGATCAGCGGAGCCACGATGGTAGCGTCGGATTCTACAATGAATTTTGGTGTTTCAATTCCCAGTTTTCCCCAGGTGATCTTTTCATTAGGCACAGCGCCGGAGTAGGAGCCGTAGGAAGTAGTAGAATCAGAGATCTGGCAGAAGTAAGACCAGAAAGGAATATTTTCCATCTCCATATCCTGGTAAAGCATTGGCACCACGCAGATCGGGAAGTCGCCTGCAATACCGCCGCCTATCTGGAAGAAGCCTACGCCTTTGCCTTCGGAATTTTTCACATACCAATCGGCCAGCCATTGCATATACTCAATTCCTGATTTCATAGTAGACGCTTTGAACTCCCCTTTAATGCAATAGGAAGCGAATATATTTCCCATAGTAGAATCTTCCCAGCCTGGTACAATGATCGGCAGATTTTTCTTAGCAGCTGCCAACATCCAGCTGTTTTTCGGATCTATTTCATAATACTGTTCCAGCTCGCCGGAAAGTAAAATTTTGTACATGAATTCATGAGGAAAATAACGCTCGCCTTTATCGTTGGCATCTTTCCAGATCTTGTGAATATGTTTTTGCAATCTACGGAAAGCTTCTTCTTCCGGAATGCAGGTATCGGTTACACGGTTGAAATGATTTTCCAAAAGATCCCATTCATCCTGTGGGCTTAGGTCGCGGTAGTGAGGCACACGTTTGTAGGATTTGTGCGCTACTAGGTTCATGATATCTTCCTCCAGGTTGGCGCCTGTACAGGAAATGATCGCAATTTTATCCTGACGGATCATTTCTGCCAGTGATTTGCCCAACTCGGCGGTACTCATGGCTCCGGCAAGCGTTACCATCATTTTACCTCCTTGCGTCAGATGCGTTTCGTAGCCTTTCGCAGCATCTACCAGCGCCGCTGCGTTGAAATGCAGATAATGATTTTCAATAAATTGTGATACAGGACCTTTCATTGCTTGTGTGGTTTAATACAGTTTTTTCCGCTGCAAAAATAAAAAAATATTGTAGATATCTCTTGTTTGTGGATTAAAGTAAATTTAAGATACCAGATGCCCGGATACCAGATTCCAGATAATTTTATCCGGCATCTGGTATCTGGCATCTCCCCAGTGGCATTTTCAACAATCTGTGCATAAATCAACTCTGGCGAGGTTGTCGATCAAAAGATATAATCGTAATTTTAAGCCAATACAGCCTTGCCCCCTGGCTATAGGCGTTTAAAAGCAAACCGATGAAAACAGAACTGGAAATAGGGTACCTGACTCAATTGTTTGAAGAGCCGATCTACCTGATGGGCTATGAAACAAAGATCTCCGAAGCTCCGGAACCTGCGGCTACGCTTGAAAAAACACCTCATGTCAAAGAGGAATCTAAGGTTATCCCTAAGCCAGAAACGACTACAATCCCTGTCACGCCTAAGTTGCAGACGTTGGTGCAGAAGGCGCATAAAAAATGTATTCTTCTGTTCTTCTCCGAAGAAGATGAATTAAGTGTGAAAGAATATGAATTCCTTTCCAAAGTAATGGGGGCCGCAAAAGTTCAGAAAGACGAATACGAATGCATTAATTTCCGGGGTATTACAATCAACGACGTGGCTTCGCGTTATGCCTTTGACAAGCTGGTGCTGTTTGGCGTCAAGATCCCTGGCCTGGAAATGACGCAGTACAAATGCACACAGGTAAAATCAACCCAGATCATTTCCGCCGATGCGGTTTGGATGATTGAAAGTAATGTAACTCTGAAAAAACAATTGTGGGAACAACTACAGGCAATGTTTAAGCTTTAAAATATCTATGCTCTCCGATTCCAAATTTTTATGCTAACGCAAATACTTTATAAAAATAATAGATTGTTAATACACGGACTGCCCGGCAACGATCTTCTGTCCTTATTTTTACAGTAAACTATGACCCGCTTCTTCTATTCTTTCTTATTTGTTTTCATAGCTGTAATCGCTTGTGCAGGAATATTATTTTCCTGTAGCTCTTCATCCGTTGAGCAGGAAGGCAACACGCACACCAGTGGTCATATGCGATTATTGGCCGATGAAACTTTCAGTCCCCTGCTCGGCACTACCGTGGAGACTTTCGAAGCGATCTATCCGAAAGCATCGATCGAACTTAGCTATCAGCCGCAAGAGCAGGCGATCCGCGAATTGCTGGAAGGGAAAGCCGATGTAGCTATTGTAGGAAGAAAACTTACAAAAGCGGAGGAAGAAAAAATAATAAAGAGTAAAGGCCTGCAGCCTAAGACCAATCAGATCGCTTCGGATGCATTGGTATTTATTTCTTCTAAAGAAAATAAAGATACACTCCTCTCTGAAGCCGCACTCTTGGCGATGCTATCTGGCAAAACGAAACGGACATTAGTATGCGATAAAAATAATTCCGGTAATATCATTTACCTCCAACAGCGCTTTGGCCAGTCGGGGGAGATGCACAACCTGGCCGCCGCAGGCAGCGACAGTGCAGTGATCGAATATGTGGCCAATCATCCACAAGCCCTGGGAATCATTGGAATGAGCCTGGTGAGTAATTACAAGGATCCTAAAGTGATGGCAAGATTAGAAAAGATTAATCTGATGACCATTCAATACCAGGATTCCACTGGCAAGTCGCAATATGGCTACCCGGTACAGGAAGAGCTCATTACCGGAAAATATCCTTTCATACGTGGTATTTTCATTTTAAATTTGGACGGTCAAAAAAACCTCGGTACGGGATTTGCAAATTTCATAGCAGGCGAACGGGGACAAAGGATCGTACTAAAGGCAGGATTGATGCCTTTTCGAATGCCTACAAGAGAGATTATTATTAATTAAAAAATAGTTTAAAGTAATAGAATGATGAAAACAATCAAACTAGTGGTCCTGTCGGCAATGCTGACCATGTCGGCTTCGGCGCAGACATTGAAAGACGCTATTAAATATTCAGACAGAGAGCAGTATCAGAAAGCAAAAGGGATTCTTTTAGGGTTGGTAAAAACAGATACCAAAAGCACGGATCAATATTATTTCCTGGGGGATGTGTATTTCAAAAACGAGCAATACGATTCGGCACGCTACTGGTTTATGCAGGGGGTGAAACAAAATGAAAACAGCGCGCTCAATTATGCAGGGTTGGGCAAAGTTTCCATGGCAAACAATCCTACAGAGGGAAAAGCAAATTTTGACAAGGCAACTTCCCTTGCTAAAAAAGACGGAAGAGTATACGCTGTCATCGCAGAATATTACCTGGGTCTGGACAAGCCAGATGCCGCCAAAGCGCTGGAATATGCTACAAAAGGCACAGACGTAGATCCTAAAAATGCATGGGCAAAATTGGAACTGGGCGATGCTTACTTTGCATCTGCAGACGGTTCAAAAGCGATCGAACAATACAAAGCTGCGATGGCTCTGGATCCTAAGTCACCACTGCCTTTGTGGAAAATGGGTAAACTTTACCTTGCTGCCAAAAACTACGATGTAGGAATGCAATCCTTCAAAGACGGCCTAGTTCTTGATCCTGACTTCGCCCCAATCTATCGCGAAATGGGAGAGCTTTATTACAAAGCAAAAAAGTTTGACAAGGCGATCGAGAGTTACAAAAAATATCTTTCCCTGAGAGATAAAAGTGATGATGCAGATTATCGTTTTGCCTCCTTCCTTTTTCTAAATGAAGACTATACCGAAGCATTGGCAGAACTGGATAAACTGGCAAAGAAAAACTATAGCAATCCTGTGATCTACCGTTTGATGGGCTATTCGCAGTATGAAACAAAACAATACGATGCTGCCCTTCAAAATATGGATACCTTCTGGAAGAAAGCAGATACCAAAAAGATCATCACCCAGGATTATGAATATTATGGAAAGATCCTTGCCAAAAAAGGACAGGATTCACTGGCCGTGGAATACTACAACAAAGCGCTGGAGCGCGATACTTCCAAAAAGGAATTATACGGAGAGATAGCCAACATCTGGTTTGTAGCGAAAAAATACGACAAAGCTGCTGCTGCTTTCCAAAAGAAAATAGATGCCACCAAAGCCACTGCAAAATCTACCGCACTGGCAAACGACTATCTTTCTATGGGACGCTCGCTGATGCTGAATAAATCCTACGCAGAGGCCGATCAGGCTTTTTCAAAAGTAACCGAACTGAAATCTGATCTTCCGATCGGTTATCTCTACAGAGCAAGAGCCAACGCCAACCTGGACCCTAAGCAGGAAAAGGCTTTGGCAAAACCTTATTATGAAAAATACATTGAGCTGGCAAAAACAGATACAGAGAAAAATAAAAAAGAGTTGGTAGAAGCATATACTTACCTTGGTTCTTATTATTTGCTGGTCAACAAAGACAAAGCAAAATCAGACGAAGCATGGAATAATGTACGTGCACTGGATCCCAACAACAAAGCTGCTATTGAAGCAGCTAAGGTTAAGTAAAAAATATAGCTATCCGCTTAGCAACCTATAAGGTTTATAAATATATTTCATATCTTCAGAATGCACATGGAATAAAACCTTATAGGTTTTCATGGAGTAATTCGAATAAATGGATAGTTAAATAAAGAATTGAAAAATTATTTTCTAATATTTATCGGAGGCGGAGTAGGTAGTATACTCCGCTTCTTTGTTTCCAAATGGCTTAACCCGCTGATGTTGGTTTTCCCTTTGGGGACCTTCGTGGCTAATACCGTCAGCAGCTTTATTCTTGGCCTCACTGTAGGAATGATCGAACATAAATACCCCGGAAACAATACCCTTCACCTGTTTATGATCACTGGCATTTGTGGAGGGTTCAGCACTTTTTCCACTTTTAGCAACGAAACCCTCAATCTTTTTAAGACCGGAAATTACACTATGGGATTTTTGAATATCTTGCTTAATGTTATTCTTTGCATTATATTTATTATTATTGGAATTAAACTAACACGCTAATATTTTAGAAGTTATTGGTTACTTGTTATTGATTATTTATATAACCAATACAAGTAACTAAAAACTAATATTTAACAACTAAACCAAAATGGCACTACAAAACATTCACATCGCTATGGGGAGTCTGGCTTATGCAATTGCAAAGGCAGATGGAATTATTCAGGAAGAAGAGAAAAAAATGATCCAGCAATTGGCGCAGAAAGAATTTGAACTTTCCGATACAGACAACGAATGGATTTCTAGCATGTTCAACAAACTGGAAAAAGAAAATATTTCGCTCGACGAAGCATATAACTATGCCATCGATACCTTGGATGCCAATCGTTACGACTTCGATTTTACCGATTCAGTAAAATCAAAATGTATCAGTTTTATGGAAAAAGTATCCGAGTCATTCGACGGGATCTCTGGCGAAGAGCGCCAGATCATTGATCGCTTTAAGCAGGATATGAATAAGTTTTAATTTTACGGAGCGTAATATTTTTTACTAAGAGTATAAAAAAGAACGATATGAGAAAGAAAGGGATAATACTATTTTTAATGGCCATCACGCAATTGGGTATTGCTCAGCAAAAACAAACCCCTCAGCAAAAGGCAGCTTCGCAACAAAAATCGCTCACTCAGCCTAAAGGTATTGATGATCTTAAAAAACTAAGTCGCAAAGAACTCATCGACCGCGCCATCATTCATATCAACGATCCTGAATTCAAAGTAGCCAATTATGACCGGATCAAAGTAATGGCCAATGCCACCAAAATGTATGCGATCTTCGATGTATCGGCGCGTTACGTCCCAGTATTAACCTCTTACTATATTCCCGTATACGTAGACCTGGTAAATCAAAAAGTGACAATTAAGGAGGTGAGTAATTCTGGCTTTTTCTCAAGTACATTTTACGATTCTCCCAAGCTGTATGAGAAACAAGTAAAATGGATTGTAGATAATATTAATAAAAGCGGAGACACTACCTTTCTTCCTGAAAAAAAAGTAAGTGATGATAGAACCCTTACCATTCGCGAAGTGTATGGGCACTTCGAAGTAGAAGTAGAATCGCCTACTCAAGTTTCTACTTGTAATATTGATAAAGTATCAGGCAAATTATCGCAGATAAGTCATAATCCACTTCCTCCTAAAAAGGAAAACAGTTTTGTTGAGATCAAACAATGAGAAAACAACTATTTTTTATTTTTTTATATCTATTCACAGTTGCCAATCTCCTGGCTCAGGCTACAGAGTGGGAATTGGTGAAAGATGAAGACGGCATCAAGATCTATTCACGACAAATTTCCAAACAAGTTTCACTGAAAGAACTCAGGGTAGTAAGCGAGGTAAAAGGAACGTTGTCTTCCATCATTGCGGTATTTTCAGAGAAATCAGAATTCCCCAAATGGGTCTATGGCTGTGGATCGGCAGAGATGCTGGAGATTGTTTCTGCTACCGAAACCTATCATTACCAAACCACAGAAATGCCCTGGCCTGTACAAAACCGCGACCTGATCGTGCATACGGTTATTAAACAAGACCCCAACACCAAAGTGATCACCATGGATTGTACAGGAGCTCCTGATTACAGGCCTGTCAGCAAAGATTATATCAGGATCCGTTCTTATAAAGCATATTGGATCCTTACTCCGAAACCCAACGGAATCGTAGAGATTGATTATACTTTGAATTTTGATCCGGGAGGAAACTTGCCTGAGTGGGCCGTAAACATGGTAGCTGCCGAAGGCCCGATGAAAACTGTAAAAAATCTTCGCACAAGAGTAGCAGATTACAAGAACGTGAAATTGAATTATATCAAAGACTAAATAAAAGTTATGAGTTATGAATGTTGAATTATGAATGAGTAACTATTCAAAATTTACTTTTCACTCATAATTCAACATTCATAACTCAACATTCATAATATTATACCGCTACATCATTATCTCGCAGTGCATCGTTGAGAGAAGTTTTCAAGTCTGTGCTTGGCTTGCGTTTGCCGATTATAAGAGCGCAAGGCACATGATATTCTCCTGCTGCAAATTTTTTGGCATAAGAACCAGGGATCACTACAGAGCGCTCAGGTACGTAGCCTTTATATTCTACAGGTTTATCACCCGTTACATCAATTACTTTAGAGCTTCCGGTCAGACAAACGTTTGCACCGATCACCGCTTCTTTTCCTACATGTACACCTTCTACAATGATACAGCGCGAACCGATGAAGGCGCCGTCTTCAATGATCACGGGAGCAGCCTGTACCGGCTCTAGCACACCACCGATTCCAACGCCGCCGCTTAGGTGTACGTTTTTACCAATCTGTGCGCAGCTTCCTACGGTAGCCCAGGTGTCTACCATTGTGCCTTCGTCTACATAAGCGCCAATGTTTACATAAGAAGGCATCATGATCACACCTTTGCTCAGGTAAGCGCCGTAGCGCGCGGTAGCAGGAGGCACTACACGGATGCCTAGTTTTTCGTAGTCTTTTTTCAATTCCATTTTATCATGGTATTCAAAAGGACCTACCTCTATACTTTTCATTTTCTGGATCGGGAAATAAAGAATCACCGCTTTTTTAATCCACTCGTTTACCTGCCAGCTGCCATCGGCCTTTGGCTCAGCTACACGTAATCTGCCTTTGTCCAGTTCTTCGATGATATGGCGAATCGTATCGATGGTTTCTTGCTGTTGCAGGAGACTGCGGTCAGCCCAGGCTTTTTCTATTATTTCCTTCATGGTATTTATTGTTTGAAAATTATTTAACTTAATCCCGCCGCATGCAGTCTTGAGATAGAGTATTAGTCTTGAGACTTTATTGATATGAACAAGAAGAAACTAGTCATCGCTTCCGTACTCAAGCCTGTAAACGACTCGCGAAATTACGAAAAAACCGCAATTTCAATAAACAAGTTGGGGATTTATCAGGTATACCTGGTAGGGCAGAAGGTGAAAGAACTTCCACAGGATAGCCAGATCCTTTTCAATCCCATTTTTTCTTTCGAAAGACTTAATATGCTGCGTTTTTTTTCCGGATTTATTTTTCTGCGTTATCTCTTTCGCATTCGTCCGGAAACAGTTGTGATCACTACTGCAGAATTGCTTTGGCCAGCGGTGTGGTATAAGATTTTTAGCAGAAGTAAATTGGTATACGATGTACAGGAAAATTATTTCAGGAACCTACTTTATACACGTTCCTTCCCTTATCCTTTAAATTATGCTATGGCTGTAAGCATAAGAATGATCGAATGGTTGACAAGGCCTTTTGTAGATCGTTATATCCTGGCGGAAAAAAATTATGAGCAGGAGTTTTCTTTTAGCAAACATAAAAGCATAGTAATTGAAAATAAACTGAGAAAAACTTCCGTAGTACCTAGAGTAGAGCGAACTGACGGAACTATTCAACTATTGTACACAGGTACAATTGCAGGTACATATGGGATCTTCGAAGCTGTACAGCTTGCAACCCTGCTGTATGAGCAAGAGCCAGCCATTCGTTTGATGATTGCAGGATATGCACCGAACCGGGCGGAATTTATAGAATTGGAAAAAAATATCCAGGATAAAGAATTTATTACGCTGGTTGGAGGAAACGAATTTGTACCGCATGAAAAAATACTTCACCTCATCGCTTCTTCGGATCTGGGTTTGATCCCTTATCAATCGAATAAAAGCACTGAAAATTGTATTCCTACAAAACTTTACGAATACTTAGCCCACAAGCTTCCATTTATAGTTAATAAAAATCCTTTATGGTCTGAAATCACCCGTCAATACAGGGCTGGGATTGAAATGGATTTTTCTTATCTTGATCGTAAGAAAGCAGAAACTATCCTTGCCAAAATAAAAAATGAAAAATTTTACACAGTCATACCCCGGGAAGAGATTTATTGGCAGGAAGAAGCTTTACTGACTATTTTCAAATAGAAGTGTATTTCAATTAGCTACTAAACTTATAATTCAACATTCATAACTCATAACTAAATGATGACCATCGACAGAGCCGTAGAGATTGCCGTAGCAGCGCACAAAGGACAAGTAGACAAATCCGGCCGGCCCTATATTTTACATGTGCTACAGGTAATGATGGCCGGAAAAACAGACGAAGAGCGTATAGTAGGCGTATTGCACGATGTAGTGGAAGATACCGACTGGACCTTTGAAATGCTGCGTCAGGAAGGGCTTGCAGAGTCTCTGGTAGAAGCGTTGAAGTGCGTAACGAAATTATCGCCCGATGAAAATTATGAGGCTTTTACAGAAAGAGTAAAGCAAAATCCCCTCGCCATCCGGGTAAAAATAAACGATCTTCGAAGTAATATGGATCTCACTCGTTTGAGCCAGGTAAAAGAAAAAGATGTGGAGCGGTTTAACCGGTATGTAAAAGCGTATAATGAGTTGATTGAATTGATTTGATAAGAGGAGATGATTATCAAATCAATTCAATCATAATTGGGCACGTATTTTTGCCGCGGTTTCTTCCAGTACTTCTTTGGAAACAACCATTTTAGGATGGGAGAAATTGATGTCTTGTACAGTTTGAAGCGGGATCAGGTGAATATGCGCATGAGGTACTTCTAAGCCGATAACCGCTACACCAATGCGTTTGCAAGGGATTGCTTTTTCTACTGCCTTTGCTACTTTTTTGCTGAAGACATGTAAACCAGCCAATAGGGAATCGTCTATGTTAAAAATATAATCAATTTCTTTTTTAGGAATTACAAGTGTATGTCCGATTGCAAGTGGAGAGATATCCAGGAAGGCAAGATAGTTTTCGTCTTCTGCGATTTTGTAACTAGGAATTTCTCCGCTGATGATTTTGGTGAATATAGTTGCCATGATAATTAATTATGAGTTATGCATAAATGTTGAGTTATAGATTAGTTAAAAAATTATTCATAACTCATAATTCAACATTCATAACTTTTAAACGCCGATTTCCAATACTTCAAGTTCAATTTTACCAGCAGGCACATCAATGATAGCTACATCGCCTACTTTTTTGCCAAGCAGCCCTTTGCCGATTGGAGACTTTACGGAGATCTTGCCGGTTTTAAGGTCGGCTTCTTCTTCGGCTACAAACATATATTCTACAATAGCATTGTTCTTTTTGTTTTTAAGCTTTGCTTTAGAAAGAATAGAAATGATAGAAGTATCCATGCTTGATTTATCGGCCAGGCGGGCATTGGCTACCAGGTCTTCCAGCTTAGATATTTTCATTTCCAACAATCCTTGAGCATCTTTGGCTGCATCGTATTCAGCATTTTCGCTCAAATCTCCTTTGTCGCGTGCTTCGGCAATTTGTTTGGCCATATCGGAACGACCTTTTGTTTTAAGGCTATGTAATTCGTCCTTTAATTTTTTAAGACCTTCTTCGGTATAATATGATATCTTGCTCATAGCAATACTTTTATCTCCTGAATACAATAAAAAAAACGGCCTTTTCAACCGTTTGCACAAAGTTATTAAAAAAATGGCCAATGTCAAATTTTAAGAAACCACTAAAACGAAAGAGCTAAGGCATTTTAAGCCTTCCAGAATATTTCTACACTTGTTTAGTGATTATTTTAGCTATTTTTGCAGCCATCATAAATTTCAAAAGATCGATGCAGGTAAAGAAAGCAGTATTCACAGGAAGTTTTGCAAGTCATACAGCTTGTCCTACCAAGAAGATGCCCGAATATGCTTTTATAGGCCGCTCCAATGTGGGCAAGTCTTCGCTGATCAATATGCTTACCAATAACAACAAGCTGGCGAAAACTTCTTCCACTCCTGGCAAAACACAAACCATTAATTATTTTAACATCAACGAGACCTGGAACATTGTAGACCTTCCCGGTTATGGCTGGGCGCGTGTAAGTAAAACTGAAAAATCAAAATGGGATCAGATGATCATGGAGTATATGCTTTACCGCGAGCAGCTACAATCTGTATTTGTCCTGATCGACTCTAGGCTCGACCCGCAGGCGATCGACCTTGAATTTATTCAATGGATAGGAGAGGAAGGAATTCCTTTTGCAATCGTGTTCACCAAAGCAGATAAGCAAACGCGCAATAAAACCGGTACGACTATTGCTAAATTTACCAATGAATTGTACAAAACATGGGAAGATCTGCCCCCAATATTTATTACTTCCTCAATATCCAAACAAGGAAAAGAAGAAATTTTAGAGTATATTTCGGAGATCAATAGTTCTTATAAACCTGTAAAAAATTAAAGTTGAGATTGTTTGAATAAAACCTATAAGGGTTACCAAATACATTGCTCTCAACGATTTAAAACATCTTATGATACCTTATCGTATTGGTTAAAAGGAAGTCATAAATTAAATTTGAGTTGAGTAAATTTTAAATTATCATTGCAAACTAAACTTTATTAGAACCATGAAAAAAATCATCTTTATACTGGTTACTCTTTTCGCTTCTATAGTGATTGGTAACGCTAGCGCACAAACAGCGCCTCCTCCGGCAGGAAAATCTATCCCTGCTGCTCAATATTATGAAGGTGGACAAGATGCCATGTATAAATTTATTAATGCTAATACACTCTATCCTCCAAATGCCAAGAGAAACAGAATACAAGGAGAGTGTATTGTACACCTGGTAATCGAGGCAGATGGCAAGACCTCTAACCTGCAGGTAGTAAAAAATATTAGCGGGGGTTGCGGCGATGAGGCGTTGAGAGTAGTAAGACTTCTTAAATTTAAACCGCCAGGATATAGATTTGACACAAATATTCCGGTGTATTTTAAACTGTAAATTTTTACCAATAAATTATAACAAATAATAATGGAGTTACTTAAAGAAATCGCTTCAGTTTCAGGAAAAGGTGGCTTGTTCCGTATTTTAAAGCCTACAAGAAATGGTGTTATCCTTGAAACTATAGATGACAAGAAAACCAAGATGATCGCCAATTCCAGCGAGAGAGTATCTATTCTGAAAGAAATATCGATCTATACCAATGGAGATGAATCTTCTGTACCTTTGGAAGAGGTATTGAAGAATGTAAATAAACTATTTGGCGATGATCTGAAAGTATCTTCCAAATCTTCCGATGCTGAGCTGAGAGATTTTATGGAGAAAGTAGTACCGGACTACGATCTGGAAAGAGTATACTGCTCCGATATCCGCAAGCTGGCTACCTGGTATGGGATTTTATCTAAAAATTTCCCTGAGATCTTCACTGAAGAAGAAAAGAAGGCTGAAGAGAAAAAAGAAGCTCCTGCCAAAGAAGAAAAGAAAGAAGTAAAAGCCAAAAAAGAAGAAGCTCCGGCAGAAGAAAAGCCAAAAGCAAAAGCTAAGGCCAAAGAAAAAGAACCGGAAGAAAAAGAGGAAAAAGCCAAAGCAAAACCAAAAGCTACTACGGCGAAAACCACGAAGAAATAAATTACTAAGTCCTGCCATTGGCGGGACTTTTTGTTTAACGCTTATTAAATAGTGGATAGTGGTGCCACGAC
>DATLOZ010000020.1:0-246797 GCA_035535995.1 Cytophagaceae bacterium
ACCGGATAAATGCGAGAGTAATTTAATGACATTGTCTTTTAGCTTATTTAAAACAGAGTTGTTTTTATCTAAACTATCTGGTATCCGGCATCTGGTATCTTGCATCTATTATTAGTCTTAATACTTAAAAGGGTAATTCTATAAGTTTAAATTCTAATTTTCAACTTTTAACGTTAAACCAAACAATTTGCAGGATCAAACTAAAGATCGTCACCACGGCCATCAGGCTAATGATGAGAAACGCGATCCCTTTGCCATTGGTTTCGGGGTGATTTTCGCGGATCATTTCAGCGAAGCGAAAAAGTGTTTTGGAAGAACGCCATGAAAATACGATGAGCAGTGCTGTACATAAAAAGAATCCGGCATATGGAGTCCAGGAATTTTGCTGGCTGGCAAAATACGAGATCATCAGCGAAAGCCCGCCGGACGTGCCTCCGGAGATCAAGGCTGTTTTGGCTTTCATGCCGATAAAGATCACCGATACGATTCCGCAAAGGATCAAAAACAAACCATAACAACAGAGCAGGGAGGATAACAAAGAGTAGTACATGATTTTTTATTTTTATAGCGACAAAATACGTTTATTAATATTTACCAAACAAACGCCAAGCTTGATACAAAAACAAGCTTTTCCCTATACTCGCACTCCTCACTTGTGCTGCCCCGGTAGTTTATAATAGCAACTAATAATCAGGTTATTACGTATATCAGATAGAACAAGAAAAGGAGGTGTGTGATGAGAAAAGTGTTATGGATTGCGACTATGGTCGGCTTCATTTTGTTTTACGCATGTGCGACAGGACCATACCGATTGACTGAATACGAGAAAGGACAACTGAAAGGATATCACGCCAATGAAGCCAACAGGCTCATCGATGCGAATCAGAAAAACAGGAAGGCGAATCAAAAAGAAGCAGAGAAATATCGACAGGAACAAACTGCCCGTCTCAGCGAACTGAACCGGACTCGACAAAATAAAAAAAACGGGAAGAGTCATTCCAAGCTTCCCTTTAATCAATGATGTTTTTTTGTTTCCTAGTATGCCTGCAGGCCTTGTGGTTTGTGGGCTTTTTTTATTTTAAAAGATACAGGATGCCGGATAAAATGAGACAAATTTTGCAAGGCTTTTTCTTACCCACTATTTGGCATCTGGTATCTTTTAAAAATTGCCGCGGATCATTTAGAAATGCGATACGCAATCCCCAGCGTAGTATTAACGCTGTAAGGCCTTTCGCTCACAAGTTGTAGGGAAGTGTATAGAGAGGAAGTGAAATAATAAAAAGAACAAGCTCCTACCGCGCTCCAATGAGTGTTCAGGCGCCATTCTAATTCCATGATGACAGGCAGGGCGAAAACGAATTTATTTAAAGGATAATTGGTCAGTGCCGTTACAGTTTCATAATAATCCGAATTGCCACGCAAAGAAGTAGAATGACCAACAAGAAAACCAACACTGCCACCTGTATACATACTGACCAACCAAGGAGCTTTGCCAATTGTATATCCTACCATTAAAGGGATCATCAGAAAATTGTAATTGGTTTTGTAAGATGCTTCACCCGCATAAATACTGCTGATCATTTGGATCTGAGTATCAGTAGTAGGGTTGCCTTTATTGGCATTGGAATTAGCATTAGAACTGCCATTACCATTATTGGTAGTAGTGGTGGAAGAGAGAATAGAATCGGTGCTGAGCACGTAAGTGCTTGCCCCTTTTTCTCCCATGTTCAAAATAGTGGCTCCTGAGCGAAACGACAGGTGTGCGCTGTATTGATAAGTGAGATGAATACCTCCGGCAAAATTTAATCTCGGATGTTCGATATCATTTCTTACCACCCTAGTGGCAAGTCCTCCAGCGTGTTTCTCGTGCAGCCTTCGATAACAAATGCCACCACCGCCAAACAAGCCGATCGACAAACGGTTTACAAAATTGCTCTTTGAAAAAGAATCATTGTAGGAAGAAGTCTTTTTAATTTTTTTCAAGACAATTTGTTTGGATACCACGATGTATTGAATGCCTTGGTTGTACAACACTGAATCCAGTATAGTTTTGAGAGGAGTATCTTGCACATTGATATCAATAGTGGTTTGCAGAGGCAACTCATAATTGACATATGAAAATTTGATGTCTTTGTTTGTAGAAAGAGTATCCAGTAATTTTTGAATCGTCACTTTTCTAAGCGAAAGGGTAATTTGAGTACTTAATATAGGAGGCTCGGTGGGTAAGGGCTCCAGGCGTTGCTGAGCAAAAAGACTGAATGAAAGAAGTTGAAAAAAAAGAAAAAAGATCAGAATTTTAGCGGCACCCTTTTCCGGAAAGAGTATAGTTTTGACTGTTCTTGTTAAAGGACAAATCAAAGGATACAGATAATACCTGTAGAATATCGTTAATATCGGATTTTTCAAATTCACCTGTAAATTCACAATTCAGGATTTTGGCATTTTTGGCAGTGACGGTAATATTGTAGCAATTTTCCAATACTTTAAACACCTCTTTTAGTTTAGTGTTTTTGAAGACGATTTTTTCTGTCAACCAGGCGTTGTAGTTAAGGTCGCTGATGGCAGCTTGTAGGATCTTCCCGTTTTGCAATGTGCCTTTATTGCCTGCTAAAATAGTCAAATCGTTGCCTTTTTCTACTGTTTCTCCAAAAGAAACTTTGCCCGAAGTTACATTGATCTCATCATAGCCTTCCTCAACATAAGAACGGATAATGAAAGAGGTGCCTTTTACCTCTGTTTGGGAGAGGTTGCCGTGAATTACAAAAGGATGGCTGGCATCAGGTTTTACATCAAAGAAAGCTTCTCCGGATAAGTAAACTTCGCGGTTTTCTTTAAAGTTTTGATCATACCGGATCTTGCTATCATGGTTCAGTACGATCAGGCTACCGTCGGGCAGGTGAATATCTTTCTTTTCTGCGGTGGAATGTTCTTCAATAAAGGTAATGCTAGCTTGAGGAGAAGCCGGAGCAGGAGGTAAAACGATCTTAGGTTTTACTTCGGATTTTGTTTGTGTTTCTGTTTTAGTTTCAATTTCAGTAAAAGCGGTATCCACCTTTACTGGTGCGGGAGTTAATACGGCAGTATTAGGAGAGGAAGAAGGGGTGTTTTGGTCGGCCAAAAAGAACCAGGAACCTGCAAGCAGGATAAACAAAGAGGCAGCGCAAGCAGCATAGAGGATCTGTCTTCTTTTTCTTTTCAAAAAGATTGAACGTCCGTCGAGCTTTGAGGAGATCGCCTTCCAGGATTCAGGATTGGGCTCACTTTTATGATCGTAGAGCCGATCCCTGAAAACTTTATCAATATCAGAGGTTTCTTTTGTCATTGCTAGTGGTTACGTTTTCTTGCAATAAATATTGAATTTGTTTTCTAGCTTTAAACAACTGTGATTTTGAAGTACTTTCAGTTACTCCAAGCATTTTTGCAATCTCCTTGTGTGAGTATCCTTCGATTGCATAGAGGTTAAATACCATACGGTATCCTTCCGGTAATAGTGAGAGAAGATGCATGAGCTGCTTTTCATCCAGATGATCAACAAACTCAATCACGATGCTCTCCTCGCCTACAAGATCCTCGAATGAAACAGGATCTTTCCAAGCCTTATTCTTCTTATAAGAATCAATGGCCGTATTAATGAAGATCCTTCGTATCCATCCATCGAAGGATCCTCCCTGGTTTTTATAATCTTTCAGGTGTGTAAATACTTTGATTACCCCATCCTGAAAAATATCCTCTGCTTCGAAGACAGAACTGGCATAACGAAGACAAATACCACGCATACGAGAGGCATAAAAATTATACAATTTTTCCTGCGCGATTCTGTTTCCTTCAATGCATTCTTTTATTATTTCTGCATCAAGCATTCGGTTGCACTTTATAAATCCTAATCCTTTATAAAGATAGACTGATTAAATTGGATTCCAGTTGCCTGACATCCGATTATTAAAATTTAATCATTTGATATTTTTATTTAAATTGTTGATTTTCTTGATATTAGTTTATTTCTTAAACGAAGTCTGAAGAAGGAATGTTTTAATAGGAATGATATTTTTTAAAATTCCCGGGCAACCAAGACCGCCTTTTTGAAGTCTATATAGATGTACAGTGATACAATGAGGAACAAGCTGATAGAGACCAAATACTATATTAGCTAAACAGATAAAATCAGCAGTCCTGACCGCCGCTAATTCATTGGTTGCACAAGGATCCAGGTGTTTCAGGCTGCTGCTTTTAGTTTTTTATTTTAAGAAATAAACTTTGTTATGATTTTAGACAAGGCTTCCAGCAGAGGTAGTCTTGCTTAATGTTTTTTGCCTAAGCCTTCAAAGAATGAACATGAAAATTATTGACCGCCAAGAAGTAAAGAATTCCGATGAGAAAGGAATAATGATGGATTTGATCAAGGAAGCATCCATCAATTCAGTATCTTACATCACCTGCAAAAAAGGGTTTGTAAGAGGAAATCACTACCACAAATATACTACCCATTATAACTACATCATCAGCGGAAAGATCATGCTGGTGACGCAGGTTGGTAATCATGAACCTACTAAAACCATTTTAGGGAAAGGGAATATGTATATGACCATACCCATGGAAAAGCATGCCTATTTTGCCCTGGAAGATACCGAACTGATGGTGCTCGCAAAAGGCCCAAGTGGCAGTGAAGAGTTTGAATCCGATACTTATCCGCTGTGGGAGCCTCTTATTCGGTAAGAGAAGTCAATTTTGAATTTTAAATTATTTGACTACCTCTAATTGTTTATCTGTCTTTGTAATAGAAGACGTCAGCAAGTATTGGGTGTCATATATAATTTAAAGTTCAAAATTTTTTACTCTTTTATATTGTACTATTCAGTACAATATTGTACCTTAGTTCCATACTCAAGCTCAAATGTCCGGCAGACCGAAAATATTCAACGAAGAAGAGATCCTCGACAAAGCGATCGAGGTGTTTTGGAAGAATGGTTATGAAGCCTCCTCTACCGAAATTCTGCTGGACGCAATGGGAATAGGGAAAAGCAGTTTTTACCTCGCCTTTAAAGGAGGGAAGAGAGAATTGTTTGAAAAAGCATTGGAGCGAAGAAGTGATCTTTCCATGGGAAAACTTCAACGCGAACTGGATGAAAGTGAAAATAAAATAGAATTCCTGAAATCCTTTTTTATGGAAGTATTGGACCCTTCCTCCAAAAGATTTTTAAATGGCTGCCTGATGGGAAACTCCATTGCAGAGCTTGCCAATATAGACCTGGAATTAAAGACCAAAGCATCGTCGCTGCTATTGAGGCTGGAAAAAGTTTTTGCAACAGCTTTGAAGGAAGCGAAAAAAGATGGTACGCTTAAAGCGAAAGAAAACCCGGAACTATTGGCCAAATACCTACTCACGGTTTGGAATGGACTTAATATCTCCATAAGAGTATATCCCGATCCAAAGCTGTTAAAACCAATTGTAGAAAAACAACTCCAGGTATTGGAATAGTTTTTTTTGAAATATTTTGTACTGAATGGTACACAATTAACTTGTCACTAAACAAAAGTAAATAGATTATGAAAGTAGCAATTAACGGCTTCGGAAGGATCGGAAGAATTACTTACCGGGCATTGTTGAACAAAAAGGACGTAGAAGTAGTAGCGATCAACGATCTTACGGATACTAAAACGTTGGCGCATTTATTCAAACACGATTCTCTACATGGAGTTTTCCAGGGAGAGGTAAGTCACGATGCAGAAAACCTTATTATTAATGGGAAAAAAGTGCGCGTGTTTTCTGTAAAAAATCCCGCCGAACTTCCATGGAAATCGCTAGGCATCGATGTAGTACTTGAGTCTACAGGATTGTTTACCGAAAAAGAAAAAGCAGAAGGACATATCAAAGCGGGCGCTAAAAAAGTGGTCATTTCAGCTCCCGCTACGGGCGATCTGAAAACGATTGTGCTTGGCGTCAACGAACACACGCTGGATGGCACGGAAACCGTGATCTCCAATGCTTCCTGTACTACCAACTGCCTGGCGCCGATGGTAAAAGTACTGGAGGATAATTTCGGAATCGAAAGCGGCTACATGACCACGATACATGCCTATACAGCGGATCAGCGCTTACAAGATGCTCCGCACAAAGACCTGAGAAGAGCAAGGTCAGCAGCGCTTTCTATTATCCCAACAAGCACAGGAGCCGCAAAGGCATTGGGATTGGTGATTCCATCCGTACAAGGTAAACTGAATGGACATTCTCTGAGAGTACCAGTGCCGGTAGGTTCGATTACAGATTTTACTACTACCCTGAAGAAATCCGTGACCAAAGAAGAGATCAATAAAGCTTTTGAAAAAGCTTCCAAAGAAGGAAGTCTGAAAGGCTACCTGGAATATTCTGCAGAACCACTAGTATCCATTGATATTGTTGGTAATCCGCACTCCTGCATTTTCGACAGCGAGCTTACGATGGTAAACGGCACGAATGTAAAAGTATTCGGATGGTACGACAATGAATTCGGATATTCCAACCGTACGGCGGACTTGATAGAGCTGGTGGGTAAATAATAATAGATTTACTGGCTACTGTTGCTCTTGCTCTTGCTGTCCCTACGTAATAAGCTGCAGGACAGCAACAGCAAGAGTAGCCAGTTTGTATTAAAAAAAAGCAACCGGGCCTTTCCTATGAAAAGGCCCGGTTTAGACAGATTAGGTTTAGATGTAAAGGTTAAAGATCAGAAACGAATATTGCTACAGGTTTCCAGGATCTTAATTTTTTTCTCAAGGGTTTTAATTCTCTGCCGAAGAATATCATTCTCAGCAGCGAGGGAGATACTTAGTTCGACAATACCATCCGAGCCTTCGAAATTATCGAGTTCGATGTAATACTTGTCGTTGAATTTTACAAGCTCATATTTCTTTTCAAGGAGCTGTAAACCATGGGAGGGTATCGTCACATTCATTGTCATCACAATTCTGGTTTTATCCAGCGTTAGAATTGAATTGATCGTTTTTGTCATTGAGGTTATTACCGCTTGCATAAAAATCTACCATTTTTCTCAGGTCTTCGATCGAGGCTTTGGAAATATCCAACGCATTTTTGTATACATCAATTGTTATATCCTGATAAGCGATCGTAGATTTAAGGCTATTAATTTCGTTCTGTAAAAGCTCCCTTGATAATTTCTCTTCTTCCGAGGATTCAATTTTGGAAGCATCTTTTTTTAACATGTTTTCTTCCCCTCCATCATTCCATAAGAGCCAGTATAAATTCAGATCGTTGGCTTGTTTAATGACTTTTAGAAATTTGTCCACTCCGTAATTTCTTCCGTTCACAATGTTGTAGATTTGAGTTCCCTCGTTCTCACTCATCTTCCCCATCTGGTTGATGGAAATATCTTTGTAGTCAAGATATTTTTTCAGCCTGGCTCCAATCTCTTTCAGTAGTTCTTCCATTTCCCGATATTTTTATTTGCTATATCCCTTCTTCCTTTAAATTACAAAATCGTCAGAATTTATTTTTGTTTTTTATTCTCTTTTTTGTAGAAAAATTTAACGTTCAAAAATCTATACGTAGTTTCCGAAATGTCAGCTTAATTGTTTCTACAAATACACGATCTTGAATTCAGTTCTGCGGTTGTCCTGATGTTGTTATTCGGTACCGGATCCGCATTCGCAATTGCTTAACGGCATGGTTTCTCCATAACCTTTGTAGTAAAACCTGTCGAGCGAGATGCCTTTTTCGATCAAATAAAAACGAAGACCTGATGCAGTCTAAAGATGACGTATAAATAAGAAAACAAAAAAAACAATTGAATCCTTTACTAAGCAAAATAGATTAATCAGATACGATCTCTTTGCATACTGTTTAATTCATTGTATAAAAAGATGCAACAAGAATTTATAGGTGATAAAAATATACCTTTAATAATCCTTGGAGAGTTATTTTCTAGCAAACAGATTTACAATACTCGCAAACTTTATTTACTACACATTCGGAATGTTTGGGATTGGAAGGACGGCAGATCTCCCGGCCAAGAAAAGACATGGCCATACCGATCTCTCCCCAGTCTTTTTGGGGAATAGCTTCCATGATCTGCTGTTCTATTTTTTTAGGATCTTTGCCGGTAGCGATGCCCAGGCGGGGCGCTACACGCACTACGTGAAGGTCAACGACTATACCTTCTGCTTTTACACCTGCTTCGCGCATGATTACGTTGGCAGATTTGCGGCCGATGCCGGGAAGTTGTGTAAGCTCGTCCATCGTCAGAGGAATATTTTTATCGGTCTTCACGGTTTGCGCAAGGTGTATGAGCCATTTCGTTTTATTGGCCCAGTTGCGTACCTTACCAATATAGGGTTTCAGCGCATCGGCGTCTGCCTTGGCCAGCGCTTTCATATCCGGAAATGCTTTAAAAAATTCCGGAGCAAGTTGATTGATGTGTTTGTCGGAATCTTGTGCAGATAAGATCACCATCACTACCAGCTGATAAATACTTTTATATTCCAATGGATGTTTTTTTCCTTTGTACTCGGCGATCAAAGGTTTCAATGCGGTGGCCCAATCTGTTTTTTTCATAACTAAAAAATTAAGTATGCTAACTCAGTGAAGATACAGATTATTTATTATTTGAAAAAGATCAAGTGAGAGAAGAGAATAAAATGCGAGCGCGAGTATAAAGGGGGCCTCTATACTCGCGCTCGCACTCAATACTGCTACAGTCCAGGTTAGTTTAGTGCAATCAGAAATTCTACTCTACGGTTGCTTTGTCTTCCTTCAGCATGTTCGTTGGTAGAGATCGGGTATTTCTCCCCTTCTCCTCTTGCCTTGATCAATTCAGGCTTACAGCCTAGCTCAATCATCATATCGCGGATAATGTTGGCGCGTTTGTCAGAAAGTACATCGTTGTATTGCTCGCTTCCCCAATCGTCGGTGTGTCCTACTACAGTAATGGCATATCCTTCTTTTACATAAGAGACAGCCAGTGCAATTTGTGTAAGGTCGATAATATCCAGGCGATAAGAATCGTAACGGAAGTACACCGGCTGAGGCAATAATCTCATTTTAGGAGCACTCATGGTATCTTTCTTTTCTTCAGTAGGAGTGTTCACTACAGGAGTTGTAGCAGATTCCGGATTTATCATCTCCAGGTTTTCCATTGTTTCTACGGTAGGCTCTACTATAGAAGCGAGCAATACTTCGTTGCTTGCAACAACAGCTACCGGTCTTACTTGCTTGGAACGTCCTTGAATATGTTTTACTTTCTGCACGCCAATATGTGCACACTTATATGTTCTTTTAAGAGATTTCTTTCTGGAATGGCTGTTCAGGCCCAGTGATTGTCCAAACCCGGTTTGAACGATCATAAACAACGCCAGGAAAAGGGCCGCTTTTGTGATCCTGGTAAGTCCGCTTTTGTGTTTCATCTTTGTATTATTTTTATTTCCTTACAAAGGTCAACAACTCTTTTGAAGATGTAAAGTACAATTTGATATAAATTTATATTTCAGATAAAATTATATATTTATATTGATTTAGTACAACAAAAATCGCCTAAATTGGATTTTTATTATCTTGTTTTTGAATAAATATATAATAATTTCAAGATTTTAAAAGTGTGAATCATAAAACAAAATATAGGTAAAGTGTAAAATTGTATATTAAATTAAATTATTAAAAATTGTACTCAATAATCAGCGAAAAGTACAATGATGGATAGATCGGCCTTATAAAATGAGATTAAAACAGAGATTTGGCAGAGTAATTTAAACCTTCGAACTTTAGGAAGGTTTTAAAATTAACAAGGTGTTTCCATTCGTAGAATTTTATGCGCAGCTCATAGCTCTTTTAGTGAGCATTTTTTCCTATAAAAAAAAGTCAGTAGCACTCTCTGGTTTTTTAAGCATGGTACTGATCTCTTCTTTTTTTATTTGGAACAAGGGCATTGCTCCTTTGTGTATTCTGTTTGCGATGTTTGCCAGCGCTTCATTACTCACGCATTATAAAGAACATTATAAATCTTCTCTTACTAGCGCCGTCATAGCAAAGCACGGACCGCGCGATTATATACAAGCGATCTGCAATCTTGGGGTGGCTTCCTTTTGCTTTCTTATGTACACGTTTACGCAGGAAAAATATTTATTGCTTGTATTGCTCTGCTCTGTGGCCGCCAGCAATGCAGACTCCTGGGCTTCGGAAATTGGTGTATTAAGTAAAAAAACACCGGTGATGATCACTAATTTTAAACCTTGCCGCCCGGGGATATCCGGAGGAATTACCTTGCTGGGTACTTTGGCTGGCATCTGCGGAAGTATGTTCATCGCATTGCTGGCGGTATTGTTGAAGCAATATATGCTGCCTTCCTATTCTTCTTTTACTTTATTTACTTGGATCACCTTGGCAGGTACCTTTGGATTGCTACTGGATTCCTTGCTGGGAGCAACAGTGCAGAAGGTGTATCAGGATAACAATGGACAAGAAACAGAAAATACACTGCTTGCTCAAAAAGAAAAAAGAGGATGGAAGGGAATTAACAACGATGTGATAAACCTTTTGAATGCTGTGTTTGTGGCTGTGTTGGTGTGGGTTTGTTATTTGCTGTTAAATACTTGATGTTGTTGCTCTGATGAAAGGATAGCAAAAGCAATAGTATTTAGTAATTTAAAGACATAGAGGGTGTTCTTAAGGGTCTTTCTTACATTTCTAAAAAATAGCCTCGACAAGCCATATACCGCGTAAACCCAGAGGCCTTACTCCGCATTTGTACCTATTTTTTAATATTGCCAGCCGTATTTAAAATATAAGTCATTCGTTTAACAAAAAATTATTACTCATATGTGAAAAAATCAGACCAACCTATCTTTCTGTTCTGTCGTAAAATAGCCTTAGTAATCCATAACCTATGCGAACAAAGAGAAAGAACTGCAGGATAGTCATTATCTTCCTGGTAGTAGGCTTAATGAGTGCCTGCACAAGCACAAATAATTCCACTGAAGTAAAAGCGATTGAAGAAGCACCTGCTTTTAAGCATGCGACAATAGAAGCAAAGCTTCCTGCTAAGGATGATATACGGCAGGCCGTACAGTTGCTAAACCAATACAACGATACTGCAAATGTAGCATGGATAGACTTAACTAAGGCGGATTCCGCACGTATCGCTGATATTGATAAAATGGTGATCCAAATGACTAATTCAAGAGGATTGGTTTCCAAAGAGGATATTACTTCTCTTAAACAATTATTAGAAGAAGCAAAAGGCAATCGCCTTAGTGTAGCAAGCCAGTTTAACAACGCTTCGCTTCAACACTATTACGTAGTCACCGACTCGCTTACCATGCATACCTTGCGGATCAACAGTCGTTTGAAATTAGAACATAAATTAAAACCGTCTATGCACAAACTCGCTCAGTCGATCTCCCGCGCTGAGAATGAGCTGCTACAGAAAAAAGCGGTATACAATGCTGCTGCCAGAAAGTATAACGATTTCTTCTGGGAAAAAAGATCTTGCATGCTTCAGGCGAAACACGTACTTCCTCCGAAGCCAATCCGGGCTTGCTTTGGAAATGCCTCGTAACTTATTTGTTTTTATAAACCTCTATTAATTATCACCAGGGAATGTTCTCTGGTGATTTTTTATTGCCCAGAGTTATAACCCTGGAACCAGTTTAATCTCATAAAATATTTTTTAAAGATCCTTTATGGAATTTTTCATTTGCCACATCTATAGAATATAAAATGAATTTCACCTTCTAAACTTATATTCTATGAAAACGAACTTTCTAAAACTACACACCTTCGGCCTGGCATTGGGCCTGACGTTGTTTATTTCTTCCTGTGATAAAAATATTACCAATGGAACACTCAAAGAAGCAGACGAAGCACGTTATGATAAAAGTTATCAATATGCACCTTCCAGTACACAGGAGCGCGCTGCAGGAGCAGGACATTATAATATGCCCGCACCGGAAGAAGAATATGCAGAACCTTTAAACACGGAATCCTATGAGTATCTTCCGGAAAATGAATTTTTAAAAGCTACTGAAAATCCTCTCTCTACTTTTTCAATCGATGTCGACAATGCCAGTTATACCAATTGCCGTCGCTTCATCGACCAAGGAAGTTTACCTCCGGTAGATGCTGTGCGGATCGAAGAGTTTGTCAATTATTTTAATTACGATTATACAAAACCTACCGGAAAACATCCGTTCTCCATCAATACCGAACTCTCGGAATGCCCGTGGAATAAAACACACAAGCTGGTACATATCGGTATCCAGGGAAAACGTTTTCCTTTTGAATCCATGGCGCCGATCAACCTGGTTTTTCTGGTGGATGTATCGGGTTCTATGAGTGACGAAAATAAATTGCCGCTATTGAAAAAATCACTCTCACTTTTAGTTGGAAAAATGCGCTCGCAAGACCGTATCTCTTTGGTAGTGTATGCAGGCGCCGCAGGAGTTGTATTGCCCTCTACTGCCGGAAATGAAAAGGAAAAAATTATACAGGCACTCGACAATCTCCAGTCAGGAGGCTCTACTGCCGGCGGGGAAGGAATTATTCTTGCCTATAAAATAGCCAAAGAAAATTTCATTGAAAATGGTAACAACCGCGTGCTGATCGCTACCGACGGAGATTTCAACGTAGGTGCCTCTTCCGATGGCGAAATGACCAGGTTAGTAGAGTCCAAACGAGACGATGGAATATTTCTTACTGTACTTGGTTTCGGTATGGGAAATTATAAAGACTCTAAAATGGAATCGATCGCCGATCATGGCAATGGAAATTATTTCTACATCGACAACATCGGCGAAGCCAAGAAAACACTGGTAGACGAGCTCGACGGAACTTTATATGCAATTGCAAAAGATGTAAAGATCCAGATCGAATTTAATCCTACTAAAGTTCAGGCGTATCGTTTGGTAGGATACGAAAACCGTATGCTGAAAAAAGAAGATTTCAACGATGATAAAAAAGATGCGGGAGAATTAGGTGCAGGCCATACGGTTACTGCTTTGTACGAGATCGTACCGGTAGGTGTCAAAGAAGAATTGACAGGGAGTGTAGATCCGCTGCGTTATCAAAAAACAGAACCTAAAAAAATCGAAAGCCAGTACGTAGATGAAATGATGGTGATCAAATTCCGTTACAAAGAACCAAAAGACAGCACCAGCAAATTGATCGTTCACACCATGAAAGATCGTGAAGTAACATTGGGAAGCAGCTCGGAGAACTTCCGATTCTCTGCTGCTGTAGCGGAATTTGGAATGTTGCTAAGAGATTCAAAATTCAAAGGGGATGCTAGTTTTGCTTCTGCACTGGAACTGGCTAAAAATTCGAAAGGAACAGATGAGGAAGGATACAGAAGCGAGTTTACAAAAATGATTAGTACGGCGGCGTTGCTGAAAGGACAGAATTGATAACTAGCCGTCATTGCGAGGAATGATCCGCCGACAGGCGGAGAATGACGAAGCAATGACGAGTATAGTGGTGCCACAGTTCGGACTCGTGGCACCACTATTTATTAATTTTTAAACTTCCCCATCAACATCGATAACTTCGCTTGCATATCACCTTCAGGAGTAGCGTTTGATTTTTTGTCTTTATCTTTTTTAGCGCCGGAAGATTTCGGAGCATTTTCGTCTTTCATTGAAAGCGAAATTCTTTTACGCTCAACGTCTACTTCCAATACTGTCACTTGCACTTTCTGCGAAACTTTTACCGCTTCGGAAGGATCGGAAATAAATTTATTGGAAAGATGACTTACGTGTACCAGTCCATCCTGGTGTACACCAATATCAATAAAGGCACCAAACTTCGTGATGTTTGTCACGATGCCAGGCAGCTTCATGCCAGGCTTTAGATCGCTGATCTTGTTGATCCCTTCGGCAAATTCAAATACTTCAAAACTTTCGCGCGGGTCGCGGCCTGGTTTATCCAGCTCTTTTAGAATATCCGTCAGCGTAGGAAGACCGATTTTTTCCGAAACATATTTTTTTAGATCGATCTGTTTTCTAAGCTCTGGTTTTTTCATGAGGTCGGCAACAGAACAGCCGAGATCCTGTGCCATTTTTTCTACGATAAAATAAGTCTCCGGGTGTACAGCGCTTGCATCCAGCGGGTTTTCGGCTTTATAAATGCGGAGAAAACCTGCGGCTTGCTCATATGCTTTGTCACCCATGCGGGCTACTTTTTTCAGTGCTTCGCGGTTTTTGAAAGGTCCATTAGCATCGCGGTATTCTACAATGTTCTGTGCAAGTTGCGGTCCTAAGCCTGATACATAGGTTAATATTTGTTTGCTGGCAGTGTTCACTTCCACACCCACAGCATTCACGCAACTGACCACGATATCGTCCAGACTTTGCTTTAATAGATTTTGATCAACATCGTGCTGGTATTGGCCCACGCCAATAGATTTGGGATCAAGCTTTACCAGTTCTGCCAAAGGATCCATCAATCTTCTGCCAATGGAGACTGCGCCGCGCACGGTTACATCTTTATCAGGAAATTCTTCCCGCGCTACTTCCGAAGCAGAATAAATAGAAGCACCGCTTTCATTCACCATTACTATAGGAATATTTTGTAAACCGATATTTTTTACAAAATTTTCCGTCTCACGGCTCGCCGTTCCATTGCCAATAGCAATCGCCTGGATGTTGTATTCTTCTACAAGATGTTCAACAGTAGCGGAGCTTTCTCTCACCTGGCGCTGCGGCTCGTGTGGATAGATGGCTGTGTAGTGCAATAATTTTCCCTGGCTATCGAGGCATACTACCTTACATCCTGTACGGAAACCCGGATCAAGCGCTAGTACATTTTTTTGTCCCAGTGGTGCGGCTAACAATAATTGACGCAGGTTGTCGGCGAAAACGCGGATGGCTTCTTCATCGGCTTTTTGCTTGGTGCTAAGACGTACTTCAGTTTCCATGGAGGGACGGAGAAGTCGTTTGTAAGAATCTTTCACAGCCAGCTTCACTTGCTGCGAAGCATCGGAATTTCCTTTCACAGTTTTTGCTTCCATGTAATCGATCGCGTCCTCTTCGGGAGGAAGTACATCGAGCATTAGAAACATTTCTTTTTCTCCCCGACGCAGCGCCAGCACGCGGTGGGAGGGAGCTTTGGAAAGAGGTTCTTCCCATTCAAAATAGTCTTTATATTTTTGCGCTTCTGTTTCTTTTCCCGGAAATACTTTTGATTTGAAAGTACCTTTCTTCAAAAAGATCTCACGCACGCCTGCGCGGATCTCCTGGTTTTCGCTCACTTTTTCTGCAATTATGTCGCGCGCTCCGGCTAATGCTTCTTCGCGGTTGTTCAAACCTTTTTCAGCACTTAGGTATTTTTCAATTTCTGCTTCCAGGTTTATTTTTTCCTGCGTAAAGATCAGGTCGGCCAGTGGCTCCAGGCCTTTCTCCTTGGCTATCGAAGCTTTTGTTTTCCGTTTTGGCTTGTATGGAAGGTAAATATCTTCCAGTTCGGTAAGTGTTTCGGCCTTGTTAATTTTTTGTTCGAGTTCATCGGTAAGTTTTTCAAGTTCTTTCAAGGACTTCAAAATACTTTCGCGGCGTTTATCGAGTTCGCGCAGTTGTGCTACTCGGTCGCGTATATTAGTGACTTGTACTTCGTCGAGACTCCCGGTCATTTCTTTCCGGTAACGGGAAATAAAAGGAACAGTAGCCCCGCTGTCGAGCAGTTCGATGGTGGCTTCTACGAATTTGGGAGCAATGCTGAGCTCCTGGGCAATTTTAGAATTGTACATGTATAGGAAAACAATTAAATCTCAGATGAATCTACAAGATACGAGATTCGGAAGTTTGGATAAATTTTTAGGAATGAAAGTTATTCAGAAAAATGCAAGAGGTTGAAAATTAGAGTTAACCCGTCATTGCGAGGAAAGAGGCCTTAGGGCCGATTGACGAAGCAATCTGTTGCTACGCAGCCTCGTCCATTTGAAACACATCATAAAAAACAAACGGGCTCAGGCTTCGTAGCTGGCAGATTGCTTCGTCGCTCCCGACTGCCGTCGGGAACTCCTCGCAATGACGCTACGATTTTCCGAATCCAGTGAGTACTTTATTTCACAATTGCCCTCAAGGTATATCCTTTCTGCTTCAGCAAATTCAATACTCCATTTGCTCCTGGCAGGTGTGCTGCTCCAATGGCGCAGAAAGTGGGATCTTTGATGATTAATTTTTCAAGGCGGTCTGCCATCACGAGATTTCTATCTTTGATCAGTGCGTCGCCGAATTCGCCTTGCATTTCGGGTGTTTGTACAAAACTGTATATCGAATCGAGATTTTGAGAAGCATATACATTGGCGAGCTTTTGCAATTCTTTTTTCTCATCATCCAAATGTTCGATTTGTTCGACCAGCATTTTTGCCTGGTCTTCTATGGATAATTCATCGAGTGCACTCATTTGCTCCTGGATCGTTTCGAGTCCCGTAACGCGCAGGTCATAAGCTTTTGCTTTATCCTGAAGATATTCATCAAGTGCTTTCGGCATCTCGCTTCCCATAAGAGATTCGGAGATCATGGCAGAGGTGAAAACGGGTTTGATCTTATTGACAAAAAGCGACATGGCGCCAAGATGTTTGCGACAGAATTTTTTTACTTTTTTATATTCTCTTTCGGTCAACAATGTTTTGAGCTCTTTCCCCGGAGGCAAAAGCAGATCAGCGGAAACTTCCTTAGCGGCATTTTTATCGAGTACAATTTCACCGGCAAAAACTTTGCAGGATTTCAGTTTTGTCATCAATGAATCATGAAATTGAAATGCTCTTTTATCTTTCACATGCATTGTGCCGAAGAGATAAGAAGGGTTAGCAAGGTTGTCGCCTGTGATTTCCCAAAGCAGCGAATGTTGGGCTTTGGCAGAGAGCGCTGTAAAAAGGAAGGAAAGACTGAGAAGAAAAGAATTTTTGAATTTCATAAAGAATATTGTGAAGGTTGGAAAGCTGTGGCCATAGTAAGGATGCAAGATATCGGAGACAAGAAACCAGGTAATATTTTACATAAATATATCATCTAATTATTGGTGTCATGTTAACGAATGGCTCCTCGATTTGGTTCAGTACTTTTATCCGGCATCCGGTATCTGGCATCTAAATAAGTTATCTCAAAAAGCTCATCGTTAATTTCGGTTATTTATTATCTTTACCTACTATAATTTTGATAGTGTATGAAAAAGATCATTTTATTGATAGCGTTATTTTGTGGCGTGATGTTCTATTGCTCGGAAGTACATGCGCAGGACGATGGAGGAAAGAAATCCAAAAAGTCTAAGAAAAAAGGTATGGGGACGCAGGAAGATGTAGATCAGGATGTACAGGAGGGAAGAGAACGAGGCATGTCGAAAGAAGACAAAGCGAACCTGGCCAAAAAGAAGAAGGAAGTAGCCGCGAAAAGAAAGAAAGACGAGATCACCAGAGCCAAGTCAGATAAGGTGGCGCGTAAACGGCTGAATAAGACGAAAAAAGACGCCAGCAAGAAAAAGAAAAGATGGGTCAAAACGCATTAGCGCACCTGATAATCATGGTATTGGTAAATATTTGAGCGAAATATTTTGTATTTAATAATTTAAAAATTACCTTTGCAGTCCAATAAATATCTACGATCATGGGAGTTACCAGACTTAAAAGAAAAGACAGAAAAAATAAGACGGTTTCTAAACTTAGAACTTCAGCTATCAAGAGATTGACCAAAGTTCCGCCAATTAAAAAAGTGGATATTGAGGAGTTGAAGAAAAAAGCTTAAAACTAAGATATTAATTTTAGAATTAGAGAATTTTCAAATAAAACTCTTGATGCTTCCCATTAAGAGTTTGAAAAAAATCTGAATACTAAATTATAAAACATAAAAAAAAGATGAATGGAAACATTCATCTTTTTTTATTTATAGTGCTGGTGAATCTTGATTTGCGGGAGGGAGGAATTTCAGAATAATGCAGATCATACGAGTTGTCATTAAGGGAAGCCGGTAAGATTTTTATCCATTCGTCAAGTGAATTTTCTATTCCGGTAAATAAAAGTTCAAACAAAAAAGTCCTGCATTCGGAGCAGGACTTTTCATAAGAGTAATTTTCAAATCAAATTTTATTTAAACCAAGCCTTATAAATATTCAGGAGGTTTACAACGATGATTAGCGTTCCTACGGTGAGCATCATCGGCTTTGCTTTGACCCTGCTGGCTACGAGCGCCCCCATAGGAGCAGCGATGATTCCGCCGAAGATCAGACCGATCACTACTTTTAGTCCGCCGCCTACTTGCCATTCTTCCAAGCCTATGATGATGGTAATAATGATCGCACTGGTAAGGGCGATGAAAAATTCAGAAAGATTTACCGAGCCAATTGTATACTTTGGATTTCTACCTTTGCTAATAAGAGTAGACGTAACGATCGGGCCCCAGCCGCCACCGCCTGCTGCATCCATGAAACCACCGAAAGAAGCCAGTGCAGTTAGGTTTTGTGTTTTTTTCTTTTTCTCCTTTTTGCGTAAAGCTTTATAGATAATATAAATACCAAGCAATAAAATATAGATAGAGATAAATGGCTTTACATATTTCTTACTAACGCCTTCAATTGAATCTACATAAGCAATCATCGTTGCTCCTACGGCTGCACCTATCACACCGGGAATGATCAGATTTTTAACAAGTTTTTTATTAATGTTGCCAAGTTTCCAATGAGAGAACCCGGAAGCGCTGGTGGTGAATACTTCGGAAAGTTTGATACAGCTATTGGCAATACTGCTGCTCACTCCATAAGAAGTAAGCATCGTCATGGAGCTCGCACCGTAAGCCATTCCCAGTGCACCGTCGATGATCTGTGCAATGAAGCCGATCAATACATACCCTAAAAATTCAGGCTGTGTGAAACCGAGTAGAAAATCTACAAATTGATTATACGTTTCATCCGAGACGCTGGTACGCAGATAAGAAATAATTGCGCCGACAATCAACAATACAGCTAATACCAACGAAAGACGTTTGGTAATAACTTTAGACCCAAAATCAGAACGAGTGATCTTTCTGATAAAATGTTTCTTCTTTTTTTCCTGCGGCGATTCGGAATCAAATTCTTCTTCCGGCTCAATCTCTGGTGTACGGTCCAATATTTCTTGCTGAATGGTCATAAGGTATATTCTCTATAGAAACGATAGACAAAATTAGGGTTAATTCCCTGCTTATGCAAGGTAAATCGCTAAAAAAGAAAGAGAAATATATTGTATTATAGCAATGAAAACTATGATTTAATTGCTCTTTATGAGAAAATGAAGCCAATTGATTCGAATTTTAGAGAAAACCTATAGAGTTTTTTTCTTTCCCCTGTCCTTCTTTCCTTCTTTGTTTCTAATTGGGTAAATTTGTTTCAATGATACAAACAGAGATTTCAGAATTCGGAAATATACTTTTATTCATCCTGGGAGGAATTGCTTTTGTTGTGATAGCGTTGACAGTTGCCTCCCTGATCCGACCTAAAAGACCTAACGAAGAAAAGCTTGCCCCTTACGAGTGTGGCGAAGAAGCCGTTGGCAGTCCCTGGACAAATTTCAACGTGCGCTTCTATATTATTGCTTTGATCTTTGTATTGTTTGAAGTAGAGATCATTTTCCTTTTCCCCTGGGCAGTAGTTTTCGGCAATGCAGAATTGATCCGGCAGACTAACGGTTTGTGGGGATGGGTATCGATGGCGGAAGTATTTCTATTTGTCTTCATTCTAGCGATAGGCCTGATCTATGCATGGGTAAAAGGATACCTCGATTGGGTACAACCAGATCCTGATCCCGAAAAATTCGAATCTAAAGTTCCGCAGAATTTATACGAAGCGGTAAATAAAAAATACGAGAAGTAGATATGAGTTGGTTCAACATTCACTCATACTAAATTCATAACTCATAATTCATAACTCATAATTCAAAAAAAATGTTGCTCGATCAAAAGTTTGGTAGTGGAGGAGTGGTGGTGACGAAAGTAGACGATATTCTAAACTGGGCTCGCTTGTCTTCCCTTTTTCCTATGGGTTTCGGGATTGCTTGTTGCGCGATAGAAATGATGTCGGCTTATGCATCGGGTTATGATCTTGATCGGTTTGGTGTATTGCCTCGTTCTTCACCGAGGCAATCCGACTTGATGATCGTAGCGGGAACAGTAACCTTTAAAATGGCTGACCGCATTCGTCGTTTGTATGAACAAATGCCGGAGCCACGCTATGTGATCTCTATGGGATCCTGCTCCAATTGCGGAGGTCCTTATTGGGAACATGGGTATCACGTGGTGAAAGGAGTGGATCGAATCATTCCTGTAGATGTATACGTGCCAGGATGTCCACCGCGGCCGGAAGCATTGATCGGAGGAATCATGAAGCTGCAGGAGAAGATCCGGCAAGAAAGTTTGATGGAACCGGCAGCGCTGAAAAAAATAATGGCTAAAAAAGGTGTAGTGTTCAACGGTTAAAAATGTTTCTTTTTCTATTGATATTATTCTCCAACTTTTTTGTGGCTCTTCCCCTGGCTGCACAAGATGATAATATCATTACCATAGAAAAAAAGATCAAGCTGCATCATACCAAACAAGTAAAAGTGATCCGCTACCGCATCGACAGTTGTACTTTTTATTTCGATGCACAACATTTTATTTCGGAAGAGAATGTGAACGAAGGAAAACATAAATACCATGAGCCAGTGCTCAAAGATCTGGAACTCCTGCTCGCACACCGCGACACCGTTGATCTTTCTACACATAAATATGCGGCCATTGTCTCCAGCCTTGTAAACGATGCATTGGAAAAAGGATATGTAGAGATTTTTTTTTCAGGAAAACCTTATCATGGTAAAATGGTGCTCAATATTGAATATTGGGACAAAGATGTACACACAGAAGAAAATAAGAACAGCAATTTTTATCGCCCCGACAGCGATATCTTTATGCTGACAGAAGGCGATATCTTTTACTACTATACGCCTGCAGTCAAAAGAGCGGCACATAAATTCAGAGATTGAAAATGTTATTTCCAGAAATAAAAAATAAGCTTGTAGAAAAATTCGGAGAAGCGATCGTGCTTTCTGAAAATACTGCTTACGCACAACCTCAGCTGACAATTGCCGCGAAGGAACTTCCGGATGTCTGCTTGTTTCTAAGAGATACCGAAGGATTGTACTTCGATTATCTTTCTTGCCTTACCGGCCTGGACAACGGCCCGGAGAAAAAAACAATGGAGGTGTTGTATCATCTTTATTCTATCCCTTACGAACATTCGTTTGTGATAAAAGTAGAAACCGATCGCGAACAACCGGAAGTGCCTACTGTGTCTACGATCTGGCGCACGGCCGATTGGCATGAACGCGAAGCCTATGATCTATTTGGGATCCGTTTCACCAACCACCCAGACCTGAGAAGGATCCTGATGCCCGCAGACTGGGAGGGATTCCCGCTGCGAAAAGATTACCAGGAGCAGGAATATTATCATGGAATAAAAGTCAGATATTAATTTTGAATTATGAGTTATGAATTATGAATGGTTAAAAAATCATGTTCATCTTTCAATTCTGTAAATCAAGGTTCAGACAAACTCATAACTTATAATTCAACATTCATAATTTCAAAAATGCCTACAGATCATATACAATACAAATACCACCCAAACCACCTTGCCAACTCTGAGCCGCTGGCTACAGATCTAAGCAAGTTGCGTACAGAAGAAATGGTGCTCAATATGGGCCCTCAGCATCCTTCTACGCATGGTGTGTTGCGACTAGAGGTAGTGACCGACGGAGAGATCATTAAAAATGTAGTGCCGCATTTCGGATACTTGCATCGTTGCTTTGAAAAACATGCAGAAAAACTTCCCTACAATCAACTCATTCCTTTTGTAGACCGCATGGATTACCTGGCGGCAATGAATTCGGAACATGCTTACGCAATGGGCGTAGAAAAAATGCTGGGCATTGACAAAGATGTTCCCAAACGAGTGGAATACATTCGTGTACTGGTAGCAGAGCTAAACCGCATTGCCTCTCACTTTATTGCGATCGGTACATATGGACTCGATATCGGTACGTTCACACCGTTCCTCTGGCTCATGCGCGACCGTGAGCACCTGAATCGCTTGCTGGAATGGGTTTCTGGCGCACGTATGTTGTACAACTATATCTGGATCGGTGGATTGTATTACGATCTTCCCGTAGGATTTGAAGAACGCTGCGCAGATTTTATCCGCTACCTGAAACCAAAATTGATCGAGCTGCAAAAAATTGTGATCGACAATAAAATTTTTATTCAACGCACTGCCAATATTGGCGTGCTTCCGCTTGATCTTGCGATCAACTACGGTATTTCCGGTCCTTGTCTCCGCGCTTCCGGTTTGCGTTTCGATCTTCGTCGTGTAGATGCGTATTCAGTTTATCCGGAACTTGATTTTGACGTTCCGGTAGGCAAAGGAGAAATGGGTACTACCGGCGATTGCTGGGATCGTACGCATGTACGTGTACTCGAATGCTGGGAATCGGTAAAGATTATTGAGCAATGTTTGCAAAAGCTGACAGGCGAACACAAGCGTACACGTGAGTTTGATCCGCAGGCTCATGTACCAAAAAAGATCCGTCCGAAGATGATGGATTTTTATGCAAGAGCTGAAAATCCAAAAGGAGAATTAGGATTCTTCTTCCGTACTACAGGCACCTACGATGTGCCTTTCCGTGTGAAGGTACGTTCGTGCTGCTTCGTCAACCTCTCTGTACTTCCTGCCATCACCAAAGACGTAATGCTCGCCGACCTCATTGCTATCCTCGGTTCGCTGGATATTATGATGGGAGAGATCGATCGATAATTGCCGGATACCAGATTTAAAATAATCATCTGGTGTCTGGCATCCGGTATCTACCATCAAATTTTTCCTGGTTATATTTCGTTATTTTACTCAGCGTTCTCAACTCATTCAGCGTATCGATCACTTCGGGAAAATGGTTTCTAGTTTTCCAGGCTCGTAGTTTTATTTTTTCCAGGTCGGAAGCATTGTAGATCGACTGATCGAAAATATTTTCTGTACCCTGCGTAGATAAATGAAATCCGAAACGCTCATTTATTTCGCCGATCACACGAGGAATATTTTTTACAAAATCATCGATATGAATAAGAATACTATTTTTCTGATTTTTTTGAAACATGCGCATGACTTCACGGTTATAAAAATCCCAGGCTTTGAAAGCGAAGGAAGGATTTTTACGCACTTTTCTATCGCTACCTCTTCTGAAAAGAGAATCCGCTACATCCCATGGATCACGGTATACAAACAAGTAGTAAGCATCCGGAATTTTCTGGCACCAGTAATTCATAAATAAAGTAGTGCGCGGGTTTTTCCATCCCCATTGAAGCTGCTGATTTTTTTCGATCAGCTGCGTAGCTTCCTTGTCTAGCTCAGCAGGCAATTGATCGATGGTTTGTAAGTCCCAGCCATCAACGTTGAGCGATGAATGTTGAAGCGCTTTTGTATGAAGATTATGAAAATCGGTACTTTCAAAATGTCCCTTGGTATTGCCGTTGCCGGCTCCCATCAATTCATCTCCGATGAACAATCCGGCTTTTTGTAGAATAGCAGAAGTCAAAGATGTACCAGACCGGTGCATCCCGATAATGATCAAACATTTCATTTACGTTTTTGATTTAGTAATACACAGAATAAAACTGCGTCCTTGATTGCTCGAGGGTATAGCAATGACAAAGACTTCCTGTTGTTTTGGTATTTAGGACCGGTCTTGTGTAATTAGACGACGGAGCGTGAAAATACTTTCGCTCCTTGTTTAAAAAATATTGAAATTATGAGTTATGAATGTTGAATTATGAGTTTGCCTGAATCTTGATTTTACAGGAATGAAGAATTAGGCAAAAGAATGGTCTGTAAATTTCTAATGAAAAATAAGGCTCAGTTCAACTTCAAATTCATCAACTCATAATTTAACATTCATAACTCATAATTTTACTAATAGTTTTTCTCTCCAACGCTTTCTTGGAAATACACAAAGAATTGAAAAAATAAACGCGTAATTGTTTCATTCTGTATTGCTTATACAAATCGAAATGAATATTTTTGATAGAATAGGTAAAGCGATTTTATAATTCATGCAGCATTCCGATCGTATTGTATCAGTAGATTTTCTGCGCGGGCTTACCGTGGCGGCTATGATCCTGGTTAATAATCCCGGAAGTTGGAAATTTATTTTTCCTCCGCTTGAACATGCTGCCTGGAATGGTTGTACACCTACTGATCTCGTATTTCCATTTTTTCTTTTCATCATAGGGATTTCCATTTGCTATTCGCTGAGCGTTCCTAAAATGTCTACCAGCAACCAAAGTGAATTGGTAATTAAAATTATTAAACGAAGCCTGATCCTGTTTTTGATCGGTGTTTTGCTGAATATCGGTTTGGAAACCACTTTCTCCAACTTCCGCATTCCTGGCGTGCTACAAAGAATTTCCATTGTATTTTTAATTTCTGCTTTATTATTTTTGAAAACTTCCCTGCGTACGCAAATAATTGTAACGGTAAGTATACTGGTCAGTTATTGGTTAATAATGACATTCATTCCCGTACCGGGCATAGAAGCCTCAACTCTTGAGAAGGATACAAATCTCAGCGCCTGGTTGGATCATCAGGTGTTGAAAGCACATGTGTGGCGTTACACGCGTACTTGGGATCCTGAAGGAATTCTCAGCACATTGCCTGCTATTGCTTCTTGCCTGATTGGTGTGCTCACAGGTACATGGCTAAAAAGCGATTGCAGCCGGGAAGAAAAAAATAACGGGTTATTTGTGACCGGGAATTTATTCATCGTTGCAGGTCTTTTCTGGGGATTGTTTTTCCCAATCAATAAAAGTATATGGACCAGCTCTTATGTACTTTATACTTCCGGCATAGCGCTTAATGGACTAGCCCTTTCTTACTGGTTGCTGGATATAAAGGGATATAGAAAATATACTTCTCCATTCCTGGCTTTTGGTTCTAATGCTCTCACGGCTTATGTGGCTTCAGAATTTCTGGCGAAAATAATTTATACTATACAGATCAGTTTTCGCGGAACAAAAATTTCTGTGAAAGAAGCTTTGTTCGAAAGCCTTTCCCTGCCAGGATTAGACCTAAGGTTTCTATCGCTGCTGCTAGCGATTGTGTGGGTATTGCTGATTGGCTGGTCGGTAATGGAATTGTATAAAAGAAAAATATTTATAAAAGTATAGAGCACAACATAACTACATAAATTTAATTAACCTATAAAACTGAATTTCTATGTCAAACAGAATCAGATCTTTTGAAGAGTATAAAAAAGAATATCAATACAGTGTAGAGAAGCCAGAAGAATTCTGGGCGGAGAAAGCATCCTATTTTACATGGAGAAAAAAATGGGATAAGGTATTGGATTGGAATTTTGAAAAAGCAGAAACTAAATGGTTCATCGGAGGTAAACTAAATATCACAGAAAACTGTCTCGACAGACACCTAGCTACAGAAGGCAATCACGTGGCCATGATCTGGGAGCCGAATGAGGTAAATGAAAAAGAAATAAAACTCACTTATAAAGAACTGCACAGCAAAGTTTGTCAGTTTGCTAATGTACTCAAGGCAAAAGGTGTAAAGAAAGGTGATCGTGTTTGTCTTTATATGCCTATGGTACCAGAGCTGATGATCGCTGTATTAGCATGTGCCCGTATCGGCGCAATTCACTCTGTAGTGTTCGCAGGATTTTCCGCCAGCGCTCTTGCCGACAGGATCCAGGATGCAGAGATGTCTGTAGTGATCACGTCTGACGGGGCTTACAGAGGTGCCAAAGCAATGGGTGTGAAAAAGATCGTAGACGAGGCATTGGAAAAATGTCCGCAGGTAAAAACGGTGATTGTTTACAAACGCACAGGCGAAGAGCAAAAAATGATTGCCGGTCGCGATAGCTGGTGGCATGAAGAGATTGTAAAAGTAAACGATCAATGCCCGGCTGAAGAAATGGATGCGGAAGATCCTTTGTTTATTCTATATACTTCCGGTTCTACAGGCAAACCAAAAGGTGTGCTGCATACTACAGGAGGTTATATGGTATATGTAGATTATTCTTTCCGGAACGTATTCCAAACTGATCCCGACAGCATCTACTGGTGTACTGCCGACATCGGCTGGATAACCGGGCACTCTTACCTGACTTATGGTCCGCTGCTCTCGGGCAATACTACTATTGTATTCGAAGGCGTGCCTACTTATCCTGATGCAGGAAGATTCTGGCAAGTGATCGACAAATATAAAGTGACGCATTTCTACACCGCGCCTACTGCCATCCGCTCGCTGATGGGCTTTGGACTGGATCCCGTCAAACCATACAAGTTGGATTCTCTCAAAGTGCTTGGTTCTGTGGGAGAGCCGATCAACGAAGAAGCCTGGCATTGGTATGATGAAAACATCGGGAAGAAAAAATGCCCGATCGTAGATACCTGGTGGCAAACAGAAACGGGAGGAATTCTTATTTCTCCGCTGGCAGGCATTACAGTCACAAAGCCTTCTTACGCTACACTACCGCTTCCGGGTGTGCAACCAGTGATTGTAGACAACGATGGAAATGAACTAAAAGGAAATGGTGTGGAAGGAAATCTTTGTATGAAATTCCCTTGGCCTTCGATCATCCGCACCACTTATGGCGATCATGAGCGCTGCCGTCAGAATTATTTTTCTACTTATAAAAATATGTACTTCACCGGCGATGGTTGTAAACGCGACGAAGACGGCTACTACAGGATCCTGGGCCGTGTAGACGATGTGATCAATGTGTCGGGCCACAGAATGGGTACCGCGGAAGTCGAAAATGCTATCAACGAGCACGAAGATGTGATTGAATCAGCAGTGGTAGGATATCCGCACGATATCAAAGGACAAGGTATTTATGCCTTTGTGATTTGTGAAAAGAATGATAAATCTGAAGAAGCGTTGAGAATCGAGATTACTTCTGTAGTAAACAAGATCATCGGTCCGATCGCGAAACCGGATAAGATCCAAATTGTAACCGGTCTTCCGAAGACGAGGTCAGGAAAGATCATGCGTAGAATTTTGCGTAAAATAGCCGAAGGAGATGTTTCCAACCTCGGAGATACTTCTACACTATTGGATCCGGGAGTAGTGGAAGAGATCAAGAACGGCGCCCTGGTACCGTTAAAAAGTTAATTAATCCAACTTATAAGATTTATTAAGCTTATAGGTGGATTTCAAAAATACCAAACCTCCAAGGTCTCTGAAAACCTTGGAGGTTTTTGTATTTTCTAATTTCAGCTAATTTTTTCAAAAGTTACACGCCGGTAAAAACGGTTCAAAACAACTTTGTATTCTTTTTCAATTCAGTACTCAAAATTTAAAATTCAAAATATCTCCTCTCTTCTCCCCAAATTATTATACCCTTTAAGCCTTTTATATAATTTTTTTCTTCAGGTGTATTATAATGGAATATGGTTTCCATAAATAGCGTTTTTTTGAAAATTTAAATGTTTTTTAAGTAAATCAAAGCGATATTTCCATAGTAATTTTAACGTTATTTTAATACCTCCAAACGTGAAAATATTTGGAATTTATGTTTACAGATAGAAGGTAAATTTTAATTTACTATCAGAGTAAGGGGCAAAGGGCCTAAAACGAGAAATCTGAAGGATTTCCTTAAAAAGGCGAAAGAGGCTTATTTATTACATCGGAAATATATAAACCCTTGAATACAAGATGGACGTATATCTAAATAAGGATAACCGTTCGTTGGAATAGTTATAGAACAACTAGAAAATAAAATTCAAAGAATATGATTATGGACAAAAACGTATTGAGCTCAGAACCGTCACTAGCGGTTAACAGGTTTGAAAAGATCTCTACCGAGATTTTTGCAAATTCTGAGCAAGGTTCCAAAGCAATTGCGAGAGAGATAGCAGATTTGATCAGAAGTAAGCAGAAGGAACTAAAACCTTGCGTTTTGGGACTGGCAACAGGTTCTACTCCTAAAAAAGTATACGCCGAGCTGATCCGCTTGCACCGTGAGGAAGGACTTAGCTTTAAAAACGTCGTAACATTTAATCTTGACGAATATTATCCAATGGAGCCAGATGCGCTGCAAAGCTATGTACGCTTCATGGAAGAACAACTTTTCAACCACGTAGACATTCCGAAAGAAAATTACAACATCCCTAACGGAACATTGAAATTGGAAGACATCCCCGCTTACTGCAAAGAATACGATGCAAAGATCGAGGAGTTTGGAGGATTAGATCTGCAATTATTGGGAATCGGTGGCAACGGACATATCGGGTTCAACGAACCAGGTTCATTGATCAACTCACGCACAAGGTTGATAGCGCTGGATCACTCTACCAGAGCCGCTGCGGCAGGGGAGTTCCAGGGGTTAAGCAAAGTACCTAAAAAAGCGATCACGATGGGAATAAGTACCATCATGCAAGCTAAAAGAATTATCCTGATGGCTTGGGGCGAAAGCAAGGCAAAGATAGTGAAGACCGCAGTAGAAGGGCCCATCGTAGATACAGTGCCTGCTTCTTATTTGCAAAATCATAGCAATACCGCTTTCGTGATCGACCAAGCCAGTGCTACAGAGCTTACACGCGTAAACACCCCATGGCTCATTGATTCAGTGACATGGGATAAAGCGATGATCAAAAAAGCAGTTTGCAAACTTTCACTGCAACTGAACAAGCCTATCTTAAAGCTGACCAACAAAGATTATAACGACAACGGGATGAGCGATCTTCTTGCTCAGCACGGAAATGCATACGACATCAACATCATCGTTTTCAACGACCTTCAGCGAAGCATCACCGGATGGCCAGGAGGAAAACCAAATGCAGACGATAGCACACGCCCTGAGAGAGCGCTCCCTGCTTCCAAACGCGTGATCATTTTCTCTCCACACCCTGACGACGATATCATCTCAATGGGAGGAACTTTCCAACGTCTGCAGGATCAGGGACACGATGTACACGTAGCTTACCAAACTTCGGGAAACATTGCCGTGACAGATGATGAAGCGCTACGATTTGCAGGTTTTGTATGCGAGTACAATGAGAAGTTTGGCATCAACAATACAGAAGCCAACAAGATCTACCAAAAAGCGATCGATTTCATTCACAATAAAAAAACATCTGAAGTAGATATTCCTGAAGTGCGCTACATCAAAGGCCTGATCAGGGTGGGAGAGGCGAAGGCTACTTGCCGCTTTGTAGGCAACGGAGAAGCGAAAGCACATTTTCAAAATCTTCCTTTCTACGAAACAGGCAAAGTGCAGAAAAACCCTCCGGGAGAAACAGATATCAAGATTACGATGGACCTGATCGAGCAGATCAAACCACATCAGATCTTCGCTGCTGGCGACCTGGCTGATCCACATGGTACACACAAAGTTTGTCTTGACATCGTCTTTGAAGCGTTGAGAAGATTAAAAGACAAAGACTATATGAAAGACTGCTGGGTATGGCTTTACAGAGGCGCCTGGGCAGAATGGGATATCAACGAAATTGAAATGGCCGTGCCCATGAGTCCTGACCAAGTATTGAAAAAAAGATTTGGGATCTGGAAACACCAATCACAAAAAGACGGTGTGGTATTCCAGGGTACAGACTCAAGGGAATTCTGGCAACGCGCAGAAGAGCGCAACAAGACTACTGCTGAATTGTACAACAAGCTAGGTCTCGCAGAGTATGCGGCGATGGAAGCTTTTGTACGCTATAAATTCTAAGGCATTACATACCGGAAGATCCGGAACGAACCAATTAGTTAACATAAACCAATCAAAATTATGAATCACCTAATCAATCTTTATCTGTCCAGAAACCTGGGAGAAAAAATGCTGGGTTGCCTGATCGGCGAAATCGTCAGAACTTCTAATTTTGACAAATACACACAAGGAATTATCGACGGCATCGAGCTCAATAAAAAGATCGCCTTGTTTGTAAAAGATCATCCTGTATATGAAAGAAGCCGTGCCAAGCTGAATCCTAAATATTCCAAACACTCTTCCAAGATCATCGACATTTTCTACGATCATTTCCTGGCGGCCAACTGGAGCAAGTATTCCAACGAATCGCTGGAGCAATTTGCGAAAGAGAGTTATCAGTTCATCGAAGACAATCACAACATTCTTCCCTATAAATTGAGAAAGCTGATTGCTGTGATGATCAATAACAACTGGCTGGTAAATTATTCGAGCGTACAAGGCGTACACAGCTTCATGAGAGAGATCACCCGCAGAGATACGTTCCAGACCAACCTGGAATATTCACTGGAAGACCTGATCAATCATTATAACGAATTCAAGGCAGACTTCGAAGAGATCTTCCCTCAGATGATCCAGCATGTACAGGAATTAATCCATTCGGAAGAGCTTGTATTGCAAGAAGTTTACAGATAAAATCTAAAATAATTTTGATATTGGTTTAATCTACAACGACTTAGTCTTGAAGGCTAAGTCGTTGTCATTTTTATAGAAAATATATTTACTTCAAAGTATGGAGATAAAGGCTTTAATATTAAATTAGCATGATTTTCTTTAACGGAAATCAGAAAAATCTAAGTCTTTAACTAATTAATAGAAGTAAAATATGGCAGGAGTTTCGTCAAAGCCCGGTTTAAATGAAGTAAAACTGGAAGAAGGAAAGAATTATACCGTACCGTTGATGGTGCTCACAAGCTTATTCTTTATGTGGGCGGTGGCGACTAATTTAAATGATATTTTAATTCCTCACCTTAAAAAAGCTTGCGACCTGACTGACTTTCAATCGTCGCTGATTCAATCCGCTTTCTTTGCCGGATATTTCTTATTGTCTTTGCCAGCTGGTAGAATCATTACAAAAGTAGGTTATAAAAATGGTATCCTCATCGGCCTTAGCCTTTGTGCATTGGGCGCATTGTTGTTCATCCCTGCTGCCGCTACACTTACCTTTGGAATGTTCCTATTTGCTCTTTGTGTATTAGCCGGAGGAATTTCTTTTTTGCAGGTAGCTGCTAATCCTTATGTAGCAGTGTTAGGTCCACCGGAAACCTCTTCCAGCCGTCTAAATCTTGCACAAGCATTTAATTCATTAGGTGCGACAGTTGGTCCTTATATTGGAGCAAAACTGATCTTATCCAATGTAGAAAAAACATCTGCTGAATTAGCTGCCTATTCTTCTGATCAATTGGCTGCTTACCGCTTGGCGGAAGCATCAATGGTAAAATTACCTTACCTTGGATTAGCAGGAATTTTCATTGCTTTGGCGGTCTTCATCTATTTCTCCAACCTGCCTACGATCGTCGAACAATCCAGCGAAGCTTCTACAGCGGAGCATGTTGCTAAAGGAAGTGCGCTTAATTACTCCAACCTCGTTTTCGGAGTGATCGCAATCTTTGTATACGTAGGTGCAGAAGTAGGCATCGGAAGCTTTATCATTCGCTATATGCAATACCTGAAAATACCTGATATCACAGAGCAGTCAGCAGCTTCTTTCATTAGCTATTATATGTTTGGCGCGATGACTGGTCGTTTCATAGGTTCAGCGCTGATGCAAAAAATCAAACCAAATAAAATTCTTGCCTTCAACGCTTTTGTAGCTTTCCTACTGGTAATATCTTCAGTATTCTCGGTGGGTTATACAGCGGTGATCCTGGTAGTGTTGGTTGGCTTGATGAACTCTATCATGTTCCCAACTATCTTTACTCTTGCGATCGATGGACTAGGTAAGTTTACTAAAGATGGTTCTTCTTACCTGATCATGGCGATCGTAGGCGGTGGAATCATTCCTCCGATCATGGGTGCAATTTCTGATAGTTCAAATATTCAAACAGCTTATATCGTACCTGCGATCTGTTATTTGTATATTCTTTTCTATGGACTGATTGGCTACAAGAAAAAATAATAGTACGAAAGACTAAAAGAAAAGGGATCGAATTTTCGATCCCTTTTCTTTTGTCTCAAGACTCACACTCATACTCCATACTGACCTACAGCAGGCCAGTGTGGAGTGTGAGAATTTCTTCAAATGCTTAGAAGTGTTTCCATCCCTGTGCCTTAATAGGGAAGCTGTTTCCAGCTTTAGTGATCACATTTACACCAGCGGCAGCATCTTTTAAATAACCGATCGGGGTAATGTTTGGATTGTTCCTGATCTTTTCGAAATCCTCTTGCCGGATGGTAAACAATAATTCATAATCTTCGCCGCCATTCATCATCACTGTAAGCGGATCGAGATCAAATTCGCGCGCTACTTCGTATGTCATCTGGTCAATCGGGAATTTATCTTCGAATAGATCTGCACCGGTGCCGGAAGCCTGGCAAATATGCATGATCTCCGAAGCCAATCCGTCTGATATATCAATCATAGAAGTAGGATGGATATCTAGTGTAACCAGCTCTTTGAGCACATCAAGTCTAGGTTCTGGCTTCAGCTGGCGTTGTACTATATATTCTTTTTCGTCCAGTTCAGGCTGCATATTTGGGTCAGCGAGGAAAGATTGCTTTTCTCTTTCCAATACTTGCAAGCCCATGTAAGCCCCGCCAATATCGCCGCTGATGCAAACGATATCGTTTGGCTTGCCGCCGCTACGGTATACCACTTTGTCGCGGTCTGCAGTGCCCACCACGGTAATGCCAAGGATCAGGCCGGCTCTGGAAGAAGTGGTGTCGCCGCCTACAAGATCCACCTGGTAGCGTTCGCAAGCCAGGAGCATTCCCTGGTATAGCTCGTCGATGGCTTCTACAGAGAAGCGATTGCTACATGCCAGGCTTACGACGATCTGCTCAGGCTTTCCGTTCATCGCGGCGATGTCGGAAAGGTTTACGGCTACTGCTTTATAGCCTAAATGTTTTAGGGGAACATAGGTAAGATCAAAATGAATCCCTTCAGTTAGTGTATCAGTGGAAATAAGGAACACTTCTTTTTCATTTTTATCAATCACCGCTGCATCGTCCCCGATACCCTTGATACTAGTGGAGTTACGAAGTACAGAAGCATTTTTAATCCGCTCTATTAGCCCGAATTCGCCTATTTCATTTAATTCTGTACGTTGCACGTTATTCATATATATATTTAATTTTAAAACGGTCTAATTTTTGTATATTTGCATAAGAAAAACATAAGTCTATAACTGTTTAATCATAATTTCTATGAAAAAGATAATTGCTTTAGTTATGTTATTTTCTGTAGTTCTTTTTACTACTGATTTTACTCCACGTAAAAGTAAAAAATGTAAAGAGAATAGCAAGAAAGTAAAAAAAATGAGAAAGTCTGGACAGCTTAAAATGTAACTTGAGTGATGAGAAAGACGACCGTACTTTTTTTTGCTATTTCTGTGGTTGGAATGTTGCTGTTCTCCTGTGTGAGGGCAAACAAGCAATGTAAAGCCGATCACAAAAAAGCCAAAAAGAATCACATTGGCTGGAAGTATTAAGCTTCCTACAATCCTGGTAGAATATTATGAAGCCTTTCCTTTTCGGATGGGCTTTTTTTTGTCTGAACATGATCGAAAATCATAATTTCAGTCATGATATATTGCCCAGGGCTTTAACCCTGGCACCCCTTTCAGGCCAAGTTATTAACATTTTTTTCCCTCAACTTTATTTTAGTTAATTTTGTTCATACACTGTTAACATCATCATCCAACGAACATGATTAATCTGAACTCCAGGGAGAAATTTGAACAAAGGCATTTAGGGAAATCGGACGAAGAAATGAACGCCATGCTTTCGGCGATCGGAGTAACGTCACTGGATCAATTAATAGATCAGACCATTCCTGCCGGAATCCGTCTTAAAAAAACGTTAAACCTTCCGGAAGCAAAAACAGAATTTACCTTTCTAAAAGAATTTAAACAACTTGTTTCTAAAAATAAGATCTACCGTTCTTACCTGGGACTAGGATACTATAATACCATTACACCTCCGGTGATCCTGCGCAATATTCTGGAAAATCCGGGATGGTACACCGCTTATACGCCATACCAGGCCGAGATTGCGCAAGGAAGATTGGAAATGCTCATCAACTATCAAACGATGGTGACCGAACTTACCGGGATGGAAATTGCCAATGCTTCTCTCCTGGATGAAGCTACTGCAGCGGCCGAGGCCATGACTATGCTGCACAGCGCACGCAAAGCTTCTAAAAAATCGGCGGAAGTTTATTTGGTTTCCGAAACCTGTTTTCCTCAAACTATTGATGTACTCAAGACCCGCGCTACACCGCTGGGCATTCAACTAAAAATTAAAAAGATCGAAGCTTCGGATGTCTCCGATCCTTCGGTGTTTGGCGTGTTTCTGCAAACACCGGATAAAAACGGTGTGCTGGAAGATCTCAGCTTATTTATCAGTGCTGCACACTCACGCGAGATCGCGGTTTGTGTGGCTACAGACTTGCTGAGCCTTACGCTTACTACTTCTCCCGGAGAAATGGGCGCTGATGTGGTGATCGGTTCTTCACAACGCTTCGGTGTACCAATGGGATTCGGTGGTCCGCATGCCGGATTCTTTGCTACCAAAGACGAATACAAACGTCTGCTGCCCGGAAGAGTAATTGGTGTATCTGTAGATGCTCAAGGAAACCCCGCTTACCGCATGGCACTGCAAACACGCGAGCAACATATACGTCGCGAAAAAGCAACTTCCAATATTTGTACCGCACAAGTGCTGCTGTCGGTAATTGCCGCAGCATACGCGGTATACCACGGTCCGAAAGGATTGAAAGCGATCGGAGAAAAAGTACATGGCCTGGCGGTAACACTGGAAGCCACTTTGAAAGAGATTGGCTTTGCGCAACTGAATCCTTTATACTTCGATACGCTTACAATTGAAGCTGGAGAGAAGAAGAATCTTATCGCAGAATTGGCAGAGCAGTTCCAACTTAATTTCCGCTACGAAGACACAAAAGTATTTATCTCATTTGACGAAACCTCCGATATTCGTGATGTACGTGATATCGTCACTGTTTTCGCAAAAGCTAAAGGCCTTGGAATGGCGCCGGTAGCCGAAGAAGTAAATGCTAAGCTTGGATCGCTTGTCAGAAAATCTGCATACCTGACACATCATGTTTTCAACAGCTATCATACCGAACATCAAATGCTGCGCTATCTGAAGCAGTTGGAAAATAAAGACCTTTCACTTACTCATTCCATGATCTCGCTGGGCTCTTGTACCATGAAGCTCAACGCGACCACAGAGATGATTCCAGTAACATGGCCGGAGATCGGAGGGATCCACCCTTTTGCCCCGGCTTCGCAGACGGAAGGTTACAGACAATTGTTTACAAACCTGGAAGCATGGCTCGGAGAAATAACGGGCTTCGCCGGTGTTTCGCTTCAGCCAAATTCCGGTGCGCAAGGCGAATACGCAGGCCTGATGGTGATCCGCGCCTGGCACCAGCACCGTGGACAAGATCATAGAAATATTTCATTGATCCCTTCTTCTGCACATGGCACGAACCCTGCAAGCGCTGTGATGGCGGGTATGCAGGTGGTAGTAGTGAAGTGCGATGAAAGAGGAAACATCGATGTGGCGGACTTGAAAGAAAAAGCGATTGCGCACAAAGATGATCTTTCTTGCCTGATGGTAACCTACCCTTCCACCCACGGGGTGTTTGAAGAAAGCATTATAGAGATCTGTAAGATCATCCACGACAATGGTGGACAAGTGTACATGGACGGCGCCAACATGAATGCACAAGTTGGATTGACCAGCCCGGCAAACATAGGTGCTGATGTATGCCATCTGAATTTACATAAGACCTTCTGTATCCCGCATGGAGGGGGAGGTCCGGGAGTAGGGCCAATTGGTGTAGCGGCACACCTGGTAGAGTTTTTACCAGGTCACTCTGTAGTTCATTTCAGAGAAGGAAACGCGATCCACGCTGTCTCTGCTGCTCCATGGGGAAGCGCCAGCATTCTGCCAATCTCTTACGCATATATTGCGATGATGGGCGGTGATGGGTTGACAAAATCTACGAAGTACGCGATCCTCAATGCTAATTATATGAAAGCAAGATTGGAGAAATATTATCCGATTCTTTACACTGGTACAAACGGTCGTTGTGCACACGAATTTATTGTGGATTGTCGCGGCTTTAAACACACTGTTGGAATTGAAGTAGAAGATATTGCGAAAAGACTGATGGATTATAATTTCCATGCGCCTACTGTATCATTCCCGGTAGCAGGCACGCTTATGATCGAGCCTACAGAAAGCGAATCCATCGACGAATTGGATCGTTTTTGCGATGCGCTTATTTCTATCCGAAAAGAAATTGAAGAGATTGAAAAAGGACAGGCAGATAAAATAAACAACGTTTTGAAAAATGCACCACATACTGCAAAAGTAGTGTTGGATGATCAATGGAATAGAACTTACAGCCGTGAGAAGGCAGCTTACCCGCTTCCTTATGTAAAAGCTTCAAAATTCTGGCCAACGGTAGGACGTATCGACAGCGCTTACGGCGACCGTAATTTATTCTGTTCTTGTATTCCTGTAGAAGAATTTGCGAAAGAAGAAAAAACAGTAGAAGCATAGTTGCTGATTAATATTATCTGCGTGACAGTGATGTTCACCTCAAATGGCCTGCTCCCCCGACAGGCTATTTTTTTGCGTTAACAATGATTGCAGATCTTGTTAATCGATCTTGGAAAATAAATACCCGTCCAGGTCCCATGTTCTGTGGCACATAGAACATCTCTTGTTTTTATCAAACACCTTTTATGTTTGTGTTGTGTTCTGTGTGCCACAGAACACGGGGAAGTGGGAAAACACGGTTTAAAGACAGTTAACAACATTAGTTAGTCTGTTAAAACTTCACAGAAAAAATGCTGGCTATTCAGAAAGAAAATAATTCGTTGATAATCTATTTTCTCTGATTCGATCCGAAGAATGCGATCGCAATCTTCCAGATCAAAATTAATTTTTGAATCAGGAAAATGTTCAAGAAGCAACTGCGCAAGCTTGTTGGCTTCCGTTGCTTCCTGAACATTGGTTTTAAAGATTTCGATCATTAATTATTCTTTGATCATTTTGTGATAAAAATAATAAGACAGTGCCAGCACTACTATTGCTAAAGAAATGAAAGCGGTGCCACCACCTACTCCCGCTACTGCAGTCACTGCATAAAGTGCGCCTACCAGGTCGAATGCCAGGCCTGCATAAGCCCATTCTTTGATGCGCGGAAAGCCAGGAATCAAAAGGGCTATAGAACCTACTATTTTAGCAACGCCTAAAAAAGGGATCATGTAGACAGGAAAACCAAGCAGGTCGTGCAAAAATTTGACAGATTCTGCGTCCACCATTACGCTTTGAATAGAAGTTAATCCCATAAAGGCAGCAATTAATCCAGTGAAGATCCAGTAAAGTGTTTTTGTTTTTTTCATAAGATTTAGATTGTATAAAATTTATTGTTGAATTTTTGATAAATACGCATCCAGTTGATCAAAGGTTCCTTTGAAGCCTTGTTGCATATTATCCATGAAGGAATAATACATTTTGTCTTCCTCTTCGGTAGAATTTATCGGATAACCGGCAAGCGTAAGCGTAGTAGTTCCGTTGTGCTCGGTAAGTGTAAGTTTATTATAAATTTCTAACGGCCATACTGGACTGAACGGGGCACGGCAGATATTTCCTTTTTCATCGGAGAAGGAATTGATAAATTCGATCAGATCAGGTCTGCGAATTTCTCCGTATTTGAAAACTCCCCACATCACGGCATCATTGCCTTCCATTTTATAATGGAAATATCCTTGTGGTTTAAAATTCAGTTTTACTATGCTAAGAGACATTCCCGTTGGCCCCCACCATTGTGCAAGTGCTTCGGCTTCAGCAAATGCATCAAACACAATATCCCTCGGAGCTTTGAACTCGCGTACGATTTTAAATTCTTGTTTTGGCATAAGATAATTTTTTAAGTTAACATCTGGTATCCTTTTCTAGGACATTTGCTTCTGAAGAAACTCCACCAATCCTTTATTAAGAATATGATCCCATCCTTGTACAAAGTTTTCGCGCTTGAATACATCCATCGTTGGATCGAAAGGTATGTTGAACAAATGTGTGAACAGTAATTTGGTAGTTTTTGCATCCACGCTACTCAGTTCCCAGCTAACAGTGGAAGTGCCGCTGTAGCCGGGATATTCCCAGGTATGTACCAATTTTTTTCCTGGCACGATCTCTACCATTTTACCTCGATGCAACCATTGATTGTGCTCATTGTCGCCAGCATGCCAGTCGAACGATTGACCTACTTCCAGTTTAAATTCTTTTGGAAAATCAAAATACCATTGCTTCAATTGCTCACGGTCTGTGATTGCTCTCCAAACCACTTCGATCGGAGCGTTGTAGGTTCTTTCCAGAACAATTCGGTCGGCTTTATTTTCCATCATAATTTATTTTTTTGGTTCTACGCAATTAAACATCCAGTTGATTCCGAATTTATCAGTACAGCTTCCATAATAGGCGCCCCAGAACATGTCCATTAGTTCCATCGTTACTACACCACCTTTGGAAAGCGCGTCGTACAAGCGTTTGGTCTCTACTCTTGTATCGGGTTCCAGGTTGATGTGTATGTTATTCCCGGGAGTCAGCGTAAAGCCCATACTTGCAGGGGCATCGGTAGCCATCAGGACATGGCCGCCAAGGATAGCGAGCTCTACGTGAAGAATAAGTTTTTTGTCTGTATCTGAAAGGGGAGGCATTCCTTCTTGCGGAGGGATATCGCCGAAGCGTTGAATGCCATTACCGGAAAACTCTCCGCCAAAAACAGATTTGTAAAATTTGAATGCTTCCTCTGTGTTACCAGGGAAATTAAGATAAGTGCTTACTCTTGACATGGACGTAGGTTTTAATTGTTTGTAAAGTTTTAATTGCGCTTCTACATAGCGGTTCAGTTTTTCGATATTTTGTTTCAATCCTTCGTCGGCTTTGAATGTTTTCACTACCTGGATGAATTGTTCTTTTGTTTCGAAAAGCATATGCCAGTTGAGAAAAGTCTGGCTGCCTTGATTTTCAAATTCGATCGTGGCGGTAAACTTGGGAGCGCTCACGTGTTCATACACTAATTTTTTGTGCGGAACGACTTCTTTGAAAAGACTTTTGTTTTTGTAATCTGTGCCGTCGGGCCCATGCATTACAAGGTCCCACTCACCTTCGGGTTGGATGTCCATTTTAGTGATGGTATTTGTAAACCCATCCGGCCCCCACCAATTTTTGATATGATTGGGATCTGTCCATACTTCCCATACTAATTCTATCGGAGCATTCAGCAAGCGCGAGATCCTAATCTCGCGATCAGCTATATTACTTTCTGTTTTTTGCATTTTTTTTATCCTTTTGAATTTTCTCTAAATATAATTCCAGCGCATCCAGCTTGCTTTCCCAGAAGCGCTTGTATTGTTCTACCCATTGCGACACTTCGTTGAGCTTATCCAGTTTTGCTTCGCAATAACGTTCACGTCCGTGTTGTTTGATCTCTACCAGCCCGCATTCGGTAAGCACTTTCACATGCTTGGATATAGCAGGGCGGCTGATATCAAAATTTTCAGCCACTGCATTTAATGTAAGTGTTTGAATTGCCAATAAACTTAGAATAGCCCGCCTCGTAGGATCGGCTATCGCATGAAACGCATCTCTTCTTGTCTCCATAATTATGTAACTAAGTTGTTACAAATATATGTGTAACTAAGTTGTTACGCAAATGTTTTTGAATTTTTATTCTTGAACTCGCTCATCTGCTTGAATTCCAAAAGTATTTCATTAAAAACTATTGTAAAAAAACGCCTATCGCGAATCAGAAGTTAAGGGTTTTTCTCTGAAGTAATGAGTGATGAATAATTCAATTCAATATTCATAATTCATCACTCATACTTTCTTCGTAAGTTTTTCCAGGTAGTGAAAATCGATATGATAAGCATCCTTGATCGCTTTGATCTTCGTACTGATTGCTGAGAGGTCTGCGGGCTGTGCGGCTCTGGAGGCTACAAGCATAACATTTTTTCTCGTATGCTCGTTGGAAATAAATTCAAAAATTTTTGTCTGGTATTGATGCTGCTCCATGATCAGCGCGCGGATGGTATCGGTTACCATTTCAAACTGACGCTCTTTGAAGATGCCGTATTTTAACAAAGGACTTTCCTGCTCAATACCTTTCACCTGCTGGCGGATCTGCTTATGGCAACAAGGCGCGCATACTACAAGCGAAGCTTTAGACAAAATTCCTTTGTACAGGGCATCGTCGGTGGCTGTGTCGCAAGCATGTAGCGCGATAAGGATATCAATGTGTTTATCTTTATAATCTTCGATCGGTTGGCATACAAACTGTAATTGATCGAAACCGCATTGTTGAGCAGTGCTGTTGCAGTATTCAACCAGTTCGGTACGAAGCTCGATGCCGGTAACAGTTACGTCTAGCGATAATTTATTTTTTAGAAAATCATATAAAGCAAATGTGAGATACCCTTTGCCAGAGCCCATATCCACCACATGAATTTTCTCTGGCAATACAACTGACCTTACCAGGTCTTCCATGATCTCCAAATACTTATTGATCTGCCGAAATTTATCTGCCATTTTCGGGATCAGTTTTCCTTCTTCATCGTTTACGCCAAGCAGCGTAAGATAGTGATCGCTTCCGCTTGCGCGTTTTACTTTCTGGCGATCGTGTGAAACATCCGAAGTAGAAGTAAAGCTTGGTTTTTGTTTTAGTAATGTGACCGCTCCTTTTTTAGAAGTTTGCAAAAGAAAATCTGCACTGGTAGTGAAGAGTACGGCATTCTGAAAATTATGTTGAAGTAAATTTATAAGCTCTTTGTAGCTTTCTTCAAGAGCATAATTTTTTGTCTCATCTCTGGTCTGATAGCGATAATTGAAAGAAAGCAAAGTATTATTTTTTACAACGATAGATCGTACATAACAATTTTGAAGAACAGCATTTTTGTCCTTCGATTTGCTCAGCGTCATCTTCACAAATTCTCCCGACAGCAAAGCGCCTTTTACTATTTCAACCAGCTCATTCAGTTCTTTCATAGCTGCAATTTATCAAATTTGAAAGTAAGTTTCTGGCATCAATCTTTATATAAAAATTTTAATATTAAATTTAACTTTAAAGGTTATGATTTTTTCTATTTTAAAAAGTTACTAGGTATTTATACGTATTTTTTTTCTGTTGTTTTCTGCCATTTGTTTTTTGAAAGATACCGGATAAAAAAAATCGATGTTTAGATATGATTCAGAAAAGCCAGAATGTTTTTTAATAAATAGTTTAGAACTAGATTTTTATATTTTCAACTAAAAAATAATAAGAAAAAAAAAGATACCGATTACTAATTATAAGGTGATACGTATTTTTTGAAAGGGCAATTTTAGACTCACAACGTTCTGGTTTATACTATCGTAAAAACAGTATTAAACTATTTTGCAAACTGAACTTTATGAAAACCTCATTATTTTTTTTCCTCATAATAGGACTGTTGAGTTTTGCCCCCTTGCGAAGTTACGGTCAGGGGAGTGGTGCAGACGGTCCGTTGAATGTCGCCTCCGGCACTACTACGATCAACTCAGTAGCTACAGCAATATCCGGCTCTAATGCGGTTGGAACAACTATCAATGTAACTTCTACGGCAGGCTTTGCAGTAGGAGATCTGATACTTATTATCCAGATGGATGGAACAAACGCGGGTACTTATGATGAACGAACAATTACTTCTTTAACGCTTACTTCTTTTACCTTTTCAGGTTCTACTTCTGCTGTTTACTCCAGTTCAGGAGCAAATAGAGCACAAGTGATCCGTGTTCCACAATACACTACAGTCACTGTAAATTCGGGAGCTACACTTACAGCGCCTCCATGGAATGGCGCTACAGGCGGCGTACTGATTTTTGCGGCCGATGGTGCTGTAACCGATAACGGTACGATCACTATGAGCGGGAAAGGATTTACAGGAGGTACAGGAGGTACGGGTAATGCAGCCGGTACGGCTGGAGCATCAGGCAGTGGAGCTAATTCTTCAGGGGGCAATGGCACTGATGCAAGTCCGGTTGTAGGTGGATTAGGCGGAGTTTCAGCAGGTGGAGATGGTGGTAATGGTGGTATAGGAAATATGGCTGCAGCTGCCAATCCTGGTATTACAGGAAACGGCACGGGAGGTGGTACTTCCGGCTATGCAGGTGCAAATATGTCGAGCGGATTGGGTATGCTTACGATGGGCGGCGGTGGCGGCGGCGGCCAGGGTGGTCGTGGCGGTCAGTATGGCGGTAGTGGCGGCGGTGGCGGCGCTTCTTCGGTTGTATTGCTAGGAAGCGGTGGAGGATCCAATGGACAAAACGGAACAGTAGGTACAGCTTCTACAGCAGTAGGTGGCACAGGTGGTACCGGTGGTGGAATTATTTTAATGCATGTAAATTCTTTTGCAGGAAATGGCTTGGTAGTTACCGACGGACAAAACGGTACAGCCGGCACTGGTGTAGGCGGTACAGGTGGAGACGGCGGCAATGGTGGCAATGGTGGAGCATTCCTTTCCGGTCTTGTACTCACCAATGGTGGTGGCGGCGGCGGCGGCGGAAAAGGTGGCCAGGGTGGAATGGGTTCTGGTGGCGGCGGCGGCGGCGGCCCGGGAGTGATCGCCATGACAAGCGTGTACCCTACTTCGGGCTGGACAGGTTCGATGAGTAATAACCCTGGCTCCGGCGGAGTAGGCGGAGCAGGAGGTACATCCGGGGTATCTGGCAATGGTGGTACAGCTGGTGGAGCATTTCTTTTAGGAACTCCGGGTGTTGCCGGTGCAAGCGGCGGCGCTGTGTCAGCAGGTCCTACAGGCCCGAGCGGTCAACCGAGTCCTTCGTCAATTCCTCCGATTTATCTACCGGTTACACTGCTTAGCTTTACCGGCAAGGTTTCCGGACAATCTATCTTGTTGAACTGGAATACTACTTCAGCAAAAACTAACCATACCTTTATCATCGAAAAAAGCACCGATGGAGTGCATTATACTACCCTTACGGAACAAGACGGCAAAAACTCTTCGGCAGACCTCGTGTCTTATGCATTTACCGATAACAATCCTTACAACGGTCATAATTACTATAGACTCACAGAAGTGGATGAGAATGGTGAACATCTTTTAAATGTGATCGAAGTAGAATATCAAAACCAAATAAGCACAGGAACTTTCGAGGTTTATCCAAATCCGGTAGGAGAAGATAAGATCATTTATCTAACCTCAAGCGAAGTAGCAATACAATCGATCAAAATTACTTTGTACTCTGTGACAGGTCAGGTGCTCTTTCTAAAAGAAGGAACTTTTCAAATGGAACAATACAAACTTCTGCTTCCTGAAATATTGGAGTCTGGTGTTTATACGTTGGAAATTGCTGGATATGGCTCTCAAACTGTGAAGACAGAAAAAATGGTAGTACGATAAATTCAGTACTTAACGTTCTACAAAAATATACGAGCATACCAATCACTATAAAAAATGCGGACCGCCCTTCTGGTGGTCCGCATGACTTAAAATAAAAATTACTATTGGAATATTCGTTATGCTGCATGAATCGTTTCTTTGTATTTGTGCACGATTTCCTGAAAGAGATTTTCGTCGAGCAGATCCTGAATGGAGTTGATGATAAAATCAGGGGCATAGCCATAATTTGAGAGAGCATCTTTTTTAGTTACTCCGGATAAGGTCAATACCGTAGTAAAACCCATTGCCCCCGCGCCCAGGATATCGGTTTCCATTGTATCACCGATCATGATCGTTTCATCGGTAGTAAGTCCCAATGCTTTTCGAGCCATACGCATCATGATGGGACTAGGTTTACCTACGCTGAATGCTTTTTTACCGGTAGCAAATTCAATCATTGCTACAAAGGCGCCGCAGCCGGCCCTGTATTTGCCGCCATCAATCGGGCAGTTGGGATCAAGATTAGTAGCAATAAGTTTAGAACCATTCATTACCATATTTACAGCTTTATCTACTGCTTCCAGCATGATCGTTCTACCTTCACCGATCACCACATAATCCGGATTTTCTTCTACGATTGAATAACCATGATTGTGCAACTCTGTCAGCAAACCTCCCTCCCCGATCACATAAGCAGTTCCTTCAGGTTTAATAGTAGATAAATAACGCGCCGTAGCCAATCCGCATGTAAAAATATCTTCTACCTCTACTTGAAAACCGAGTGCATTTAATTTATAGCATACATCGCGGCTAGTGCGTTGGCTATTGTTGGTCAAAAATTTGAAAGGGATATCATCGGTTTTTAATTTATTAATAAATGGAATAGCTCCCGGAATCGGTTCTTTCCCTTTGTAAATCACACCATCCATATCAATCAGAAATCCTCTTTTCTCCATATCGTATTTATTTATAACCTTGTTTGTTGTAAAAGTATACTAAGTGTTGTTTCATTGCTTTATTTTTTAACTCTAAATATTACTTTTTTATAAAAATAGAACAGATTCTATTTTAAATTATAGCCACTAGCGACAAATAGGAGTATTTTGGTATTCAATGTTTGTACTATAGGTTTAGAAAATGGTTTGCAACTGATTTATTTCTTTTTTTATATTTTTTAGAAATCGCATACTTATCCGGAAATACAAAGAATAGGATTAAAAAGATAATAGATGTTCCTCTTAAAGAAATCTTCACTTTTTTCAAGAGATATTACTTTCAGTACTTAAAATAACTTTCACAGCATGTTGCAGTAAAAGGGGATAAAAAATAATTTTTTTGATTTCTTGCGCTTCATTTGTTTCTATAGAATGAATTAAAAAAGTTATTTTTCTTCTTTATTTAGCAGCCAGGCAAGTTTTTTATCCTCTATTGCGATTGTTATTCATGCGTCAAAAACAAAATTACAGATAGGACATTTTCTTCAAATTTTTGTAAAAAAGCACAACCCGACCGGTTACGTATACCTTTTTCGCGTATTCAAAAGTAGAGACGTACCACTAAGTAATTATAAAATTAAACCACTATACAATGAAACGTGAACCAACACAGACGCCGTTAGCCTTCGCTGGTAAGGTTAAAAACTTCACGGTTTTCTTTCTTATCATAACCCTATGGTCTATGACCAGTACAATTTTTGGTCAGACTTACCAGGTAAACGGGAATGCGGTCAACTATGGAAACGGTCTGGTCCGTATGACCACTTCCTCTGCAGGAACCTGGCAGACTTCTTCTGCCTGGAGTACTACCAAACAAGATCTGACACAACCTTTTGATATGAGCTTCGATATGTTTTTCGGATGCGAAAACGGTCCGAACGGAGGCGACGGAATGACATTTACCTTTCAGAATGCAGGCATTAACGCTATTGGTGGCGGTGGTGGATTCCTGGGAATCGGCGGCGGACCAATTGTATCGCCAGCTATTTCCATAGAATTTGATACCTATGATGGTACTGCTGCCGGAGGATCTAATGAGATCCCTGCAGACCATATTGCCATCGATGTTAATGGAGATGTAAATAATACGAATCAATTCTTTATAGGATCCGATGGTGTATCGAAAACGGTACAAGCAGTAGCAGGAGGAAGAGACTTGGAAGACTGTGCTACCAATGCCAACAATTTTTATACTATACGAATCGTATGGGATCCTGTAGGAAAAACTTTGAAACTATACGAAGAAGGAGTGCTCACCATGACGTATACCAATGATATTGTCGCCAATATTTTTGGAGGAAACTCTTCTGTATATTGGGGATTCACAGGCGCTACAGGTACTGCTTCCAATGAACAGTGGATCGCGCCTTCGGGAACGATCATTCCATGGAGCTGTTCTGTCAACTCTTGCTGTACGCCTTTCACGGTAACGCCTACAGGACCTACTATGGTTTGTAGCTCACCAATCACATTGGGCACTACTGGTTCTTACAGCAGCTACAGCTGGTCTACCGGGCAAACTTCTTCAACGATCAATATTTCTACTCCGGGCACTTATACAGTAAATGTATTACAAAGCCAGGCAGGACAAATGTGTCCTGGTTCGGCTACTTTCAACATTACAACAAGTGGCCCTACTGCTACAATATCCGGAGGCGGCACAATCTGCAACGATGGCACTACTACTACTCCACTGTCGGTAACCCTCACAGGTACTTCGCCCTGGACGCTTACCTATGCGATCGATGGCGTAGCTCAGACTCCTATCACAGGAATTACTACTTCTCCTTATGTGATCAATGGAAAAGCGCAACATACCTACACACTCTCTTCCGTATCTGACAATGCAGGTTGTAACGGTGCAACGAGCGGCACTGCGCAAGTCAATGCTTATACAGGTTTGCCGATAGGACATGACAATACCTTTGTTGCTCCCGGAAGTACAACGCTTACAGTAGACAACGGTGGAGGCACGTACCAATGGTATGATGGAGGAGTATTGGTGAATACCGGAACTTCATTTACTACACCTACACTTGCTGCTACCAAGACATATACCGTAGTAAATACAGCGCTTACGGCATCTGTGAGCAAAAGCATTGCCTACTTAAACAATACCCAATACGGAGCAGGAGGAAATAACACTGCTACCGCTACAGGCCTTCCTAAAGCGGTAGACTGGCTTAACTTCACAGCCAATTCCAGCTTTACGCTTAACTCCGTAAGTGTCGACACCTGGATCATTGCAAGTCCGCAAGCTGCGGGTTCTAATGTTACTGTATATCTTACCGATAATACGAATCCCGCTTTATCTACGAGTGTTACAGTGCCGGTTTCAGGATTTGCAGCTAATACGACACAAAGTATATTGGTATCTTTTGGCAGTTATAATATTATCTCAGGACATAGTTATCAGATTAGTTACGAAGGAACAGGAAGTGCCCAGGGAATTATGTACTGGGATTTTGTTGGTCCTCGTGGAGGCTGGACAGGCCCGCCGGCAGTAATCACCAAAGACCCTGAAGTAACGATTACTGTACCGAACCAGGGAAATTATCCAGGTATTTTTAATTGGCAGATCACTACAGGCTCACCTGCTGCTGCCTGCGGAGCTACACCTGTAACAGCATACGCAGTAGTACCAGCTCCTATTACTTTGTTGGAATTCACCGCAGCATATACCAAACCAAAGGTTGTAACACTTCACTGGAGCACTACTGCAGAGATCAATAATAACTATTACACTGTGCAACGTTCTACAGATGGTATTCATTTTATCGATATCCTTGTAATACCTGGTGCCGGTAATAGCAATCAATTTCTTTCTTACAATGCGCTGGACGAAGATGCTCTTGCGGGAGTATCGTATTACAGATTGAAGCAAACAGACTTTGATGGAAAGTTCACATACTCCAATATAGTCAAGGTCTCCAGCGCGGGCAATGAGTTTAGCTTTATGCTTTCTCCAAACTTGTGCAACGACCAGTCGGATGTAAAGATCTTTATTGCGGGTGCGGGGAGAAACGAAAAAATTCCGGTAGAGATATTTGATGTATTGGGAAGAAAAATATATTCCACTACATGTCTCACCGATGGATTAGGAAGTGCTTCGGAATATCTTGTGCTAAGCGGTGCAGGGCTTACTACCGGCACTTATATCGTAGTAGCTTATCCTGCAAGCGGCAAGGAGTTTAAGCAGAAGATCGTTTATATGAACTAAAAAAAGTTAAAAGTTTAAGGTTGAAAGTTAAAAAACAAAATATTTTGAACCTTAAATTTTCAACTTTCAACTTTTTCCAAATCCCATTCAAGGATATATTTTGGAAATCCCAATTCTTCACGCTGCTTGCGTGTGAGCGAATCGGCTACAAGGTTGTAGGAATGATCGATCCATTTTTTCAGCAGTAGATCGGAGATACTTCCATCCATGATGATGGTATTCCAATGAGCTTTGTTCATGTGATAACCAGGTTGCACTGCATTATATTTTTCGCGCAGGAGCAAGGCTAATTTCGGATCACATTTGAGGTTAATACTTTCAAAATCTTCAATGCCGCTGAGGGCAAACATTTTTCCCATCACTTTAAATACTAAAGTTTCCGGACCGAAAGGACATTCTTCGGTAACTCCGTTTTTTGAGATACAGTATTCGCGGTACTCTTCGATATTCATAAAAGTGAAGAATAAAAATTAACGAATAAAATTTTTGTAAATGATCACAATCACACCAATTAACAAGCCAATGATAGAAATCTTATTGCTCCAGTGCATCATCTTGATATTCGTATTCATAGGCCGCGACGGATCTTTCTTGCGGAAATAATATCCGAACACGTCTGAGAAGTTGAAATACTCTTTTAGTTTCATATGCTTGATTTTAATTCAATTATTCACTGAGAATAGCTTCCAGCCATTTGCCATCTTCCCGTATCAGCTCTATCAGCTCATCCACCGCTTTGTCGGAAGGAACCGCTTTTTTCACTACGTTCTGTCCTCTGTACAGAGCGATCTTATCTTTTCCTACACCCACATATCCGTAGTCAGCATCGGCCATTTCTCCCGGGCCATTTACGATACATCCCATGATCCCGATCTTGATGCCTTTCAGGTGGTCGGTACGTTTGCGGATCATTGCAGTGGTTTCCTGAAGATCGAAAAGCGTTCTTCCGCAGGAAGGACAAGAGATGTATTCTGTTTTCGACATCCTTGTTCTGGCCGCCTGGAGAATTCCAAACGACAGGCTGTTCATGCTTTTCAGAAGATTGAGCTGGGAAGTTCTGTCGCTAAATTTGTTTAGTTCTGTACTCAGCAAAATACCGTCGCCTAAGCCGTCTACAAGCAATCCGCCTACATCGGTAGAAGCGTAGAGCTGCAGTTGTTCCTCCGGCATGTTTTCAAATTGGCGTTGAATGATCACCGGCGCTTTTACCTCGTTTTCGATCAGGTAGAAGAACAATCTCCTCAAAGCCGCCATAGCATGGAGGTTGGTGGTAGTGAGGATCAACACAGCTGTAGGATCGTTTTTCACTTTCGTGTAAAACGCTTCGTGCATATGTTTGTAATTTACTTTTATGAAATTCAAATTGCCATGCAGCTTTCCGGATTGCTCCAGGTATTCATCGCCTGTAAGTAATGGAAATTTATGCAGTTGATCTTCGTGTGTTTTCCAGCTGCTGTAATTCAGGATCTCTTTCAATCCGTTTGGAAGCATAAATGAAATAGGCTGATCGCCGGTATAGATGAAGTCACTGCCCAGGTCGTTCATGTTCCATTTATCGAGTAAAGGAAGATAGAAATGGCCGATGTTTTTAAGGTCTTCCACTTGAACATTTTCCACCCTGCTAAAGTCCATGATCACACGCGGCACATTGCTATTGCCGATGTTGAGTACTTCATTTGTATTTCTTCTGAAATATTGGAAGGGATTGATCGGCGAAACCTCTACCGGTTTTATTTCTTTATGCTCTTTGCGATTGGTATATCGGTCGATCAGCATTTTTGCCACCGGGGCTTCGAATTCAGGATCTTCGGTAAGCGATACTCTTACGGTATCACCCAATCCGTCTTCCAGCAAGGTACCGATCCCTACGGCCGATTTTACACGTCCGTCTTCGCCTTCTCCGGCTTCTGTTACACCCAGGTGAAGTGGGTAAGGCTGAAGTTTTTCTTCTTCTAATTTTTGCACCAGCAAACGATAAGCTTGTACCATTACCTGGGTATTGCTCGCTTTCATCGAGATCACGAGGTTGTAATAATTCATATCCTCACAGATACGAATAAACTCAAGGGCGGATTCCACCATCCCAAGGGGAGTGTCGCCGTAGCGGCTCAGGATGCGGTCAGAGAGAGAACCATGGTTGGTTCCAATTCTCATCGCAGTGCCGTATTCTTTACAGATCTTTACTAAAGGCTCAAAGCGTTCGCGGATTCTATTCAGTTCGGCCTGGTAGGTAATATCCGTATATTCAATGTTTTCAAATCTTTTTTTATCGGCGTAGTTGCCCGGATTCACGCGCACTTTTTGTACAAGTTTTGCAGCCAGTTCGGCAGCATTAGGAGTGAAGTGAATATCGGCGATCAGGGGAGTTTTGTATCCTTTGAGTTCAAGTTCTTTGCGGATCTTGCCCAGGTTTTCTGCTTCCTTCAGGCTGGGAGCCGTAATGCGGATGTATTCGCAGCCAGATTCAATCATGCGGATACATTGTTCTACCGAGCCCTTTGTATCCATCGTATCCACGGTAGTCATGGACTGTACGCGGATAGGGTTATCGCCTCCCATTGGTACTCCTCCGATGTCTACTACACGTGTCTTCCTGCGCGAGTACGCAGTAAGGCTATCACAATACTTTGTTTTAAGGAGATCAGATGTCAGATCGAGCATAAATGTTAACTGATTTTTATAGTACAAATATACTCAAAAAAAGCAAAAAAAGCTGTGTTGAAGGATAGGTGAGAAGTTATGAATGTTGAGTTATGAGTTATGAATTAAAAAATAAGACTATGCTAAATTCATAATTCATAACTCAACATTTACAACTTATTTGCGATAGCGTCCTTTATTCGCATTATTATGCCAGGCCCAGGCAGTGCGGATGATTTCTTTCAGGTCTTTGTAGGAAGCTTCCCAACCCAGGGTTTGCTTGGCGTAGGCAGGAGCGGCGATAAGTCTTGGCGGGTCTCCTTCTCTTCGTTCACCGTATTCTACGGTTATTTTTTTGCCGGTTACTTCTTCAGACAATTGTATTACTTCTTTCACTGAATAGCCTCTTCCGGTACCAAGATTGCAGGCAATGGAAGGATTCCCTTTTTGAAGATAATCCAGTGCAAGGCGGTGCGCTTCAGCGAGGTCGGAGACGTGAATATAATCGCGGATGCATGAGCCGTCGGGTGTGTCATAATCTGTACCAAATACAGTAATATGTTTTCTGATCCCCAAAGCTACTTCGAGAATAAGCGGGATCAGGTGTGTTTCCGGGGTATGATCTTCCCCGGTACGGCCGTCTTCAGCGGCGCCGGAGGCATTGAAATAGCGAAGAAAAACATATTTTAGCCCATATGCTTTCTCATAATCCTTGATCACTTTTTCAAGCATGTATTTACTTTGTCCGTATGGATTAATAGGATCCTGCGGATGTTTTTCGTCGATCGGTATATACTGTGGATTGCCGTAGGTAGCACAGGTGGAAGAGAAAATAATATAACGGCAGTTGTATTTAACCATCGCATCCAGGAGCACGATGGGAGCAGAAAGATTATTATGGTAATATTTGGATGGTTCCGCCACGGATTCGCCTACATAGGTAAAGGCTGCAAAATGTAATACCGCTTCAACGCTATACTTGCGAAAGAGCTGATCGAGGAAAGCAGCATCGCCGATATTGCCATTCTCCAATATGGCCTCTGGGTTCACAATCGCTTGCTCATGCCCATACACGAGATTGTCTATTACTACAATCGGATATTTTTTATCTGCCAGTAGCCTGACAGTGTGAGAACCAATATAACCGGCTCCTCCGGTCACTAAAATAACTTTTTGTGCGCTCATAGATTTTTAACAGACTGCTAAAATAATCTAATTTCTATGATCGGGAAAAGAAATGAAATTAAATTATGATAGTGAATCTATTTTGAAAGGAAATTAGGATAAAAAGATACTAGATGCCGGATGCCAGATACCGGATAAAAAGTATATATAGAATGTCCCTCCACTCATTCTAGAAATATTTTGCTGGCGTGGATGCTAACAAAAGGAAAAAAATCAAATAATTCCATCGTCCGTTTCCACGGCTTCTTTTTCCTGGTCGATCTGCAAGGTGTCTTGTCTTCGGGCATTTTGGTTAGGTGCCCCGTTTGGAGGATCTTTTACTACAGGAGGAGTGAACGTAACTTTTCTCATTTTTCTATTTTGAATTTCTTCAATAAATCCTGCACTCAAGATCGCCGAAGGAATCGTGATTAGTCCGATGCCAAGCATGGCAAGTACTGTAGCGGTAAGTTTGCCGCCCAGCGTTACCGGATAAATATCGCCGTACCCGATCGCCAGGGTGGAAATGCCCCAATACATGGCCTGGAACAGGTTGCTGAACTTCTCGGGCTGTGCATCTTTTTCAAAATAGTAAGCGAGACAAGAACAAAATACAAGCACGATCATAATAGAAAATAAAGTAGCAAGCAGATCGTCTTTTTTATTGGTTACTACGCGTGTGATGGCCTGCAAGTGCTCGGAATAACGATAGAGCTTAAAAATTCTGAAGAGCGAAAATAAACGAAATATTTTTGTGAAGCGAAGATCCACGCTAAGTGTAACGGGGATGAATAAAGGCAAGATCGATAAGAAGTCAATGAGACCAATGAAAGAGAAAACATATTTGAAAAAACGTTTTTCATGATAGGCTACGTATACTCTATAGAAATATTCAATTGAAAAAATGACAAGAGAGATCATTTCTACAATTTCAAAATAAAGATCGTATTCTCGAAGTTCTTTTACGGTCTCTAAAGCAAATACTAAGAAGCTGATAAAAATGGAAATGTGAACCACTTTATCAAAAGTTTCTGCAAAACGTTCTTCTCTTATTTTTTTGAGCATACAGAGGTTTAAATAGAAATTAATCGGGAACTCCACCTGTTTCAGATTATTAAAATATCATTAAAATTAGATATTTCAAAGAATCATCATTGATTTCTTTCGCTGTCAAAAAGAGGAGGCACTACTATAAAGATCGGGAAGTGGCGCTGCTATTGTGTTTGATGTTGTTCATAGCCCGTGTAGCGCTGGCGGATTGAAAATAGAAATATTTGATAAGATCGAGTAGCGGCCCCGTCATGAAGGTTGTGGTCAGTGCCATGAGTACCAGGATGGCAAAGATCTCAGGCGATAAAATCCCGAGATCATATCCAATATTCAGTACAACCAATTCCATCAACCCTCGTGTGTTCATCAACGCGCCGATCGATAGTGCGTCTTTCCAGGATTGGCCTACAAGTCGCGCGGCAATGCTACTTCCGCCAAACTTACCCAGCACGGCTACCAGGATCACGATAAAACAGATTAGCCACAAATTACCTTCGTTGAGCAAGCCGATCTGCGTGCGCAACCCTGTAACGGCAAATACGATCGGAAGAAAAATGATCACGCTTATATCTTCAATTTTTTCAGTAAGCAATTCTCTGACCCTCGATCCCTGCGGCATAATTGTACCCGCCATGAAAGCGCCGAACAGCGAGTGAATGCCGATGATCTCTGCGAAATAAGAGGAGAGAAGCAGGGTCAGGAACATTACGGTAACCAGCGTTTTGTTGAGGTTTTCGGTAGGCGTGGAATTGTCGACCAGTTTTTTTAACCATGGACGAATCACAAACAACATTACAAAGATAAATGCGATCGCCGGAATGATCGTGTAGATCGAGCTTACAAAGCTGCCTGCCTTGGCGATCGCTACTACTACTGCTAAGATACACCATGCCGTTACGTCATCGGCAGCGGCACAGGAGATGGCCATCACACCCAGCGTGGATTTGGTGAGGCCGCGGTCTTTGACAATTCTTGCCAGCACAGGAAATGCAGTAATACTCATAGCAATCCCCATAAATAAAGTAAACACAAGAAAACTCACATTGGCAGGAGCAAAACGTTCGTAAATAAAAAAGGATAATCCAACTCCAAGAAAGAATGGAACGATAATGCTGGAATGGCTGATCACTACTGCGTCGTGGGCTTTGTTCTTTACTTTATGAAGATCCAATTCCATGCCTACCAAAAACATAAAAAAGGTAAGACCGATCTGGCTTAAGAAATGAAGATTTTTTAGAGAAGCCGACGGAAATAAAAAATTTAGAAAATCCGGATATAATAAACCCATTACAGAAGGCCCGAGAATAATACCGGCGATGATCTCACCTACTACAGAAGGCTGTCCTAGTTTGGCAAAGATCATTCCGAAAAATCTTGCTGCAAAAAGAATTACAATGATCTGTAGCAATAGCAAGCTTAGAGGGTGATTTATATTATGAGAAAGCTGATGCCAGAATCCTTCGGAAGATAAGGCTGTAGCAGTAACTGCAGAATTCGTAGTAAGTGTAGTAACTGATAGTTGTTTGGCAGGTACAAGAGTTTTTCCTTTTTCAAGGATCCACCAGATGGATAAACTAAAAATACTCATAATGATGATATACAGAATGAGATTCTTTTTCATAGAGGTATATTTAAAGTACGCGATTTCAAAGATACAAAAAAGGAAGAAATTCTCTTAGATGTGAATATTGTAATCAATTCTAATATTGATATAAGCTGCTTTGCGAAGGCCCATTCTATCTTTACGCCAACAAATTTTTTAAACAAAACAAATTATATGAAAGCAATAACCATGAAAATGCTGGCAAGCTGCGCACTAGTTGCTATGCTGGTAGTAAATTCTTTTGCACAATCCCCTATGACCTCTACCAAAGAAGGAGGTAAAAAACCTACCGGAATTGACCGAAAAACTGTACCGACTGAAGTAACAGATACCTATGTAAGAGAATATCCTTCTACTACTTATGAAACCTGGTATTACTACCCTGGATACTCTGATACCGATGAAGAGTGGTACATCTATACACCTTCCTACACTACCGTGACGGATATGCCGGGCTACTACGTAGTAGAATTTACGTCTTCCAAAGACAACATGCCTTACACAGCGATCTATTCGAAAGAAGGTAAAAAAATGAGAACCTACAGATCTATTGGAGACCCTCTGCCAAAGGCTGTCACAGACGCTTTCAATAAAAGCACATACAAATCCTGGACTTTGAAAAAAGACAAGGAAGAAATGTGGAGAGATTCTGATAAAAAGAAAGTTTATAAACTTACTGTTGAAAGAGGCAAAGAAAAACACTTACTCTACTACCAGGAAGATGGGAAGTTGCTAAAAGATAAAGACAGATCTTAAGCAAACGAAAAATTTTAAAGAAAAGCGTTCCGGCTGCCCACAGCCGGAACGCTTTTCTTTATAGAATGCCATAGTCAAAGTTGTGCCTGCTAGATAATGTGAAAAATATAATGAATATCAATATTCATATAATTAGCAGGCTATAGAACCCGGCTATCTTTATGTAGAAAATCAGAAAAGCTTTATGAAAAAAATATTCAACACGATAGCAGCCTTGATCATTCCTGTCATAGTAACGATGGAAGCTTCCGCCCAGGATGGCGTCAGTACAGGCCCAGTGCCAGAGGAAGCAAACCTTCCTGGAGTGGTAGATAAAAAGCATGTTCCCTATGTAGTGACAAACAACTATTACCGCGACTACAACGCTGCATTACCAGACACCTGGTATGTATATCCGCAATACTCTGACAGCGATTCTTCGGATTGGTATGTGTACAGTCCTTCACTTGTCTCCGGTATGCCTGAATATTATATCGTACATTTCGATTCAAGCGGAACACCTCATAAAATTATTTATTCCAAAGCGGGTCAGAAAATGACGACCTACAAAGGAATGAATCCAAATTCCAATTTGCCCAAAGCTGTGCAGGCTTCGCTGAAAAAGAGCGCTTACAAAGATTGGAAAATAACCGACGGGCGAGAAGAGATCACTCGTAATTCCGACAAAAAGAAAGTCTACAAAATAACCGTAGAGAAAGGCAAGGAGAAGCGCGCCCTATACTATCAGCAGGATGGGAAGCTTTTGAAAGATAAAAAAGAATGATTGTCTGACCTTGATAAGAAATAGAAGAGTTGCATGATTTTGATCTACAAGATCTTATTTTTTTAGTACTGTAAATTTTTTCATTCTGATCAAGTAAAGAAATGCGAGCAGTATGCAACTGGCACCTGCGTACCATCCGCAGACATGTAAACTGGTATCGGAGATGCCGTCGTGGAAAATATTTTTAAGCTGTGTACCCGAAACAATTGCACCCAGGTATCCAAATGTTCTTTGCAAGCCAAACGAAATTCCCGTCTGATCCGGCGGAGCTTCCGCGCTTAAGGAAGATTGGTTGGCAATAATATTTACCCCCACAGCTATTCCTGAAACCATTGTAGTTATTACGATCCAGACGATCGCTACTTCGTGGCGCAGTAAAAAGAGGCAGCAGGTTGCCATCACTAAAGTGATCACGCCAATCAGGTTGAGTAGGATTATTTTTTTAATCTTTGAAGCAATCAATATAGCCGATAGCGCCGACATGAGCGACATAGGAAGCATGATCATGCCGGTTTGTGCGGGCGACATTTCTTTCACTGCTTCTACCCATTGCGGAATAGCGTAGAGCAAAAGAAATAAAATATAATTCGTTCCCATCGTGCGGATATATACAAGCAGCAAAGAAGGCTTATGCCATAAAAGACGAATGTCGATGAAGGGATGCGCTTGTGTTCGTTCCCAAAGAATAAATAAAATAAAGGATACAAACGACAAAGAAGAATACACCCAAACATTAACAGGCTGCGTAAGCGTGATCAGCAATAATACGAGGAAGACTGCAAAGAGCAGGATGCCCATTGCATCGATCATTTGAAGTGTAGAACGAAAAGAACTTCCGCCAATGTTCTTTTTTACAGGTGAAATGTTTTGAGAAAGAAACAAAGCAAGAATAGCCCAGGGAACATTGATCAGGAAAATCCCCTGCCAACCCCAAACCTCTGTCAATACGCCGCCCAGCAACGGGCCCACCACCATACTTACCTGACTGGCTACGGTAATGATGCCAAGTACATTTCCTGGAATGGCTCTTTTACTATCCCCATACCGATGCGCGATCAGTGCCATGGCCGAAGGATAAGCAGCAGAAGTACCAAGCCCGAAGAGTGCGCGCGAAACAATGAGCCAGGAAAAAGACTGAGCGAAAATGCCTACAAACGCTCCTAGCAAGATGATGATAAAACCACACTTGTTGATCGTCTTCGGATCATACAGATCGGCCAATCTTCCCATGAGCGGCTGACCGATGGCAGAAGCCATATAAAGCGGCGTGATCAGCAAGGCACTTTCGCTTACATTTTCATGAAAGTGCAAACAGATCGTAGCCAGCGCTGTGGCCAGCATGGTGGAGTTGAGCGGATTCATCATCGTTCCCAACACCAAAGGCAGCATAAATTTCCAATCGATTCGTTCCCTTTCTCCTACTGCTGTTGCTGACATTTTATTTCCTGTTCTTAAGCTTTTCTATAATCTCCTCACTCGTCCCGCGTTCTCCTAAGCCAGGAAAAATAACTTCAATACTATTTTTGTGTGCTTCTCCGTTTGGATCGGTCATGGCATCTGTAGCAAAACTGATATTATAAGCCCGTTCGCTAGCCGCTCTGGCTGTTCCTTCCACGCCTTTGCTGGTAGAAACTCCTGCCAGTACGATGCCTGTAATTTTTCTTTTCTGAAGTTCTTCGTGCAGCGGCGTATTACCAAAAGCGCTCCAGTGTTCCTTGGTAATAAAAATATCAAAAGGTTCGGTTTTTATTTTTTCTGAGATCTCCGAAAACTCTGGAGAATACAAGTTGTTTACTGGTGAAGGAACATCCTTACGTGTAGTTCTCCATGCACCGGAAGAAACCACGTTAACCACTACTACCGGTAAATCTTCTTTGCGAAAGGCTTCTACGAGAAGAGCCGCCTTTTCTAATACTGAGGAAATCGGATGCGCCAGCTTATAACCCAAAATCCCTTTTTGAAAATCGATCAATACCAATGCGGTATTTTTATCTATTGCAGTAATCATAACTCCTTTTTATTTTACAGGCTGCTATAATTGATGCCAGGTGCCGGATACCAGATGCCAGATAATTTTTGAAAAACATTTATCCGGCATCTGGAATCTGGTATCGGGCATCTTTTTTTATTTCATTTTGTGAACAAAGGTCATGCTTAGGTTAATGCTGATCAATGCTACTCCGATGAAGAATACAAGCAACGCTATTTTATTGCGGTGGCTTACTTTCCCTACTCTGAAAAGCAAGTAGCCCACCACAAGATTTGCCAAAGCCCATAGCACGTTTACGATAGGAGAGGACAAGCCTTTTCCGGGAGGGTCTGAAAACGGAGAAGGGAACGGATCGCCGCATACGCCTTTCACGTAGTGCGGAACGAAGTTGGCTAAAAATAAGCCGGCAAAAAACGCGGCAATGTAATGATACCATTTAGGTTTGTCAGATGTGATCGTGTTTTCCATAATGTAATTCAAAATTTAAAATTTATAATTCAAAATTATTTCGCTTCTGCCAGCTTGTTAAGCACTGGCAGCACTTTGATCAGAATATCTTTTTCTTTTTCTGTTAAGTTATTTTCAATAATGTTTTTCAACCATTCGTCTTTCTCATATAAAGTAGTATCAACAAGCTTTCTGCCAGAGGCGGTGAGAGAAATACAGACTTTGCGTTTGTCTTCCCGGGAAGGAGTTTTCTTGATCAATTTCTGCTGCTCCATTTTAGTAAGGATCTGCGACATCGACTGGGTAGTGATCCTGGTAAGGTTGGCGAGTTCGGTAGGCAAGAGAAAATCGTTGCGAAAAAGATGGCCGATCGTTTCCATCTCAGTCATGGAGTACGTGGTCATCGCGGAAGTGCGTTTGCGCAGGCCTTTATGGAGGGAAGAAACTACTACTCTCAACGAAGAAGCTAATTCGGTAGAATCCATATTATGTATCTTAACTTGTTAGTTTACCTAACTAATTTAAAAACTATTTTGTTCAGAAAAAAATAAAAAGATTAAAATTTATAGTTCAGAAAAATTTCAGAATTGTTTAATAGAAGCGCAGGGGAAGTGTATGGAAGTTGAGGATGTTTATAAAATCTTTAAATCATGTTATTTAAGCTGTTCCTCCGTTCACGCGTATCACTTGTCCATTAATCCAGGAAGCCTCAGCGCTGGTGAGGAAAGCCACTACATTGGCGATTTCTTCTACTTCGCCTAATCTTTCTAAGTGAGAGAGTTTTGCCATGGTATTAATTTGCTCTTCGGTTTTGCCTTCAAAAAACATTTCTGATCTCACCAGTCCCGGAGCGATAGTATTTACAGTAATATGGCGGCCCCGGAGTTCTTTCGCGAAATTTTTGGTAAGTGCTTCTACGGCGGCTTTGGCACTAATATAGAGGCCAAGCCCGGGAGTAGCGGTAAGAACAGCTGTGGAAGATAAGTTTATGATTCGTCCTTGATCGCGTAAATGCAAAGCTGCCTGACGGAAGGTATGCACGGTGCCTTTTACATTCACATTGAAAAGTCTGTCAAAAAGAGCGTCGTCACTTTCTGCAAGCGGTTTGATGGAAGAGACACCGGCGTTGTTTACCAAAACGTCTATACTGCCAAAGGTTTCAAGTGTAGTCTTAAAAAGACGTTCTACTGGAGGATACAAAGAGACGTCGGCTTGCAAGGCTATTGCTTGTCCGCCGTTGTGCATGATTTGCTGTACTACTTTTTCTGCCTGATCTTTTTGTTGTGTATAATTTACTACGATGGAAAATCCATCTTGTGAAAGCCGAAGGGCTATAGCTTTCCCAATGCCGCGGGAAGCGCCGGTGATAATGGCCGTTTTCATAAGAATATTTTTAAATTCGATTAATGCAAAACTGAAAAAATAGTATTCAAAAAAATGGTATTGATTTAAGTATTTTGCTCGCGGAATTGCTTTGGTGTCATACCTGTCACACGTTTAAAGGCTTTGGTAAAATTAGAAGGATCATAGGTAAGCAAATATGCAATATCCTGAATTGGCTTGTCAGTATTTACCAGCAATATTTTTGCCGATTCCAGGATCTTCGTTTGGTAAAAATTGCAGGCAGATTTTCCCGTATAGCTTTTGATGGTAGTACTTAAATGTATAGGATGAATGTGTAAGAGTTCTGCAAATTTATAGATCTCAAACATTGTTTCGACTTTGCCTGTGATTAAATCATTGAGATGTTTATCGATCTCAGAAAGGAAAGTTGCTTTGATCTTTTCGGGCCTTTTCATCTTTAAAGATAAACACAAAGACACGAAGACTCAAGTCCTCATGTCTTTGTCTTTGTGTTTATTATTTATGGTCTTGGGAAAGCCAATTCTTTTTTAGGTAGCACAAACCCAACCGCTATTAACCAAAGAAATCCAGGAAATCTGGTAAGTGGAATAAGAAATAAAAGTTTAGGAAATAAAAGACTCAGAAAGCTGAGCTCTCCACAAGCCGCCAGGAACAGACCGACCCACATCAACCATTTCGGGATTAGTTTAGTAAGTCCGCCTGTTACAGAAATTCCTGCAATGAGCAATCCTAATGGTACTGAATAGCCCACGCCACCTACAGCAAAACCCATATAATACAAAGCGCGGAGAACTCCTGTGTCCTGCGCTATTCCGGGATAAGCCATCACCCACAAGATCAATGCAGAAAGTGCGAGATTAAAAGCTGTCATCAATCCACCGAAGAGAGCGATGTATACGCCGGTGGCTCTTATTTTAAAAAACTGTAACCTGCTTACTACAGCAGCAGTGAACAAGCCGAGCGGAATGGCAGCGCCAAATTGGAAAAAAGCACAACGTAAGACATCGTAGGATTGATGTTGGAAATATGCCGCGATCACTTCAGCACTTTCCCATGGACCAGGATAATAAGGAGACTTGCCCGATAAAGAAATTACAAAAGACAGACCTGTATTGAATAAACAGGTAAAAACGATCGCCAGGATGCCAGGATGTGGCCCACGGTGTGTGTGTTGAATAGTGTTTTCCATAAATAGATTTGTTTATATGTTTGCTTACTCTGTTCGGTTTTCAGCTTACCCGGTAGTAAATTTGTTTGTATTATATTTTAGTTTGTATTGCAAACTAAAAATGACCAAAAATAAACACCTGATAAGGTGTTTATAAATGTTTATAAGTGTAAATATTTTTTTATATCCTCTACATATTTTTCAAAGGCCTTTTTCCCTAAGGGGGTTATTTTGCAGATTGTTTGAGGATAATTTCCTTTGAATGTTTTTTCGATCTCCACGTATCCCTCGTCGTTCAGGCGTTTTAGCTGGTGACTGAGGTTTCCTTGTGTGGTATTGGTCGCTTCCATCAGGTATTTAAAATCTGCTTTTTTCACTTTCATCAGAATAGAAATAATAGCCAATCTTGCTGGAGTGCTTAGTACAGGATCAAGTTCGTTGTACATGTGGAAATGATCAGAGCGAAGAATTTTTAAGTAAATAACCAGGCACCAGGTATCCGCCCATGATGGCGAATCCTGAAAGGAGTGGTTTGTAGGCATCAGGTAAGTAAATGCTTACGATGGCAGAGATGAAAAACAAAATGCCTCCAATAATTAAAGGATTGAAACGAATGTTCAGTCCCGTGCTTAGAGTACCGATGGCCGCCAGGATGAGGGTATAGGTGAAGGGAGATAATTTTTGCGAAACGGAAACGAATACGATCACATGAAAACCAATGCCTAATACTAGCCAGAGCCTGCTGAAAAAATAACCTGCATAAGATTCGATAGGCTGTGCCTTTTTTCCTTTTGCATATATAAGTAAAGAGGCAATAATACCAGTAGCTACCAGGATAGGAAAGGGAAGAAAATAATATTGAAAAGAAGTGAATTGCTGCAAACCAAAAAAGCCAAAGCTCGCCAAAGCGATCAGCCAGCCCCAGAGAAGGAAGTAAGTACTGTTCCCTCGAAAATTATCGCGCGTATGTTGGATCGTGCGGGAGATCAGTTCTAGGCTTTCCTGTGGAGATAATGTTTTTTCTTCGGTCATAAAATAAATAATTTTTGTATTGCAATATAATTTGGTTTGCAATGCAAACCAAATAAATTTAATGGAGCATCCTTTTTAATTATAAAAATACGTGATCTGCAATAGAGAAATCTTGTCATAATTAATCCTAACAAAACCGTTTTTCTTTCCAATAGGTAGGACTGACGAAATAAGCAGTCATAAAAACGAAGAAATCATTTTCATTTTCTTGAAAGAGGGAGTGTATTTTTTACAGAACGATGTAATAAATGGCAGGAATTTGCACGAAAACAAGAATAGTGTTGAGTTGAATTAGAAAATTTTAAGACAATTCTGAATTAAAATATAGGAAAAATACAGAATTATTAGAAGAAAAAATAGGCTTGATCAAATAGGAAATATTTAGATAGAAATATTATAACATATCTCATTATTAACTAATTTGGTTTATATTTGCACGGTTTATATCATTATTTTGATAAGCCCCTTGAAGTTTTTGTTTCTCTTTGATTCAAATTTTCTTCAGAAAGTATATCTTCATTTGTAAAAAAAAGTAAAATTCTGATGAATAGAATTCTCACACTCCTCAGTGTAAGTCTGTGCTTATTTCTCGCAAGCTGCCACTCACACGAACACGAACATGAAGCCGAAACAAAGTTTTTGGTTACCAGTCCACTAAAAAAAGACACGCAAGTTACCAGAGAGTATGTGTGTCAAATCCGTGCAATCCAGCACATTGAACTGCGGGCTCTGGAACGCGGTTATCTCCAAAAAATTTATGTTGACGAAGGCCAGTCCGTCAAGCAAGGCCAAATGATGTTCCAGATCATGCCTTTGATTTATCAGGCAGAACTCGGAAAAGCGCAAGCAGAAGCTGATTTTGCCCAGGTGGAATATCGAAATACAAAATCGCTTGCCGATAGCAACGTGGTTTCTCCAAACGAACTCGCATTGGCAAAAGCCAAGTACGATAAGGCAAAAGCCGAATTGGCACTGGCGCAAACGCACCTTGGGTTCACCGAGATCAGAGCTCCTTTCAACGGGATCATGGACCGTTTCCATGTACGGTTGGGAAGCCTTGTAGACGAAGGAGATTTACTCTCTACGTTGTCTGACAACAGTGAAATGTGGGTTTACTTCAACGTACCGGAGGCAGAATACCTCGATTATAAAACTCATGCAGATAATAATATCTTGAAAGTAGATCTTATTATGGCAAACCATGAACATTTCAAATATCCTGGATATGTAAGAGCGATCGAGGCTGATTTCAATAACGAAATGGGTACTATTGCGTTCAGAGCTACTTTCCCTAATCCGGACAGACTGCTGAGACACGGGGAGACAGGTAATGTGGAGGTAACAGCTCCTCTTAAAAATGCACTCTTAATTCCTCAGAAAGCTACTTTCGAAATTTTGGATAAGAAATATGTCTACGTAGTAGACAAAGAGAATAAACTGAAATCAAGAAAAATAGTTATTGCTGCTGAGTTGCCAGACTTATATGCGGTAAAAGAAGGTTTGCAAGAAGGTGATAAAATACTTCTGGAGGGATTGAGAATAGTGAAAGAGAACGAGAAGATCAACTACCAATTCCAGGATCCTAAAAAGGTAATCTCCAACTTAAAGTTACACGCCGAGTAATTATTGATTAAAGAATTAAAATCTAAAAGGAGAGAAAATGTTTCAAAGATTTATTCATAGGCCGGTATTCGCAATTGTGATTTCCCTGGTTTTGGTTTTCGTTGGTACTCTATCCATGAATACCTTACCTAAGTCACAGTTCCCTGAAATTGCGCCGCCCATGGTAGTGGTATATGCCTCTTACCCTGGTGCAAGTTCTACAGTACTCACCAACTCTGTACTTATCCCTTTGGAGCAGGCCATCAACGGTGTGCCAGGGATGAAATATATGTTCTCTACTGCAGCCAGCTCTGGTGAAGCGAACATTCAGATTGTATTTAACATGGGAGAAGATCCCAACCAGGCGCTTGTAAACATCCAGAACCGTATCGAGCAAATGAAGATGAGGCTCCCACCTCTTGTACAGCTCGAAGGTATTGTTGTACAGCGTTTGCTTCCATCGATGTTGATGTATGTAAACCTTTACAGTAAGGATACACTCAATGCCGACATGAAATTTATCTTCAACTATGCCTATATCAACATGCTCCCGGAGCTGCAAAGGATTAATGGTATAGGTTTGGCAAGGATCCTCGGTAGCCGTCAGTACGCGATGCGTGTGTGGCTGAACCCGGATCGTATGCGTGCTTATAACGTCAACTCCGATGAAGTGATGAAGATGATGGACGAACAAAGTGTGATTGGTTCTCCAGGTCGTTTGGGTAGAGCGGATAGTAAACGTTCGGAAGCGATTGAATACGTGTTGACTTATCAAGGCCGTTTCAGCGATGTCGAACAATATCGAAATATCATTATCAAAGCTACTCCTAACGGAGAAGTTTTGCGCCTGAGAGATATTGCAGAAGTAGAGCTGGGTAGTGAGTACTACGATATTTATTCCGATAAAGACGGATATCCTTCCGCAGCGCTTATGCTCAACCAGACATACGGTAGTAATGCAAGCGATGTGATCGGAAGGGTGAAAACAAAACTCAAAGAACTTGAAAAGAACTTCCCTCCGGGAATGGAATACGAGATCAGCTACGACGTTTCCAGCTTCCTTGACGCTTCCATCGACGAAGTAATTCACACCCTGCGGGATGCCTTTATCCTCGTGGCCTTGGTGGTATTCCTATTCCTCGGTGACTGGCGTTCTACCCTTATTCCAACACTTGCAGTACCAGTATCCCTGATCGGTGCATTCTTCGTGATGCAGGCATTCGGACTTTCTATTAACCTCATTACGCTCTTTGCCCTTGTACTTGCGATCGGTATCGTGGTGGATGATGCGATTGTGGTAGTGGAAGCCGTGCACGCTAAAATGGAAGAAGAACATCTCTCGCCCTATAATGCGGTGAGAAAGGTACTCGGAGAGATCAGCGGTGCGGTAATCGCGATCACCTTGCTGATGACCTCAGTATTCGTACCAGTAGCATTCATGACTGGTCCGGTGGGTATCTTCTATCGCCAGTTCTCTATTACCATGGCGTCTTCCATCGTACTCTCCGGTATTGTGGCCCTTACGCTTACACCCGTATTGTGTGCGATCATTCTGAAAAATACACATGGTGCAAACGCAGTGCCTAAGAAGAAAACATTCCTGAACCGTTTCATGGATGGATTCAACAGAGGATTTGAAAAACTTACCAATGTATATGTAGGCCTGTTGAAAAGGATTGTACATAGAAGGTTGGTTACGATAGGTATGCTTATAATATTCGTACTGGGTATTTTAGGAATCACCAGCGATCTTCCTTCTGGTTTCGTTCCTGCAGAAGACCAGGGTATGATCTATGTGGTAATCCAGACACCTCCTGGTTCTACGCTTGAAAGAACTTATGATGTCAGCCGTCAATTGCAAAGGATAGCAAAGAAGATCGAGGGTATTGAATCTGTTTCTACACTTGCTGGTTATGAAATCCTGACACAGGGACGTGGATCCAACTCTGGTACTACTCTGATTAACCTGAAGCCTTGGCATGAACGGGAACACACCGTTCGTGAGATCATCGAAGAGCTGGAAGAGAAAGTCAAAGATATTCCTGGTGCAGCGATCGAATTCTTCGACCCGCCAGCAGTACCTGGTTATGGTGCAGCAGGAGGTATCGCCCTTCAGTTATTGGATAAAAATAACACTGTTGATTACAACAGACTAGGAGAGATCACAGAAGATTTCATGGCCAAGCTGGAAAAAAGAAAAGAGATTACTTCTTTGTTTACTTTCTACCGGACAGATTATCCTCAATACGAATTGGTGATCGACAACCAACAAGCGATGCAGAAAGGTGTTTCTATTGGTAAAGCAATGGAGAACCTCTCCCTGATGATTGGTAGTACGTACGACATTGGTTTTATCAAGTTCGGTCGTTTCTTTAAAGTGTTCGTGCAAGCTTCCCCTGAATTCAGAAAACTTCCTACGGACATTCTGAACCTGTATGTGAAAAACGAATACGGTGAAATGGTGCCTTATTCTTCTTTCATGTCTATTAAAAAGACTCAAGGTATTTACGAGATCAACCGTTACAATATGTATACAACTTCTTCTATTCGATGCGCTCCTGCTGTAGGATACAGCTCGGGTGAAGCGATCGAAACGATCAAGGAAATAGCGAAGACATTACCGAAAGGATATGACATCGACTGGGCAGGTCTTCAGAAAGATGAGGTAGCCCGTGGAAATGAAGCGGTCTACATTTTCCTTGTCGTGTTGATGTTCGTATACTTCGTACTTGCGGCACAATATGAAAGTTTCATCCTTCCATTTGCTGTAGTGCTATCACTTCCTGCAGGGGTTTTCGGATCTTTCATGATGTTGAAGATAATGGGACTTGCAAACGATATTTATGCACAGGTAGGACTTGTCATGCTCGTAGGTCTCTTGGGTAAAAACGCCGTGTTGATCGTAGAGTTTGCCGTACAGAAACACCACGAAGGTGCCAGCGTACTCGACGCTGCGATCGAAGGCGCAAGGGTACGTTTCCGTCCGATCCTGATGACTTCCTTTGCCTTCGTAGCAGGATTGATCCCACTCGTAATCGCCCATGGCCCTGGTGCTATTGGTAACCGTACGATTGGTTCCTCTGCACTCGGAGGTATGCTATTCGGAACTATATTCGGGGTAATAATTGTCCCTGGACTATATTATATCTTTGGCAAAATAGCTGAAGGAAGACATCTCATCAGAGATGAACATGAGACTCCATTAACCGAAGAACACGACCAAAATCATCATGCTTAAAAACAGAATAATTGGAACACTAGGGATAATAGGAATTTCCCTAGTGTATACAGCTTGCAGTGTACCACAGCTAGGTCGTAAAACCGAAAATAAAAATACTCCTGCAAACTTTAACAATACAAATGCACAGGATACAGCGAATACTGGAAAAATAAAATGGGACCAGTTTTTTAAAGATGCTAATCTGAATGAATTGATTAAAACTGCGTTGGACAACAACCAGGAGCTGAACATCCTCATCCAGGAAATCAATGTTGCTCAATTCGAAGTAAGAAATAGAAAAAGCCAATACTTGCCTTTCTTAGGAGTAGGCCCGGGAGTAGGAGTGGAGCGACAAGGCCGCTATACAAGAGATGGTGCCGTTGATGCCAATGTACCGATCAGACCGGGACAAGCAATTCCTGATCCTCTGCCGAATTATTATCTCGGAGCTAATCTATATTGGGAAGTCGATATCTGGAAAAAGTTGCGTAATTCGAAAAAAGCTGCTTACCTAAGATACCTTTCTACTAGAGACGGCAGAAATTATGCTCAAACAAGATTGATCGCCGAAATTGCCAATTCATATTATGAATTGATGGCTCTAGACAATCAGTTGACAATCCTGAGACAAAATATCCAGATCCAACAAAATGCGTTGCAGATCGTGAGGATGGAAAAAGTCAATGCGAGAGTTACAGAATTGGCAGTGCGAAGATTTGAAGCAGAAGTACTCAAAAATCAAAGCCGCCAGTATTATATCGCGCAGCAGATCATCATGACAGAAAACAGGATCAACTTCCTGGTTGGTAGATTCCCTCAACCTGTGACGAGAAATTCTCAAAATTTCACTGAGCTGATACCAGAGGTAATGAAGTCAGGTGTTCCTTCGCAATTGTTAGACAACCGTCCGGATATCTTGCAAGCCACGAAACAACTGGAAGCTAGCAAAGTGGACGTGAAAGCAGCGAGAGCACAATTCTACCCTTCGCTGATCATTTCTGCCGGTGCAGGATATGAAGCTTTCAATCCTAGATTTTTATTCAACACTCCACAATCTGTTTTGTACTCTGCTGCAGGACAACTGATGATGCCGTTGATCAACAGAAATGCGATCAAGGCTAGTTACTACTCTGCAAATTCAAGACAGATCCAGGCGGTGTATAATTATGAGCGTACAATTTTAAATGCGCATATTCAAGTAGCAAACCAATTGTCAAATATTTCTAACCTGGAAAAAAGTTATGATCTGAAATCACAACAGGTGAGAACGCTCACCGAGTCGATTGACATTTCTACAGGCCTCTTCAAATCAGCAAGAGCCGACTATATGGAAGTATTATTAACTCAACGCGATGCGTTAGAAGCAAGATTTGATTTGATCGAGATCAAGCAGCAGCAGATGAGTGCTATGGTAAATGTTTATCAAGCATTAGGCGGCGGCTGGTAATAAATTTAGAATTGATTAATATAAGAAAACCATTTTACTGAAAAGTAAAATGGTTTTTCGTTTTTGTAAAGATTATTGGAAGAGAGAATGAAGAATAAATTTTGAGTATGATTAAACATACCCTGTAGTATATTTTTATCCAAGAGATTAATATTTCACCAACGACTGATTCAACACTACTTCGCCGAATGAGTTGTATACAAGAATATAATATAAACCGGAAGGAAAATTACGAAGGGAAATAAAATTATCTTCTTTGCAAACAGCCTCTTCAATCGTCTGACCATTTGTACTGATAAGAGTATATCGGTATTCTTTAGAAACATCTGAAACAGAAAGTTGAAAATTTTCAGTAACCGGATTTGGATAAATCGCCACTTCTGAATCCATTGTAGTAGCACGAATAACAGAGTAGCGAACTTTGCCGTCAAAATCTTCTTGTTTCAAGCGGTAGTAGTTCTCCGATTTCAAAGGATCATAATCGATGTATTCGTAGCTCAACATTCCGTTATAATTTCCTTTACCACTTATATAATCAATGTCTTTAAAGGTATGACCATCTGCGCTTCTTTGCAGCGTGTAGCCTTTGTTGTTTTCTTCCTGCAATACCTTCCACACAAGTTTTACAGATGATTTGCATTTGATCAGATCAAAGGACAAGAGCGATACCGGAAGAGAAATATTTTGCGCAAGATTCCAGGTACAGTCGGCGCCGTTCCCACCGTCGATTACCAGATAATAATTACCAGCAGGAAGTGTATAACCAGCATAGTTTACACCCGGTGTAATCGTGAGAGAAGTTGTAGTAGCCGGCTCCTCCTGGGCAGTGCAAGCTACATAACAAGGCCCCATGCCACCGCTTGTACAATTGCAGGCAGTAGTATACACCATCATTTGCATTGATTGCTGGCCGCCTGTGCAAGCAATATTACTCATGGTAAGTGTGTAAGGCTGCGGATCGGTGGCCAATACAGTAAAGCCAAACCACATGGAATTGTCGATCGAGTTGATCCCATTTTTATTTGGACTAGGACTGCAGCTTCCGGGAGGGGTGATCACTTCATTTTTGTTTGAAGCGCCTTTATTGCAATAATTCTTAGTAGGATCAAGTGTTTTTGCTGAGCTGCAATCGTCTTCTGCAGGAGAAGGATAGAGGTGCATTTTAATATCACAATTTGTGCTGTTATTATCGTAGATCTGCAGATAGATCTGCGTGCCGGGAGTGAAGGCAGCATTAGCGGCTACTTTTTTATTATTACAATCAGTAGCGTCGCAAAAACCACAAAGTTTATTTTTAGTACTACCAGAGCAGCCCCCTACCACATAAGTAACGCCCAGTGCGCTCAGATCAGCGGAAGTACAGCTGCCTACAATTTCAAATTCTACAGAAAATTTTGGAGACGTATTGCTCGGCATGATAAAAGAAACCCAATGATCCCGGTCTGGTGAACCGGTGGTACAATCTCCGCTTGGAAACGTGCTGGTAGGAGTTCCCTGGAAAGGATTGAAAGTACTCGAGGTCCACGAGCCACAAGTATTGGTCATGTCAATCGTAACAGGATTGGCACCCGCCAGCGCGCAGGTGGCATACTGGCTGAAGGCCACAGTTGAAATCAAAAGAAAGTAAAAACTAACGAATACAGTTTTCATACAAATAACATTGGTTGCAAGTGAGCGTGTTGCTTAATTATTAGAATGGTATTTTGCTAAATGCAAAATGCCCCTGGATTTCTGGTTTTGTATTGAAGTCTGTTCGCGGCGAATTCAATGCGAACAAAAGATTTTAGTTATTAGAGTTACTAAGGCTTATGTAAGGTCTTTTGCTGATTGTTACACTAAGGTATGCAAAAATGATTTTGTATTTGTATTATTTTTAATAAAATTGGATAAAAATATGTTGAATTGTTTTATTTTGTTATTTTATAGGACAAAATGTTTATTTTAACACTAAAAAACAACTATAAGTACCAGGTAATTTTTCAGCTATTTCATACCATTTTATGAAGCAAATAAAAAAATAGTAAAATAATTGTGTAGTTAAATGACTTCATATATATTTGTAGTCAAATAACTACATAATGAATCTGAGAAGAGATGTATTCCAGGCAATAGCCGACCCGACAAGAAGAGCGATCCTTTTATTGGTGGCTTCACAGGCCATGACAGCGGGCGCCATAGCCTCCAACTTTGATACGGCGAGACCTACTGTTTCAAAACACTTACAAATTCTTACCGAATGTGAATTACTGAAACAGGAGCAAACTGGCAGAGAAATTTATTATCATCTTAATCCAAAAAAAATGAAAGAAGTAGCTGATTTCATCGAGCCCTTCCGCCAGATGTGGGAAGCGCGGTTCAACAAACTAGAAACGATCATGAAGAAATATAAACACAAATAACATGGAGCAAAAAACAAAAATCAATGCTGAAAACAACAAGCAGGAAATGAGGATCACAAGAGAATTTGAATTGCCTGTGGAATTGCTTTTCAAAGCTTATGCAGAAGCTGAACTGATAGAACAATGGATGGGAACAAAAGTGCTGAAGCTTGAAAGTAAAAAGCATGGCAGCTACCAATTTGAAACCACCGATCCGAAAGGAAATAAACATGGATTCAGCGGAGTGATCCACGAATTTATTCCAAACAAAAAGATCATTCGCACTTTTGAAATGGAAAACACGCCCTTCGGTGTCCAGCTTGAGATCCACGAGTTTGAAAAACTTACCGACGATACCAGCAGGATCAATATGCACGTGATCTATGAATCCATAGAGAAGAGAGACCAGATCATGCAGCTGCCATTTGCGCAAGGTCTCAATATGGCACACAACCGTATTCAGGAGCTCCTAAGCAAATTAAAAGCTTCACAGAAATAATTTCAACTAAAATAATTTATCCATATGGAGGCGTATCCGAAAAGCCAAATGAGTAGGACCAAATAAAAAAAACAGAAAAATGAAAACATGGAGAATCGTTCTGATCGTACTTCTAGTGTTGTATGGATTGGCAGCTTTAGCAGGTACAATAATCAGTTTAGCCAACCCGGCCAAACAAGCAGAGATGCAACAATTAGGAGAAATGACAGTAGGATTGGAAAAATTAATTTTACTATCCGGAGCTATACTTGCCGGCCAGGTTTGGCTGTATTTCTCTGCTATCGCTTTACTGGCAAGGGGAATGAAAGAAGGGTATATGAATGCTGTTACCTTAGGATTTATTGAGCTGATCCAGGCGATTGTAATTATTATCGCCTTTAGCACGCACAACTTCGGAAGCCCTACGAACTACCTGGCAATATTGAAAGGACTGATCTTGCTGGTGCCGGCCTTGATCGCGTTTAAGAAAGCAAATCCAGGAAGTTAATCAAATACCATACTGGTGCCACCACTTAGAATGGTGGCGCCAGTTAGAATTCTATTTATTGCCGAACTGTAAGCAGAAAAATCAATTCTATAAATTTATAAATCAATTGAAGATTAATTATCTTTAAGAGAAGGACCTTGCGCTGAAATAGAGGTTCTTTTGATGCAAGAAAGTTCATCGGACGACTGCACTTTTTTTAGGCTCGGTATTAAACGCAAGGGACGCGAGATAGATCTGAAAAATAAAAATGCATACAGACAGAAAATTAATTTTATACATTGCCACAAGCCTGGACGGCTATATTGCCAAGCCTAACGATGATCTGAGTTTTTTATCCATTGTTGAGCAGGCAGGGCAAGACTATGGATATGCCGCGTTTATAAAAACAATCGACACGATCATCATCGGAAGGAAAACCTACGACTGGGTAAAAAAACATGTACCGGAATATGCACATGCAGATAAAACTACTTATGTCATTACGCGAACAGCAAAGCCAAGTACTGGCAATACAAATTTTTATACCGGTTCAATCAAAGCACTGATCACACAATTGAAAAGCGCAGGAGGGAAAAATATCTTTTGTGATGGAGGCGCAGAAATCGTAAATGAGCTTTTAAAAGAAAATTTAATTGATGAATTTATTATTTCGATAATTCCGATTTTCGTAGGCAACGGCACCAGACTTTTTAAAGAGGAAAGACCTGAACAGGTTTTGAAATTAGTTTCCACAAAACAATTTGAAAAAGGACTCGTTCAACTTCACTACATCCGTGAGTAATTAAAATAACAATACGATGAAAGGCACAACAAATCCTAAGGCTGAATTCTTTTTTGCAAAAGCTTCCAAATGGCAGGAAGAGTATGAGACATTGAGAATGATCATTCTTGATTGTGGATTGAAGGAAGAGGTGAAATGGGGCTGTCCTTGCTATACACATGAAAAAGCCAATATTATATTGATCCATGGGTTTAAAGAATATTGTGCCGTGCTATTTTTCAAAGGCGCACTCCTAAAAGATCCTAAAAAGATCTTAATACAACAAACCGAAAACGTACAGTCCCCGCGCCAGGTGAGGTTTACGACCGTAAAAGAAATCGAGAAGCTCAAAACCACGCTCAAAGCCTATATCAAAGAAGCCATTGAAGTAGAGAAAGCAGGCTTAAAAGTAGAATTGAAAAAAACTTCGGAGTATGATATTCCGGAAGAGTTCCAGCTAAAATTAAACGAAAATAAAAAACTGCAAAAAGCCTTTTCTCTTCTGACACCAGGAAGACAGCGAGCCTATATTTTTTATTTTTCTCAAGCCAAGCAATCCAAGACGAGAGAGGCGAGAGTGGAAAAATATATACCGCAGATCCTGGAAGGAAAAGGAATAGACGACTAGAGTTTTGGAGAATGAATTAGTGGAAAAAACTTCAGCGACAGAAGACGGAAAATATAAAATGTATAAGCAAGATGAGCAAAACAAAAAATAAACTATCATCCGCACAAAGAGAAGAACTTATCAAAACATTAAAATCCCGTTTTGAAAAAAATACCAAACGCCACAAAGGGCTTGATTGGGCTGATGTACAGGCGAAGCTGGAGGCTAATGCTGATAAACTCTGGTCGCTGCAAGCTATGGAGGAAACAGGAGGAGAGCCCGATGTGATCGGTTATGATAAAAAAGCAAAAGAATTTATTTTTTGTGATTGCTCGGCAGAGAGTCCTAAAGGGAGAAGAAGTATTTGTTACGACCGCAAAGCCTGGGAATCGAGAAAGGAACATAAACCCGAGAATACTGCGATGGATATGGCTGCTGAGATCGGTATTGAAATTTTAACAGAAGAGGAATACCGTGCATTGCAGCAACTGGGAGAATTCGATACAAAAACTTCAAGCTGGATCATTACTCCGGCTGAGATCAGGAAGCTTGGTGGCGCCCTCTTCTGCGACCGCCGTTATGACACGGTCTTCACTTATCACAATGGTGCAGAATCTTATTATGCGGCGCGAGGATTCCGGGGTTCTCTTAGAGTCTGAAAATTATTTTTCTATTGGTAAGGTGAACCAGAAAGTAGCACCTTTGCCTGGTTCGGCCTCTGCATGGATCACGCCACCGTGTTTATTAATAATTCGTTGCACTGTAGCCAAGCCTACACCTGTTCCTTCAAACTGATTATCCGAATGCAAACGTTGAAAAACTCCGAACAACCTGTCGGCATATTTCATATCAAATCCATCGCCGTTATCTTTTATGGTATAAACAATATGATTATTGTTTAAGGCAGAAGAGATCTCTATTACCGGGTTCTCTTTTTTTGAAGAATACTTTATGGCATTGGAAATAAGATTGACAAAGACCTGTTTGATAAGTCCCGGATCACCACATACCGGCTGTAAGTCACCTACAATAATTTCCGCTTTGTGTCCGCTGTTTTTGAAATCCATTAATATTTCATTTACAAGATCATTAATGTCAATGGTAGTTTTCTGAATCGCTTTTTTCCCTACCCGTGCAAACGATAACAGGTCATTGATGAGGTTACCCATCTTTTTGGCATTTTTCTGCACTGCTGTAAGCACGCGTTTTCCTTCGTCATCAAAAGTACTTGAAAAATCTTCTTCCAGTATTTTAACATACCCGTTGATAGCACGTAGCGGAGCCATTAGATCGTGCGATACAGAATAGGAAAAAGCTTCCAGCTCTTTGTTGACAGCTTCCAGCTGTTGCATATGCTGTTCAATGATTAGTTGCTGTTCTATAATTTTAGTAATATCCAGGAAGAACGATACAAGAACCTCCTCGCCGTTCATTTGCATCTTTTCTATAGAGGATACTGTATGCACGATACTACCGTCCTTGGCAATACATTTTACATAATCGTTTTGTAACCGGCCTTTTTCCTTAATGATCGAACCCACCCGGATTGATTCTTCCTGATCCAGGATCCCTACTTCAACCGAGGTATGACCAATGATCTCGGATTCGGCATACATAAATTTTTCCAGAAATTTTTTATTGACCCGAACATACGTTCGCTTACCCAGGTTGGTAGTAGTCATGCTCATGCAGACCGGGCTGTTGTTGAATAATTGGAAAAATCCCGCCCTGCTCTCTCGGAAAAGTCTGGTCGCGACTTCCAGGTTGTCTATGTTAATGTTGTCGGAAAAAAGATCCATGTTGTTCATGAGTTAAGAATAATGCGCTGTATATAGTTATAAAAATTCACTTTCAGTAAGCAGAAAGAAATTGTCTTTCTTTAAATATACTTGAAAAGCTGATTAGTTGAAATTCTTTTTAGGGAATAATATACTTTATTAAATAAAAAAACGCTATTGTTTGTCTCCACGAACAACTTCTCTGTAATCGCTCAGCAATTTTTTTCTATTGCGCAGAAAAAAAATAACGTTGCTGATATCCATCGGCAACGTTATTAAATTTATAATTTTGGTAATAACTCAATGTTGGTGCATTAAATTATATTATTTTGTTTTTGTATCGTTCTTCTTAACGGTTAAACAGTGATAAGCACAAGCGCCTTGCTGCTTATAGTTTTCATGGATGATCACAACGGTTTTCCCATTCTTATCTTTTACTGTACAGTTGCCATTCACCGGCGCGGAAACCGACCATTTGTCGTCTGGTGTTTTGGAAAAATATGGAGTGAAATTTCCATTTTTCTCGGCCTTGCCCAATTTTTTACCGGTAGCAGATTCCACCAAATTTCCTTCACTATCGATCTCCGCAACTTTTTGTCCGGATGTATCTTTTACGATACCATCTTTAGTGATCCAGCCAATATGCTTTCCTTCATTGTTGAACACTTTTCCGTCTTCTTTTATCAAGCCCTCAGGATGTTTATAATCTTGTGCGTTGACGGTAGAAATTGCTAGTATTACTCCCAATACTGCAAACATAAATTTTTTGAAAATTCTCATTTTATTGTTTCGATTTATTATTAATTTATTTGTTACAATTAGTATACGCCATCATTTCCTTCGAGCTTGTCATCAAGTGCTCTTAGTTTTTTCAGGAATTCATTCCATGCCTTCACCAAAGCTTTTTTGTCTTGCTTGGTAGCTTCTTTTATTTTTTGCGACATATTTTTTCCCTCTTCTATGATTTCATTTCCTTCTTTGTCTAATTTTTTACCAGACCATTTTTCCGCATTTTTTACTCTTTGCAGCGCTGCATCAAGATGAGCGTCTACTTTATTTTTTTCGAAATCATAATCGGATGTTACTGTAGCTTGTTGATAGAGGTAATTTCTATACAACGCTTTGTTTGTTTGATAAAAGGCTTCTTTCAGCTCGAGTGGAGTTACTTTATCTCCTCTTTCCAATCGATCGCCCAGGCTTGCCAATTGTGCCTTTGCAGTTATGAGCAAATTTTTGCCATCACCTTCTTTTGCTTTTGCTATTTCCTGATCCAGGTAAAGAGTAGATTTTCTTATTTCTGCTGCCGCCGATTTAAATTCTTTTTGTTCGTGATTGTCTTTTGCTTTTTCAAAGTGATCTTCCTGCTCCTGCGGCATGAGCCAGAATATTTCTTCGGTAACGATATATTGATTTTGACCCGGTACGGAATCCACTTCTATGATATGGACTTCTTCCAGCGGCATGTTTTCGGTCTTCGACTCTTCTTTTTTAGAACAGGCTGCAAAGACCACTAAAAGGCTTACTAATAAAATATTTTTCATGGTACAAAATTTTATGTTTTACATGGGCCAAAGGTTGTAAAGCCAAAGAGCAGATCAAATGCCGGATAACATACAAAGGAATGACTTTTGTCATATCAAGCTTTCTATGATCAGGATATATTTGCCGGAAAAGAATGTAAAACAGTTTACCAACGTCACAAATAAAATTATACCAATGGAAAACGAAAAAGAATACCTCAACGAAGCACATGCCAATGACATGGAATGGAGAAAAGCAATGGAGTTTTACAAAAATGAAGTTGCATACATGCGCAAAAAACTGGAAGAAGTAAACGCTGCAAATACAAATAAAGAATTTAAAATGCTCGTATCTCATTTTGAAAATCATTTCCTTATCCAGCACGAAATCATTGATGAAATAAAGCATGCGATTAATGTAAGAGAAGATTATATCGCAAGAAGAATGAAGGCCAATCCTGAAGGATACGAATACAGGGTGATCCGGCTGCACTCAGAGCTGAAAGGTAAAATAGAGGTGTTTGAAAAATTATTTGGTGAATTGAAAAAATCGTTTGATCGGTTTCTGTCGGAAAGACTGTAAAGAGGAATGCCAGGTATCGGATAAGATAAAAAATCCGGTATCTGGCGCCTAGGATCCCCAAAAAATATTCATCGTTTAAACTAGACCTATGATCCAATTTTTAACACAAACGGAGATCAATGAGTTTCTGGGCCGGCAATATATAGGCCGTCTGGCTTGTTGTAAAGATAATATTCCCTACCTTATTCCTATTACGTACTGTTACGACAGCGTAGACGATAGCGTCATAGGATATACTGGTTTTGGGAAAAAGCTTCATATGCTTAGAAAAAATCCCAAAGTTTGTTTGGAGGTAGATGAGATAGAAGGGTTGGCTACCTGGCGTACTGTTATTGGGATGGGTGAATTTATAGAATTGCGTGGCACAGATGCCCGAAAAGCATTACAATTTTTTGTGAAAACGATACGCATGCTTGCGCAAAAAAATGAGCAGGATAAACATGTCCAGTTTCTAAAAGATATGGCCAATACAGAAATCCATTTTTCCGAGTCAGTGATATACAAAATTAAATTTTACGAAAAGACCGGGCGTTGCGAACATAAAGACTGATCTGTAAGTTATGATATCAAAATCAAAGAGATAAATATGATGGCACCTAAAAATAAAACAAAAGAAATAACAGCACTTCTTGGTGAAAATGCCGATTATCTCCTGGCACATCAATGTTCGACCATTCACCATGATTTGATTGAAACTCCCTCACCAGATTATATAGACAATGTTTTGAGCCAAAGCAACCGCAGCAACCGTGTATTAAATAGCTTTCAGCAATTGATGAACCACGGGCGACTTTCGGGCACTGGCTATTGCAATATACTGCCGGTGGATCAGGGAGTGGAACATAGCGCAGGCGCAGCTTTTGCGCCCAATCCATTGTATTTTGATCCGGCCAACATTGTGAAGCTGGCGATAGAAGGTGGTTGTAATGGCGTTGCTTCTACCTTTGGAGTATTGGGTATGGTGAGCCGCACCTATGCGCATAAGATTCCATTTATTGTGAAAATCAACCATAATGAATTGTTGAGTTGCCCTAACCGCTATGATCAAACACTTTTTGGCACGATCAAAAATGCATGGAACATGGGCGCAGTAGGAGTAGGTGCTACTGTTTACTGGGGCTCGGCGGAAAGCAACCGACAATTAAAAGAAATTTCAGAAGCATTTGAATATGCACACGAACTCGGTATGATCACTATTCTCTGGTGCTACCTCCGCAATGATGCGTTTAAGGTGGACGGCACCGATTATCACGCTTCGGCCGATCTTACAGGACAGGCTAATTACTTAGGAGTTACTATACAGGCTGATATTATCAAACAAAAGATTCCTGTAAACAATGGTGGATATCTGGCTACCAAACATGGTAAAACCAATCCCTTGGTATATGAAAAACTCAGCTCTGATCATCCCATAGATCTCTGCCGCTATCAACTGTTAAACTGTTATGCAGGAAAAGTAGGATTGATCAGTTCGGGCGGCGAAAGCAAAGGTGCCTCCGACCTTTCGGAAGCTGTGTATACAGCAGTGGTGAACAAACGTGCCGGTGGGATGGGAATGATCCTGGGGAGAAAAGCTTTTCAGCATTCCTTCAAAGAAGGTATTGAATTGCTGAATACTGTGCAGGATGTATATCTGGATGAAAAAATTACGATTGCCTGAAAGAAAGATGCCGGACACTACATTGCATCTGGTATCCGGCATCTTTTGTCAATTAACTTTCAGAAATATCAATGCCAGAATTTTTCTCTCTCCTTGCTGGTATTGAGCCCAAGCAGAGCATAGAGTGGACAAAAGCTTAGAAGTCCTGAAGCCAATGGGATCCAGCCAAGTAAAAATAACCAGCTTTGAAAATAGAAACCCAGAATAATAATTGCTAAACCAAAGGCTATCCTCACCTTACGGTCTAATGATCCTACGTTGCAGTACATGTTTTTTTGTAACTGTACCCATGGTTTTTCACGCATTAAATGAGGATTTAGGCAATAAACGATGATTTATATCACTTAACCTTCTGAGGCGAGTCATTCTTTTCTCCTTAAGATTAGCCGAATTTTGAAGAAGAAATACACATCATTTCTTATCGGGATAAGTGTATTGTTAATATAACGGCTAGTGGTTAGATTTACGTACGTGAAATCTAAACCGGTAAACCGTTCATTATGCAACTAGCAGACAGTAATTCGAGATTGAAAGCAATAATTGATAACGCGGTAGATGGTATTATTACCATTGACAGCAGAGGGATAATCGAAAGTGCCAATCCTGCTGCTGCAAGATTGTTTGGCTATACCCATGAGGAAATGATGGGTAAGAATGTAAAGATGCTGATGCCCGAACCGGACAAAAGTAATCACGATCAATACATAAAAAATTATCAACGCACGGGTATCGGCAGTATTATTGGAAAAGGAAGGGAAGTGATCGGGAAAAGAAAAGACGGATCTACGTTTCCATTCCTTCTCAGCATAAGCGAAGTAGAACTAAGCGGTGGAAAAATGTATACAGGCATTATTCATGATATTTCCGAACTGGAAGAAATGAAAAATGCTTTGAAGAAGGAAATGGAGCTGAATGAATTGAAATCAAGATTTGTAACCATGGCCTCACATGAGTTCAGAACCCCGCTTAGCGCGATCTTGTCTTCTGCTTCACTTATTTCTAAATACAATGATCCTAAAGACGAAGATAAACGGTTGAAACATATTCATAGAATAAAATCTTCGGTGGCCAACCTTACTTCCATTTTAAATGATTTTCTATCGATAAGTAAACTGGAAGAAGGCAAAGTGTTGAATACTCCTGTAGCCCTTGAGATCACAGACCTTTGCAACGAGATTATAGAAGAAATGAGCCCTGTGTTGAAAGAAGAGCAAGTGATCCAATACAAACATTACGGGGATACCAAAGTTCATCTTGATAAAAACATTATCAAAAACATTTGCATCAATCTCCTTTCTAATGCCATTAAATATTCATCGGAAGGAAAAAATGTAGAATTCACTACCAGTAATGAAAAAGGAATGATTGATATCGTGGTCAAAGATTATGGAATCGGAATTCCGGATGGCGATAAGCAGCATCTGTTCAGCCGCTTTTTTAGAGCACACAATGCCGGAAATATTCAGGGCACTGGACTTGGTTTAAACATTGTAAAAAAATACATCGATCTAATGAATGGTGAAATTTATTTCACCAGTGAATTAAATAAAGGTACAGTATTCACAGTAACCGTTCCATGTCAAAAGGAAACTATATGAAAACAATTTTACTCATTGAAGATAATCTCGAAGTAAGAGAAAATACAGCAGAAATTCTTGAGCTTGCCGACTATAAAGTTCTTACGGCTGAAAATGGAAAGATCGGTATCGAACTGGCAAAGAAAAACCTGCCAGACCTGATCGTCTGCGATATCATGATGCCGGAGCTGGATGGTTACGGTGTGATCCATGTGCTGAGTAAATCTCCGGAGACCGCTTCCATTCCGTTTATTTTTCTTACTGCTAAAACAGAAAAAAATGACATCCGCAAAGGTATGAACCTCGGTGCCGACGATTATCTCACCAAACCTTTTGACGATGTGGAATTGCTCGATGCGGTAGAGATCCGCCTTCGCAAAAATGAACTCATTAAAAAAAGCTCTTCCACCACCCTGGACGGCATCAACCAGATCGCTCATGAGGCAAGGGGGATGAAAGAACTAGAACAACTAATCGCCGATCAACGGAGAATCAGTAAATACAAAAAGAAACAGGTTTTGTATATGGAAGGGAATATGGCCAATTCGCTTTATTTCATTGCCACCGGAAAGATCAAAACCTACAAAACAAATGAAGACGGACGCGACTATATTACCGGTCTTCATAAAAACGGCGATTTTATTGGCTATATGAATTTACTGGAAGATTCAGTGTATTCTGATTCGGCAATGGTTTTAGAAGATTGCGAAATTTGTGTCATACCCAAACAGGAATTTTTTGCCTTGCTTTTCAGTAATCGCGATATCACGGAGAAATTTATCAAAATGCTTTCCAATAATATTCTGGAAGGAGAGGAGCGCCTGCTTAAGCTTGCTTACAACTCCGTACGCAAAAGAGTAGCAGAGTCTTTATTATTTATCCGTAAAAATTATGGTAAGGAAGACAGCAAACCTTTCAGCATGCCTGTTTCCAGGGATGATATAGCTTCTATCACAGGCGCCTCTAAAGAAACAGTGATTCGTACTTTATCCGATTTTAAAGACGAAGGACTAATTGACATCAACGGAAGTACGATCACGATTGTAAATGAAAATAAATTGGTCAATATGCGCAACTAGCCTTGAATTGATGCCAGATGCCGGACAATGCAGGTATAGTATCCGCCATCTTATAGTTTGATTTTATTTTTTATCCGGTATCAAAACAATAACAAAGGCAATCCCATGACAAAAAATATTTCAGCGCTTGAACTACCGGACTTACTTAAAAAACTTGATACCTCTGCAGAACAAGGATTGAATGCCAGGCAAGTGAAGGAAAGGCAACTATTCAATAATAAGAAAAATAAAACCCCCACAAAATTTGCCAGGAATACAAAACTTTTGTTTCGACAGTATTCCAACCCCTTGGTACTGCTGCTTGTGATCGCAGTGATCTTATCCGCCTTTTTAGGTGAAACCTCCGATACTTTTATTATTTTATTTATCCTGGTGGTGACTGGTTTGTTAGGTTTCTGGCAAGAACTGAATGCCGACAATGCAGTAGAGCAATTGCGCAACATGATCCATATTACAAACAATGTACTTCGCGAAGGGAAAACCGTACAAGTAGCGAGTGAAAATATTGTAAGCGGAGATATTATCATATTGAACTCAGGCGATATTGTTCCGGCCGACTGTAGAATTATAGAAGCAAATGAAGTACACGTAAACGAAAGCAGCCTGACAGGTGAATCATTTGCAGTTGAAAAGCAAACCGGGAATATCGCAGAAAATGAAGCACTCAGTAAAAAATATAATTGTCTTTGGCAAGGTACTAATATTGTAAGTGGCACAGCCAAGGCAGTAGTAGTAGATACCGGCAAAGATACGATCTTCGGCGGAATGGCACACAGCCTGACTGAGCAACCGGAAACTGCTTTCGAAAAAGGCATTCGCGGATTCGGATATTTTCTTTTGAAAATAACATTAATTCTTTCTGTACTTATTTTTTCTCTTAACCTGTATTTTCACAAAACTATTTTAGATTCCATTCTCTTCTCCTTGGCACTGGCCATCGGAATGGCTCCAGAACTGCTTCCTGCTATTATGACCTTTACTATGTCGGTAGGAGCGAAACGGATGATGAAGAAAAAAGTGATTGTCAAAAAACTTACTTCCATTTTTAATTTCGGTGAAGTAAATTTATTGTGCACTGACAAGACTGGTACCCTTACCGAAGGGACTGTAAGTGTCAAGGCGATCACTGCAATAGATGGAATGGAAAATGAAAAGGCAAAACTTTATGCTTCGCTGAATGCTTGCCTTCAAAATGGCCTTTCAAACCCGATTGATGAAGCGATTAAAAATCTCGGTTGTATAATAAGTAAGTATAGAAAGGTTAAAGAAATTCCTTACGACTTTATACGAAGAAGACTAAGCGTATTGGTAAATCAAGACAATCAATCGATCCTCATTACGAAAGGAGCAGTCACCAATATAATGGAGGTATGTACGCAGTATGAAGAAAATGATCAGCAGCACGAACTCACGGAAACACAGCGAAACAAGATCCAACAAAAGCTCTCAGACTATAGCAAGGTAGGATTGCGTGTGATTGCCATTTGTTATAAACAGGTATACAATACCAACGTTTCAAGAGAAGACGAAAAAGAAATGATTTTTCTGGGTTTTGTTGTTTTAGAAGATCCCGTAAAGGAAGGAGTGATCGAATCTATACAAGCGCTGAAAAGATTGAATACTACAGTAAAAATAATCACGGGCGATAATAGGTATGTAGCGGCTTACGTAGGCGAAAAGATCGGTATGCAAGTTCCTAAAATAATTACAGGAGAAGACATGCGGCAGATGACTACCGAAGCGCTGATAGTACAAGCAGCAAACACTGATATTTTCGCAGAGATCGAACCACAGCAGAAAGAGCAAATCGTACGGGCACTCCAGAGATCTAGGTATACAGTAGCTTATATGGGAGATGGAATTAATGATGTAGCCGCTATTCATGCAGCGGATGTGGGCATTTCTACTAATAATGCGGTAGACGTAGCCAAGCAGGCGGCAGATTTTGTGTTGTTGGAAAAAGATCTGTCGGTGTTGGCAGATGGTATTTATGAAGGACGCAAGTCTTTTGTAAATTCGATGAAATATATTTTTATCAATACTGGCGCTACTTTTGGCAATATGTTCAGTGTAGCTGGCGCATCGCTGATCTTGCCGTTTTTTCCTATGCTACCAAAACAAATATTGCTCACCAATTTTATTACCGACTTTCCATATCTGTCGGTGGCCTCTGACAACGTGGACGATAAGGAGCTAACCAATCCCGGACATTGGGATTTAAAACTGATTAGAAATTTCATGATAGTTTTCGGACTACACAGTTCGCTGTTTGATTTTATTACATTCCTTGCACTGTACCATTATCTGGATCTTTCCGGTTCTGCTTTCCAAACCGGATGGTTCCTGGAATCGGTTTTATCAGAACTTTTTATTTTATTTATTATAAGGTCGAAGTCTACCATCTTAAAAAGCAGGCCGGGTAAATGGCTATTGTGGACAAGCCTTTGTTCGTTTGTAGTTACGGTGTTGCTTCCGCTGTCGCCTTTTGCAAATGACTTGTCGCTAGGCATAGATAATTTACAACAAGTAATGATCATCTCATTTATTCTATTGGCTTATGTGATCACGGGAGAATTTTTGAAAATAGCGTTCTTCTCATTCTACAATAAAAAATCAAGTGCGAAATAATTCGTCGGTTTATATGGAGAAAAGCTCTTATCTTATAAAGTACCTGAAAATAGTACTCACCTATGCGATCGTGATATTGCTTGGGTTTACCGTTTTTTTTCTCGACGATCGTGAAGTGAGTAATGTTTTCCAAGGCAAAGTGACTGTAGTGATCATAAGTATAATAAAGAGTATTTATTTTATGATCTTTAATTATAAGAAAATCGTAGAGGTGAGCAAAAAGGATCTTCCCTATTATGAGTTTTTATTATTTATTGGGATTAATGTATTCTTAATTATTTTTTCCTTTGCGATCGATTACAGTTGCCTGTATTGGATTGAGCCTACTTCTTTTTCTAATATACCCGCAGGCTTATCGTATCCGCGGATCTTTTTTGAATTTAGTTATTTAAGTATTCTTAGTTATACCAATTTCGGCTATGCAGAAATTTTAGCGGTCTCCGGCTATGCAAAATTACTAGTGATCTTTGAAGATGTGATCGCCTATTCCATGACCATTTTTATTCTTGCAGATTTTGTAAGTTTAAAAGAATCCATCCGCAAACGAATTACACTTCAATCTAAAAAAGGTAAATCTGCCGATTTGTAAATCACTCTGATTTTTGATAGTGATAAAACTGATCTTTGTCATTCTTTTTCTTAGGCAGCTTTAGGAATTTTAGCGTCTATGGAAAAGACTCTTACAGCACCCAAAATACTATGTTATCATTGTGGAGATGAATGCTCTTCGCATCCTCTTTTGTTCCAGGATAAAACTTTCTGTTGCGAAGGGTGCATGACAGTTTATCAATTGTTGCAGGAGAATGATCTTTGTACGTATTACGATTTTGAAAAAAATCCCGGCATTAAGATCAAAGCAAAACAGAAAGAGCAGTTTGCTTACCTGGATGAACCTACTATTGCCAACCAGCTATTTGATTTCAACGAAGGCGATGTAGCAAGCATTCGTCTTTTTATTCCTCGTATCCATTGTAGTTCCTGTATCTGGCTTCTCGAAAACCTCTACAAGCTTAGAGAAGGAATATTATATTCAAGAGTAAATTTCGTAAAAAAGGAAATATACATCACCTTCCAAAAAGAGTTGATCAGCTTGCGTACCATTGTAGAGTTGCTTGATTCTTTTGGATACACCCCGTCGATCACACTTAAAAATTATACAAGGGAGAAAAATAATACCGAAAACAAAAGTCTTTATTATAAGATCGGAATAGCCGGTTTCTGTGCCAGCAACATTATGATGCTTAGTTTCCCGGAATACCTGGGATTGGAAGAGATGAAAGATTCTTCGCTAAGGGTTTTATTCGGGTACCTGAATTTGTTCTTATCCATTCCAGTAGTTTTCTATTGTGCCAATGAATATTTTATTTCTGCATTCAAGGGATTAAAAAATAAACTCTTAAATATTGACGTGCCTATTGCATTGGGTACGTCGGCAGTTTTTATACGAAGTATTTACGAGGTGATCTCACAAACCGGTCCCGGATATTTCGATTCTCTTACCGGTCTTGTTTTTTTTCTGCTGATAGGGAAGTGGGTTCAAAAAAGCACCTATCAGAAATTTTCCTTTGAAAGAGATTACCAATCTTATTTTCCGGCCGCTGTTATAAAAATCGAGCATGAAAAAGAATCGATCATCCCTGTAAATGATTTAAAAGAAGGCGATGAAATTTTAATAAGAAATCACGAGATCATTCCTGCCGATGCAATATTGAAATCAGGTATAGGGCATATTGATTATAGCTTTGTAAGCGGCGAAGCTCTGCCCGTTACTAAACACGAAGGCATGCTGTTGTATGCAGGAGGAAAGCAGATCGGGAATAGTATCCGTTTACAAGTAACAAAAGATTTCTCTCAAAGTTATTTTTTGCAATTGTGGAACAAAGAAATTTTCACCAAAAAATCCAATGCCTATTTATCTTCCTTTGTACTTTCTTTTAGTAAATATTTTACTATCGGTACTCTTGTGATCGCACTGGGTACTTTTTTGTATTGGTATTTCACTGATGCTAGTAAAGCGTTATTCCCTGTCACTTCTGTATTGCTGGTAGCCTGTCCTTGTTCCCTGGCGCTCTCGCTACCTTTCGCACTCAGCAATTGTCTCCGGCTGATGGGCAAAAAAGGTTTGTATTTGAAAAGTGCTGATACCGTAGAAATGCTTTCAGAAATTGATACCATTGTTTTTGACAAAACAGGCACACTTACAGAAACAGATCTGTCGGGGATAGAATATGTAGGAGATGGATTACTGGCAAAAGAGATCGTATACGTTCGGTCGGCAGCGCAACATTCGCTGCATCCACTTAGCCAGGCACTGTATAGATTTCTGGATAAAAACACGATAGAAACCCATTCCTTTGAAGAAATTCCTTCTTGTGGAATCTGCTGCACGATCGACGATGTCAAAATAAAACTCGGCTCCGCAGATTTTGTAGGCGAACAAGAAGAAAAGATTGTACATGAAGCGAGAGTATATATTTCTATAAACGGATATTATAAAGGCTACTACAAAGTGAAGAACCAATACAGGGAAGAAATGGAATATTTTACAGCTTTGTTGGGTAAATACTACGAACTGCATGTGTTATCAGGAGACAACAATAGCGAGCAGAAAAAACTTTCAGCCTTCTTTAAAAGAATAAAATTCAATCAGACTCCTCAGGATAAATTGGAGTATATAGAAAAGCTTAAGCTCGAAGGCAAAAAAGTATTAATGCTCGGAGATGGCCTCAATGATGCAGGTGCGCTAAAAGCTGCTACAGTCGGCATTGCAGTCTCTGATAACACTTGTAATTTTTCTCCATCGTGCGATGGAATTCTTGAAGGTAAAAAAATAAAAAATCTTTTTTCATTTTTGGCATATTCAAAAGCCGGAATAAGGATCATACATTTAAGTCTTATTCTCTCACTGATCTATAACGCGATCGGATTATACTTTGCCGTGCAAGGCCTGCTGTCACCTGTAATTGCCGCAATCCTTATGCCGATGAGTTCGGTTACGGTGGTGCTCTTTGTAGTGGTGGCCACCAGTGTAAGGGCAAGGGAATTGTAAAGTTGTCTGAACCAGGATTTGAGAATTAACTTAATTGCTTTTTGTAATATTTCTTATTTTTCCTACTGACTAGTAAGCCATATCACTTATTACTTATTTATTTTTATCTGGTATCCGGTATCTGGTATCCAGCATCTATCCTGAGAGTCCTTTAATTTTGTATATCCTGGTTTACATATACTTTAAATCATTGTTCAACTTAAGCCGGATAATGTGAAGTTTATTCATCAACAAAATGATCGGATAAGCAGGATCAAACTCGTGCCATTTGATCCCGAAGTTGGCGCGGCCTCCAAATTTATGATGGTTGTTGTGATAACCTTCGCCAAACATCAAAAAGTCGAACGGCAATAAATTTTTTGCAGTGTCATTTACCTTATAATTTACATAGCCAAATTTGTGTGCAAACCAATTAATGATCGCTCCATGTATCGGGCCCATCAAATAGTGTACGGGCAGCAAAAGGAATTCCCACCAGGCTGTTGCGAAGTGAATATAAAATAAAGAATATGCTACTCCCCATCCAATCCTTATGAACCAGGTGTCGCCCAGCTTTTCCATAAATTTCCAGTAAGGTACATTACGGGTAAATTTTGCATCGATCCGTATGCGATGTTTTAAAATGTCATTGTATATATTTTTTGTTTTCCACATCATGTCGAATAAGTTATGAGAATATTTCGGCGAATGCGGATCCTTCTCTGTATCTGCGTATGCATGGTGCATCCTGTGCATAACGCCATAGGCATACGGACTTAAAAAAGAAGAACCCTGGAAGATCCAGGTCATGATATAAAATACCCGTTCCCAGAATTTATTCATGGTAAACATTTGATGCGCCGCATAGCGGTGAAGGAAGAATGTCTGTGCAAAAAGGGATAAATACCAATGACAGAGGAAGAAAATTAGAATAGCCATAATCAGAAATAATTCAATGTTGGTGTATCGCAAAATTAAACCGGAAGTATTGTAAAAAAGATGATCAATATCATTTTTAAAAATGCCGGGTCTCATCTTTATTAAAAATGGTTCTGAGTTACTTTGTTCCAGAAAAAAAAATATGACCATCATCTATCTTTTAATCGGCGTGAGTATCCTGGTTGCCTCCTGTTTCCTGGTTGCATTCCTATGGGCCGTCAAAAGCGGGCAGTACGAAGACGCTCAAACACCGGCGATCAGGATCTTGCTCGACGATACCAAAAAAAGCAACACAACAACTAATAATAAAAGTCAATTATGAATACAAATCTAGAACGGTTTTCTTATGACAATACCATTGTAAGAAATTTCATCTATGCTACAGTGATCTGGGGAGTGATCGGAATGTTGGTAGGATTGACCATTGCCTTGCAGCTGGTATTCCCTGTTTTGAATTTTGCCGACTTCGGTACCTTCGGCAGGCTAAGACCTCTTCATACGAATGCTGTAATATTCGCCTTTGTGGGCAACGGAATTTTTTCCGGTGTTTATTATTCATTACAACGTCTTTGTAAAGCCAGGATGTATAGCGATGCGCTCAGCAAAATAAATTTCTGGGGTTGGCAATTAATTATTCTTTCTGCAGTAGCTACTCTTCCGTTTGGATATACTACCAGTAAGGAGTATGCCGAGCTGGAATGGCCAATCGATATTGCCATCACGCTGATCTGGGTTGTATTCGGTTGGAATATGTTTGGCACAATTCTCAAAAGAAGAGAAAAACATTTGTATGTAGCGATCTGGTTTTACATCGCCACTTTTGTTACGGTAGCGGTACTGCATTTGGTGAATTCACTGGAAATGCCGGTTACCTTTCTGAAAAGTTATTCCTGGTATGCCGGTGTGCAAGACGCACTCGTGCAGTGGTGGTATGGTCATAATGCGGTAGCCTTTTTCCTGACCACGCCTTACCTGGGCCTGATGTATTACTTCGTACCAAAGGCTGCCAACAGGCCTGTCTATTCTTACCGTCTATCGATCATTCACTTTTGGGCGCTGATCTTTATTTATATCTGGGCAGGGCCGCACCATCTTCTTTACACCTCTCTGCCCGACTGGGCGCAGTCATTAGGGGTAGTATTCTCTATCATGCTGCTGGCTCCTTCCTGGGGAGGTATGCTCAACGGTTTGCTAACGCTGCGTGGTGTTTGGGATAAAGTAAGAGAAGATGTAGTACTCAAATTTATGGTCGTAGCGCTTACCGCCTATGGTATGGCTACTTTCGAAGGGCCTATGCTTTCGCTGAAAAATGTAAACGCTATTGCACACTTCACCGATTGGGTAGTAGCACACGTACACGTGGGAGGCCTCGGCTGGAATGGCTTCCTGACCTTTGGGATGCTTTATTATCTCATTCCTAAAATGTATGATACAAAATTATACTCTTCTAAGCTCGCAAACTTTCACTTCTGGATCGGTACAATGGGAATTATTTTCTATGCCATTCCAATGTATTGGGCAGGCTTTGTGCAAAGCGCAATGTGGAAGGAATTCACACAAGACGGTGTATTGGCTTATCCGAATTTTCTCGAAACTGTAACGCAGATCAAAACCATGTACATGCTCAGAGCACTCGGAGGTGCCTTGTATATCACAGGAGTGATCGTAATGGCGTACAATTTATATAAGACAGCCTTAGCAGGAAAATTCATCGCCAACGAAGCGGCGGAAGCTCCTGCTATGCAAGAGGAAATCGCTCACAAAGGTGAACACTGGCACCGGTGGATTGAACGGAAACCAATTCAGATGTTGGTTTTCAGTCTTATTGTAATCCTGATCGGTGGTATTGTAGAAATGGTGCCTACGTTCTTAGTAAAGTCAAACATTCCAACTATTAGCAGTGTAAAGCCTTACACCGCGCTTGAACTGGAAGGTCGCGACCTGTATATCCGGGAAGGATGCAACAACTGTCACTCGCAAATGGTAAGGCCTTTCCGTTCAGAAACGGCGCGCTATGGTGAATATTCTAAAGCAGGAGAATTTGTTTACGATCACCCTTTCCTTTGGGGATCCAAGCGTACAGGACCCGATCTGCATAGGATTGGAGGGAAGTATCCAAATTCCTGGCATTATAACCATATGCTGGATCCTGAATTGACTTCTGCAAATTCGATCATGCCGCCTTATCCATGGCTGTTTGACAGGAAGCTGGATGTTTCTCATACCGCTGATAAAGTAACGGCTATGCGAAAACTTGGAGTTCCTTATCCGCATGGTTATGAACAAACAATCGAAACCGAAATGAATAAGCAGGCAGACGGTATTGTTAAAAATCTTGCGAAAGACAATATCAAAGTAGCAAGCGATAAAGAGATCATCGCCTTGATCGCTTATCTGCAGAGGCTGGGAACAGATATTAAAGTAAAAGAAAAAACAGAGACTGAAAATAAATAAAGCAATGCTTAAATATATAAAACAACATATGGCCAGTATTGCCGGTATAGAAATTTATCCGGTGATCTCTTTTGTAATATTCTTTTTGTTTTTCCTCGTAGTCGCACTGTGGGTAGTAAAGGGAAACAAAGATTATTTCTCAAAGATGTCGGCTCTTCCGTTGGAAGAAGAGAATAAATAATTGAACCACTTCATCAACTAAATTACAATGGAAAACAAGCATCGATTAAAATATTATACATCCTTACTGGTGAGTGTTATTACTCTATTCTTTTCAACGGCCTTCGCACAGGAAGTTTCCATGCCGGCTACTACAACTGCGGATTCTACAAGTAAATTAGATCCACAGTTTTTATTCTTGTTCGTGTTAGGAATATTTATTGTAGTACTTCTCATTGTACTCTATATGCTTTATGCACTTAATCTATTCTTGAAAAATGCAAGACAGACAGGAGCAATGAAAGAGGTGCCGGCACTTTTAAGATTCACCGATCCGGTGCCGATTGAACGTGAGCATGAAATTTTGCTTGATCATAATTATGATGGAATCCGCGAGCTGGACAATAAATTACCACCGTGGTGGGTGTACCTGTTTTACGGAACGATCGTTTTTGCAGTGATTTATATCTGGTTCTATCACTTCTCCGGCAACGGCTCTCTGCAAGAACAGGAATACAAACAAGAGCTGGCAGAAGCGGAAATACAAATGAAATTATCCGCAAGCAAGGTTGACGAAAATTCAGTAACACTTTTAACAAGCGCCGATAAAATAAAAAACGGTGAAGCCATTTATACTGCCAATTGTTCTCCTTGCCACGGAAAGAAAGGCGAAGGAGGGGTAGGGCCTAATCTTACAGATAATTATTGGTTGCACGGAGGAGGGATCAAAAATGTTTTCAAAACAGTAAAATACGGAGTGCCTGTAAAAGGAATGATCCCATGGCAGACACAACTGGGACCTTCACAAATACAGGAAGTAGCCAGCTATGTGATTACGTTGAAAGGAACGAATCCTCCTAATCCAAAAGCTTCGCAGGGGGAGTTGTACAAAGAATAAACCAAATAAAAAAATGTTGACTAGTGCCACCACTGAAAGTGATGGGTACCAATATTCGGAATATTAGAAAATAAAAATGCAAGCAGCTATAACACATACAATCCCCGACAATTCCTTTCGCGATAAAATTTCGACTGTGGATGATAAAGGCCGTCGGGTCTGGCTTTATCCGAAAAAGCCAAAAGGGAAAATGACGCGTTATAGAAATTACGTAGGATATACCTTGCTTGCTTTTTTATTTCTTGCGCCTTTTATAAAAATAGCCGGAGAACCGCTTATACTGCTTAATGTACTGCAAAGACATTTCGTTTTTTTTGGCGTAGTTTTTTGGCCACAGGATTTTCATCTTTTTTTGTTTGGCATGCTTGCCTTTGTTTTGTTTGTTGTACTATTTACCGTAGTCTATGGAAGAGTGTTTTGTGGCTTGGCTTGCCCACAAACCATTTTCATGGAATTGGTTTTCAGAAAAATAGAATACGCAATTGAAGGTGACTGGAAAGCTCAACAAACGCTTGACAAGTCCTCTGTCAATGCCTCCAAGATCATGAAAAAGGCACTGAAGCATTTTATCTTCTTTTTTATTTCTTTCCTGATCTCCAATCTTTTTCTCACCTACCTGATCGGAGTAGATTCCTGGTGGAAAATTGTATCTGACGACCCTGCGCAACACATCGCCGGATTAAGTACTATGTTGACATTCACAGCTGTTTTCTATTTTGTATATGCGCGCTTTCGCGAACAAGTATGTACGACCGTTTGTCCTTACGGAAGATTACAGGGTGTAATGCTTGATAAAAAATCAATCGTAGTTGCCTATGATTATCATAGAGGTGAACCAAGAGGTAAAATACGTAAGCACGAAAACAGGCAGCAACTCAAAGGCGACTGCGTAGACTGCTCGCTTTGTGTACAGGTATGCCCTACAGGAATCGATATTCGCAACGGCTTGCAGCTGGAGTGTATAAACTGCACAGCTTGTATGGATGCCTGTGATGAAGTGATGGATAAGGTAGGTTTGCCACAAGGATTGATCCGGTATGCTTCCGAAGAGGGAATCGCGAATCAACAACCACTGCGGTGGACAAAACGAATTATTGCTTACTCGGCGGTATTGGTGCTGATCATTGTATTTCTGGGAGTATTGCTGATCACCCGCTCGGATGTAGAAACTTCTATTCTTAGAACACCAGGCATACTGTATCAGGAATATGGAAAGAATGAATATAGTAATCTATATAATGTCAAGCTCGTGAATAAAACGCATAAAGATTTTACGGTGTCTTTCAAACTTGAAAATATGCAGGGAAAAATATTTCCCGTGGGAAAACTGCCAATGGCAAAAGCAGAATCCATCGCAGAAGGGGCTTTGTTTATTGTACTCGACAAAGAAAATATCAAGTCAATGAAAACAAAAGCGATCATAGGCGTTTATGAAAATGGCCGCTTGATTGAAAAAGTGAATACAACATTTATAGCGCCAGCCCCATGATTGCTGAAGTTCTACTAAAATAAGACAACAATGAAAATACATACAAGTACTTATGTTTTTATAGCCTTTGGATCGTTTATGCTTTTCATTACTGGATTAGTGATAAAAACATATCAATTTAAAGTTGACCTCGTAAGCGAGGATTACTACGGGCAGGAATTGCGCTACCAGGAAACGATCAACAAGATGAATCGTTCTGCTAAGATCGATTGGATGCAGGATAGCACGTTTGTTGTATTGAAATTTCCAGAAGGGGTGAGGAGGGATGTGATAAATGGTAAAATAGAATTTTATCGTCCTTCCGATTCTGCGAGAGATTTTTCAATTCCAATCAAACTAGATGAAAATGGAAATCAACGTTTGCAGCGAGATCTTTTCATCACAGGTTTGTACAAAATAAAAATCGACTGGAAGTTGAAAGGGACGGATTATTATACAGAAGAAGATATCTACATACAATAATGCTGTGGACTGGATTAATATTGGGATTAATGAGTAGCCTGCACTGCATAGGCATGTGCGGGCCAATTGCGCTGGCACTGCCTGTTCCAGAAGGTTCGTCGAGAGTAATTGGAATTTTGTTGTATAATAGCGGAAGGATCATTACCTATAGCATGTTGGGTCTTGTATTTGGTACAATGGGATACATCGCTGTACTTTCCGGTCTTCAGCAATATTTGTCTATTGTATGTGGAAGCATTGTTATCGTTCTGGTCTTCGTTTCCTTTTTTGGAAAGATACAGTACTTAGGAAAATTTTCAATGCTGTTTTTGAAATTCAAAAACAAATTTTCATTGCTTCTCAAAAAAAGAACGCTTCCGTCTCTTTTCCTGATAGGCATACTAAACGGCTTACTACCTTGCGGAATGGTATATATGGCGCTGGTAGGAGCAATCGCAACCGGCAGTTCATTAACCGGAAGTGTTTACATGATACTTTTCGGTCTTGGCACTTTCCCCCTTATGTTCTTAGTTTTTTATGTCAACACGCTTGCTACAACCTGGCGAAAAAATATAAAAACTGCTCTTCCTGTTCTCTCGTTGTTGCTTGGAGTATTGCTTATCGTAAGAGGATTGAATCTGAATATTCCTTTTCTAAGTCCTGGTATTACCGATGGAAAAATTTCCTGTTGTTCGGTTCATAAATGTCATCAATAAAAATGCCTTGATCATGTTATATTTTTTGGGAAAGTATAAAAGTGATTTCTCTTATTGTGTTACATAAAAATGATTTCAAGTAGCCCATGCGCTCTTTAATACAAAAATATAATGTTCCAGGTCCAAGGTACACAAGCTATCCTACTGTTCCTTATTGGGATACAGAGCGTTTTACTACATCGCTTTGGAAACAGCATATGATCAATGCGTTTGAAAACAAAACTGAAGAAGGTATTAGTGTATACATTCATCTCCCTTATTGCGAAAGCCTTTGTACTTACTGTGCTTGCAATACAAGGATTACTGTAAACCATGCTGTAGAGCTTCCTTATGTGATGGCGGTGTTACAGGAATGGGAATTATATCGAAAAAATTTTACAAGAACACCTAAGATCAAAGAGATCCACCTGGGAGGAGGGACGCCAACTTTTTTCAGTCCTGAAAATTTATTTTTATTGTTGGAAGGAATTCTTTGCAATGTACAAACCTTGCCGGATATCGATTTCAGTTTTGAAGGCCATCCGGGAAATACTACGGAAGAACATCTGAAGGTCTTGTATGGCCTGGGCTTTAGAAGAGTCAGTTTTGGGATCCAGGATTTTGATCCGCAGGTACAGGAGATCATCAATCGGAAACAAACTTTTGAAGAAGTAGCTTTTATTACCGAGAAAGCAAGGAAGATAGGTTATACTTCCGTGAATTTTGATCTCGTATATGGGTTGCCTTTGCAAACTAAAAAACGAATGATCAATACCTTGCAAAAAGTACAATCGCTGCGGCCCGATCGGATTGCTTTCTACAGCTACGCACATGTGCCCTGGATAAAGCCTGGGCAACGAAAATTTACAGAAGCCGATCTCCCCGACAATGAAACAAAACGTGATCTGTATGAAACAGGTCGTGCAATGTTAGAAGAATTGGGGTATTGTGAAATTGGTATGGATCATTTTGCTCTTCCGTCCGATTCGCTGTATAAAGCAGTGCAGTCAAATACCTTGCACCGGAATTTTATGGGCTATACGAGTTCGCACACGTCTACACTTATAGGATTAGGATGTTCGTCGATCAGCGATACGTGGACAGCTTTTGCGCAGAATATTAAAACAGTGGAAGAATACATCAAAGAAGTGAACAATGCGCATATTCCTGTTTACAGAGGACATATATTAACGGAAGAAGATCTGGTGATCAGAAAACTTATTCTTAATCTTATGTGTCGTATGGAAACTTCTTTGCCTGCGGATAGTTCGGCGCTCGTTATCCAGGCTGGTTTAACACGGTTGAAAGAATTGGCAAATGACGGTTTGATCCAACTATCGGATGATACTATAAAAGTGTATGAAGCTGGTCGTCCCTTTTTGAGGAATATATGTATGGCTTTCGATGCCAGGCTTCATCGAAGCGAAAAGCCCGGCACGCTTTTTTCAAAAACAATATAAGTAGAATAATTATAGCTATTTATCAATCTGTATAAAAGCAACAAGCCTCCCATGATTGATACATTGGAGGCTTTAATGTTGCATCAATCAAACACTAAGAAATGCTAATCTTTGCTTTTTTAGATTTTTTTGGAGCGTCTTTTTTCTTTGATATTTCCAAAGAAAGGATGCCATGTTTGTAGGCTGCCTTGATTTCATTTTCATCGGCAGTTTCTGGTAACATAAAAGATCTTTCAAAAGAGTTAAAACTGAATTCTTTTTTTGTGAAGTTTTTCTTTTCTTCTGTTTTTTCTTCTTTCTTTTCGGCCGATACTTTTAGTATTCCGTTTTCTACTTCAATTTTAAAATCATTTTTTTCAAATCCAGGGGTAGCAAGTTCTAATTCAAACTGCCTATCTGATTCTTTGATGTTCACTGCAGGATGGCTCTTATTTATAGATTCAAGAAATCCTGGAGCGAAAAAACGGTCTGCGTCAAAAAAATCCTGGAAGAAATTTCTTCCTGTAGGAAAATTGTTGGTATGTTTTGTTTCGTGTGACATAGTTGTATGTATTTAGGTTAAAAAGCAAATTATTTTTCTTTGCTTTGAATAATCAACATTGGTACTTTTGAAAAGAAAACAAAATTTTTGGTAACACTAGATTCTGTAAGCTCCTTGTACAAGTTTCTTTTATGATGTTCCAGGATCAACAAATCAGCATTGCGATCAGTAACAAACTTCTCAAGTGAGTGGATCATATTTTCAGTTGCTTTTATATCCAAACTGATTTTATTGTATCCAGATTGAATCTTCAAATCATTGTATTTCGCATACAATTCTTCTGCGTGCTGTTCGTCCTCGTCATTGCAGTAATTTAAAATATCGAGATGCGCATTTAGTTCTTTTGCAAACTCGATTGCCTTTTTTTCAAAAGAGTTTTCATGTTCCATATCAAAAGCATAAACTATGTTTTGAATGCCATTGTATTTATAGTTTTTGGGTACCACCAGCATCGGGCATTTGATATTTTGTATCAGTCTTGAAATAACACTGCCATAATAATTATCTGTGGGAGACAATGCACCTTCGAGAGAAAGTACTAACAGGTCAATTTTTCTTTCGGTAATAATATCGTTTATGTTTTTTTGGATATCTCCTTCGCGGGTGATAAAACCATAGTCTACATTAGAGTAATGATTCGCCCTGGTAAAATCCATGCAAATTTTATAGAGCATATCTCTCGATTGCGTTTCGGTATAAGCGATCTGCAAGGGGTGATGAAATTCTTTTTTTTGTAAGTCATCACACAGATCATAGGTGTGCATTAAAATTAAAGAAGAAGAAAACTTCTTGGCGAGTTCATTGGCGTACAATACACCATTCTGAGCACTTTCAGAGAAATCCGTGAGACAAAGTATCTTTTTCATAAAAATTTTGTTTTTGGGTTATAAGCGTATTCATTTTATATATGTAAAAATAGTATCGTTATTGTTCATGTATTATGACAAGCGTAAAGGCTCAGTATGATCTGCATCATGTTTTGAAGTGAGTTCGAATCGACTATCCTCTCCTTTAGACCAGCAATTGATATTGAAGAGCGTTGTATTGGCAATATCCTGTAAAGCTGTGGAGGTAAGGAAACCCTGATGTGGAGTGATCAATACATTTTTAAGGCTCATTAATTCTAGCAGCGTATCATCTTTTAACACTTCTCCGGATTTATCGAAAAAGAAAACACCCTTTTCCTTTTCATATACATCCATGCCGAATGATCCGATCTTTCCTTTTTTTAAACCATCCAGCACCGCTTCTGTATTTACCAAACCACCACGACCGGTGTTGATCAGCATGACTCCGTCTTTCATCAATGAAATATTTTTTTCATTGATTAGATATTTCGTGCTATCCACAAGTGGAAGGTGAAGTGTAATTATATCTGCCTGTGTGAAAAGTTCTTCTTTTGTACAATAACGGACTTTATAATATTCAACCACCGAAGGTGTCTGCACCTGATCATAAGCAAGTACAGTACATCCGAAGCCATTCAGAATTTTTGCGATAGTTTTACCAATACGGCCCATGCCGATAATGCCTACTGTTTTGTTATGCAGCTCAGTGCCTACTAGGTTGTTTAAAGTAAAATTATACAGCTTTACTTGATTGTCGGCGACCAGTAGTTTTCTGCTTAGAGCGAGGATCATCAGGATAGTTTGCTCTGCTACCGAATAAGGCGAGTAGTCGGGTACGTTGGCTACTTTGATACCGGTGATTCCGGCATATTTCAAATCCACATGGTTATATCCTGTGGCGCGAATAGCAATATATCGTACACCTGCTTCCTTTAATTTTTGAAGTACCGGAGCAGATAAATCATCGTTGGTAAAAACAGATATTGCTTCAAAACCTACACATCCGGCAGCGTTTTGGAGCGATAGAGATTCTGTTTCAAAGATAAATTCATGAATTGCTTTATTCGACCAATTCAAATAAGGTTCTTCATAAGGGCGGATACTGAAAAATTTTATTTTCATTAATAGTGGATTTATTCTTCAGGGTTTTCAAGATAATCGTATAAAGCATTTTTGAGCGTTTGCAATTCATATAGAACGCAAGAGAGTTCAGCCATGAAATATTTTCTCCATGAGTTTTCCAGGGAAGAATTTTGAATCGTATTAGGGTACAATTCTAAAATAGTCTGATCAAGTTCGGCCTGTTTTCTTTCATCGCTCAAGTCCTTAAGGCGTTTGGAGAATTTTTCAAAGGCTTTCCAGAATGTATCCAGTTTTTTTATTTTTTCTTTGCTGGAGAATACCCCGTATTCCTTCGTAAGTGTTTTTAGCAGAAAATTAATTTCCAATGAATAGAATCGTATAGTTGATTCGAATGAGGTGTATTCATCAGTTGCTTTCAAAGTAGTTTGCATAAGGGTTTATGATTTGTACAAAGGTATTTATGAGCCCGCCGATGAACCATGATAGGATGCAGTAAATAAGATGATTAAAATCATCTTTAGACATAAACAGAATAGTAGCAATGGTGATATTCATTGATTTTTGAAGAAAGGAAGGATTTTTCAATAGATTAAAAATTCCGGTGAAGGAATTTTGTCTAAAAAAAGGAATAAATAAAAACGCCTGCAATATGATTGAAAGGCATTACCTGGCTCTAATAGCTATTGTATTAACTATCATTTCATCTTATGATTTTTGTCATCCAAGCTGAGAATACAAGCTTCTACATTTGGAGTATAATTTTTAAAAAAAATAAAGAACGATATGGAAAAAACATTCTCAAATAAGGTAGCTGTCGTAACCGGTGGAAGCTTTGGTATAGGACAGGCTACAGCGCTGGCTTTTGCGGTGCGTGGCGCTAAAGTGGCAGTTGTAGATTGGATAGAGAACCAGGAGACACTCACAAAAATAAAGGAAGCCGGTGGAGAAGCAATCTTTATAAAATGCGATGTTTCTTCGGATAAAGAAGTAAAACAGATGACAGAAATTGTCATCCAGAAATTCGGTCGGATTGATTATGCATTCAACAACGCAGGAATAGAAGGCCTTACAGCTTCTACACAGGATTGCACAGAAGAAAACTGGGACAAAACACTTGCTGTAAATCTGAAGGGCGTATGGCATTGTATGAAATATTTCTTGCCTTCTATGATCAAAAACGGTAAAGGCGCTATTGTTAACTGCGCTTCTATAGCAGGATTGGTGGGCTTCTCAGGATTACCTGCCTATGTAGCCAGCAAACATGCCGTAGTAGGTCTTACTAAAACAACTGCTCTGGAGACAGCTAAGCAAGGAATAAGGATCAATGCAGTTTGCCCCGGAGTAATCAAAACTCCAATGGTAGACCGAATGACGGGAAAAGTAAAAGAAGCAGAAAAGCAATTTGAAAACATGGAACCTGTAGGCCGCATGGGGCAACCGGAAGAAGTGGCTTCTGCTGTGCTATGGCTTTGCTCAGACGATGCCTCGTTTGTTACCGGCCAGGCTATTGCCGTTGATGGTGGATGGATTGCCGCATAAATAAAAGAAATACTATTATGGAAAATAAAAATATCGGGAATCTGATATACGAAGCTTTGCTAAACTATATGAAGGAAAAAGCAGAGCCTTATATAGAAAAAGGAATAAGAAAATTGGCGCGTGTAGCCGGCATCTTGTTTTCTGCCATAGTGCTTTTGGCATCGTTGCTTATGGTACTTATTTTTTCAGGTATAACAGCGGCTATTTTCTTAAATGAATTTCTTGGGAAAAATTATCTGGGATTTCTGATCGTAACGGGTGTTTATCTTCTAATGGGATGGTTCACCTGGATAATGCGAAAAAAGATTGTAAGCAAAATTATAGAACATATCATGCTACAGGAAGCTAAAAATTTATAAACCTTGAAAGGCTACCATACTTTCCTTTTAACTAAAACATAAAAAACATGTATATGAAATCTATTGTATATAAAAACATTCTGGTGCCTGTGGATTATTCACCTTGCTCCGAAAATGCAGTACTGTATGCCGCAGAAATGGCAAAGAGCTTAGGCGCTACATTATATTTATACCATGCCTATCATATTTCCTCGGTGTATACAGGACGACTGAATTTAAAAGCACTGAATAACATGAATGAAAAATTAGAAAAGGAAAACCAGGCACAAATTAAAAAAGTGAGTGAGCATATAGAGCAAAAATTTTCAGGTGTTAAAGTCAATTGTCTTCTGGATTATACACTCTTCACAGATGGGTTAGATAACGTAGTGGAAAAAAATAAAATTGATCTCATTGTCATCGGAACAAAAGGTGCAACCGGGCTTAACGAGTTGGTAGGTTCAAATGCCTCGTACATTGTGGAGTCGGTGAAATGCCCGGTACTTGTTATTCCACAAAATACAGTTTTTAAACCGCTCAAAAAAGTGCTTTATGCTACCGATTTCCAGTGCGATGATGCACAATCATTGAAACAATTAACAGAGCTGGTGGCTGCGTTTGATCCATGCATTATTGTAGGACATGTACCTGGGGTTGAGTTGAATCGTGATGAAGACCGAATGGATGGGCTTCGTGAGATTGCAAAAGAGCAAATAAATTATTCCAATATTGTTTACCATACCATTGCACAAAGAGAAGATGTCTTTTCTTCACTGAATGCATTTATTGACGAACACCAGATCGAAGTGATCGCTATGACCAGGCAAAATAAATCTTTTATCAAGCGCTTATTTACAGGTAGCCTCACCAAAAAAATGGCTTACCATAGTCATATACCTTTACTAGCCTTTCATTTTAAAAAGGATGTTCAATGAATAACAAATTATAATTGATTAAAATGGTACAGATGTTCATTCACAAAAGTCTGTGAATATTCTTTGATCATTTGTCTTACCGCTCTGAATTGATCTAAGATCTGTTCTTCGGTGCCTGAGGCTTTAGCAGGGTCGGGGAAATTGTGATGAAACTTTAGAGCGCTGCCTGGAAGGTATGGGCAACGCTCTTTGGCATTATCACAGACTGTAATCACAAAGTCGAAATCAATGTCCTTGTACTCTTCTACGTTATTTGAAGTGTGTTTTGAGATATCGATCCCGTCTTCTTTCATGATGAGTATAGCTTTGGGATTTACACCGTGTGTTTCTACTCCGGCGCTATAGATTTCCGCTTTATCACCTGCGAAATATTTGAGATATCCATCTGCTATTTGACTGCGGCAACTATTGCCAGTACATAGTACTAATATTTTTTTTACGGCCATAGGATTAAACAAAAAGCCAAATAAGATTGATGATACAAAACTTAGGATCAAACCCGAAGATAAGTTGTAAAACTATCACTGAAGACACAATTATTACCTGCCTTTTGTATTTAATTAAAAACGACTTCATTGATTTACAGTAATTACATTCTCTTTGGGAGTACAGCATGCCTTCGCTTCAGCTGTTTCAAAATGAGGATCATTAAATTCGGCATCTTCGTGGAAGTAATAAACTTCCCATTGAAATCCGTCTGGATCATTTACCCAAAATTTATCTTGTTTTGCGTAACAGCAATTTGTTCCTATTTCTTCTTTAGAAACAAGTTTATTCATTCTTGCTTCCCAAAGTCGCTTGTTTAGCTCTTCCACAGTTTCTACTTGAAACCCCAGGTGTCCAAAATTTTGCTGTACACGTTCTTTGTTCTCCACAAAGGAAATGATCAGTGATGGGTTGCTTATTATATATTTTGCATAATCGGTTTTAACCTTAGTTGGCTCCACGCCAAAAAATAAGTTGTAAAATTTTACCGTTTCTGGAATGCTGCTCACATACAGGCTTACGTGCATTCTTGGGAAGATATTATCAGACATAGTTTATTCAATTTAAGTTCAACAACATTTTTTATCTTTGGGATATTTATCAAATAAGGCGTTAAGTAATTTTTGATATTTCATCCATATTTTTTCATCGATACAATAACAAATTGCAGTACCTTCGATGTTTCCTTTTATAATTCCGGCATTCTTTAATTCTTTTAAATGCTGCGAAACTGTGGGTTGCGCCAATGGAAGCTCGTTGACAATATCTCCACAGATACAGCTATCAACCTTAAGTAAATACTCAAGGATAGCCACACGCGCAGGATGCGCAATAGCCTTTGCGATTGTTGCGATCTCATTCTGCTTATCGCTAAAATAGTCTGTCTTGGTTGCTCCCATTATTAATATTTTTATATTGCAATATTACGATTAATAAATTGATTGTGCAAAAGAAAATTTAAAATAATTTGAATTCTTTATCTGAGTAAAATTTTTTTTGGTGGATTTGAAGAAAATGCAGATGTTTGGGAAAGGAATATATAATACAACGTGCTTCTCGTAATGATTTTTTGAAATTACTATTGACAATTAATAATACTAAGATGGATAATTCAAGAGTGTATAAAATGATTTTTGCCAGTGTTTACCCTTTGTATGTAAAGAAAGCTGAAAAAAAAGGACGTACAAAAGAAGAAGTAGATACCATTATTTTTTGGCTAACAGGTTATGATGAGCAAACACTGCAAGATCAAATCGATAAGAAAACCAATTTTGAAACATTCTTCGCGCAGGCGCCAAAGCTTAATCCGAATGTTTCAAAAATCACGGGAGTAATTTGTGGTTACCGTGTGGAAGAGATTGAAGACAAGCTTATGCAGAAAGTTCGTTACTTGGATAAGTTGATCGATGAATTGGCAAAAGGGAAAACGATGGAAAAGATTTTACGAAAGTAAAATTGTTTGTGTTCTTACGCGATTGTCGCTTTGATGATCCGAAGCATGGAAGGTTATAATTTTGAAGAACATTATTAAGCTCTATAACTATTTAAATAATTTATAAATTTCTATCCATGCTACACATACAAATCCTGTGAAAGCGCAAAGCAACAATTGATCAAGACGAAGGAAATCCAAAAGAAACAGATTTCTTACGGCGGGAACATATAAAATAATTAGGAGTAGTATTACAGTTATAGAGATGATAAATAAGATATAGTTATTTTTATACCTGATCGTTTTAAGAATGCTGTCTTTAAAAGAACGGTTCTCCAGTGTAAGAATAATATTGGCAATCACAATACTAGAAAATACCATTGATCTTACAAGCGCTTTAGGATAACCTGCAGACATTGAAAAATAATATAGCCCTAACACTCCTAAAGAAATCATCAGGCCTTGAATAATACTAATTACTAATTCATTAAGATGAAGAAAACCGGGCTGCCTGGGTTTACTTTTTTTGATATCAGCTTCCATCGGTTCATTCTCATAAATTATCGAACATGTTGGCCCCATAACAATCTCAAAGAATATAATATGTACAGGAGAAAATATATTGACAATATCCCACCCAAACAATAGAGGGATCAGAACTGCTGTAATGATCGAAATATGAATAGATAAAATGTATCTGATCGCTTTTTTTAAATTGACATAAATTTTCCTTCCGGTAATGATCGCAAAAAACATTTTTGCAAGGTCATTGGATAAAAGAACAATGGAAGAAGCTTGTTTTGCAATTTCAGTACCGGCGCTTCCCATTGAAACCCCAATATCTGCTGCTTTCAGAGCGGGGCCATCATTAACGCCATCTCCAGTCATTGCTACAATCTCACCGTTTGCTTTCAAGGCATTGACAACTCTCAATTTGGCATCAGGGAACATCCTGGCAAAAATAAATTTTTCGTTTACAATATTCCGAACCACCGGTTCGCTCATATTCATTATTTCATTACCAGTAATTATTTTTTCTGTTCCTTTGAAACCAATTTCATTTGCTATGGAACGGGTAGTTTCCGGAAAATCTCCGGAAATAATTTTCACTTTAATTCCTGCATTATAAAAACTCTGAAGTACTTCTCGGATATTTTTCTTCGGAGGATCATAAAGCCCTATTAACCCTAAAAAAATCCAAGTAAAATCTTTCTGATCATTCGGGAAATTATTTCCTGAAAGGTCCGCACTTGCCACACCCAGCACCCTATATCCTTTACTGGCTAGTTCTCTTGCTTTTCCTTGTACAAGTTCAGAATTTTCAGGAGACAAATTAGAGAAGTGAATCACGGATTCAGATCCTCCTTTACATGCTACTATTCTTTTCCCTTCTTTATTTTCATAGACATGAGTCATTACAGGAGGGGTTCCTGCAAGAGGATATTCATGAATGAAATTAAATTTTTTTCTTTCGTCTGAAGGGCTTCCTTCTTCGTATGCCTTATGAATGGCTATTTCCATCGGATCAAAAGGAGAAGGTTCACTTGCCCACATTGCATAAGTAAGTACCTTTAACCCATCGGAGCTACATTTATCAGGGGTAGAGCTGCTTTTATCATGATAGCTGAATAGTTCAGCAACCTTCATTCTGTTTTCAGTAATGGTTCCGGTTTTATCTATGCAGATTACTGTAGCCGCTCCAAGTGTTTCTACCACCTGCGGATCTTTAGCCAACACCTCTTCCTTAAGAAGACGTAAAGAACCAAGCGCCATAAATGTTGAAAATGCTACAGGAATTTCTTCAGGAAGAATAGACATAGCTAATGCCAGTGCAAAAAGAAGTGACGTTAGAATGTTATGGGTATGATTATAATTTATGCCCAGCACTATGAAGAAAGCAATTGCTCCTGCAACAGCCATCATTCTTATAAAAAAACGAATCTCCTTTTGAAACCTGCTTACAGACGGTTTGATCTCCTCTACGGATTTACCAAGCTTACCAAGCATCGTATGTACTCCTACAAGCGTAACTTGTACGTACGCGTTACCTGTCTTTACTGTAGAACCAAGATATACTTTATTATCTTCCGAATTTTCATTTTTGGATACAGCCAACGATTCTCCGGTGAGTACTGATTCATCAATAGAAAAATCATGACTCTTTAATAATAGACCATCTGCTGGAATTTGTTCTCCTTCTTCGATTAAAAAAATATCGCCTGTCACAAGTTCTTCCGACAAAATTTCCAGTTCTTTTCCTTCACGTATAACTTTCACTCTGGGCTGACTCATCCTGCGTACTGCCTCCAAAGCCTGCCGGCTTCTACCTTCCTGGAAAAAAGATATAGAAGCGACAAGAGCCATGGCTACCAACATGATTATTCCCTCGATATATTGAGATACAAGAAAATAAACAATACAGGCTACTATCAGAAGTAAGAACATGGGTTCGGTTACAATATCCTTCAACAATAGAAAGAAATTTTTTCCTTGCTCTTTTTTGAAAGTATTTCCTCCAAATTTTTTCCGACTTGCTTCTACCTGTTCAGTGGTTAGACCTGTAAAATTTAGTAATTCATTTTCCATAGCTAATATTATTACACTGATCTAAAACCGGATTATCTATGCTGAATATCGCAAAGTAATTTTGAAAAGGTAAGTTTTGACGCAGAATTGTTTCAAATGATTTAAAGGAACCTATTCATATAGTGTTTTAAACATTGAACGTTCATCTTTAATAAACAAAAAAATCCCGCTCATCGAAATGAGCGGGATTTATGAATTTCGCTTAAAGCGCAGTGATTACTCAGCTACTACTTTAAATTTGATCTCTTGTTTTACTTCTTTGTGAAGGTCAACAACTGCAGTGTACTCTCCAACTTCTTTTACATCGCCTTTGAAAGAAATTTTCTTTCTGTCGATTGCAAAACCTTTGTCTTTAAGAGTATCAGAGATCTGAAGAGAAGTAACAGCTCCGAAGATCTTTCCGGAATCTCCTACTTTTGCTTTTACTTCGATGGTTACTCCTGCAAGCTTTTCAGCAATAGAAAGTGCATCGTTTTTCATTTTCTCTGCTTTGTGTGCAGCTTGTTTTACATTTTCAGCGACTACTTTCTTGGCAGACTCCGTTGCCATGCTCGCCAAACCTTTTGGAATAAGATAGTTTCTACCGTAACCTGGTTTTACTTTCACCACGTCGTTCTTATAGCCAAGGCCTTTGATATCTTCTTTTAAAATGATTTCCATAATTCGACTATTTTAGAGAATCTGTAACATAAGGTAATAAAGCGATGTGACGGGCTCTTTTCACAGCCTGAGCCACTTTACGCTGATACTTAAGGCTTGTCCCTGTAATTCTTCTAGGAAGAAGTTTGCCTTGCTCATTGATGAATTTCAACAGGAAGTTAGCATCTTTATAATCGATGTAACGGATACCGTTCTTTTTGAAACGGCAGTATTTTTTTCTGTTCTCTACTCTTTGAACTGATTCGTTTACAAGTGTCATGATTATTTAGCCTCCGTCTTTTCTGTTGATTTTCTAAATTCACCTTTTTTTCTTCTTTCGTTGTACTCAACAGCAAATTTGTCAAGTCTGGTAGTAAGAAATCTAAGAACTTTCTCATCACGCTTGTATTCGATCTCAAGTGTGTTGATTAAGGTAGGCTCAGCCTTGAATTCTACGAAGTGGTAGAATCCAGTGTTTTTATGCTGAATCGTGTAAGCGAGCTTTTTCAGGCCCCAGCTCTCTTGGTTTACAATTTCGGCTCCGTTGTCTTTAAGCAACTTCACGAACTTGTCTGCGGTATCCTTCATCTGACTATCAGACAAAACGGGAGTTAAAATGAATACCGACTCGTAGTTGTTTTTTGCCATTTTAAATGTTTATTTATTTAAAGGACTGCAAAGGTATGGATTTTTGCAGTTTAAACCAAGATTGGTAGAGAATTATGAGTTATGAATTATTAGTTATGAATGTTAAATTTTGAGTTAAATAATAAATTGCTAATAATCAATTGTTTAAATTCATGACTCATAATTCATAACTCATAATTTTTATTATTACGTATAGATTTTATATCTTTGTCGTATAAACTTTTTTATGGACTCCAAAATCACTCTCAGTTTTGATAAAAACGTGATAGACAAGGCAAAGTCGTTTGCAGAAGCGCACAATATCAGCTTGTCCAGACTTACCGAAATGCTTTACCGCAAAATTACCGAAGGCAATTATCAAAGCCTGGAAGAGCTTCCCATTTCCGATTGGGTATCGATGGTAGCCGAGGGCCAGGTAGAATACAAAACCAAAAACAAAAGCCGTAAAGACCTGAAGAAAGATTTTTTTGATTCCAAAAAATGAAATTGTTTTTAGACGCCAATATTCTTGTTTCTGTATTGAACAAGGAATATCCTGTTTTTACCTATTCTTCCCGCATTTTAAGCTTAATAGACCGGCCCGGATATGAAGTCTATACTTCTCCCATCTGCCTGGCAATTGCATTTTATTTTGCAGAAAAGAAAAGCGGTACTGCCTCCGCAAAGAAAAAGATTGATCTGCTTTGCCGGCATATTAAAATCGCAGCTACCAATCAGGATTGCGTGACCCAGTGCCTGGCTAATAAAAAGATCCACGATTTTGAAGATGGACTTGAATATTATGCTGCTAAAGAAGCAGGTTGCGAATGCATCATCACAGAAGATACCAATGATTTTTATTTTTCGGAGATCAGTGTACTAAAAGCGGAAATGTTCATAAAAAAACATTTCGGGTATTTAAAATATTAAGCTACAGGTCCTTATTAATATTATTAATACACATAACTAAGTGATTTCTTTGTTGAGAACCGGCCTCTCTTTCTTTCAACTTTCAACTTTCATCCTTTTACCTTTACCTGCCCAAAATCGGTTCAGGAACGCAATACAATGCTTGAACGTTTAAAGTAGAAATGAGAATATCCAACGAAACAATTGAGAGAATCCATCAGCAGCTCGACATCATTGATGTAGTGGGGGATTTTGTTTCGTTGAAAAAGAAAGGAATGAATTATTGGGCCTGCTGTCCATTCCATAATGAGAAAAGTCCTTCCTTCGCGGTCAATCCTGCTAAAGGTATTTTCAAATGTTTCGGCTGCGGAAAATCCGGCGATGCGATCACTTTTGTGCAGCAGCTGGAAGGTCTGTCTTACATTGAGGCGATGAAATATTTTGCCAAAAAATATGGCATCGAAATACAGGAATCGGAAGCGCGAAGTGAAGAAGATCTGCGCCAGCAAAACGAACGCGACGGTTTATACATTGTACTCAACTACGCCAAAAATTATTTTGCCGATCTGCTGCACAATCATGAAGACGGGCAATCCATCGGACTCAGCTATTTTCGCGAACGCGGATTTTCAGAAACTACCATCAAAAAATTTGAACTTGGTTATAGTCTGGATCAATGGGATGGACTTTTGAAAGAAGCTACCAAAAACGGCTACAGCATCGAAATGCTGGAGAAAGCCGGCCTTATCCTTGCGCGCGAAAATGCCAACGACCGCCAGGACCGCAAGCACTACGACCGCTTTCGCGGAAGAGTGGTCTTTCCGATCCACAACCTGAGCGGCAAGCCAATTGCCTTCGGAGCGAGGATCCTGAAAAATGATAAGAACCAACCGAAGTATATCAACTCACCGGAGACGGAGGTTTATCATAAGAGTAAAATCCTTTACGGAATTTTCCAGGCGAAAAACGCTATCCGCAATGAAGATAATTGCTTTCTCGTAGAAGGCTATACAGACGTGATCTCGCTGCACCAGGCAGGGGTAGAAAACGTAGTGGCTTCTTCCGGTACTTCGCTCACGGAAGATCAGATCCGGCTGATCAAACGCTATTCAGAAAACATCACTGTACTATACGACGGCGATCCCGCTGGTATCAAGGCTTCCCTGCGCGGGATCGATATGATCCTGGAAGAAGGATTGAATGTGAACGTGGTGCTTTTCCCCGACAACGATGATCCGGACAGCTATGTGCGCAAGATCGGCGGAGAAAAATTCAAAGCTTTTATCAAAGAGCATAAAAAAGATTTTATCAGTTTTAAAACAGAGCTCTACCTCCAGGAAGCAGCAGACGATCCGATCAAGAAGGCTGGAATTATCAAGGATATCGTCACCAGTATTTCTAAAATTCCGGATGGGATCAAGCGTGCACTCTTCTTTCGTCAGTGTTCCAAATTAATGGAGATAGATGAGCAGGTACTTATCTCCGAATACAACAAAGTAGAGCTGAAAAGACGGCAGGACAAAAGCAAGAAGAATGAAACACCTCCTGAGTTTATCAATTATCAGGAAGGAGAGGAAATTCCTTTACTTATTGAAGACCCCGCCACAGAGCCTGATGCCGATAGGCTCATGGCGCAGCTGCAAGACCACGAGACCAGTATTTTAAAACTGATCATCAATCTTGGTGGAGAAATGATAGAAGGGCACAGAGTAGTAGAATACCTTCTTACCGAAACGCAAGATGTGGAAAGTTCTAATCCACTTTATCTCAAAATAAGAAACGCTGTAGTAGAAGAGCTCAACAAAGGCAATGAGATCACGAAGGCTTTCTTTTTGGAAAACGAAGACGAAGAGTTAAAAACGCTCGCCATTGATCTGATGGTAGAAAAATACCAGATCAGCGATCGCTGGGAAAAATTTGGAATCATTGTACCCAAAGACCAAGAACTGCTGGAACAAAACACGCCGAAAGCAGTATTGAAATACAAAAGACTTTTTGCCAAATACCTTATACGCGAAAAAAGAAAAGAGCTTACTCACGGCCAGGAAGCAGAGAAAGAGATGCAAGTACTTCAGGAGATCCTTACACTTCAGCAATTCGAGAAACAAATCGACAAGATGCTCGGGATTATTGTGGGATAAAAGTTATGAATTATGAGTTATGAATGTTGAATTCATAACTCATAATTCAACATTCATAATTTTAATGGCTTTGGGCAACCTTTTTCAGGAATTTCAGTACACTAGATTCTTTCCTATTTTCTTCCTTTGTCCTTTGAAATTAAAGCTTCGTTGCTTAGATTCGTTTTTACACTAAAACGGCGTACCGTGAATATAGCAGTCAACACAAGATTATTGCTTGAAGACAAGCTCGAGGGAATCGGGTGGTTCACCTACGAAACGATGAAGCGCCTTACCCAAAATCACCCTGAACATCAGTTTCATTTTATTTTTGACCGCCCTTATAGTGAAAAATTTATTTTCAATAAAAACGTCATCCCCCATGTAATATCGCCTCAGGCGAGGCATCCTTTTCTGTACTATTTGTATTTCGAGCATTCAATTCCTTCTGTCTTGAAAAAGATCAACGCGGATTATTTTATTTCAACGGATGGATATATGTCGCTCTCTACATCTGTAAAGACACTGGATGTGATTCATGATATCAATTTTGAACATCGTCCGCAAGACCTACCTTTTATGGCGCGGACTTACTATAAACATTATTTTCCAAAATTCGCCAAACAAGCCACACGCCTGGCTACCGTATCGGAATTTTCTAAACGAGATCTTGTTAAGACCTACAAGATCAGTCCGGAAAAGATCGATGTAGTATATAATGGTTGCAACACCCAGTACGGTCCTGCCAGCGAAGAGATCCAACGCAAGACCAAGTACCGTTATTCTAATGGAAGACCTTATTTTCTTTTTGTAGGTTCTCTCAATCCCAGAAAAAATACGAAGAATCTGTTGATCGCTTTTGATGAGTTTAAAAAATCGTATTCCAACGACATCAAGTTACTCTTTGTAGGCCAGGTGATGTGGGACGACGGTGATTTTAAAGATACCTATCACAATATGAAATTCAAGCACGATGTACATTTCCTCGGTCGGATTTCTTCCAGTGAATTAAAAAACGTGATCGCCTCTTCTATGGCACTTACTTATGTGCCATTCTTCGAAGGCTTTGGCATCCCGATCCTCGAAGCCATGTACTGTGACGTGCCAGTGATCACTTCCAATGTCACTTCCATGCCGGAAGTGGCAGGAGATGCTGGTATATTAGTGAATCCTAACCATGCTTATGACATTACAGAAAGTATGCTCAGTATTGCCAAAGATCCTGTACTGAGGAATAAGCTGATCGAAAAAGGAAAAATTCAGCGTGAGAAATTTTCCTGGGATAAAACTGCCGAGAAACTTTGGGGAAGTTTTGAGAAAATGGTTGAAGGTTCAAAGTAAAAAATTTAAAGTTGATCGCTTCTTTTACCCCCTCTCTATAAATTCTCTAAAATTTGCTTAATCTAAAAAATGATCATTCGCTGGTGTAAGATTTTTCAACTCTTAAACGTTAAACTTTCAACTTTTAACCTTCTTATTCTTAGCTTCTTATTTTTTTACATTTTCCCTCTTCATTTTACTTTTATCATTCTCTTCTGAAAAATGGCATTCTTGCAAAAAACCAATTAGATTAGCAGGTTGGATTTTTTAATATTAGTAGAAAAAATAGTATTTATTGGATAAAACGTACACCATACTACAAGTGACGAACCGTTTGCCTTATCCTTTGAACGATGGGGGAAATATTGCCACTTATCATGTGACCAAATATCTTCATAAATTTGGACATCGTGTGGTATTGGCTAGCATCAATACTAAAAAGCACCATCAGGATCCTGCTAAGCTTTCTACTATCGCTACTGTAAAAACAGTAGACCTTGATACCACCATTACTCTTGCGGGATTGCTGAAAGGAGTATTTCAAAAAACTCCATACAACATAGCACGATTTGATTCGGAAGCATTTAAAACAATTCTTGAAAAAATCATTCAAGAAGAAAAACCTTCCGTCATCCAACTGGAAGGAATTTATCTTGCAACCTATGCCGAAGCGATCAAAAAAAAGTCTTCTGCTCCTCTTGTACTTCGCTCCCACAATATAGAGCATGAGATCTGGGAACGTACGGCGCAGAACGAAACGAACATTCTGAAAAAAATATACCTGAAACATCTGAGCAAAAAGATCCGCCTCTTTGAGCAAGAGCATATGCACCTCTTCGATGGAATTATTGCGATCACTGAACGTGATAAGATGTTTTATCAAAATAATAATTACAAAGGGTTGCTAAAAACGATCCCTGCCGGTGTAGACCTGGAGCAGCTTTCTCCGACCAAGCCAAGGAGATCCGAGCTGAGCCTTTGTTTTCTGGGCAGTATGGAATGGATGCCCAACGTACAGGGCATAGATTGGTATCTTGAAAAAGTATGGCCGATCCTTCATCAAAAATATTCTACACTCACCTTGCACATTGCCGGCAAAGGAATGAGCGATGAAATGAAAGCTAGAAAAATTCCTGGCGTAATATTTCATGGAATGGTACCAGATGCAGCTGCCTTCCTTGACGAACACGCGGTAATGATCGTGCCACTATTATCAGGTGGTGGAATGCGGCTGAAGATCGTAGAAGCAATGGCTCATCGTCAATGTGTACTTTCCACCAGCGTAGGAGCAGAAGGGATTGACGCTGTAAACGAAAAAGAAATTCTTCTTGCAGACACACCCAAAGCATTTGTAGAGAAAACAGAAGCTTTGCTGAATGGTACATTCAACGCAGAAACGATTGGCCAACAAGCAGAGAAACTCGTGCAGGAAAAGTACTCCTGGGAAAAATTAGTAAGAGAAATAGAAAAATTTTATCTTGATCTGATATGAAAATACTGGTAGCACTTTCACGTTTTCCTTTCCCTATTGAAAAAGGGGACAAGCTACGTGCATACTATCAAATAAGAGAACTCAGCCGAAACAATGAATTGTATGTGGTATGTCTTACAGATAAAATGCCTTCGGAAGAACATTTGCAAGAAGTAAAAAAATACTGCAAGCATTTAGAGATCATACAGCTTAGTTTTTTCAGTCGCTTGCTAAACCTTTTCAAAGGGATCTTTGGCGCCGATCCTTTTCAGGTACACTATTTCACTTCTCCTAAAATGAAGGATACGATTGCTTACCTGGTCAGCACAAACAATATTGATATCTGCTATGTACAATTGCTGAGAATATTCAACAATATTCCATTTGAATTGCCTACTAAATATTATCTCGATTACATGGATGCTTTTTCCGAAGGGATGAAAAAACGTATCAAGTATTCACATTGGTATGAAAAATTCATCGTAGGAATAGAAGCCCGTAGGCTGCGCGCTTTTGAAGAAAAGATCGCTTCTTATTTTGATGGTTATTCGATGATCAGTCAATCCGATACGGATACTTTTTCTCCTACGTTAAGAGAAAAAATAGATATTATTCCCAATGGTGTAAGCGAGGAATATTTTGTGACCAAAACGCCGGAAATTGAAAAAGAGTACGACATCATTTTTACCGGCAATATGGGCTACCATCCCAATATTCAAGCCTGTAAATATTTGGTACAGGAAATTTTGCCCGTACTTCAATCCAAAGGCGTGAAGACCAAGATCTGTCTGGCTGGCATCAATCCGGCCCAGGAAGTAACAGCCTTGAAGAACGATGACGTGATCGTGACAGGTTATGTACCCGATATGAAAGAATATCTGATCCGTTCGAAAGTATTTGTAGCCCCGCTTTTTTCAGGTTCAGGATTGCAAAACAAGCTGCTGGAAGCTATGGCAGCGGGTTTGCCTACAATTACGACCTCACTTACCAATAAGGCTTTGAAAGCCAAAGACAAAAAAGAGATCATTATATGCAACGAAAGCGTTAAATTTGCAGAACAGATCATTTTCCTTTTGAACCATCCTGCAGAGGCTGGGGAACTAGCAAGGCTCGGAAGATTGTTTGTAAGAGAAAACTACAACTGGCGTGCTTGTAACACCCTACTGGAAAAAAGTTTCAAAAACCTGTTAAGCTGATTTATGCTGGATAAAATAGAAGACGCGATCGCCGATATCAAAAAAGGAAAAGTGATCATCGTAGTAGACGATGAGGACCGTGAGAATGAAGGCGATTTTGTTTGTGCAGCCGAGTGCATTACTCCTGAGATCATTAATTTCATGTCAAAAGAAGGCCGTGGCCTTATCTGTGCTCCTTTGGTAGAAGAGCGTTGTGAAGAGCTCGGGCTGCATCTGATGGTAGGAACGAATACGGCTACACACGAAACGGCATTCACGGTATCTGTGGACCTCCTGGGACATGGCTGTACAACCGGCATCTCTGCAAGCGACCGTGCCAAAACGGTTAAAGCATTGGTGGATCCTACTATCCATTCCGAAGACCTGGGAAGACCCGGACACATTTTCCCACTCAAAGCAAAAAAAGAAGGTGTACTCCGCAGAGCCGGACATACCGAAGCAGCTATAGACTTTGCGAGGCTTGCAGGATACAAGCCTGCAGGAGTGATCGTGGAGATCATGAACGAAGAAGGTGAAATGGCTCGCTTGCCAGAGTTGAGACAAATTGCCAACCGACTCAATTTAAAACTAGTTTCTATTAAAGATCTTATCGCTTACCGTCTCTGTACGGAAAGCCTCATCCAGCGTGAGATAGGCGTGCATATGCCTACGCAGTTTGGAAATTTTGAAATGATCGCCTACCGCCAGGTAGATACAGGTGATCTTCATCTTGCTCTCATAAAAGGCAGCTGGGAAGAAGGCGAACCTGTGATGGTACGCGTACACTCTTCCTGCGTAACCGGTGATATCTTCGGCTCCTGCCGCTGTGATTGCGGGCCTCAGCTTCAGAAAGCCATGGAGCTGGTAGAAAAAGAAGGCAAAGGAGTGATCCTTTATATGAACCAGGAAGGACGCGGCATCGGACTGATCAATAAACTGAAAGCATATCAACTGCAGGAACAAGGATTTGATACTGTAGAAGCTAATCTAAAATTAGGTTTTAAGATGGACGAGCGCGACTATGGCGTAGGCGCACAGATTCTGCGCGATCTGAACCTTACTAAAATACGCTTGATCTCCAACAATCCTGTAAAACGCGCAGGCCTTATCGGATATGGCCTGGAGATCGTAGAAAATATTCCCGTAGAAATTCCGCCCAACCCGCATAATGAAAAATACCTTCAGACAAAAAGGGATAAGATGGGGCATTCAATCCTGAAGAAAAATAATTAAAGTTATGGATTATGAATGTTGAGTTATAAATGAAAATAATCAAACAAAATTCATCACTCACTCTTCAACCCAACATTCATAATTCGACATTCATAATTGACAAAAGATGAAAAAGCCGTTAATACTAGTAACAAACGACGATGGCATCACATCCTTCGGTATTCGCACATTGGTGGAGGTGATGAAAGAATTGGGAGAAGTAATCGTAGTAGCGCCCGACAGTCCGCAATCAGGCATGGGGCATGCCATCACGATTGGTTATCCGCTAAGGTTGGATGAGACTGATATTTATGGAGACATCAAAGCCTATGAATGTTCAGGTACTCCGGCAGACTGCGTGAAGCTGGCGAAAAATTTTGTCTTGAAAGACCGTGTGCCCGATCTGGTGGTAAGTGGTATTAATCATGGAAGCAATTCTTCTACTTCTGTTTTATATTCCGGCACCATGTCTGCCGCGATTGAAGCGGCGATTGAAGGATTGCCGGCAATTGGGTTTTCACTTTGCGATTATAAGCCAAGACCGGATTTTTCGCATATCAAAGAATATGTAAAAAAGATCGCTTCTCAAGTGTTGGAAAACAAACCACCGGTAGGCGTTGCATTGAATGTAAATTTCCCGATCAAATCCGTACTACCCATTAAAGGCATCAAGATCTGTCGCCAGGCGATCGCTAAGTGGCAGGAAAATTTTGAAGAGCGCCATGATCCGAATGGAAGAAGATATTTCTGGATGAGTGGTACATTTGTCAACACCGACAAATCTGAAGACACCGACGAATGGGCATTGGAAAATAATTATGTATCGATCGTGCCATGCATGTACGACATGACAGCGCACTATTCGCTGGGGATTTTGAACCGTGACTGGAAGCTTGCTTAAAGCGATTTATCGAAGCGTTTGCCCCAGGCGATGGTATTAGTGTTGAGATTATAATTCAGGTAAGGAGTAGCCGTATTTTGTGCGGGCCAGACAAAATTCTGGTTATAGTGATTTTCTTCTTCCACCATCTCAGGCTGGGCCTCTCCCCATTTTTCAGAATAATATTTTTTGACTGCTTTAAATACCTGGTCTGCTTTATCAGAGTCTTTTTCGTTGTAAGTGAAAACGTAGGAATAAAGACTGTCGTCCTTAAAGTTAAATTCAGCGGAGATCTCGCTTCCGAATAATTTTTGTTTGCAAACTGATTCAGTAAAACCGGCAGCAGCTAGTTCATCTTTTTTATCTTCAGGACGGATGCCTCTTACGGAAGGATATTTTGCTTTTACTTCGTTGAAGGAAAAACCCATTTCAACGATCTGAAGTAGTTCAAGAATATTTTTATCGTCTTGGGTAAGCGCATAAATTTTGACTGGAGTGTGATCAATCACTACAGTATCGGCCTGCAGTTCTTTTTTGAGTGTATCGGTGAGCACAGAGTCCTGATCTGTAACAGGTTTATCGCTGGTGCTATCGGTACAGCTATATAAAAGACCCGCCAAAGCCATCCACAATATTGTAAATCTTATTCTCCCCATGGTTATCAATTTCTATAGTTGTTAAAATTAGCGATTTTACAGGAAATTTTATTGAAATAGTAGACTTATTATTACGTGTTAGAAAGCGATGAGAAAAATAACGGGCTAGAGAAGCAGATTTTTGAAAGTATTTTTGTGTTTTTAGAGAGTATTTTAATACATTTGCAGCCCGTACTCGGAATGCCTAGATGGCGGAACTGGTAGACGCGCACGACTCAAAATCGTGTTCCGTAAGGAGTGTCGGTTCGATCCCGACTCTGGGTACGAGACAGTTTGGAGTGTGAGTGTGAGTTTTGAGGATATTCTCAAGACTCACACTCACACTCCTCACTATTTTTAGCTTGATTTTTTAGACAACAATATTTTCTACTCATTTTTAATTTTATGTTCGACTTCGAAAAGCTCAATGTTTATAAGAAAGCAAAGGAATTTGACCTTAAGGTTCTAACTCTTATTTGTTCCGATAAATTAATTGACAAGGTCATTGCCAATCAACTTAAAAGAGCTTCTTTAAGTATTCCTCTGAATATTGTGGAAGGCACAGGTAGATATAGTAAAGCAGATATAAAAAATTTCTATGTTATAGCCCGCGGCTCCGTATTCGAATGTGTTACTATTTTTGATATTCTCCCTAGCTGGCGCAAGTCTGTGACTTGTGCCTTATATATAGTAGCCCTCTGGGCGGTGCATCGAGAGGAATTTTAACAAGTCAAATTTTTTTATTCAAGGTATAATTTTTTTATAAATTCAATATTTCCCGCACTTGCTCGGACCCCAAGGTGCATTCGCTTGGCAGCGCCGAGTGACGAATATTATTGTTAGGCCTCTGGCCGGAACAATAAGGTTGTCGTTAATATCGTCACATTCTGTTTTATATTTTTGCCATAATTTTTTATTTCACTCTAATCTTTTTATAATTTCTAATAGTGTTCTTCGCATCCGGCCAGAGGCCTGGCAATAATATTCCTCACTCGGACTAAAGTCCGAGCGAGTGCATGAGATTTGCAGTTACAAGAAGTTGATAATTTCGAAGCACTAACATGTTACTACTATACTTGATACGAAAAAAACTTCATATTTGACCCAGTACCAACACAAGAAAGGAACAAGCGGTTCTTAGGTGCAGTAGGCTTGGCACATCATTTCCAGTAACCTTTCATTCTCAGGTTAATATATTTGGGATAATCCAGGGATAATCATAACTCTTAACACATGTTAAAGCAACTGCTGAAAACGCAGAGGTTGGATGTATTTCGTTTTTTATTTGGCTATACAAAAAGTTCAATGTTTGTTCTAAACCTATAAACATAGAAACTTCGTTATTGTTGTTTTCGTTGATTCCATTAGCTAACATCTGATCATGAAGCAGATAATTTCTATGGGCCTCGGAAATGAAATCATTACATTTTTGCCATTTTGTTAAACGGGCATTTTTTAAGTCTTGAATATCATTTAGACCATAAATAATTATAGATGCTTCAGCACGAGTATATTTCCATAAGTCATTTGTATAATAATATGTAGAGATGGCTTTTCCATCTGCTTCAAATGTTATTAAGTCAGGATCTCCTTTCTTCGTCGGATCTAAGAGAATGTGTTCTTCGATGGAATAATCATCATTTTCACTGTAGGCTATAAATGTGCTATCGCTTTTTATTGGAAAAAAATTTCTCTTAAAGGAGCTATTAATTTTACTACCTGCAATTCTGTAGTTGGAGTGATCAAAAGCAAGCCACCAATAGCCATCAGAAGTGCTTATAGTATCAGCCCAATCATTTCTCGATAATTCAGAAAAGGTAATATTTTGAATACTAATTTTTGATTTTTCTACTTCCTTTTTTGGACGAAAATGTTCAACATGGTAATCTGATACATTCTCTATTGATTCGGAAAACCAACATTTATTAGCATTTGGTAGATTTAAAAGTTCTTGTTTGATTTCTGACCAAATATTAGTTATATAATCCTTTTTCTCTTGAACTGTTGCAAGAGCTAACATAGCTGTACGATGTCTTGTTGCTTTTGCAAGCCAGTCAGCGTTGGGAACAAAGTTTTCAATATTGATGTATATCATTATTACTCTTTGTTTACTTTTTTAATCTTTTCAAACGCTTCTTTAGCTTTTCTAATCCTTTCTTTTTTCTCTTCTTCTGACAAAGGAGTTTGTTTTTCGTACACTTCGTAATCAATTTCCTTTAATGCTAAAATAAAATCATAAAACAATGGATCATGATAGGGTAGAGCTTTTTCACTCATCATTTGAGTTAGTGCTTGTAATTTTGCAGCATCTTCCACAGATAAGGTTCTTCCTTCTTTTTCTAAATCCAATTTTTCCGCGAATAATCTTCTCCGTTCTAATAGTTTTTCATAAGTTTCTCTATCAATAGTTGTATTTAATCCGAATATATCACTCGTCAGTATTCCATCAATACTCATTCCTTTCGGATTGATATGTGGTTCATGAGTCGTAACCTGATCACCGTTTTTAGTAAATACTCTTATTTGTTCCTTCTCAACTCCGCCAATTGTCAAAGCATGGTGAGTAGAAATTAACATTTGACTACTTTGGTAATCTCCTACAACTGTATTTAGCAAACTCAAATATTTATACTCCCAAAGCGGATTTAAATGGGTATCGGGTTCATCTAATAGAAATAAAGATTCTTCATGTTTTGTGAATTTTAAGAGCCCTAAAACCATAAGTAATTGTTGTTCACCTTCACTCAATTCTTTAAATGTAATATTACCCTCTGCATCCTTCTTTTTTACTTGAATTCTTGTTTCTAAAATCAAATCAGAGATATATAAACTCTCCAGAGCTTTGAAAAATTCTGTATTTTTTATTTCATCTTTGATGTTAAATGTTGTGCAATACTCGGTCGCTAAATCTTGTAATTGTTCTTGGCTATCGATATACAAATACCAACAACCTTTATTCTTTGGTTTATGTCTAAAATCAATGCGCGTTTTAATTTCATGCCGTATTGGTGCGAGAGAATGTTTAAACAAAATATTTAAGAAATCTTTTACGACACCTCTTGAGTCCCAAAATTTTTTTTCTCCTACATTCTTTTTAACGGATTCATCTTGTAACCCTTTGTTTACATTTTTTTTCTTTTTATACCATTGTGGTTGTTGAATCACAAACAATGCAGAGTCAAAACCAATAATATTTAAATGCTCTTGGAGAAAGTTTTTTGTTTTTTCATCTTGAAATGCATAAAAAGCTAAAAGCACGTAATTACTATGAATAGATTGTGCGTAAAATAACCTACGAAAAGGTTCATTTTTACCTTCAAGAAGTTCATCGTAGAATTTTTTTTGTGTTTTATCGAAATGCTGTTCTAATCGATTACTAACTCCAGAGTAATATGCAAATACATATTTGGGCAAGTGTATTTCAATACCACTTAATGTTTGTGCCGATGAAACTCTATCGTCAACTTTAATTTGATATTTATAGACTTGTTTTTGTACTTTCTTTTTAGGTTCATCTTCGAAAATCTGTATTTGCGTAGCTAGCTTAGATTCCCCAAGATTTTTTCTGGAATGTATTTCAATCGCTTTGCCTGCAGAAGTATATTTTAAAGTGTAATTGAATGGCGGGGCATTTTCACCATATATTAAGTCCTTAAAGATTAATACTAATGCCTCCAGAAAATTGGATTTACCCGCACCATTTTGCCCCACGACAACAATAGTATTCAGACTTTGGTTATCTGACAAATCAATTTTAAAATTTTGTAGGTTTTTAAAATTTTCAATAAATACTTCTGTTATTCTCATTGTATAGTTTTTAAAGACAACATGGATTGAGGGATTTCTTCATCACTCAATTCGGAAATTATTTCTCCACTTTTTATTTTTGCTCTTAATTCCTCATAAAATGAATCAATATTATTTTGATGTTTCGATTCCATCCAAATTTCTTTTGCAGAAACCTTACCTGTTTTTAATTTTAAAACATCCACAATGTCGAGTTTGCTTTTTTCTTTAGTTTTTTGTCTCATCTCTTGTGTTTTTTTTGCGTTTTTTTTTTGCTCATCTTTCCTTTGATCAAGCAATGCTTTTTTTGCATTTCTTAATTTGATCTTCAAGTTTTCTTCGTAAGAAGTGTTTGATGAAGTTTTTAAAGAATCTTCGGTAAAAGCCATTTGCAGAATTGATTGTTGCAATTCATTTAACTTTTGAATAGTGCCGGAATGTTCTGAAGCTAAATATTCGAGTTCTGAAAGATGAGTTTTTATTTTTTTAATAATTTCTTTTTGCTCTTCAATGGGTGGACAATTGATTTGGATTGCCCTTATCTGGGCATAATTTAATCCCTCTCTTGTAACACCAGATTGTAAACCCATAATTATTTTTTGGCCAACTGGAGAGTTTAGGTAAATTGTTAAATATTCTGGGTCTATTTCTTGATTAACTCTTATTATGCAAACATGTTGATTGACATTAGCTTCTCCAAAATCTGCAGGTATCATAGCAACTCGTCCTATTGAAGCTCCAGTTATATTAAGTAATACATCATTTGGTTTTACATGAGTACGTTTCATTTGTTCATGCATTTCCTTTGAAATGAATACCACATTTTCTAATCGTAATTCATTGGGATAAACATTTTGACTTCGTAAAAAAGGAATTCCTGTCGTAAGATAGTTTGATGAACCTCCTTTAGGAGTTATTCCACTTCCAATGAAGCTAGATATATTTTCTATTGTTTTTTTTGACCAAGTTTCTGGGAGACTATCTTGAGTAAGAATTTCGTTTTTATTATTCCTCCATTGTTTCGTTAAGTTTCCAGTTACTGCCCTTTCAAGAACTGCTTTAGTTGAATCTTCAATTTTCAATAACTCGTTTTCAATGTTTTTAAAATTATTAAAATAGTCATCCAAATTCTTGTTCAATTGTTCTACAATATTCTTTTGGTCTTCTAAGGGGGGGAATGGAACCAATGTGTTGAAAAATATTTTTTGGTTAAGATGAGGGATACTCGAACCAATAGTATTTTTATTAAAGTAATTGTATTTTGATTTTAAAAAGTAAAAAAGAAAATCTTTATTAATAATTAAAGGGGTTAAACACATAATAGTAGATCCAACAGCCCCTGCTACTCCTTTAGCTACTAATCCGCTTCTTGAACCATCTGCTACAATGAATACGTCATCCTCTGTTGAAATTATTGTTGAAAACGTATCCGCATATTGAGTGAATTTACCTTTTTCCACTGCTTCAATATCAAGATAAGGCACACTATCTGGGAATTTAAATCCTGATAATTTTAGAGGTTTTTTGCCTTTTCGAACAACAATTAATTCACGAAGTTGTATATTTCCCCATTTTTTTTGTTGGTTCATTTTTGTCTTTTGGTAAGTTATTTTTTAATTTTTTTAGTGCTAAAATCTTTCTTTCATAATCAGCAATCATTTCATCAATAATAATTGCAGGATGAGGTAGTATTTCAGATTGAAATAATTCAACAAAAGCTAAATCATACTTTTTTTCTTTAATTTCATTTAAAGTATGGACTTTAAATCTTGTTGTTTCATTTCTTCTTGAGTCTCCATTCGGACTCACTCCATAGCATTCTTCAAAATCATGAAAATGCTCGGGAGACAAAGAATTACTTTTAGTAGTAACCTTGACATTATCTTTTCGAGCATCATATGTCCACATTTTTCTTGTAATCTCGCCTTTCTTTAAAAAAATCACGCACGCTTTAATTCCGTTTGCGTACGCGGCAAAAACACCTTCAGGTAATTTTAATATTGTATGTAGGTTACAAACATCTGCTCCACTTTTATTCGAGTCTAAATAATGTGCCCATATTTTTTTTGCAGCTTCGCTTGACAAACAACTATCTGGCAATACAATTGCCGCTCTACCACCATCTTTTAGTTTCTCAATAATATGTTGAATGAAATTTAACTGCTTATCACTTGTTTTAACGGGAAACTTTCTATTTGGGATTTGATTAGCACCCTTATTTCCAAAAGGAGGATTAGTTAAAATACAATCATAAACATCGTTGTTCTGTTTTCCGTATAATGAATCTCCAAATCTTATTTGAGCATTCACTCCATGCAAAAACATATTCATTAATGCCAATCTACGAGGACGTTGAACTAATTCTTGTCCATAAAAGGTATTATTCTTGATTCTGTTACTTTCAAGTGTGGTGAGATTTTTCCCTTTACTGTTTTGTTTATGCCATTCATATGCTACAACTAAAAATCCAGCAGTTCCTGTTGCCACATCTCCAATGTTAAAGCTTTTAGATTGTAAAGGATCTGGTTTCATAACATTTACAATTGCTTGTATTAGTGGCCGTGGTGTGAAATATTGTCCTGCTCCTTTTTTCCCTTCATTTGCAACTTTACCAATCAATTCTTCAAAAGCTAAACCAACAATATCTGCATCAAAACTTGTCCATTCAATTGAATCTATCTCGTTGATTAACCCTTTAAGAATTTCAGCATTCCGAACTCGAGAAACCGGCTCGGAAAAAATATCACCTAAAATCCCTTTTTTTGTTCTAAGTTTTTGTAAAATGGCTTCTAAATGTGGTATGAGTGAACGAGTTGAAGTGTTAATAAGTGATTGCCAATCATATCCTTTAGGAACGTTGATTCCCCTTTCCTCAGCCATCTTCAGAAAAAGTAAATATGTTAGCTGCTCAATATAATCAGAGGAATCAACTCCATCATGCCGTAGCTTATTACAAAATCCCCAGAGTTTATTTACAATATCCATATAAATACAAGAAAATTATTAGTTTTAATCTGTTTTGAAATAGTCAATGTGCAACAGTAAAAACAGTAAAATTAACTACGGTGAAAAATACTGAATTTTTATTTTATAAACGTTTTTTAATTTGTCATTTTCCTGTATGCACGCCAGTAATGCAAAGTACAAATTCTTAATTCCTGGTAATTTGATTAGTTTAGTTCTACCCGAAGTCACAATGATAAAGTGTTATAGAAAAGTAGTTTTAGAATTATCCAAATCCTTGTAATTGTTATTGAATCTTCTGATAAGCCATAGCCTTTTTCTGTATCTTATTAATTTTCAGACCGCAAAATTCCTATCAAAAAACATTATTAGCAATGGCCTAATAATTAGTCATTGCTAATAATGTTCTCTCAACCTACAAAATCCATATTTAAAATCCCGTATTAAGGATAATTTTTATCCGGTATTCTTTGCTAATTCGAATTGTAGAAGATTTTGCAGTAATGTAAAGAAAGCATTTGCGAATCTGAAGCACAGGAAAATCAAGAATACTGATGCTGAAAAGGCACTTTATTTCAACATCGTAAATAATGAATAATTTCGACTTTTCAGGAAGTGGATGGACTTAGGAAACATAGTACCCAGTAAGTAATAGCGAGCAAATTCCCTCTGAAATCTATTGTTTTATGTTTCAATTGGTTAAGGGTTATCAAGTTAAAAAAGAAGCACAGCTAATCAGCTCAGAAGAGCAGCCCCTTAATATAGCAGAAGGTACAAGCCGTTTCAGTAAAGCAGATAAGAAGAATTTCCCGCACTTGCTCGAACCCAAAGGTGCACTCACTCGGACTAAAGTCCGAGCGTGTGTATGAAAAATCACAAATGAATTGTTTTTTGATTTATATAAACGCTGAAGAATTATCGCGTATTCTCTTTTATAAATTCAATAGTCAGCTTCGCAAGGCCGCCCAGAGAGCTGCAAAATATATGGCACTCGCGAGACGCGAACGACTGCCAGGAGAAAAACAGAATTATTTTTTCAAATGACTTAATATGACTCCGGAAACCAATAGCAACAATCCGATTCCAAAAAAAATATAATGTAAAAAATCAATCTTCTGTAATAATATTACCTGAACTACAATCCAACCATTCAGAATTAATCCTTGTACTATGATGGTTCCTTCATAATATTTCCATTTCAAAAAGGTAAATAATAAGGTTACCAGCGTTAATAAACCATTTGCTACAAATAGGATCAATCCTGGAATAAAAAAACTTGTGAAGGGCGAATATTGAAGCCAGCTAGTAGAGATATGTAAATATCTGCCGGATGGGTCTAGCATAAATAAATAACCAGCTACCAAGGCATTGATGGATACAAATAGGAGCAACAGGATCGTGATGATTCTTATCGTTTTATACATTTCCTTTTTTGCTAAAATTCAACACAAGTAATAATATATTAAGTAGTGCAAATACGCTCATAATGAAAATAACCGGCAAGTTGTTATTTTTTTCCCCTTGCGATAAAAGGAAGGAAAGTACTATAATAGTAATGCTCATTAGGAGTAGAAAAGAAAGGATTATCGGTGCAAACAGCGACCCTATTTTCTTTTCACGGAGAAGAAATACTCCCACCATAAATACACCGGGTAGCATTATAGCAATGTCAATGACATGAACCGGATTGGTAAACACTCCTGCATCCGCCACACTTTTTGGCACACTGTCGCTCTGGATTGCCGGTATTATTTCTGAAAGCCACAAACAGTAGAATAATATGGCAATTATAAGAAAATAAAATCCTGTTATTTTAGAAACCCTTGAGGTATTGTATACATAAGTAGGGTTACTATTTTGCCTATACATAAAATATAAAAACAAATAAAAGTTCAGGCCAAGTATAGCGCAGTAATCCAGAAAAAGCACATTAAAATGAATGTCAAAACAGTATATGAGAAAAGTGTATAGTGTATACAGAATGCCACCTGACCATAAAAATAGTCCATACTCTTTCTTGATAAAAACAGTGATAAGTAAAAAAGGAACTACAACACATAAGTTCATTATGTCCTGGCCAAAGGACTGCATCTCCCAATTGCTGGTTTCTCTATAATAAAATTCCGGCATTATTCCTGTAAGGCTTGCCAGGCTGATCAGGCAGCAAATGATGAAAGAGCCGTATATTATTATTTTAAACTCTTTCTCATAAATCCTCTTAAAATAAAACATAGATTTATTATTTAGCCAGATAAGAAAATAACTCTAAGTTGTTTTTATTTCTTCATTCATTCCATTGATCCCATTTGTCTTTAGGCAAATTGCTTCATACGATCTTGCCCATTACTAAATTATATTCTGCTTTTTTTATATTTTCCATCCCATGCAACATCGCGTCTGGATTAAAAGAAATACTATCGATATGAGCTTCTACCAGGAATTGAGCAAAGGACTCCGAATCACTAGGACCTTGCCCGCATATTCCGATCTTTCTACCGGCTGCTTTGGCTTTCGTAATTACCATTTCGATCATTCGTTTTACTGCCAGGTTATTTTCATCAAACAATTCCTGTACAATCGACGAGTCCCGGTCCAATCCTAGCGTAAGTTGTGTAAGATCGTTCGAGCCGATCGAAAATCCGTCGAATATTTCTGCAAATTCTTCAGCCAGTATCACGTTGCTTGGTATCTCAGCCATCACGTATACTTCAAGATTATTTTCTCCGCGGTGCAATCCATATTGACTCATTATATCGAGTACTTTTTTCCCTTCCTCTACCGTACGGCAAAAAGGGATCATTAATTTGATATTGTCCAATCCCATTTCGTTTCGTACTACCTTCATGGCTTCGCATTCAAGACGAAATCCTTCGCGGTAACGCTCGTTGTAATACCTGGAAGCGCCGCGAAATCCTATCATAGGATTTTCTTCTTTCGGTTCAAACTGTTTTCCTCCCAAAAGATTGGCATATTCATTTGTCTTGAAGTCACTCATTCGTACGATCACATCTTTTGGATAAAAAGCTGCGGCAACAATTGCAATGGCCTCCGCTAGTTTTTCTACAAAATATTTTTCCTTGTCTTCATAACCAGCGGTAAGCTCTGCGATTTCTTTTTTTGCTTTTTCATCTTTCAGGTCATCAAAATGTACAAGTGCCATTGGATGCGCTTTTATGGAATTATTCACGATAAATTCCAGTCGCAACAATCCTACTCCGTTATTAGGTAGCATAGCCAATTCAAATGCCTTTTCAGGATCGCCCAGAATATACATGGTACTTGTATCAGGTAATTCAATATTGGTAAGATCAGTCACCTTCTCTTCCCATTTCGCAGCTCCTTCGTATACGAAGCCTTCATTGCCTTCTATGCAGGATACCGTTACTATTTCACCGTCTTTGATCAGAGAGGTGGCGTTCGCTGTACCTACTACAGCTACAGCACCCACTTCTCTTGCTACAATAGCAGCATGGCTTGTGCGCCCTCCTTTATCGGTAATGATTGCAGCGGCCTTTTTCAAAATAGGATCCCAGTCTGGGTTTGTAATACCTGTCACCAACACTTCCCCTTCCTTTAGTTTTTCTGATTCCGAAGGAGAATTCAAAACCCTTGCGATACCTGTTGCTATTTTTTTACCGATTGCCACACCTTTGGTGAGTATAGGTTTTTTTTCTGTTATGGTATATTCTTTCAGTAATGTACGTTTGGTATTTTGGGAATGTACAGTTTCTGGTCTGGCCTGTACAATATAGAGTTCATTGCTTATTCCGTCTTTGGCCCATTCGATATCCATTGGTTTTTGATAATGTTCTTCAATGAGTACAAACCATTTTGCCAGTTGCTCAATTTCTTTTTCGGTAAGAATGAATTGTTTTCTTTTTTCCTCTGGTGTCTGGAGGTTGAGCGTAGGCGAAACACTATTTTTATCGGTTGCGTAAACCATCGTAATTGCTTTGTTTCCCAACTTTCTCGACAGGATGGATTTTTTACCGTTTTTTAAAGCAGGTTTAAAAATGTAAAATTCATCTGTATTGACTGCGCCTTGTACCACATTCTCTCCAAGTCCCCAACTTCCTGTGAGATACACTACATTTCTGAATCCTGTTTCGGGGTCAAGTGTAAATCCTACTCCTGCCGACGCAAGATCAGAACGCACCATGGTTTGAATACCAATGGAAAGCGCCACTTTCATATGTTCGAACTGATGGTCAAAACGATATTTAATTGCCCTGTCGGTAAAGAGCGAAGCGTAACAACGGAGACAGGCATCCAGCAATTCTTTTTCTCCTTTAATATTCAGGTACGATTCCTGCTGTCCGGCAAAACTTGCATTGGCAAGGTCTTCTGCAGTAGCGCTGCTTCGAACGGCCAGCTCTATTTCACGGTTATACTTTCCTTTCAACGCATGATAAAATTCAAGAATTGATTGCTGCACATCATCGGGAATATGTGCATTCAGGATTAACCCGCGGCACTTTGCTCCCACGTCTGATAAGTTTGCAAACGAAACCGTATCAAGAGAGGAGAGTACATCGGTTAATTTTTTTCGCAATTCATTACGCTCTATAAAGTACCAATAAGCAGTAGAAGTAACTGCAAAACCGTCTGGGATATTTACACCTTTAGAAGTAAGCTGCGTAAACATTTCTCCCAGCGATGCGTTTTTCCCTCCTGTTTCCACCAGGTCCCCGATGGAGATCTCAGAAAATTTTTTGATATATGGATCCATATTATTTTAGTTAAATCTATTTACTTCAGTTTATTATTTTCACTAAGGTGTAGCAGCATTAAAGGGATAGTGGTATGAAATGCCATTTTCCTTGTATTGCTTTGATGGAAAAGATCTTTTATGAAACCTCTCTCTGCTTTAGACATGCACAAAATATTGACATCCATTTTTTGCGTAGCATTTACCAATGTATCGTTGATGTTTTGTCCGAAAAAACGTTTGTAGATTATGTTTTTATAATTAATATTTGTCTCTCCTATTTCAGAGAACCAATCCTGTGTATCGTCTTCTTCTATAAATTTATCCAGCTCGCGGTCCACATGAGTCACTACAATTTGTGCATTAAAGGGACGTGCCAGCTGAACTACCTTGCTTAACTCATGAATATCTTTATACTGAAAATCGGTAGCATACATGATCTTATGTATGCCATGATAGCTTGCCTCTGCCGGTATTATTAATACTGGACAAGACACTTTTTCAAATATGCGCTCGGAATTGGTTTCAAATAAAAATGCTTCTAATCCTTTGGCCCCGGAGGTTCCTGTTACTACAAGGTCGATCTTCAATTTGTTTACCAGATCTGCTACATCATATTCCAATAATCCCTTTTCAATGATCTTCTCTACCGCTACATTCTGATTTTCGACAAAGGCAACTTGCTTTTTCATTTCTTCGTCAAGCGAATAGGCATAGGCCTTCTCATCAGGATCAGGGTAACTAAAGGCTCCCATATCGGTCATGATGAAGATAGGACTGATTGTATGCAAAAGAATAATCTTACCGTGTATTGCATGAGCAATTTTCACAGCAAACTTTAAAGCATTTTTCGCCTCATCGCTAAAATCTGTAGGGACTAAGATATTTTTCATTGTTTTAATTCCTTTGGTTTATAACCCAAAACTAATATGCATGCCAGATTTATATAATGATAAAACTCATATAATTGTATGATCTTTATAAAAAAGAAGCAGCGCTCTTTTAAAGCGCTGCTTTACGATATTTATTTCTTGCAAAGGATGAAAAATGCTTTGCGCGATATGCTTTTATTATTTAGTGGATTATCTTCCCATCTTCCATTTCAATGATGCGTTGAGTTTTCTGGGCAAAGCCCTGGTCGTGGGTTACAATCAACAACGTTTGCCGATATTCTTCTGCCAGTTGTTTGAAAATATCAAATACAATTTCACTATTTTTTTTATCCAAATTACCGGTAGGTTCGTCTCCCATGATTATTTTAGGATCATTTATCAAAGCACGAGCTATAGCTACCCGTTGCTTCTCACCTCCCGACAATTTATTGGCTTTTTTGGTAGCCAGCGCTTCTATCCCCAGCATTTTCAAACGCTCCATTGCTCTATGTTCTACCTCGCTTTGTGAATAGTTATTTAATTTCAATCCGGGCAACATTACATTTTTTAAAACAGTAAATTCATTCAATAAGTAGTGAAATTGAAAAACAAAACCAATTTTCTCGTTTCGTATTCTTGCCAGTTGTTTTTCTTTTTTGTTTGCAGTAGAATCCTGTTCTATTAGCACTTCTCCTTCGTAGCTCGTGTCCATTGTAGAAAGTATATACAGCAATGTAGATTTGCCACAACCTGATTTACCGGTAATGGATACGAAATCTCCTTTGTTGATGGAAAAATTAATGTCGTTCAATACTTCTATTGTAACAGGATCCTGAAATTTTTTCCGGATATGCCTTGCCTCTAAAATTATCTCACTCATATTATTTTCCTCTTATGATCAATACAGGATCTATTTTGCTTGCTTTTCTGGCTGGAAATAATCCTGCCAGGTAAGTGGTAATTAATGAAAAAGAAACTCCGATAACATAAAATGCCGGATCGTAGTTGATCGGATAAGTTTTAATAGTCGGCAATGCGGATGTGTTGAAAGGGATCTGCCCGATTGCCGAGGATAATAAAAAGCCAAAGATCAATCCTGCGAAACCTCCGAAAAATCCGATGGTTAGCGCGATCAGGAGAAATATCTTGTTTACATCCCACCCTGAAAAACCTGTTGCTTTTAAGATAGCGATGGAATCCATTTTTTCATAAATCATCATATTCAAAATATTGTAGATCCCGAATCCCGCTACTATCAGCAACGTAATGCCTACCGAATAGGAAATAAGGGTGCGGATAAAATTTCCTGTTTCAAATTGTGCATTGGCTGTTTGTATATCTTCCGCTTCGCATTGAAATAGCGTAGCATATTCCCGCGCCACTTCAGGGGCTTGCCCCATATTATTTAACTTAATTTGAATATCGGTAACATAACTATTAGGCTCGCCCAAGATTTTTTGGGTGGTGTTTATAGAAGCAAAACTTTGTGTTTTGTCAAACTCTTGTAGTCCTGATTCAAAAAAGCCCACTACCTTTAAAGAAAACCGATCGCCTTCTGTAGACGTTACCTGCACTACGTCTCCGATACTAACCAGTAGTTTATCTGCAAGTGCTTTTCCAAGAATTATGCTATTGGCAATATTTTTCAAGTCCATAGCATTTCCTTCTGTGATGTACTCATTAAAATGAAATAATTCATTTTCCGCTTTTGCATCAATGCCATTCACTGCTGCGGCAATATCTACCATCCCTTCGTTGAAAAAAACCTGGGTAATTATTTTAGGAGCGAACCCAACTACTCTTTTGTCTTTCCGGATGGCTTGCATAATAGCCCCGCTATTATAGATCTGCTGCCGGCTGCTACTTGCTTTTATCGACTCAATAAAATTATAGCTGTTTTTAAAAGAAGGTATTTCATTGATAGGTTGCTTTTTTGAAGGTTTGATTTCATTGTAAAGTCTTACATGCGGTGTTCTGTTTAGCACCAACCCATCAAGCAATTTGTTTAACCCGGTCATGAAACTCAATAGCGTTATAAACATCGTAATGCTGAAGGTAACTCCGATGGCTGCTACCAATGTCTGCTTCCACCTAGCCAGCAGCAATGCCTGGGCGATCATTATAATTAATTTTAAGTTCATTGTATCGGATTAATAATAATATCATCTACTGTAAGCCCTGAAAGTATTTCTACCTTTTCATAATTTTGTAATCCTACCGTTACTCTTCTTCTTTCATTGTTTTTCATTAGTACAAAAACATTGTCTAAAAGATAATTTTTCGGAATTGTTAATGCTTTTTCTTTTATCCTGATCAACACGTTTGTTTCAGCAGTCAGCGAAGGATATAATGTTGGAGGTTGGGTAACAAAATCAGCGTCCACTTTAAAAGATCTTGAACGCTCATTCATCATAGGGTAGATCTTGTTTACTTTTGCTTCAAATACTTTGCCTTTATAGCTGTCCATGCTCACAAATACTTTTTGTCCTGGTTTTATTTTAGCGATATCATATTCATCTACCTGGAGCTCTATGATAAATTTATTCGCATCTCCGATCACTGCAATGGGGCTTTGAGGACTGACCAATTCTCCTTTCTCCTTTAGCAGGCTATATACTTTACCGTCTATTTCGCTTTTAATAATATAATCGTTTCTGATCGCTTTAGTGATCTGGAAATTTTTCGTAGACTGCTGCGCGGCGAAGTTTAATTCTTTCTCTAATTCAGAATAACGAAATACAGTTGTTTTATAAATTGTGCTGGAATTACTATACGCAAGTTCTCTCTGCTCAAGCTCTACCAGGGTTCCAATCTGGTTTGACCAAAGGCTGCGCTGTCTGGCCAGAAGCAGAGAGTCATTCATCATTTTTACACGCGCAAGTTCAATATTCGCTTTTAGCTCATCTAATTTGTCGTGGTTTGCACTCACTGCGGAAAAGTCCGCGGCCAGACGGGCATTTTCAGTATTTAAGAGAGAAGCCTCATTCAACAGCCAGATTATAGGTGTTCCTTTTTTGACAAGGTCTCCTTCCGTGACTAATATCTTTTGAATTAATCCATTAGTGGTTGAAAATACTTCATACTGATATTTACTTTTCACAATACCTGAAGCATATACTGATTCAGAAATACTTTCTATTTCCGGCCGGACCATTTCCTGTTTGTTAGTACAGGCCGCTACAAGGCAGAAGGCGATCAGGCTAAAGGAAAAATGTTTCATGATTTTACTTGTGTTATAAACTATGGCTTTATTTTTTGTGAAGGTCGTTCATAGCTACCTGTATCAAAATGACCAATATCATATTCTTGGCTATTTTTAAACATTCGGAATAATCACAGAGTTACTGTTCACTCCTAATAGACTTTAATGCTTTCATCAAAAACAAAACATTTATTGAATTGTTATCTCAACAATTATTGCTTATTCAAGCTATCGTTACTAAAAGTATATGATAAAATAGATGAGCAGCACTAAGGATTCAGTAGCTTTAGGAAAGATTAAAAGTATAAAGTATTACAATAAACCTTTAACTTTAAACTTTATATTATGAATCTATGCTTATGAATTCAACCCTCAAATGGGGAATAATCGGTCCCGGTAAAATTGCTCAGAAATTTGCGGAAGCATTAAACAATGTGGAAGATGCCGCATTGTATGCCGTAGCTTCCCGCTCGATCGATTCGGCAATTGCATTTGCTGGAAAATACAACGCTGTCCGCGCTTACGGAACATACGAGGAACTGGTTCTCGATCCGGAAGTAGATCTTGTATACGTGGCTACCCCTCATGTCTTTCATAAAGAACATACGCTTTTATGTTTGAACCATAAGAAACCTGTACTCTGTGAAAAACCTCTGGCACATTGCCTCCACGACGTACAGGCAATGGTTACAGCTTCCAAAACGAACCAAACATTTTTGATGGAAGCGATGTGGACACGTTTTCTCCCACCTACAAACAAAGCGCTCGAACTGATCCGATCGGGAGCAATTGGGATGGTAACAAATGTGAAAGCTGACTTCGGTTTTTTTTCACACTTTGACGAAAAAAGCAGGCTATATGATCTTGCGCTTGGTGGTGGTTCTTTGCTGGATATTGGGGTTTATCCTTTGTTTCTCGTACTTACCGTATTGGGGGAGCCTTCTGGCTATGAAGTGGAAGCAAAACTAGCGGCTACCGGTGCTGACGAGGACTTTAAAGCTACTCTATATTATCCGCAGGCAGAAGCTCAAATTCATTCGTCTATGATCGCAGATACTGCTAAAACTGCAGAGATCAGGGGAACAGAAGGAACTATTTATTTTGTTTCTCCATGGTATCGCGAAACTTCTTTGGTGTTAAAAAAGAAAGATGGAAGTAGCGAGACCTTTACGTTTCCCGCTACAGGGAATGGCTTTGAGCCGGAGATCAAAGAAGCGATGAATTGTGTAAGAAATGGAAAAATAGAAAGCGATATTATGTCGCACGAATTTAGTTTGCTGCAAAGCAAAATACTAGACCTGTTATGTAAAGAGGCTGGAGTAATTTACCGTTGAAAAATAAGATCAAATGTTTCGCACAGAAATAAATATTCCTTCTTCGCCTGAAAAGATCAATCATGAACACAAGCTGCTCACGATCGGTTCTTGCTTTTCGCAAGTGATAGGAGAGCAGCTGAAAGAAAATAAATTTGAAGTAGTAGCGAATCCATTCGGTACGGTTTTTAATCCGGTTTCTATTTTTAGAATATTGGAAAGCGTCCTTAAAAATGATTTTTCTTTACTTGACCGTTCGGTAGAAAGTAATGGCGTATGGTTTAATTATCATACACACTCTGATTTCTTTGGCAATACAAGAGAAGCGCTGGAATTGAAAATAAAAGATCAATTGCAAAAAGCACATGCGCATTTACTCAAAACAAATTTCCTAATCATTACACTGGGTACGGCTTTTGTATATCGCCTAAAAAAAGAAAATGAAATTGTAGCCAACTGTCATAAAATACCTGCGGCTCATTTTACAAAAGAGCTTTTGAGTGTACAGGAAGTAGTACGATCATTCGAAACGTTGCACGCTCAATTGAAAAGCCAGTTACCTGCATTGAAAATTATTTTGACGGTAAGTCCTGTACGTCATACCAAAGACACATTACCGCTGAATGCTGTAAGCAAAGCCGCACTGCGATTGGTTTGCCATGAGTGCAGTGAAAAACATGAGAATGTTTTCTATTTTCCTTCATATGAAATAATGATGGATGATCTTAGAGATTACCGGTTTTATAAACAAGATATGATCCACCCAACAGAAGTTGCGGAGGAATATATCTGGAATAAATTTTCAGAAACCTATTTTTCGGAAGAGACAAAAAAAATATTATCCGAATGGGCAAGCCTTTTAAAAGCCTTACAACATAAACCTTTTAGAGGAGGTACGAAGGAACATAGCGCTTTTTTAGAAGATACATTGAGTCGGTTAAAAAAGCTAAATGGCAAAATTAATTTGGAAGAAGAGATCAACGATATGTTAAACAAAATCTAGTTTTTGCGCCTTAGCGCCTTTGCGTGAAAATTTGCTCGCAAAGATGTTAAAATGCAAAGGATATAAAATATTGGAATATGAAACCCAACAAACTAATAAACGAATCCAGTCCTTACTTACTCCAACACGCGCACAATCCTGTGCAGTGGTATCCCTGGGGTGAAGAAGCGTTGAAGAAAGCAAAAGAGGAAGACAAACCAATCATCGTAAGCATTGGCTACTCCGCTTGCCACTGGTGCCACGTAATGGAGCGTGAGTGTTTTGAAAAAGAAGCGCTGGCCGCTATCATGAACGAGCATTTCATCAATATCAAAGTAGACCGAGAAGAAAGACCTGATATCGATCAGATCTACATGGATGCCGTGCAGGCCATGGGATTGCAGGGGGGCTGGCCTTTGAATGTATTTCTGACACCTGACACAAATCCTTTTTATGGAGGCACTTATTTCCCTCCGGCGCAATGGGAAAATCTGTTAGGCCAGATCGACAAAGCTTTTAAAGAACACCGGGAAGACATTGAAAAATCTGCCCTCGGTTTCCGTGATTCTCTCAGCGGGAGTGAAGTAGCAAAATATAATCTTCACGAAGTGCCAGGAGAATTTTTAAAGGAAGATCTCGACAAAATGTTTGAGGTGGTAAAACCAAACTTTGATACAGAAATGGGTGGTAACAAACGTGCTCCTAAATTTCCAATGCCATCTATCTATTCATTTTTATTGAGGTACTACAGCGTTTCTAAAAACAAAGAAGCGCTACAACACGCTATACTTACGCTTGATAAGATGGCCTACGGAGGGATCTACGATCAGATCGGAGGTGGGTTTGCACGTTATTCTACCGACATGGATTGGTTTGCGCCGCACTTTGAAAAAATGTTGTACGACAACGGGCAGTTACTAAGTCTCTACACCGAAGCTTATCAGGCAACCAAAGATCCGAATTATAAAACGATCGTATACGAAACGATCGAATGGCTAAAAAGAGAAATGACCAGCACGGAAGGCGGCTTCTATTCTGCGCTGGATGCGGATAGTGAGGGTGAGGAAGGAAAATTTTACGTTTGGTACGAACCGGATCTGAAAAAACTTTTAGGCGAAGATGCAGAACTGTTTAGCAAATATTACAATGTAAACCCTGCTGGAAATTGGGAAAATATTTACAACATTCTTATCAAATCTTTTTCAGACGAAGTCTTTGCGCTTAATAATGGAATTGAATTAAACGAATTACAAAGCAAAGTAAAACGCTGGAAAGAAATTTTATTAAAAGAACGTGACAAAAGAGTCCGTCCTGGATTAGACGATAAAATTCTGGCCTCCTGGAATGGCCTTATGTTAAAAGGCCTGGCAGATGCTTACCGCGTATTCGATGAACTGGATTTTCTGAAACTTGCTCTTGACAATGCTTCCTTTTTGAAAACTAAAATGAAAGAAGGAGAAAAGTTGTTTCATAATTACAAAAATGGCAAAGCCACTATCGACGGTTACTTAGAAGATTATGCTTTTGTGATCGATGGCTATCTTTCTTTGTACGAAGCTACTTTCGACGAGCAGTGGATCAACGAAGCGATCCGGCTTACCAATTATGTGATCGATCATTTTTATGATGAACGCGAAGGGTTGTTCTTTTTCACCGCTGATAATTCCGAAAAATTGATCGCTCGAAAAAAGGAGATTTTCGACAATGTAATTCCCGCTTCTAACTCCGCGATGGCGCGCAATATGTACAAGCTGAGTTTGTTTTTATATAAAGACGATTGGAAAGAATTGGCAGAAAGCATGCTTTCACGCACAAAGAAAATTATTCTCACAGAACCGAGCTATCTTTCCAACTGGGCATGCCTGTATGCAGATCTCACACAACCTACCGCAGAGATCGCCATCAGCGGGAGAGATAGTATTGCCAAACGCAAAGCATTTGATCAGATTTTTCTTCCTAATAAAATTATGGCAGGAATGGAAAATAATTCTTCTTTACCTATTCTTGAAAACAGAGTAAGCAAAGACGATAAGACTATGATCTATGTTTGTTATAATAAAACCTGTCAGCGGCCTGTAGAAGAGGCGAGTGAGGCTTTAAAAAATTTGAATTAAAATAGCGCTACGACTAATCGTAACATTCCTGCACTAGATTTAACCTATTGGCAATTATAAGTAAATGTAGTAACAAAAGGGGTGTTTGTGTTATTCTCCATTATTATTTGTTGAATCATATTACCCATCGAATCAAATTTATATGTGAATGACTCATGGTTTAGACTTTTCAGAAAAAAGAAAGACGATTTTCCATAATTGTATGGAGTATATAATGTTGAATTTGTTTGAGCATAGAGGTTTGTATAAAATTCTGTAGTAGAATATTTTGGGGAAGACCCATTTGCGGAAGATGTAGTAATACATGTACCTGAATTGGGATATGTATAGCTATTACTAAAAGTAGAACTATAATTTTGCGTTGGGTTAAGATATTGATAATATTCTTTACTATCCATGGTAATTAAATACCCATTAGAGTCATATGTATATAAAATGGTATCATAAACATTTCTTATATCCTGGTACGAGATGGAGGTGCATTTGCTTACACTATTATCGGCATTAAGATCATTTTTGTAAACAGCATAAATATTTCCCGCTGCATCATAGTCAGTCTTAACTATTTCTGTTGGAGATTGATATTGGAATGTATAATAATCTAATAACATACCTGCCGTTTTATTACTATAGGCTTCAACCTTGATAAGTTTATCGTTTTCATATTGAAATTTTACATCGATCGTATCAGCCGTATATGAGAGCAATCTACAATTTTTATTCGTGACAGGTGAAGATGTTTTTTTACAACCATTAGAAATAAGGATAATAAAAAATAAAATAATAGAAATATATTTTAGCATAGTAAAAGAGAATTAAAAAAAAGCACTCACTTATATTTAAGTGAGTGCTTTAAAATTTATCGATCTACTTGATCGCAAAATTCTTAGAATCATTTTTAGTTTCAGAGATCACACAATCTTTCAAAGTAACACTTCCTCTCGATTTTTCCGCGATCCACAGGCCATGTCTGTCTTTGGCTCCGATACCATATTTGCCGATCTTAACATTGGTGAAAGTAGCATTGGATAATTCTACCACCACGCCATAATCTTCCACTGTAATGATGCTTAAGCCATCCGAAAAACTATCGTCGATGGTAACATTGTTCAGCGCAATACCTGAAATCGCACGCTTGTCCAGACAAATTTGAACAGCTGCGCGCCATTGCCAGCCATGGTCGTAGCCACCACTGGTTTTGACAGAGCAGTTTTCTACTACTGTAGTGCCGCTAAAATGGTTATTGATGTTCAACGCTGGTTCAGCTGTAGGGAAGGTAGAGCTCAATAAAATCGCTGAACCTGGATTGATATCGATGAAAGAGCAATATTCAATTTTATTGCTTTCGCCTCCATAGATCGCTGCGCCGTTGGCAAGGAAAGGAAGTTGTGCGGTGCAATGTGTGATCACATTTTTACCAGGCTTATATGTTTGTCTCAACCAGGTAGCAGGCCACATCGCGAAGCAATCGTCGCCGGTACCTCTTGCTGTGCAGTTTTTCATGCTTGATTCGGCCATACCTACGCAGAAGTTGATTCCGTCTGCTACTGTATTTCTAAGGCGGCATCCGTCTACCACAAGGCCTTTAGAATTTTCAACCCAAATTCCAGCTTTGGTATGTTCGATCCAAATGCGCGTGATGGTTGAGTTCTCGCCGAAAGATCCACCGATCCCATCATTTGGTTCGCTGTCGTCGCGGTAATTTAATTTTCCTAAAAGAGCAAAGTCAGCCAAATGGATGTTGCTGCCATTCCCTCTGAAACGTACACGGTTACTGGAGTTGTCGGGATATAATTTTTCATCACCCACGATCAACGTATGCCACATGCCTGCACCCTGGATCGTTACTTTTTCAGGCACGTTAATCTCTCTTGTAAGTTTGTATGTTCCTGCAGGGATGTAAACGATCTTACCTTTTTCAACAGCGATCGTAAGACATCTTAAAAGCGCTTCGGTGAAATTTTCGTTGGCATCAAAACCTGTAGCGCTTTTATCGGTTACCGATACAGAGTTTTCCGGCGCTGGAATTGGAGCGGCTACATTTTCAAGATCTACAAAATCAAGGATACAATATTCAGCATTATCGCCTGAAGCATCATCGCGTTTCACACGGATCATATCGCCTTTTGCGATAGCGATGTTCATGATTCTTGTTTCATCGTAAAAATTTCTGGGCTTTCCATCCTTAGGCTCGTTGGAGAAAGGATAGTTCCCATAAAGCCAGGAATAATAAGAATTGATCTTTTGTACCTGTACTTGTTTTCCATTTACATAAATTCCGAGAGAAGTGCGGGTTCCTTCACCTTTCTCATTATCAGGAAGGCTGAAGCGGATCACGATGCTGTTGGCTGCTGCAGTTGCTTTGAATTCTGCATACTGCCCCTTTGCGGTAAGCTTTACACATTGCTGCCCGGAAGACTCTGTTTCTACCAGGAACGGTCCATACTGCGGGCCAAGAACGGTACCGGTAGTTTTCATTTTCTCTGCCTCGTAGGTAGTCCAAGGAATGTCGGCACCGATCTTTACATCGTCCTTTGCAAAACAGAAGGCTGCACTTAAAGCAAAAACTGCTGAAAGGCAAATAGGTTTTATATTCATTAGTGAACTTGTTTAGTTAGATTTTGTACTTAAACCAAAACCAATATACATATTTTAACGAAACAAAACATAGTCGCTGTGTTTTGTCTTTGCGAATGCTTATTTTTACTAACTATGGTTTGATGATTTACGCAAACCTATAAGGATTTAATAATGTTAAAATCATTATAGGTTACATTTATATTAATCCTTATAGCTATACCGTAGGTTATATTAGTTAAGAAATCAAAGACGTGTCCCTGGAATTTAATAGTGAAGAATATGAAAACGAGCAGACCCTGTTTGCAGATGTAATTCTTCCACTGCCCCTGCCTTTGATGTATACTTACCGGGTTCCCAGAGAGTTTGCTGCCAAAGTAAAGCCGGGTGTGCGCGTGGTAGTGCAGTTTGGCCAGAAAAGGGTACTCACAGCCGTCATCGCTTCCATTCATTCCAACGCTCCTAAGATCTACGAAGCAAAATACCTGCTCGATCTGCTCGACGAAAGTCCTACGGTAAACAGTTACCAATTCAAATTATTTGAATGGATGGCATCGTACTACATGTGTACACAAGGCGAAGTACTCAATGCTGCCGTGCCTTCCGGACTAAAGCTCAGCAGTGAATCAAAGATCCAGCTCAACCCGGAGTATAACGGGAATTATGAATTCTCTGCTTCCGAACAACTTATCCTCGAAGAGCTCAAAAAAAGAAATCTCAGCTACAGTGATGTAATGACCTTGCTTGGGAAAAAGACTATTCACCCGGTGATCAAATCACTGTTGGCAAAAGGCGTGGTCATTCTTTTTGAAGAGCTAAAGGAAAAATATGCACCAAAGGTTATTTCCAAAATACGGTTGAGAGATGAAATACTGGAATCGAAAAAACTTTTTGAAGAAGTATTTCAAAAATTAGAAAAAAAGGAAAAACAACTTACGTTACTGCTGCGCTATATGCAGCTTACACAAGTACAGCAGAATAAAGACAACAACCGGTTAGGCTTGGCCAAAAACGTATTGCTCAATGCCGAAGTCTCTGCTTCTGCGCTCAGCACGTTGCTCAAGAATAATATTTTCGAAGAATTTGACCAGGTGATTTCACGGTTTGCAGAGTATGATCTTAAAAATGAAAAGGAGATCAAACTTTCCGAAGCGCAAACACGTGCCAAAGAGGAAATCCTAGAGCTTTTCAAAACAAAAGAGGTGACCTTGTTGCACGGGATCACGGGCAGCGGGAAAACAGAAGTATATATTGAGCTGATCAAACATGCCTTGGAAGGTGGCTCGCAAGTGCTGCTGCTTTTGCCGGAGATCGCCCTTACTACGCAGATCGTTTCGCGTTTGCAAAAAGTATTTGGCAATAAAATGGGCATCTATCATTCCCGCTTTTCCGACAACGAGCGTGTAGAAGTATGGCGCGGAATTATTTCCGGAAAGTTTTCTTTTATCATTGGCGTACGCTCTTCTGTTTTTCTTCCTTTCGATAATCTTGGATTGGTGATCGTAGACGAAGAACATGAAAGTTCATACAAACAATACGACCCCGCACCCCGCTATCAGGCGCGCGATACGGCTATTATGCTGGCCAGGTTTCACCATGCTAAAGTAGTGCTGGGCTCGGCTACTCCTTCGGTAGAGAGCTATTACCAGGCTACTACAGGCCGGTGGGGATTGGTGAAAATGGACAAACGTTTCGGCGAAGCTAGTCTGCCTGAAATTGTATTGGTCGACACGCTGCGTGAGAAAAAATTTAAGACCATGCAAAATGATTTTTCTTCCGTACTGCTTTCGGAATTAAAATTATGCCTGGAAGAAAATCACCAGGCAATTCTTTTTCAAAATAGAAGAGGCTATGCGCCTTACCTGAATTGCGAGGATTGCGCTTATATTCCTAAATGTACTTCCTGTTCGGTAAGTCTTACTTATCATATGCACAGCGGTGAGCTGCGTTGTCATTATTGCGGCCATGTGGAACGTCTTCCGCAGCAATGCCAGGCTTGTGGTTCAACAAGGATAAAACCAATTGGATTTGGTACTGAAAAACTAGAAGACGATCTCAAGCTTTTTTTGCCCGAAGCACGTGTACAACGTATGGACCTTGATACCACACGAAATAAAAATTCTTATCAGAACATCATTCAGGAATTTGAATCAGGAAAAACCAATGTACTGGTAGGTACACAAATGGTGACGAAAGGCCTTGATTTTGATAAAGTGACCTTAGTAGGAATTTTCGATGCCGATCGGATGATCCATTTCCCGGATTTCAGGGCGGCCGAGCGTTCTTTCCAAATCCTTAGCCAGGTAAGCGGGCGTGCGGGTAGGAGAGGGCAGAAAGGAAAGGTATTGATCCAAACTACCAATACTTTACAAAATATCCTGCACCAGGTCATTCGCCACGACTACGAAGCATTCTATCAATTGGAATTGCAGGAAAGGGAGCGTTTTAACTATCCACCTTTTTATAGACTTATAAAGATCACCATAAAAGACCCGGAGAAAAAGCCGGCGCATGATTTTGCACAAGCATTTGTAAACCTCTTACTCCCTGAACTGGGAAGCAAACGAGTGCTTGGCCCGGAAACCCCTGTGATCGACAAGATCCGGAATAATTACCTGGTCGATATTTTTATAAAGCTGGAAAAAGACAAGATCAAACTTCCGGCGGTAAAGGAGCTCTTGCAAAAGCATGCTTCCCAGCTTTTACAATCAGATAAGTCCTATCGAAGCACCCAGGTAGTCTTCGATGTAGACCCTGCATAGCAGCTTTGAACAAGGAGCAAGAATAGACAAGTAAGCGCTCCATACAGACCCAAAGTCCAGAACTCCCATTTTTGTATATTAATTTTATGTTAACAAATTAACTTCAATGTTAACAGTGATTTTACTGCTTTATAGCTATCGTATTCACAATCAATCTTTTTTAGGGTTTATTTAAAAATTGATTTTCAATAAGTTAAATAAGTATTTACACAGCTTTTGGTGTGTTGAAACTGAAATTTCACTGCTACGTTTAGGATTATATAACCGGTAACATACAAAGTGGTTTATTACTCCAATGTTAAGAACTAGGTTTAATGTTAAGTATCGGTTAATTTTGTATAGTACAATAAGTTATAAAGAGCCTATGAAAAAGTTAGCTTACATGTTCCTGATAGTAGGAAGCCTTCTGGCAGGAGCCAATGTTGTAAATGCAGCCGGAGACGGGGCGAAGAAAAAAGCTAAAACGAGATTTGTTTCCTGCTCTGAGCAGACAAGTCAGATTAAGGCCCTGATCGGAAGTCCTGATCTAGTGTTGGAAAGTACTTCTAAAGTAGAAGTAAATTTCAGTCTTAACGAATACAATGTCATCACCGTGAATGATGTAAAAACGGATAATGCCGACCTGAAGAAATATGTCTACAGTAAAATGAATGGCAACCGTATTCACGGAAACGATGTAGATATGAAAGATCAAAAAATCACACTGGTTTTCAAACCAGAACAACAACCGATATTTTCAGTGTTTTAAGGTAGAAGGGGAGTTTTAGGTTTTAGAATTTTAAGTCTGTCCCGCTGTGTAATCACAGCGGGATATTTTTTTGTCTGAACCTTGATTCACCGGATTAGAAGATTTACTTGATTTTGATTAGCAAGATTTAGCACCGTCACATAGTTACTTGGTCCGCTCAGAGTCTCCCACACTCGGAACGTTGTTTTAGCACAAGTGTTCGATGGGGACTCTGAGCTGCTACTAGCAGAGCAGGATCATCAAACAACTCAGAGTCCCCTGCAAAGGGCAGTATAAGCTTTACTCTCCGGATGCGGGAGACTCTGAGCGGACTAAAGTTTCCTACTGAATGACAACTATTAAAATCCTGTTAATCAAAATCAGTAAATCTTCTAATCCGGTGAATCAAGGTTCAGGCAATCATGGCTGTGCTTCATTCATCAACAGCAAGAATTTTTCTACCATCAGCTCTTTTGAAAACTCCCTTTCGGCCAGTTGTCTTGCGTTTGTTTGCGCTTTTTTCAGAAGGCTGTGATCTTTTGTGTAGGGGAGTATTTTTTCTGCAAAGTCTGCAGGCTGCTCGGGATCATAGTAGAAGCCGCAATGATTTTGCTCGATCAGGTCTTTCATCCAGCCTTTGGTATTGCTGATACAAAGTTTGCCGGCAGCCAGGCCATCGAAAAATTTATTGGGACTGGTGGTTTCCAGGATTGGTTTTTTAGCAAAAGAAATATAAACCGCGTCCGTTATATTCAGCATATTGTGTAAGCTATCTTTGTTTATGAAGCCCACAAAGTGAATATTTTTCAATCCGTTTTTCCTTACCTTCTCTTTGATGAAAGAAAGCTCAGCGCCTTTGCCGGCTATAAGGAAATGAACACGTTCATCGTCTTTCCTGGAGAGCTCAATAGCAGCGTCAATCAGGTAATCCAGGTGGTTGGCTTTGCCGAGCGCTCCGAAATAGCTGATCACAAATTTTCCTTTTACTGCAAAATGTTCTTCCAGTTTCGGATCTTTTTCTTCGGGATGGAAAAAATCACAATCAGAAAAATTTGGGATCAGGTGAATTTCTTTTCCAGGCACTTTTTTGCGAATCCCTTCTTCAATACCTGGAGATAGCGCGATGATCCTTTCGGCTTTGGAGTAGATCCTTTTTTCGAGGAAGAATAAATATTTTTTTACAAAATAATTTTTGATCACACCCATCTGGATCGGCGCCTCCGGCCATAGATCGCGTACTTCAAAATCGTAATTGATCCGGTGCAGCCGGCGAAGCCAGATAGCTACAAGGCCTATGGTAAGCGGAGTAGAAGTGGTATAGCAGTAATCTACATCGTCTATTTCCGTAGCTTTTTCATAAGCACGGTAAATAAATTTGAGAAAAGAAATGATCCGCCCGAAACTGCTGAGGTTATTTTCATAATAAACGGGCAAATAATGAACCTTGATCCCCTCTATATTTTCATAGTGATAATGCGAATTATTGTGTGAAGTGATCATCTCCACATCATGTCCGGCCTCTACCAAGGCCTTAGCCAGATGGTAGGAGCGTATGGCGCCTCCTTGTTCAGGTGTTAAAAAATATTGATGTAAATAAATTATTTTCATAAAAATTCTTTTTGCATCCAGTTGGTAAGCACGATCAAAGACCAAATGGCAGTGCTATGATCGCGTCTTTCTGAAAAATGTTCTGCTAAGAGTATTTCTGTTTTTTCAAAAGAAATATAATGGTATACTAAACTATTTTTGTTGCGCAGAGGCTTGAGTAGAAAACTATTTTCCGGTTGCCGGATCCATTTTCCTACAGGCATTCCAAAACCTTCCTTGCTTCGTTGTGCAAATTCTTTTCCGCCCATATTTTGCAGCAGCTCCTTCAGGATCCATTTTCTTCCGTTTTGCAAAAGTAATTTGGGAGAAAGCGTATCAAGAAAGGCAGTAAGCTCATTGTCCAGATAGGGAACCCGCACCTCCAGGCTTTTCAGCATCGAAGTTTTATCTGTCAGCATGAGAATATCGGAAACCAGGTATTCGTGGCGGTCCTTATCCAGGGCTCGTTCCAGGAGATTCTCTTTTTGGTCGAGCGTAACATTTGTGTGTTTATGTTCGGAAAGGATTAGTCCTTCGGGATAGTATACGCTGCTGAAATTATCGTAGGTAACTACAGGATCTTTCCGGATCTCAGTAGCAAATTTATTCCAGAGTCTTGCCTGCTTGCGCAGTGGATGTGCGAAGCCATCGGGAATGACCTGGGAAAGAAAACCTGAAAACGAAATAAGTGAATCGTGCTGGTAGAAATAATCCAGGTATTTTTTATAAGCCCAGTGCCGGTTGTATCCGGCAAACCATTCGTCAGCGCCTGCGCCCGAGATTGCTACGCGCACTTCCTGCGCAGCGGCCTCTGAAAGCAGCCAGGTAAGCAGCAAAGCACTGTCCCCGATCGGCTGGTCCATCTGACGGATCAGATCGTCCATACGAAAAAGAATAGTAGAATCGATTACTATCTCGTGGTGATCGCTTTGGTAAAGCGCTGCGGCTTTGCGTGCATGAAGGTAATCGTTGGTACCAAAATCTTTGTCTTCGGCAGTGTTGACAATAGAGAACGATGGAAAATCTGAAATTCCCAGTTTATGGATCATCGCCAATAGTAAGGTAGAATCCACGCCGCCACTGAGGAAGATACCATTCGAAACATCCGATTCCAATTGCCTTTCCACTGCTTTCAGCAGCAAAGATTTTACATGAAGAATCAGTGAAGAAGACCGTGTGATATCGTGTAATACCGGAATTTCAGGAAGCCATTTTTTTATTTCCAATGAATCTGCATCGGCGTGGATCATATGGCCTGGCTCGAGCTCGAAAATATTTTTGTAAAATGTTTCCGGTCGTTTAGCGTATTTATATTTTAGATAATGTTCGAGTTGCAGGTGGTTGAATTCTTTCAAGATCAAACCGGAAGAAAGGATGCCTTTTATTTCGGAAGATAGTAAAAGAAAATTTTCACCTGCAGCATAATACAATGGCTTGATCCCATGCCTGTCGCGGGCAGCGGTGATTATGCCGGTAAGTGAATCGTAGAGAATAAAAGCAAACATGCCGTTCAGGTCAGGCAATCCTGCCGGGCCATATTCGATCAGGTGATAGAGCAATACTTCGCTGTCGGAGCCGGTGCGAAACTGGTATTTATGGTCCAATTTTTTTCGCAGCTCACGGTAGTTGTATATTTCGCCGTTGAACGACAAACAATAGCGGCCATCTGAAGAAATAAAAGGTTGGTTGGCTTCATCGGATTTGTCTACGATCTTAAGACGGTTGTTGCCAATAAAAATGGCATTACCTGCATGCGAATATCGTCCAAACCTGCTAGCGTCCGGGCCACGGTGCCGGATGCTGATATTCATCCTGCGGATGATCGTTTCGTCCGGATTGTTTCTTTTGTCAACAAACAGATTTATACCACACACTTCTGAAATTTTAAATTGTGAATTATGAATTTTAAATTCATTTCCAATTTCCTGCCTGTAAGGAGAATCTGTATTTAATTTATAACTTATAATTCATAATTCATAATTATTACCCAAATGACGATCGAAGAAGCACAACAGAAAGTAGACGAATGGATCAACACCATTGGTATACGCTATTACAACGAGCTTACCAATATGGCAATTCTTACCGAAGAAGTAGGAGAAGTAGCCCGCATCATTGCCAGAAAGTATGGAGAGCAATCGTTTAAAGAATCTGATAAACAAGTAAACCTCGCAGATGAAATGGCAGATGTGCTCTTCGTTCTAATCTGCCTGGCAAATCAAACGGGTATTAATCTTACAGAAGCATTGGAAAAAAATCTCGAAAAGAAAACGATAAGAGATAAAGACAGACATAAGGGGAATGAGAAGTTATGAGTTATGAATGTTGAGTTATGAATTATAATTACTAGTCATTCATAACTCATAACTCAACATTCATAATTTTTAAACTATTCGTTCCGGTAAAAAAACGCACACATCGCGCCCACCATGGCTCCGTAGAGGTGTGTTTGCCAGGAGACCCTGCCAGCGCTTGGAAGCAGGCCGGATACGATGCTTCCGTATACGATCACAATTAGTAAGGATAAAAGGAGCGCTTTGAAATTTCTGCGAAAAAAACCGCTGAAGAAAATAAAACTGGCAAAGCCGTACACTAAGCCACTCGCGCCAATATGACTACCGGGTTTTCCTATGATCCACACGCAAAGTCCGGAAAGAAGATAGATCCATATAAAGATCTCAAAGGCAATTTTTCTGTAAAAGTTAAATACAAGAATGCCCAGGATGAGTAAAGGCAGAGAATTTGAAAAAAGGTGAACAAAATTTATATGGATCAAAGGCCCTGTCACAATACCAACCAACCCAACTGCCGTGCGTGGAATGATGCCATAGCCACCGAAATATAAGTGAAAGTAAACCTCTACTATTTTTACAAGCCATAAAATGGCTACAAATAAGAAAGGATATAAAAGACTGTCGGAAGCATTTGATTGTTCTTTCAAAGGGAATATTTTAAAAACCTAAACGTTATATATTCAAAAATTAGTATATTAGTTTTAACAAACGCTAAGCATATGAAAAAGGTTATCACATTGCTTGTATTTTCTGCGATACTTTTGTCTGGCTCTTTTACAGAGGGATTTTCAGCGCCTCCCAAAAAGAAAACAAGCCTGGAAAAAAGAATGAAAAAGCAGAACAAGAAAAAGAAAAGAAAAGGCGATACGACTTGCCCGAAAATAGATTGCTAAAACTAAAATAAAAGTTATGAGTTATGAATGTTGAATTATGAGTTAATTTTAATTCAACATTCATAACTCATAATTCATAATTTCTATTTCTATTTGTGTCTCTTCCGCAATTCCTCAATGATCTCGTCGAGGTCAATATTTTTTTGTTCCAGTAATACCAGGTAATGAAACATCAGGTCTGCGGCTTCTCCCAGGAAGAGCGCCTTGTTATCGTCTTTCGCTTCGATCACCAGCTCTACTGCTTCTTCTCCTACTTTCTGTGCTATTTTATTAGTGCCTTTGGCAAAGAGTGAACTTGTATAAGATTTGTCGGAAGGATTATTTTTCCGATCGCGAATTACTTTTTTTAGGTGAGTAAGGAAAGCAGTTTTATCTTCGTTTTTTTCAAACCAGCAAGTATCTGCTCCAGTATGGCAGGTAGGCCCAATTGGATTTGCTTTGATGAGCAGTGTGTCCTGGTCACAGTCGAGCAGGATCTCTTTTACCATAAGATAATTTTGAGAAGTTTCTCCTTTGGTCCAGAGTCTTTGTTTCGTGCGGCTGAAAAAGGTTACTTTACCCTCTTGTTGGGTTTTTTCAAAAGCTTCCTGGTTCATATAGCCAAGCATTAGCACTTTATTGGTATCGGCATCCTGAATGATGGCCGGCACGAGCCCGCCCGATTTGGCGAAATCAATATTCATTACGATCAATTGTTTAGGCTGCAAAGGTAAGAATTTTATCCGTGCCTACCGAAATTCTTCTATTTCAATGTATAAATTGCACATTTTAGGGAATTTAATAATAATTTTATGATAAAGTCTTGGGGTTTTAAATAAAACATTTGTATCTTCGTTTTAAGTTTGTGAACCATTAATCTATTCAATATTATGAAACTAATGTATGTTGTTCTCGTTGCTTCGGCATTGTTCCTTTCCTCTTGTATGGCTGCCCACACTTGTCCTACTTATATGAAGAAAGACAACAAAGAGGCTGCAAAAAGAGCCTAATCGCGAAAGTATTTAAGAAATTGTGTTATTCATAGAGTTGGATCTTTGATCCTGCTCTATTTTTTTTGAGAAACTTAGTAAGCAGCAGGTTAGCAAGAGTATTGAGAAATAGTGAACTACTCAATACTCTTGCTGTTGCCCTTACTGACTCTATATCAGCAACACTCTCAGGATTATTTTTTAACAGGCTCCCCCTCGATTGGGTCGAGGATGATGTGCGACCAGCCGTGTGCATCCTGGTCTCCGGCGTTTTTCTTGCGCTCTTTCATCGCGCGGGTCACTTTTTTGCTGAAGGTCCAGCAAGTGCTTTGTCTGAGTTGCAAAAGCTGCGAAAGCTCGAGCGACGTGATCTTTCCTTTATTGGCATACACCAGGAATACCATGTAGAAAGCTTTCACCACATCAAATTTCAGACGGTGAAAAATAGTATAAGCAGTAGGTGATTCATCGTAGCGGCAGCGTGTACAGCGGCGTGAGTATTTATCTTTGCCTTCACAGAAACGGGTGTGACCACATTTCCGGCATACGTAGCCTTTGTCCCATTTTAGTTCTGCTAGGTATCGGTAACAAGATTCTTCGCTAGGGAAAATTTTACTAAACTCTTCAAAGTCTACTTCCTCCACCATCACTCTTGCTTTCACAAGATCTTTCACATTATTCTGAAGTTTTCTATTGTCGGAGTCGAGCAGCAAATTCATTCTCGTGATCTCTTCCGATTGCAAACGCAGTTCTTCGTTCATTTCCTCCAGCTGCTGATTTTTCTCGGCGATCTCGGTGGTGCGTTCTTTTACTTTTTGTTCCAGCTCTCGGTTTACTTTGTCTTTTAGCTTTTCATTTTCTTTCAGCTGCTCGATCATCTGCTCCTGCGCTTTTTCACGCTCTGCACGAATGATCTTGATCCTGTCGCCCAAAGCAAAAGAGAGGATCACAATCTCGAATACCAATCCTATATTAAATGAATAAACAGTAAAAATATCCGACCAGTGAATAATTCCGCTCATGCGGAAAATAAGGAAGATGATACTGATGATCATAAACGAATATCCTACCAGGTAATAGCGTGCCTGGCGAAACCCTTTACGCAAGCAAAGAATCGCCGAGACATAAATAATAATAAATGGTATGATGTATAAAGGAAAATTCCACTGAAGGTTTAAAATGGCTACGTCTAATAAAAAGAACGCTATATAGACTGCAATGATCAAGTCGAGCAGGCGGTTGAGTTTGGGAAGGTTATTTCTCAATTCAAGGAATGCTTTCGAATATACCGAGAAGCTTACCATCAGCATCAGCGGCGAGCTCCGGCTGATCCAGTTATTGAGTGCCGGCGAGTGCGACCAAAGGTATTGAAAACCTGTACCGTCTTCTGCCAGTGAAATAAGACCGCAGCAGAGTACATAGATCACATAGAGGATATATACTCTTTCTTTCATGGAAAAATAAACCAGGATGTTGTAAATGGCCATGATGGCGAGAATGCCGTAGAACATGCCCAACATATAATATTCGTTCAGCGCATAAAAAGTAAAATAATTGGCCGAATGAATTTTAAAGATGAAGGGGTTATGATTATTTGAAACAACCCTTACGTAGTAAGACCGTGCAATTGTATCGGTAGGAAGGTCGAAGATGAAATTTTTGTGCGCATAAGGCCGAAGGTCAAAAGGTTGCGCATAGCCTGCATAAGCAGAAAGGTAAGCCCCTGTTTTATCCGGATAGTAAAATTCAAAATTATCAATATGCGGATCGGAGTTTTCGAAGGTCCAGCGCTTATGGGTGTTTTTTGCTTCACGAAGGGAAAAGCGGATCCAGTAGGCGGATTTAGTGTTTTTAATGAACGCAAAAAGGGGAGAACTGGTATGCACTTTGAATTCATTCGAATGCATTACCTCCTCGATCGAAAGTTTCTGGGTGGGATCTTCCAGGATTTCCAGCTGACTGCCTAATAATGTAACATCTTCTTGAGAATCATCTAAGACAAGTGTTTCCAAGTTTTGTGGGTAAACCGCAAAAGGAAAAACGCAACATAGAAATAAGGTGATTACAATTCTAAACATTGTATAAAAATAATAAAAAATTCGATTATGAGAAGTATTTACGGGGCAAAGTTTAATTGAGATACCAGATACCAGATTCCGGATGCCAGATAAAATTATCCGGGGATCTGGTATCTGGCATCTGGTATCCTACACAATTCTCATACTTTTCTCTGAAAGTTTTTTCCTAGATTGCACTATCAAAATATAACTAAACAATGGGGATCCGTTCGGTATTAAGTAAACCTTTTGCCTCTTACGTGGTTGGAAAACAGCAACAATGGGCTGACAAACCTGGAGAAACGCAACAAAAAATTTTTCAATACCTGGTCAGCAAAGCTGCGCATACCAAATTCGGGAAAGATCATAATTTTTCATCCATCAAAAATTACGAAGACTTTAAACGCAATGTGCCTGTAAGAGACTATGAAGGCCTGAAAGAGTATATTGAAAAAGTAGTAAAAGGCGAACAGGATGTTCTCTGGCCTGGTCTGCCACAGTATTTTGCCAAAACTTCCGGCACAACTTCCGGGATAAAATATATTCCCATCAGCAAAGAATCCATCGGCTTTCATATCAATGGCGCGCGCGATGCCTTGCTCAATTATGTGCACGGCACAGGCAAATCGCTCTTCCTCGATGGCAAGCTGATCTTCCTTTCCGGAAGCCCGGAAATGGAGAAAAAGAATGGCATCTATGTTGGCCGGCTTTCAGGCATCGTTAACCATCACGTACCAGGCTATCTGCGCTCCAACCAGAAGCCGAGCTATGAAACCAATTGTATGGACGATTGGGAAGCTAAACTCGAAAAGATCATCGACGAAACACTGGGAGAACGCATGACCCTGATCTCCGGTATCCCGCCCTGGGCGCAGATGTACTTTGATCGGATCGTGGAGCGTACGGGAAAAAAGATCAAAGATGTTTTTCCTGATTTCTCGCTTTTCGTCTACGGCGGCGTAAACTTTGAACCTTATAAGGCAAAGCTGTTTGATACGATTGGGAAAAAAGTAGATTCGATCGAAACCTATCCTGCCTCTGAAGGGTTCATTGCTTTCCAGGATCAGCAAGACCAGGAAGGTTTGTTGCTCTTGCTCAACAGCGGCATCTTTTATGAATTCATTCCTACAGAAGAATATTTCAAAGAAAACCCAAAACGACTTTCAATTGAGGACGTCGAGCTAGGTGTCAACTATGCGCTGATCATGAATACCAATGCAGGTTTGTGGGGATATTCGATTGGCGATACAGTGAAGTTCGTTTCCAAAGATCCATACAGGCTAGTAGTAACGGGCAGGATCAAACATTTTATTTCTGCTTTTGGCGAACATGTGATCGGCGAAGAAGTGGAGAAAGCGATGAAAGCAACACTCGCGGTACACCCGGAAGCGGAGATCGTAGAATTTACCGTAGCGCCGCAAGTAACGCCGGCTTCAGGCTTACCTTACCACGAATGGCTAATCGAATTTTCAAGCGCTCCGAAAGACAAAGCAAAATTTGCTCAAGACTTGGACGATGCATTGGTAAAGCTCAACGTCTACTACAAAGACCTGATCACAGGCAATATTTTAACTACTTTAAAAATTACCTCTTTGAAAAAAGACGCTTTCCGCGAATACATGAAATCACAAGGTAAACTTGGGGGGCAGAATAAAGTTCCTCGTTTGTCTAATGACAGGAAATTGGCGGACGAACTAAAAAGTTATGAATTATGAGTTGCGAATGTTGAATTAGAAGATCTTCTATTTATTTAATTTAACTCATAATTCATAACTCATAATTCAAAATTTAAATAAAATTGAAACCTACAATAATCAATATCGGCGGCGTTCCTGAGCATTTCAATCAACCTTGGCATGAGGCCTTGGCAAAGGGATTATTTTCGCAAAAAAATATTGACCTCCACTGGACCGATTATCCCGGCGGTACAGGGGCGATGAATAAAGACCTGCGAAGTGGTATACTGGATGCAGCTGTTATTCTTACCGAAGGTATTGTAGCAGACATCGCACAGGGCAATGAAACGAAGATCGTACAGTGGTATGTAAAATCTCCGCTGGTCTGGGGTATTCATACCGGTGCGCATTCTCCTGTTCAAAACGATTCTTCTTTTGCCGGAAAAAAATATGCGATCAGTCGCTACGGTTCTGGCTCGCACCTCATGGCTTTTGTGGATGCGCATCAGCGAGGCTTAACGATCCGGCAAGACCAGTTCGTAGTGGTCAACAACCTGGACGGCGCGGTGAAAGCGCTTAGCAGCGGAGAAGCAGACCTGTTCATGTGGGAAAAATTTATGACCAAACCACTGGTCGACCAGGGAATCTTTAGAAGAGTAGGAGAGTGTCCCACGCCCTGGCCTTCCTTCGTGATCGCAGTACGTACAAAATTCCTGGAAGAAAATCCTGAAGCGATACAAGCGATGCTTTCGGTGATCCGGGAAGCATGCAAAGAATTTTATGCGCAGCCGGATGCGGCAGAAAAATTGTCGGCTAAATTCAATTTGCAATTGGCAGATGTGCAGGAATGGATGAAAGCCATCCGCTGGCAAACCGAAGCAAGCTTTGACCCACAGCCATTGAAAGAAGTAATAAATACGTTGGTTGATTTGAAAATTATCGAAAAACAAATTTCAGTAAGAGAACTTTGTAAATAATAAATTCAAAACTCAACATTCATAATTCATAATTCAACATTCATAATTCATAATTAATTTAATATGAACGGCACCATTCGTGCAGATATAAAACCGGGCTTGAAAGTTTCAATCATCTTGAAAAAAGATCAACGCTCAGGAAAAAGGACAGAAGGGATTGTAAAAGATATTCTCACCTCCGCACCCAAACATACCAGGGGGATCAAGGTACGCCTGGAAACCGGGGAGGTTGGGAGAGTACAGGATATTTTGTAAAAAATTCAGATAAAATATTTCTATGAGAAAAATCAATAATGTTAGGATCATGAAGACCGTATTGTACTTCTTGTCTATTTTATTTTCTCTTACCAGTACAGCGCAAACGCCCGCTAAAAAATACCTCACCGAACGTGTAATCATTCTTGTGGTCGACGGGCCGCGCTATTCGGAAACCTGGGGAGATAAAGAGCATAAATACATTCCGCATACCAGTCATGATCTACAGCCAAGTGGTGTGATCGGTACAAAATTTTACAACGATGGATACACTTATACCACCTCCGGCCATGCTGCGCTGTGCACAGGTGTGCGCCAGGAGCTTGAAAACAGCAAAGGAACAGACCTCCCCAAACAGCCATCTATTTTTCAATACTATTTAAAGCAGTCGGCGCTACCTGCTTCCAAAGCATGGCTGATCACTTCGAAAGACAAATTATTTATCCTTGGCAACACCGTCAATGCAGAATGGCATGATAAATATGTTCCTTTTTTCGACTGTGGAATAAATGGCCCGCGTTCAGGCTATCGCAACGACAGCATTACGTTTAATCACGTGATGAAAGTATTAAAAACAGATCAGCCGAATTTGCTGTTGGTGAATTTCAGAGAGCCCGATGCTTCAGGTCATGCCAACGACTGGCCCGGTTATCTCAAAGGAATCAAAGATACCGATAGTCTTGTATGGGAAGTATGGAAATTTATTCAGACCGATCCGTACTATAAAGACAAAACCACACTCTTCGTCACCAATGATCACGGAAGGCATTTGGATGGAGTTAAAGACGGTTTTGTTTCACACGGCGACGATTGCGAAGGATGTCGCCACATCAATCTTTTCGCCTTTGGTCCGGATTTTAAAAAGGATTATATACTTGATAAATATTACAGCCAGGTAGACCTACCCGCTACAGTAGCAGAATTGCTGGGCTTCCAGATGCCTGAAGGTACAGGGCAGGTGATGAAAAAATTATTTAAGTAAAACGTTTCGTCATTGCGAGGAAATGTTGCAAAGCAACGTTGACGAAGCAATCCGTTAGTTACGAAGTCTGAGCCCGTTTATTTATACCGCTAATTTAAAATTGACAAGGCTTCGTAGCTAACGGATTGCTTCGTCGCATGGCACACTCCTCGCAATGACGGATTTTTTTATTCCTGCTCTTCTTCTATCAGCTGGGGTGGCTCTCCTGCTTTCAATTTTGTCAAAAAATAATTCATAGTGATCTCAATAGCGCTCACCGGAAGTTGGTTGGCTCCTACGCTTGGTACTTTGTAGGTAAAAAAGAAATTTGTTTTTCCCTGGAATAATCGAATCTTTTCAAATCCTACGCTGCATACATATCCCTGGTGCCATTTGTACAATACTCCTGCCGATACGGTGTTCTGTATCACAAGCCAGGCGCCTGCGCTAAAGGTATTGTATTTTTTTCCGTAATAAATAAATTCTGCTGCGGGAGTCAAACGTAACGTATGACTAAGCAAAAAAGAACGATCAAAGGTAAGCGTATAAAACCTGGAAAGCAGGATAGGCGCATCTATTGGCTTGAGTGTTGTGTTGGGTACATCTTGTGAAGAAATCCCTAGATGCATTTTGTCACTGTAAAGCCACAAGCCTAAATTTCCGGTAAGTCCATTAGTAGAGCCACCGGCGCTGGCTGTAGAGCTTTTATAGGAGTAACTTACCAGTCCGGCCGAAATACCGGCTGACAAAAATAAATTTTCCTGGAGTCCTATATGATAGCTGTATTGCAGGTATCCTCTCGTTTTTCCAAAAAATTCTCCTTCTTTTTCTCCATACCACAAAGTACCTAATACTTGTTTGTTTTGTGAATTTCTCCGGTTCTGTTTTTCCTTTAGGCGAAAATTGGCGCTTCCATAAAAATTCCGCACTTGAGAGAAAACGCCGTTTAAACCGTGATAATCCATGGAAAGTTCTACTGGTGCGTAAGAACCACCTACTGCGGGATTGATAAGGGTATAATTGCGGAAGAAAATGTCTGTTGCATTGCTATAATCGTTGTAATGCTGGCCATAAGCATCCTGCACGATCAATAGCGAAATACAAAGAAAAAGGTTTCCTAGCCGAAATAACATCCTCCAAATAAATGATTTTAATCCATTTAAAAAAAATGCAAAAGATTTGTTTACAAATTCTTTTTAAAAGGATAGTAAGGGAAAATAAGCGCGCAAGTGGATTTTAAGCACTTGAGATACTGAATTTTACTGGCACTCTTATTTCGATTAAATAAATCTTTTAAAGAAGTTAGTATGAAAAGAAAAATCATTTTTGTTACCGCCGTCATCATAGCGCTCTTCAGCTTTACTATGGCGGTCAAAGATAATTCAGGAAAGTTCCACACTGCAGGAGCTCCCATTCCTGGCGAAACTACTTGTTCTGCGCCTGCTTGCCATGGAGCTGGTAACGGAAGTTTCACCACCGGCGGATTGGCCGACAATGCTGGTCCCGGGAGCATTACGCTCAGCTCTTCCAATATGACAAGCTGGACGTACACACCAGGTACGCTTTACCATATGACACTCACACTCACACAACCCGGTTGTACCCTGTTTGGTTTCAGTGCTGCCATCATCGACAATGCCGGCAGAAACGCCGGCACGATCACAGTGACCGATGCGACTCATACCCGCAAAGGCTCTCCAGTGGGCAGCACTGTTGTTTATCTCACACATACAGGACCGGCTACCGGCCCTAATCCAGGATACCAGGTGATCAGCACCGATCCTGCTATTATCAATTTCGACTGGACTGCACCGGCTACCAATGTTGGTCCGGTTACTTTTTATTTCGATGGAGTAGCTTCCAACAATAATACACTGGAAGATGGCGGAGACAATGTTTATGCGGGTTCGCAGGTGGTAAATCCTAATTCGGTTTCTTCTTTGCTGCTTGCAACCGTTAGCTCAATATCCGGCTTCTCTTCTGCCAACAATGTACCATCGCTTTCACAAAGCATCATGGTAGCAGGTGGCGGACTCACCGGAAACGTCACTGTAACGGCTCCTGCGCAATACCAGGTATCACTTAATAGCACTACAGGGTTTGCAAGTTCACTCGTATTGTCTACCAGTTCAGGTACGCTTCCTACCACTACTTTATATATTCGCTACAGTCCAACGTCGGCAGGCTCAGCCTCCGGAAATGTAACGTTGGCCGATGCAGGCTCCACTACCGCTTCAGTAGCGGTCTCCGGCTCTACTACTACCAGTGCTACTTTGTATGTGGTCAGCCTTATTACAAACTCATTCAGAACAATTGTAGGAACCCCTTCCGCCACCGTGAAAAATTTTACGGTAGCAGGTGTAAACCTCACCAGCAATTTAGTAGTAACCGCCCCCGCAAATTATGAAGTATCGCTGAGCGCAGGGTCAGGTTTCGGAGGTTCTGTAAGCATAGCTCCCGTAAGCGGCGCCGTGCCTGCTACCACGGTGTACGTTCGCTATAATCCCTCTTCTGCAGGACTGCACAACAACCTGATCCCTGTGAGCAGCGCAGGTGCTACCACTAAGAATATTTCTATCGGTGGACTAAGCGTGCCGCCGCCTGTACTTAATCAATCGGGGACACTGAGTGCATATAGCACTGTAGTAGGTACGCCTTCTACGGCTCAAAGCATCAACGTTTCAGGAACCAGCTTGTTGGCCGATATGATGGTAACGGCTCCTTCCAACTATGAAGTATCACTTAGCAGTAGCGCTGGTTATAGCAGCAGTGTTACGCTGACACAGACTTCGGGAACTGTTTCTTCTACGCCTGTCTATATTCGCTACAACCCGCTGGCAGCAGGCACACACAACAGCAGTGTTACTATTTCCAGCGTAGGTGCTAACACTCCGATCTCTGTATCGGTAAGTGGAACCTCTACTAATCCTGCCGGGCCTTCGATCTCAGCAAGCAATACATTTTCCACGTTTACTACTACTGTAGGTACACCTTCTGCAGAGCAGACCTTCACGGTTTCCGGAGTGAATCTTACTGCTAATCTCATCGTTGCTGCTCCAACTGATTTTGAAGTATCGCTTACCTCCGGCACAGGTTTTGGAAGTTCTGTCAACCTCATTCCTTCCAGCGGTTCGGTATCTTCTACTACGGTGTATGTGCGCTACAACCCTTCCGCAGCAGGGGTGACCAGTGTAACGATTGATCTTACTAGCACAGGAGCCACTACAAAAACAGTTTCTGTAAACGGTAATTCCAGTACTACAGAAGTAATGAGCAGCATTGCTGCTACTACAACTTTGGCCGTATATCCAAATCCCTTGAGTGGCGCCGGATACGTGGTGGCGAATAATGCTTCGGAAGGATTGATGAAAATTTCTGTACTCAATTACCAGGGACAACCGGTGAAAGAATTGTACAGCAGTTATGCCGGGATCGGGGAAACAAAAATTCCACTGGATTTTACAGGCATGAAAAAAGGAGCTTATATCATCGAACTTCAAGTGGGTGAAAACACTGTTCGGAAACAAATAATAGCTGAATAATACTTTAGTTGATAACCGGGGATGGCGGAAATTTTTTCTGCTGTCCCTTTTATTTAAAAAGACATGAAGAAGATAATCCTGCTGTGGTGTATAGTTTTAGGTGCTTGCGTTTATGGATGCGTGTATAAAAAGTACGATGATATTAAACCAAAAAATGTTACATCAAAAATAGTCAGCTTGCCTTGCGATAGTGCAAATCCTGTGATCTCTTATTCGCAACATATCGAGCCGATTATGGAGGCAGAGTGCGGTTCTAAAAATTCCTGTCACAATACTGCCGGAGCAGGGGGAGAAATAATCCTGGAAGACTACAACGGTGTAAGCTATGCCGCGGCAACAGGCCAATTGATGAGCTGTATTGTTTGGGATGGCTCTACCAAGCTGATGCCCGAAGATTCTAATACAAAAATAGATGCCTGCTACATCGCGGAAATTCAAAAATGGGTAGACGCAGGATTTCCAAATAATTGATCATGGAAAATTCAGACAAACGGATGATCAAATAAAATGATTTTGAAATGATGAATTACTATAAAATAATTTTCACCCTCATTGGCTTCATTATAACTATACAGGGTTTTGCGCAGGACGATCTTATGCAACAATTAGACAAGGAAACGGAAAAGAAAAAAGAATTTACCCAATCGACTTTCAAAAGTACGAGGGTGATCAACTCGCATTCCCTGGAAACATTGGGCAAAGGAGCGCTTGACTTTAGGATCTCACACCGGTTTGGAAGTTTTAATTCCGGATTTAACAATTGGTATGGGCTGGACGGCCCTGCTACGATCAGGCTTTCCTTTGAATACAGCATTAACAACCGACTTATGGTAGGAATTGGTAGAAGCTCGCAGGGAAAGTTGTACGACATGACTTTCAAATACCGTGTACTTAGGCAAACTACGAACAATAGCATGCCTGTAAGCGTGACAGCATTATACGTAGCCAACATGACCGGCCAACAAGATCTGACGAAAGCTTCTACAGGATTTGATCGTTACGGAGATTTTGCCAACAGGTTTTCAAATGTAGCGCAAGTGATTATCGGAAGAAAGTTTGGAAAACGTCTCTCGCTGCAAGTTGCGCCCACATTTGTGCATATCAATCTTGTAGACAGATCGGATGATAAGAACGATCTATATGCGATTGCTACTGCGGGAAGATATAAGTTCTCCAGAAGTATGGCCATTACCTACGATTATGTATACAGGATCTACAATGGAAGCGGAGAGTTTAACCATTACTATAACAGCCTGGGAATCGGGTTGGATATAGAGACCGGAGGACACGTATTCCAAATGTTTGTTACCAACTCCACCGGTATGAATGAAGCACAGTTTATTCCTTATACCTCTTCATCCTGGAAGAATGGTGGAATCCGTCTAGGCTTCAATGTGTCGAGAGTGTTTTCCTTTAAAAAGCGTAAAAAAAATAATGAGTCGTATGAAAAAAAATAAAATCATCTTTGGAGCGGCGACAATAGTGGCTTGTTTTCTGTGGTCGTTTATCAGTGTAAGCGTATATAAAACTAATTCGGGAAAAGTTTCTTTTTTTTCCGAAACACCCGCTATGAATATTGATGCAAATTCTGAAGTGTTAAGTTCGATCATCAACCCGGAAAATAATACCATGGCCTTTAGTGTGCAAAATACTTCCTTTAAATTTTCTAATTCATTTATGGAAGAGCATTTCAACGAAAAATATATGGAAAGCGATAAATACCCGCGCTCTACCTTTTCTGGCAAGATCAATGAAGCAATAGACCTGAAAAAAGACGGTACCTACCAGGTGACTGCTACAGGAAAGTTGAATGTACATGGCGTGGAACAACCCAGAACGATCAATGGAACGATCACCGTGAGGCAAGGGAAGTTACATTTGAAAAGTGTTTTTCCTGTGAAGCTGGTGGATCACAAAATAGAAGTACCTACGCTGGTCACAGAAAAGATCGCCGAAGAGATCCGCGTGACGGTCGATTCGGATTTCAACATGCAATAAAAAATGAATGCAGTATCAAAACTAATTTTATATATTGGAGACAAGGATTTCTGTTTATTTAAACTCAACAAAGGAAATCAGTATAACAAGAACCAACTATGAACAAACAAGTTCAAGACCGCATTGTTGAAGCAATAGTTTCCGGCAAAGGCAACGAGGTTCTTTCTGTTCTGTATAAAGAAACACTTTCCAAGGTTCGCCAGATGGTTTTAAAAAACAATGGCAACCTTGAAGAAGCAAACGATATCTTCCAGGACGCTGTGCTAGTCTTCTTTAAGCAAGTAAGGAACGGTTCGTTTAAAGCAGAGTATGACATAGACGCATATATTTATACCATCGCGAAAAATCTTTGGATCAAAAGAGCGATGAAGATCACGAAAAATGTTCCGCTTGAGTATTTGAAAGAAACACAAACGATCGCAGAAAATGCTCTGGAGACAGTGATCACCGAAGAAAAGGCTGAGGCGCTGGAAACCTTGATGAATAAAGTAGGAGAAGAGTGCAAAAAATTATTAAAGCTCGTAGCCTACGAAAAACGCTCGATGAAAGAAATTTGTGTAGAGATGAATTATTCAAGTGAAAATGTTGCCAAGACATATCACTACCGTTGCAAAAAGAAATTTACAAAATTTATTAAAACCAATTCCCGTTTAATGGAATTATACAAAGCATGAATCCGGAATACGCCGATATTGAAAAGATTGAACGCTACCTGGCTGGAAAGCTTACAGGAAAGGAGCTGGAGGAGTTTGAACAAAAACTCAAACATGATCCTGAACTGATGATGCAGTTGAAAGCGCAGAAAATTTCCGATGAACTGCTGGAAGATTATGAGTTTTTGAAAATCAAAAAGCAAATGCAGCAGGAATTGCCTCAGATCAACCAGGGTGGAAAAGGAAATTATTGGATTCTCTTTGGCGCACTAGTGATGGCCTTGGTAGCAGGAGTTTTATATCAATTTAATGCTTCTAAAACGAATTCTTCTACCGTCCCAACTTCTGTAAGCAAAGATACTATTGTTTCCAAAAATGAGATCATCAACGAATCGGGAAGCAATGTTTCTTATACAAATGAATCAAAAGGGACTTACAATACTAAAATAGATTCTACGATTGTGGCGCCAAAGGATACTGTCTCTTCTATAAAGCCTCAAAACCCGATGAATCCTGGCCCTACGACCACAACAGTTTTTGAGGTGGAAGAAAAGAAAATGGATCCAGCTCCTGTTGCTAAAGAAAATAATTGTGAAGGATTACAAATCGAAACCAATACTGAAACAGAAAAAACCTGTGAAGGGAAAAATACCGGATCATTCACGATCTCTGTACTCAAAGGAGGGAAATCGCCTTATCAGTTCAGGTTGAGTGGAAAAAATAATTTTACCAATTCGAATCGTTTCGATCGTCTTGCAGAAGGCGATTATATGGTTTTCATTAAAGAAAGCAGCGGTTGTATTTATGAAGTAAAACAACCGATACATATTGAACCCAAGGTATGCAAGGAACCTTTCAGTGCTACGTTCACGCCTTCTCAGGAACCTGCCTGGAAATTACCTATAGAAGGAGATCAGTCAGGAAAAATGAAATTCCAGGACAAGGCGGGAAGACTTGTGCACGAGATCTATATACAAAACGGAGTTCCTTATGAATGGGATGGTTCGGGCAATAGAGGTGAAGAAATTCCGGGAGGATATTATTATGTAACGATCGAATTTTCTGACGGTTCGTTTACATATGGATATCTGACGATAAATCGTTAAATTTCGAATGGATGTTTGCGAAAATTTTACATATCGTATGTTTTCTGGTACTCTTGCAAAGTAAATTTTGCATCGCACAAACCACTGTGCCGGTGCCGGATGCAAACTTCCGTTCTTTCCTGCAAACAAATTTTTCTTCCGTCATGTCGGGAAATTTATTGGATACCGTAGCCGCTTCGAATGTTACCGGAACGCTCAACTGCCATAGCCGTTCGATCAGTGATATTACAGGGATCCAGTATTTCAAAAAACTCACGATTATCAACCTGAGTAATAATTCGATCTCCACGTTGCCAGCGTTGAAAAATTTTTCAAATCTTCAGCAGCTCTACTGCGATACTAACCAGCTGACGAGTGTCCCAGCGCTTAATGCACTCACTACGCTCCAGGTTATTTCATTCAAGAAAAATAATCTAACAGCTTTACCTTCCTTAACAGGCCTGACGAATCTAACCATGCTGCGTGTTGGGATGAATAATCTTTCAGCGCTTCCTTCACTTAGTGGACTTACAAGCATGACTACCCTGGATGCGTCTGAAAATAATCTTACACAACTTCCCGATCTTTCTTCATTAATAAATCTTGAAAATCTCTATTGCGGAAAAAATGCTCTTACCGTTTTACCTTCACTGCAAACACTGGTCAAACTTCAAATTCTTATTTGCGGAGAAAATCAATTGACCTCAATTCCGGAGCTTCATTACTGCACCTTACTAAAGTTTATCCGGATTTCCGACAATCAGATCAGCCAGCTACCGGACTTGTCTTTTATGAATACACCTACGCAGGTTCACCTGGATCATAATAATCTTAGCTTTGAAGATTTGTTAGCTGTAGTAAGCAACAGCAATTATTCATCGACCGTCTTTGAATTATTTCCACAAAATATACTAGGGAATTATGCCGACACGATTGTAAAAAAGAACGGGCAATTCCGTTTTAAATTAAACATAGACGAATCGGTCAACTCGAATACTTATGAGTGGTATAGAAAGAACACTTATATTTCTTCTACTAGTTCGGACCTCATGCAAATTAATGGAGTGGCGGATTCTGATACAGGAAGTTATTATGCGGTGATCAAAAACAGTAACCCTGCTTTTGTTGGAGATTCATTGGTGAGTAATATGAAAAAGATGAAAGTAGCAGAATGTTTTGTTTCCGCTACGATAAGTATTACAGCAGAAAATATTTCCTGCAAAGAAGGATTCCGGGTAACTGTCAATACAAGTAATCTCACCGGAGTCATAAGTCCTTTAACCTATAGTGCAACGAATACATATACAGGAGAAAGCTATGCTTCTTCAATGCCGGTGATATCAAGGCTTCCGGAAGGTAATTATCAATTGCAGGTGCAAGATGCAATGAGCTGCGAAACCACACCTTTCACATTCGACCTGGTATCAGGAAGTGATTGCGATCCGGTATTTTCTCCAAATGGTGATGGGATAGCGGATACCTATTACATCAGCACACCAGGAAGAGCAAAAATCTTTAATAAAAATGGTACGCTTATCCAGGAATTTACAACGCCTGCTTATTGGGACGGAGTGGATAAAAATGGCGCGGAAGCCCCCTCCGGCTATTATGCAATTATTGTGAATGAGAAAATCACTATGCATATCTCTCTAATGCGTTAATATTTTCTCTTGCATCCTTTGCGTTTAAACCAAGTATAAAAAGAAATACGATCATTCCTTGAGCTCCAGGCTTTGAAGGATATGCTGGTTACTCACCGCAAGTGTTATTTACTTTCGCGCAGAAATTCTGAGATCAACGAAGTGCAAATTTCTTTCACCGGTCTTATCTCGTGAATATATTCAATCGCCGGACCTGCGCACCATACGGTTTTGTAGGTAGGTTTGAAAGCTGCGTTTTCAATAGCGTTCATTCCTCTCAAGGCCATGAAAAGTTTGGTATATTTTTTCAGCCATTTATTTTTTAGAAAAAATCTTTCCAAGAAACCGGCTTTAGTTCCGATCTTTTTCACATAAGGCGTATTGATGACTGTAAGCGCAGAGCCGGACAAGCGCGTGGTGCGTACAATGTCTTTCGCACCATATTGGATTAAAGCTTTTTTATAATCATCCGAAACGGGTGCTTCGTTGGAAGCGATAAAGATCGTACCAATGCTGGCGCCATCGGCTCCAAGGTCTAGTATATGTTTCAGTTGTTTCCCTGTAGCTACACCACCAGCAGAGATCACAGGGATGGAAAGATGTTCTTTCAGAAGTGGTACAAGCTTTTCCGCCGGGATATTTCCTGCATGTCCGCCTGCTTCTGAGTTGACTGCAATCACACCGTCGGCGCCGAGCGCTTCTACTTTCTGAGCATAGTGAAGATCGGTGACATCACAAAAAACTTTTATGCCCGCGCTTTTACATTGTTCAATCGTTTCCTGCGGACTGCCAAGAGAAGTGATGATAAAATTTACTTTCAGCTCTACACAGGTTTTTAATTGAGATTTATATTTGAGATTAGATTTGTTTACGATCAGGTTTACACCAAATGGTTTGTCAGTTTTCGAACGTATCTCAGCAATTGCTTTTCTCAACTCTTCGTCACTGCGATAGTTAAGTGCCGGGAAGGCCGCCGTAATACCGCTTTCAAGTGCCGCCACAATCATGGCCGTGTTGGATACGAGAAACATAGGGGCCATGATGATAGGGTATTGTATGTTAAGAAGGGTGGTTAGGGTTGTTTTCATTTAATAATTTTATTTTGTTCTCAAGACTCACACTCACACTCCAGACTGACCTATAGCTGGACAGTCTGGAGTGTGAGTGTGAGTCTTGAGAATGTCGCGTTACAATTCATTAAGTTCGGCTTCATACCCTCCACTCAAGATCGGAAACCTGCACCAGGAGCGAGGATCCACGTTGAAATCATCGATGTGGAAGGAAGGAGCGATGCGTTCACGTTTCCATTGGTTGCGGGTCCACATCTGGAAGAATTTTTTTACATGCATGCGAAGCAGTGTAGAGTCTTCCAGGTTTCGTTCAGCCAGCTCTTCGTATACTACTTTAGGAGCTTTGCGCTGCTTGATCGCAAGTTTTTCTATTTCTACTAAAATGGAATAGGGCATCAGATCTTTTTCATCTGTCTGGGTTCGTTCAATTGGCCTGAGCTCGGCGGTAGGAGTGAGCGCGTTTACAAAACGAAGACCTGATTGTCCCATTGTTTTTTCTGCCCAAAGCAGCCAGCTGCGGATAAAATGTTTGTCCACCCCTGCAATAGGAGCAATGCTTCCGGAAGTATCGCCGTCCATCGTAGCGTAGCCTACATCGCCCTCGCTGCGGTTGGAGGTGGTGATTAGCAAAGCCCGGTGAATATTGGCCAGCATCCAGATGATCGGTGCGCGGCTTCTGGCTTGGATGTTTTGTAAGGTGATATCGTCGGTTTCCCAGATCAGTTTACGGCCGATCGCATTTTCTATTTTATGCGTATAACTATTTACTTCTTCGTCTACCGGCCAATGATAGAAGGTAGCACCAATTGACCTGGCAAGTTCTTCAGCGCTTTGGAAAGTATTGTCGCTGGAGTTTTTTGTTCCCTGGTAGGCGCAGATCAGGATCTTATTCATGATCTTTTTTACTTGTTCGTCGAATGGGAACGCCTCTATTTCTGCTGGATTCACGAGATCATCGATGCCACCTTTTTTTAGAAAAACTTCTGTGCCTAATTCCCTTAATCCTTTCTTCACCATTTCACAAACCATTACCGCGCAAGCAGAAGAGTCGGCGCCACCGCTGAGGGAAAGAACAAAGCCTTTGCTCTTACTTTTGCGCATATAGTCGTAAAGTCCGAGTGATGTGGCTTCCCAGAATTCGTATTCTTTTTCTCTGTCGTCGTGGGTCAATAGTGAGTGACTGGTTTCGCCGTTGCTGAAATTTATATCGGCGTATACAAGGTTTACATTTTTAAAAGAAAGGCGATCATTGCGCTGAATTAATTCACCCTTGTGTGCGATGAGCACTTCACCGTCGTAGATCATACGTCCGGCTTCGTTTCCCACAAGGTCGCTGTAGATGTAGGTACAGTCAAAATATTTAGAACCGCCGATGACAAGATCGTAACGGATGATGGATTTATGAAAAGCAAAATGGCTCGCGCTTGGGTTCAGGATTAGTTGTGCGCCCTTCTGATGGTGCCTGATGCCCGGCCTTTGAGGTCTCCAGGCGTCTTCGCAAATTTCAAATCCAATTCGGATCCCTTCTATATCGTAAAGTACATCGCCGATCTTGTAGGAGTTATTTTCTATTTTGATCTCCTCGATTAGTTCAGCAGGCCAGGCGGTAAACCATCGTGGCTCGTAATGTACGCCATCGTTTGCAAGAAATTGTTTGGCAGTAAACCCAAGTATTTTTCCATTTTCGATCAGGCATGCGCAGTTATAGAGAAGCCCTTCAAAACGTACGGGTAATCCAATGCTGACTACAATTCCATTGCAGGAAGGAGCGATGAGCAAAAGTTCTTCCATTGCTTTTTTAGGAAGCCATTCGCTTAGGAACATATCTTCACAGCCGTAGCCGGTGATGCAGAGTTCGGGAAGACAAAGAATTTTTACGTTTTGAGCTTTTGCCTGTTGGATCGCTTCAAGAATATTAGCCCGGTTGTTGGCCCAGTCAAAAGGTGTCTGATTCAACGCTGCTCCGGCTACACGGGTAAATTGATTAGAAGTCATGATAAAAGAATCACTTTGGATATTCAAGTTAACTAATAAAAATGAGATTTAGTTGCGTTGTTCTCCTTGTTGTTAAGGTCTGTATCCATTGCGAACGCACAAAAAAAGGAGGCCCTGTGTGAAAGCCTCCTTTATTAATTTAGGTTATGAAACTAAATTATAGGTTATGAAAAATTGTTAGTATGTCAGAAAATCGCCGCAAAGAACTTTGATTTCTTCTTTGCTCTTTGGTTCGTCACCAGTTTGAAGCGTTACAATTCTTCTTACCAGTACACCAGTGATCGCTTTTCTGAAGCCAAGTTTTTCAGCAAGTTCGATACAGTTAGACATTTCGTCTTCTGTACATACGCCGTCAGCAAGCATCATAGAAACCAGGTCATACAATTCGTCGAAACGATCAGAATCGTTGTCCGGAACTTTAAATTCGATAGATTTGCTATCTGATTTTATAATTTTTTTAACGTCATTGATGCTCAATCCATTTTTTACACCAATATCGAAAATGAGTCTTTTTTCAGCTACAGAAAAATCGCCATCTGAATTTGCAATCGCTACCAGGTTTGCAAGGTGGCTTTTCAGATTTTTAGTCTTCTTTGTTTCAAATAGTACCATAATAGTATTTTTTTAAGTCGATACAAAGTACGTCAATTTTTGTAATTCCAACAAATGAAAAAGTAAAATATTTTTAAAATTCTTTAAATAATTATATATATTTAATAATAATGCACATTATTTTCTTGTTTAATTACGTATAATGCTATTTTAGGCATTTTTCATTTGTTGTATTATTTCCATATGATATGCGAATACTCAGAGAAGTATAATTTTAATTATAATTATTTATCTCTAACCAGCTAACCTTGTGAAAATTAAAGATTTTATACTAGTTTTGAAAAAAATGCTGAAAAAACTAGCAGTATTTTAAAAAATCAAAGGGCTTTTTAAAAGAATTAACAAAAAATGAGTCGAAAGGAAGAATTTTCTAAGGTCATATTAGAAGGATATGAATTTTCCGGGCCTTCTATCGTGTTAGGAGGAGCTATATTAGATGGAGAATCTTTTCCCGGAGAATTGATCCGCCTGCCGCTTAGAACTATGAATCGCCACGGATTAATAGCGGGAGCAACAGGTACGGGAAAAACAAAAACGCTGCAGACCATTACAGAAGGGCTTTCCGAAGCTGGTGTGCCGGTATTGCTCATGGATATTAAAGGAGATTTAAGTGGTATCGCCCTAACCGGAGAATCAAATGCCAAGATCGAGGAAAGACATAAAAAAATTGGAATTCCATTTAGTCCTAAAAAATTTCCGGTAGAGCTTTATTCGCTTTCCAATGAGAAAGGAGCCCGCTTGCGCGCTACCGTTACAGAGTTTGGCCCTGTATTATTTTCAAAAATCCTTGATCTCAATGATACTCAAAGCGGCATCGTTTCACTGATCTTTAAACTCTCCGACGATGAGCGCCTGCCTTTGCTGGATCTGAAAGATTTCAAATCAATGCTGAATTACGTGACCAATGAAGGAAAGGAAAAAGTAGAAAAACTATACGGAAAAATTTCTGCTGCTTCTACGGGTACTATTCTCCGTAAAGTAATTGAACTCGAACAACAAGGAGCGGATAAATTTTTTGGAGAAACCTCTTTTGACGTAGAAGATCTTTTGCAGAAAGATGCAGCAGGCAATGGAACAGTTTCTATTATAAAGCTTACAGATATTCAGGACAGACCTAAATTATTTTCTACCTTCATGCTCAGCTTGCTGGCAGAAGTGTATGCAAAATTTCCGGAAGCGGGAGATCTGGATAAACCAAAGCTAGTGATCTTTATAGACGAAGCGCATCTTATTTTTGATGAAGCTTCTAAAGCGCTCAACGATCAGATCGAAACTATTATCAAACTGATCCGTTCTAAAGGAGTAGGGATTTTCTTCTGTACACAAAATCCGGCAGATATCCCTGCTTCGATCCTTGGACAACTTGGAATGAAGGTGCAACATGCCTTGCGTGCTTTCACTGCCAATGACCGCAAGATGATTAAGATGACGGCAGAAAATTATCCGATCACTGATTTCTATAAAACAGAAGAGCTGCTTACCTCTCTCGGAATCGGAGAAGCCGCCGTGACTGTGCTAAGTGAAAAGGGAACACCCACACCGCTGGCCGCTACTTTACTGCGTGCGCCGCAATCAAGAATGGGAGTATTGACAGAAACAGAAACCGAACAACTGGTAAAAAATTCAAAGCTTGCCTCCAAATACAACCAAGTGATCGATCGTGAAAGCGCTTATGAAATACTGACGCAAAAGATCGACAAGATCGATGAGGAGGAAGGCGAAAAAGAAGAAGCCAAAAAAGTAAAGACAAGTAGGAAACAAGAAAAAAGTACAATGGAAAAAGTATTGGACAGTTCGCTTACCAAACAGATCGGACGTACTGTGTTTACAGAGCTTACCAGAGGCTTGCTGGGAGCGCTTGGATTGAAAACTACAAGAAGAAGATAAAGAAGTTATGAGTTATGAATGTTGAATTATGAGTTAAAATATAAACATGTAATCCATATTCATTCATAATTCATAACTCATAATTCATAATTTAAAAAAAATGAAGGTAATCGTAATAGGAGGGGGAGCTGCCGGTTTTTTTGGAGCTATTACTTGTGCGCGGTACAACTACAATGCGGAAATTATTTTGCTTGAAAAATCAGACAAGCTTTTGTCCAAAGTAAAAGTTTCCGGTGGTGGACGGTGTAATATTACACACGCCTGTTTTGACAACAACCAGCTCATCAAATTTTATCCAAGAGGAGGTAAAGAACTCAAAACCTGTTTCACTTATTTTTCTACCAACCAAACGGTAGACTGGTTTGAATCCAGGGGGGTGAAATTAAAAACAGAGGCAGACAATCGTATGTTTCCGGTTTCCGATTCTTCTCAATCCGTGGTAGATTGCCTGATCCGTGAGGCCCGCGTGTTGGGGGTAAAAATCATGACAAGCTTTCCCGTAGGAGGAATTGAACGAAAAAATGGCCAGTGGTACGTCAAGCTGAGAGGTGGCGAAAATATGGTTTGCGATAAAATATTAGTAGCTACCGGCGGCAGTCCAAGCGATGATTCTTACAACTGGATGCGCGAATTAGGACTTGAAGTGGTGAAACCGGTTCCGTCGCTTTTCACTTTCAACATACCAAATTCCAGACTGAGCGGGCTGCAAGGAGTTTCCGTTCCGCATGTCGAAGTAAGGGTAGAAGGCACAAAGCTCTCCCATACCGGCCCTTTGCTGATCACGCATTGGGGATTCAGCGGGCCTGCAGTATTAAAACTTTCTGCCTGGGCCGCGCGCGAGATCCATGATATGAATTATAATTTTAACATTCATATCAATTTTGTGCCAGAACATACCGAAGAAAGTCTCCGTGAAAAACTGCACGAGATCAAAATGGAGCATTCTAAAAAAATCGTCTCGTCAAATCCATTCTTTGAGATCCCTAAACGTCTCTGGGAACGACTGACCAATATTGCAGGCATTGAAGAAGAAGTGCGTTGGATGGAAGTGCCTAACAAAAGTATTAATAAACTTTTGGAAGAACTTCTGCGAGGAAATTATTCGGTGAAAGGAAAAACGACTTTTAAGGAAGAATTTGTAACCTGTGGTGGTGTAGACCTGAAAGAGGTAGATATTGTCACTATGCAATCCAAAAAACAGCCCGGCCTTTATTTCGCAGGCGAAGTACTCAACATCGACGCGGTGACAGGAGGCTTCAATTTCCAGGCTGCCTGGACTACGGGATTCTTAGCAGGCAAGTCGATCGCTGAAGATTAGTTTGAATCGAAGATTTGAAATCTGCCGTTTTGATAATATATTTATAAATGAGGGGTAAGGATTTTTTAAATTAATTTCATTTTCAAAATTATCGAATTTTCAAATCATAGAATATGGCTAAAGTAAATAAAACTTCTACCCGGGCTCCTAAGAGTTTGGATAAAGAAAAAATAAAAATAGAAACAGATATGCTCGTGCAGCGGATTGGCGAGCTTCAAAAAATATTTTACGCTTCCGCACAACATGGATTACTGGTAGTCCTGCAAGGACTCGATGCGGCAGGAAAGGATGGACTGATCAGCAAAGTTTTTAAAGGGATCAATCCTCTGGGATGTACAGTACACGCATTCAAAGGGCCTACAGAAGAAGAAATGAAACATGATTTTCTCTGGCGTGTACACAAAGAAATTCCTGCCAAAGGAATGATCCAGATCTTCAACCGCTCGCACTACGAAGATGTACTCATCACCAGAGTAGAAAAATGGATCGACGATAAAACAGCTAAAAAACGATTCGTTCATATCAATAATTTCGAAGATCTTATCACAGATAATGGAACCATCGTCTTAAAGTTTTACCTCCATATTTCCAGAGAAGAGCAGGCAAGCCGCTTGACGGAACGTAAAACCAATCCACAAAAATACTGGAAACACAACGACGATGATTGGAAGACCAATCAAAAATGGCATGCGTATATGGAAGCGTATGAAGATATTTTCAAGTACTGCAATAATCCTGAATGGACAATCGTGCCGGCGGATCAGAACTGGTACAAAGAATACATCGTAGCAAAAAAGATCTGTGATACGTTGGAAAAGCTTAAATTGCAATATCCTAAAATGGCTAAAAAATAAAACTTCAAAAACGCAAATGCCAAATTCAAAAAGCTATTACTGTTTTCGAATTTGGCATTTGCGTTTGGGGATTTAATCAGTATGCATTTAAACTATTATTTCCTGCGTTTCCTCAGCGAAGAGCTTCGCTCGAAACTGCTAGGATTGGAGCTTGCAGAATGTTATCTCCAAAATCGTTACGAATGCGTTCTTGCCTTCTTCGGAAAGGAAGAAGAATTTTTTATCAAACTGAATTTATATCCTGAATTTACCTGTCTCGCTTTTCCTTCGGAATTTTATAAAAACAAAAAAGGAACCTATCCTCTTTTTAAATCGCTCAATGGTCTGAAAATCCTGGATCTCGTACAGCACGATAATGACCGGAGCTTTCACCTGGTATTCGAAAATGAAATGAGCCTGATGTTTAAGCTCTATGGCAGCCGCTCGAATCTGCTTTTATTCTTTAAGAATGAATGCGTCGATCTGCTGAATAAAAACCTGGCGCAAGACCAGGAGTTGGTACTAGATGCTACCGCTAAAAAAATGAATGTAAGTTGGGAGCAGTTTGTAAAAGAAGAAGGCAATCTAAAAAAACTTTTTCCTGCCTTTGACAAAGAAATTATTACTCTACTGGAGGAAAAACAATATGCTACACGACCGCTGGAGGCGCAATGGGCAAGACTTTCCGAAGTGCTGACAGTTTTAAATAGAAAGAAGTTTTTTATCCTGGAGACAGAAAAAGAAATCAACTTAAGTTTTTTTGAGCATGGTAAAATAATTGCTTCCACAGACTCTGCTCTTGAAGCGGCTAATTTATTTGAACGTTACCGTGGACAACAATTTTATTTATCCAAGGAAAAACAGGAAGCGTTAACTGTTTTAAATCAAAAAATAAAAAAGACGAAATCTTATCTTGCTACAGTAGAGCAAAAGAAAATAGCGCTAAGCCAGCAAACTCCCTATGAAGAGATCGGCCATATCCTCATGGCCAATCTTCACCAGATCCCTCGACATATAAGCGAAGTAGAGCTGTTCAATTTTTATACCGAACAACCTATTGTGATCAGGCTTAAAAAAGACCTCACACCTCAGAAAAATGCAGAGCAATATTATAGAAAAGCCAAGAACCAAAAATTAGAGGTTGCGCAGTTGGATCAGACCATTGGGCACAAGCATAAAGAGAAAGCGCTTGCAGAAGAACAGGTAAATACTTTGGAAAATTTCCAGGAATTGAAATCGTTGCGAAAATATTTAAAAGAGCAAGGATTGATGCAGGAAAAAATTTCTAAGGAAAAAGCGCAGGAAGAGCTCTTTAGAAAATTTGAAATTGACGGCTTTGAGATCCTTGTAGGGAAAAGCGCGAAGAACAATGATCTGCTTACGCAAAAATATTCTTATAAAGAAGACCTATGGCTGCATGCAAGGGATGTAGCGGGCTCGCACGTGCTAATAAAATACAAGGCTGGAAAAATTTTTCCCAAACAAGTAATCGAAAAAGCTGCGCAGTTGGCGGCTTATTATTCCAAACGAAAATCCGATACGCTTTGTCCTGTGATCGTAACCCCTAAAAAATACGTGCGAAAACCCAAAGGTGCCTTGGAAGGACAGGTGCTCGTAGAACGCGAAGAAGTACTGCTGGTAAAGCCTGCTGCTTATGATGATCTGTAAGGATTTATTTTTCTGGGAATAGAAGAAAAATTTTAATATTTTTACATATCTCAACTAATCTTACATTCTTATGAAAACGATCAAATTTTTTTTATTCGTATCGCTATTTGTTTTTTCTTACTATGCTTCGGCTGTTGACTATTATTGGGTAGGTGGTTCTGGCCAATGGTCGGAATATAATCTGCATTGGGCAACCAGTTCAGGAGGAGCTACCTTTCATAGTCAGGTGCCTACCAACAGCGACAATGTTTTCTTTGACGCAAACTCTGGTTTTGTAACAGGAAGTGAAGTGAAAGTAGACCAGACGATCATTTACTGCAATAATATGGATTGGACCGGAGCTGCGGCTAATCCTAAACTATCAACTAGCGATAACACTAATATTATTAAAATATATGGCTCCCTGAAGTTGATCGTTAACATGAAATATTTATTTAACGGAGTGATTTCTTTTGAAGGAAGTACAACAGGCAATACGATCACTTCGGCAGCAAAAAGTTTTTCCCAACTTGATTTCAGAGGTACGGGTGGAGAATGGATCTTGCAGGATAGTCTTAAAGTTGATAATAACTTTATAATGGAATCAGGTACTATAAAAGCCAACAACCAGGTGATCGTTGCTCCTTATTTTTCGGGAGTTGGAGGAGGTACAAAGCAACTGATCCTTGGGAATGCAGATTTCATTACGTCTTCATGGAGCTTGGAACAGGGAACTAATTTCAATTTGCAACCAGGTACTTCTACCTTTGTATTTAATCTGGCAGGAAATAATGCAAAACTGGCCGGCGGACAAAACGATCTGACTTTTTACAATGTAGTTTCTAAATATATTTATGGAGGAAAATTACAGATCACCGGATACCACAACGATTATCATAAGCTGATGTTGGGAACAGACTGTGAAATAAGTTCAGGAATGCCTGCTCACTATGATTCATTGATCTTGTCTCCCAGCAGGCAATATCAAATGACAGGAACACATACAATCAACGACGGAGGAAAAATTCTTGCTAATGGTACTTGCCAGCAACCGATTGTTATAGATGGAGTGAATTCTAATACTGCTATTTATGTGAATGCCTCTTCGATCGTTGCTTCGTTTGCATATTGTTATGTAAGTAATCTGCAGTTGGTCACAGGGAGTACAGCAGTAAGCATCACTAATTCTTTTGACCTTGGAAATACTTATGGATGGAATATCCCAGCGCCTACTTCTAAAAACCTTTATTGGGTAGGAGGATCAGGAAACTGGAGCAATACTGCTCACTGGTCTACCACCAGCGGAGGAGCAGGAGGCTCTTGTATTCCAACACCGGCCGACAATGTTTTCTTTGATGCTAATTCAGGATCGAACATTACGGTAAACGCAAACCTTTCGGTTATTTATTGTAAAGATATGGATTGGACGGGTGCTCTTGGTGTACCTACTTTTCCCTGCGGTGGCTCTGTGCTTAAGGTCTACGGCTCTCTAACTTTTATCCCGCAACTGGTCACCTCCTTCTTTCGCGAAGTTTATTTTATGTCTTCTACGGCAGGAACGACCATCAAATCGGCGGGACAAATTTTCAGAAACGATGTTTATTTCAATGGAACAGGAGAGTGGTTGCTTCAAGATGATCTTACATCGCAAAGGGATCTTTATTTAAATGCCGGAACAATTCGTTCCAATAATTATAAAATGACGATGGCAACATTTAATGCAATCTCCAGTTCGACAAGTGCATTGTATTTAGGCAGCTCTTACATGGATTTGCAAGGAGGCACGAAGCAATTCGTGTGGAATACTTCCAATCCAAATTTTATATTTGATGCAGGTACTTCTACAATCCATGTTTCCGGTTATTATCCAACCAACGATATTTATACCTACAATATGGTTTTAAATTTTTATAATTTCATAGTAGAAACATCTTACCCGGTAGTTTTTTGGTATGGAAATAAATTTCATAAACTACATTTGAAAGCAAACACTGAAACAAGAGGTAACAATACCTGTGATAGCTTGATATTGGAACCAAATTTTTCTTACAAGCTAAGCGCTTACACCGAAATTAATCCGGGAGGAGATTTTGTGGCAAAAGGCACTTGCGATCAAATGATCACCATTAGTGGCAAAGGTTTCTATGGTGTCAATGGAGGAATCAAGAAAGTAAGCGGAGCAATTACGATGGATCATGTGATCGTAGATCATTTCGGGACGGATGGAAATGCCAGCTTTACAGCAACCAACTCAATTGACAACGGCGATAATACAGGCTGGAATATTTTAGCCTCCAGTCCCCGCAATCTGTATTGGATAGGTGGTGCAGGCGATTGGAGCAATAATTCGCATTGGGCTTTGACCAGTGGAGGAGCAGGCGGCAATTGCCCACCGATGCCTACCGATGATGTGTTCTTTGACGGACTTTCCGGATTGAACACAAGTGGAAAAACTGTCACGATCACGAATGCACAATCGTATTGCCATAACATGACATGGTCTGGTTCGCTGGCTCAACCTATTCTTGAGTTGGATACTGATTTTGATCTCTACGGTTCCATAATGCTTGCCTCAACTATGACGCTTAACAGCAATAATTACAAGGTTATATTTAAATCATCTGAAACAGGTAACTATATAAAAAGCGCCGGCAATAATTTTTATGATATATTATTTGACAATCCCAAAGGTAAATGGGAATTGCAGGATTCATTATCAGTACTGGATGGTATTACAATAACACGTGGTTTTTTTAAAACCGACAATTATCCGCTCTATGCAAATAGTATGAATATAGGTGGTTATTACAATGATACAATCACCTATGTAGAGCTAGGATCAAGCAGGATATGGTTAAATGAAGGCATAGCATTTCAGTCGGATAGTATAAATATAAACTTCAATGCAGGTACTTCAGAAATAATCCTTACAGGAGATAACAATGGCCAGTATGCAAGTATCGGAATGAGTGTGGCGATGGCGAATTTTGGATTCCATTTTTATAATGTAACATTTAAATCTTCGAATTCATTATCATCTATTGACGGAATAAATCATTTTCACAAACTATCGTTGGGAATGTCTACGCTCATCGATAATTTTAATATTTTAGATTCCTTAATCTTATGGCCGGGGAAAACATATACAATTGCTCCTTTTATAACGCAATACTTCACCTCGCGCGGAACCCTTGTAGCAAACGGTCTTCCTGATTTTCCAATTGAAATAATTTCCAGTAGCGCAGGACTGCAAACAAATTTTAATAAAGAAGATGGGATTGTTTGCGGCGAATATCTTTTTATTAAAGATCTGAATGCTACCGGAGGAGCACAATGGTACGCAGGTACACAAGGCGCTAATATTTCCAACAACTCCGGTTGGCTTTTTGAAGACTGTCCGTTTACACCTACTGGAGTAAAAGAAAAAGGTAACACTATTACTACATTGTCTGCCAATCCAAATCCTACTACCGGCGCGCTTACTCTTACGTACCATACAGACCAGCCAGGTAGTTCAACCATTTTTATCACCGATCTGCTTGGAAAAGAAGTGAAACAAGAACAATGGAAATTGAACGCAGGACAAAATGAATTGACAATGGATCTCTCGACGCTTGAAAAAGGAATGTATTGCCTGCGAATCGGAAAAGAGACAGAAAATGCTAAAATGAAAATAATTGTTTATTAATAATTACTTCTATAAGATTTAAACCTTATAGAAGTAATATCATAATAATTAAGCTTGAATCTGCCCTTCAGTTTATGCGAATAAATAGTAGGTAATAGTGGAGCGTGAAGAAGTATTGTTGTGAAACCTACATTGTTTGACGATTTGAAATCAATCTGAATTTGACACTTCCCTTCCCTTTTACGGGCGTCCTTCCTTTTGCTGGCGTCCTCGCCAGCAAAAAAGTTTCTACTTTTTCTGTTTACACTATTTCACAAAAGAGTTGTATCCTTCGCATTTATAGTTGTTTGATACCCGGATAATGGGCTATTTGCTTACAAACCAATAAAGGCTATGACGTATTGTTTAGGAATAAAAGTTAAAGATGGATTAGTAGCCATTTCGGATACACGTATCACTGCTGGCACGAATACTACCATTAAGAAAAAGGTACATCTTGTGCAGAAAGATCATTATTCGATGTTCATCATGACAAGCGGGCTCCGTTCGGTTCGTGACAAAGCTGTACATTATTTTCAGGAATTGCTGGAAGAAGGTGTTGTACATAACAAGTTATACAAAGCTGTCAATGCTTTTGGAGAGCAAGTGAAGCGTGTAGCGGAAGAAGATAAACTGTCGCTTGAGCGCGCTGGCTTAAGATTTAATCTTAATACAATTGTAGGCGGACAATTAAAAGACGATGATGAACATAGGTTATTTTTATTGTATTCCGAAGGGAATTGGGTAGAATTAGATTCCAGTTGTCCTTATGTGATCATTGGAAATTCTGGACAAGGAAAAGCTATTCTAAACCGTGTTATAAACAATAATACGAGTATAAAACAAGCACTGAAAGCGGGCTTTCTTTCATTCGATTCCACACGGGTAAGTTCGAACGATGTAGAATTTCCGATCGACGTAGTGCTTTATAAAAAAGATAGTTTTTCGATGGTTGAAAGCAGGTATGAAAAAAATGATCTGGATAGAATATCCAAGATCTGGGAAGAAAAGTTAAAACAAGCGCTGGACGACATACCGGAAGATTGGATGGATGGCATCGTTAGCAAATTATGATAATTTTTAGGAGGGAAGTTTAAAATGAAATTTAAAATCAATAGTGAATTAGAATACAATGTGCTTAGTGCAAGCACTATGATCTTTAATATACATGCTTTGCGTACGTTGAATCAAACCGTATTGGAAGAAAGTCTTATAGTAAATCCGGATATACGTGTAGAGGAATTTACCTCCAGCAACAGTGCGAATCGCTTTATGCGGCTTCAGATCGATAAACCAATGCAATTGAAGGTATCTTATAAAGCCACCGTGGATACGCAATACAAACTGATTGATGAGCGGCAAGAAGCGAAGACTGTTCCTGTTGTGAAGATGGATGGAGATATTATTCAGTTTCTTTTTCCAAGTCGTTATTGTCAATCCGATAAGTTACAAAGATTAGCATATAAAGAATTTGGTCAAATTGAAAATTTATATTCCAAGGTTTTGGCGATCAACGATTGGATCTACAGCAACATAGAATATGTAAGTGGCAGTACCGATTCTCATACTTCAGCCTATGATACGATCACAGAACGTGTTGGCGTCTGTCGCGATTTTGCACACCTGGGAATTGCACTCTGTAGGGCACTGTCAATCCCGGCGCGTTATTTTACAGGATACGCTTTCAAATTAAATCCTCCCGATTTTCATGCTTGTTTTGAAGCGTATATCGGTGGTAACTGGATCCTCTTTGATCCTACTAAATTAGCGCCTGTGAATGGCCTTGTTAAGATCGCCACAGGCCGCGATGCCGCAGATGCTGCAGTGGCCACTTTTTTTGGCAATGTGCGTTGTAGCCGGCTGAATGTAGAATGCGATACAACCGATTCCGGATTCGTTCCGTTAAATTATAGTACAGAAAAATTGGAAGGAGTATCTTATCAGTAATGAGTTCTGAGTTATTAGTATTGAGTAAATGTAACTAATAACTCAGAACTAAACTTTCCTACTTGATTACACAGCTTGTGAATTCACTTTATGTAAATAAATATTGGAAACAGCCAGTATCAGCAAAAACACAATCGGAGTGATCGCTGCGTTGGCAGGGTCGCCGGAAGAGAAGTGCGCAATGCTGGCTGAAATGAAAGTAATCCCCAATCCAGCATAAGCCCATTCTTTTATACGTACAGGAATCGCAGGTACAATCAATATGATCGCTGCAATCAATTTCGCAATACCCAACTCTACACGGAAATAATCCGGAAATCCTACATGCTTAAATCCTTCCGTCACTTGAGGATTGGCAAAATAACTGTACCCGCTGAAAAGCATCATCAAGCTGATGATCCCTGTGGTGCTCCAATAAATGATCTTATTCTTTTTCATAATTGTGTTTGTTTTATGATACAAACATAGATACATTAGCTATACAAAGTATAGCGCTATCCTTTTGGAAAGCGCTATCCAAAAGGATAGTATTAGAGAAAAAAACACTATACAGGTTTTTTTTATGTTTTAGAACTATAAGAAGAGATGAACTAAAATGGTGAAAGGAAAAGAAAAACATGAACCCGGTGCTTGTAAGCAGCGACTGCTGCCGGTGCAGGATGCATTGGAAGTTTTGAGTGGTAAATGGAAATTGCCCATTATTATCTCGCTTCAGTTTGGGAATAAACGTTTCAAACAAATTGCCAATGAGATTCCAGGACTTACGGATAAAAGCTTGTCGAAAGAATTAAAAGAGCTGGAAGCAAATCAGCTTGTGAAAAGAAGCGTGTACGATACTTTTCCTCCCACGGTAGAATATTCGATCACAGAGCATGCTAAATCGCTTAATAAAGTCATTGAAGCATTGTATCTCTGGGGAGCAGAACACCGGAAAAAAATTATTGGAAAATAATTTAACCTCTTAAAGCCTCATCCTGTCGGGCTGCCAGTTGGTGATGGATTTTGTAATTTCTTTACTGCTCAAATTTTCATTCAGCGCCCGCGCCAGGAGAATAATAAACTCGCGGTCGTCTGCAAACCTTAATGCAGCGATCTGTTTGAAAGACAGTTTTTGTTCCGCACTTGTCGAAGGTTCTCCCAACAACTCAAAATAACGAAGCCTGAATTCCAAACGTACGATCCGATCCTGGTTTCCCAGCGCATAATGTTGACGAAGCATGATCGCCAGGTAAAGTATGCAAAAAGATAAAACTCCAAACAGTAACCATTCCAATGAATACACGGGATCTTGCCAGGCTTTGAAGAAGCCAATGCTGGTAAGCATTCCCATCAAAGGCAAAAAAACAAAATGATGCGGAAAATAGTACCGTCGATAATGATGATGATAATCTTGTCTCATATCCGGATTACAAAAAAATAAAAACAAAGGTTCTGACTTTTAAGGAATATTCTTGCGCTCTTGCTATGAACAACGGTATTCTTTTTATACCCGATTTTCAAACGCAGAGATTTCTCAGCGCGCGTGGAGTTATCTTTTTCTCACAGGGATCCAGATCTCTTCTTCGGAATCCGGATGATTATTTTGATATTTTTCTCCAAGCTTTTCAAAATGAGGCCGGTCGTCCAGTACATAGCCGGATTGTGGCAGCCAGCTGGAAAAGATGTATTGAAAAATAGAAGGATCAGTACTCAATCCTTTATAAAAAAAAACGGCATATAAACCTTTTGGAATTATAATAGTCTCCATTCCCTCCGGAGTCCTTGCAGCAGCGCTGATTTCCACGGCTGCCCATTTTTCAAATGGATGCGAAGGATTGAAATCAGAAAAATAAGAAGGGCTGTAGCGTTGAATAGAAAACAGATCGGTGCCTAGAGAATTGGAAATATTATTACGCTGCATCATGAAATTTTTCCAAAGTATTCCTGTCTTATTTTCCACGAGCGACATAGCCATGCGTATGCCTGTGAGCGTGGTTTCCGGAAAGGTTTCAAATCTTGGTTGAACGATATTCATACTCTATTCTTCTTCATTAACGAGAGTGTCATTTTTCATTTGTAATACGGAAAATAAAATTGCTGCTGCAAAGCCGATATAAAAATAAGAAAGCGTTAACGAAGCAATAAGCCAGGAAACAATAGTTTTCGCTCCGTTAAGTTGAAAAGGAATGATCGCTACATTTATAACAAAGTCATCGACTAGATAGCTCAGATTGTCAGAAATGATATACAGGAAATAAGTGAGCACTATCGTACTCCAGAGGTATTGGAAAAATATTTTGCGATCGCCTTTATTCATGGCGGAATGTTCATCCCAGAAAACCAGGAAAGAGGCTGCTATAAAAGGTAGCCACATGCCAAGCAAACGGAAAAGCCTATTGACCCAGTTGTAAAATTCATACCAGCCCGGTTGTGTGTACTCTTCGATAACACCTGCTATTCCTGAATCGGTATCGATTACATCAACAAATGTGAAGCTATAATAAAGTATCAATAAGAAGAGTATTACAAAATATTTTTTCCAATGCTCTGGTTGGATGAAACGGAAGAAGTTTTGCAGAGAAATTTTCTCCTCTGGTTTTGAAAGAAAATGTTTGAGATACAGTGCGTACAATCCAATATTGAAAAGGGTGAAATAAGAAGTACACTTTCTTACTTTAAACCATATCGTGGAAGAAAAAAGAAAATCATAAAAATTATAAGAAGGTCCAATCTCTGCTAGTAGAAAAAAATGATCGGCGAAGTATAGCACGATCATGCTGAATAGAAAAGCAGGAATGCTTGAGAAAAAAATAAATAGAAAACTAAAGTTTAAGTAACCTTTATCTTTCGATTTATATAATTCTAAAATTTCGTAAGTCGTTTTTTGTAGAATAGTCAGCATACTGGTAGAGAGTTTAATTTTTAGTCCACAATTTTAATCATGGAACAGTAAAAAAATAAGGGAGCGTAATTTTGTCACGCTCCCTTAAATGCTATTAACGATTATACTGCGAATTGATCAGATCCGCTACAATGCCCGTCCAGCCTGTTTGGTGGGAGGCACCGATGCCGATACCGTCGTCGCCGTGGAAATATTCGTAGAATAAAATATAATCCCTGAAATGCGGATCGGTCTGGAATTTTTCGCAATCGCCGTACACTGCGCGTCGTTTGTTTTTATCCAGCGCAAAGATCTTGATCAGGCGTTTGCTTAGTTCATCTACTATTTGTGAGAGATTCATCTTCTTGCCTGATCCGGTTGGATATTCAATGCTGAATTCTTCCTGGTAATAATTGTCGAATTTTTTTAGAGACTCGATGATCATATAATTCACGGGGAACCATACCGGCCCGCGCCAGTTGGAATTTCCACCGAACATACCTGTGTTGGATTCGCCTGGCATATATTCTACAGTGTATTTGTTCGCTTCCCAGGAGAAGGTATAAGGATTTTCTTTGTGGTATTTCGACAAAGCGCGAATTCCAAATTCGGAAAGGAACTCTGTTTCATCCAACATTCTTTTTAAGATCGAGCGAAGGCGGCTCTCGCGTACCAAAGACAGTCTACGCTTGATCCCTAGGTGCGGTACTTCGCGCGTAGATACAAGTGAAGCCAGTTCCGGGCGGTAGCTTAGGAACCATTCCAATCTGCGTTTGAAGTGTGGAAATTTATCGATGATATGCGGTTGCAGGGTTTCAACGGCAAACAATGGAATTAAGCCTACCATCGAGCGTACTTTCAGAGGTGTGTAATTGCCATCGTGTGTGTTGAGTACATCGTAGAAGAATTCATCTTCTTCGTTCCAGAGGTTAAGTCCACCGCCGCTCAGGTTGGCGATCGCTCCGGCGATGTGCATGAAGTGTTCGAAAAACTTGGAAGCGGTATCTTCATAAGCAGAATTTTTCTGCGCCAGCTCCAGCGCAATCCGCATCATATCGAGCGAGTACATAGCCATCCAGCTCGTACCGTCGGCTTGTTCAATACTTCCACCCATTGGCAATGGCGCGCTGCGGTCGAATACTCCGATGTTATCAAGCCCAAGGAAGCCGCCTTCAAAGATGTTGTGTCCCTGGCTGTCTTTGCGGTTTACCCACCAGGTAAAGTTTAGCATGAGTTTATGAAATACTCTTTCGAGGAAATTGAGATCACCTTTTCCAAACTGGTCTCGCTCGATCTCATACACGCGCCAGGCGGCCCAGGCGTGCACGGGAGGGTTTACGTCGCTGAAGCTCCACTCGTATGCAGGGATCTGTCCGTTCGGGTGCATATACCATTCGCGGAGCAGCAGGATCAATTGTCTTTTTGCAAAATCCGGATCGATCACCGCGATCGGGATACAGTGGAAAGCCAGGTCCCATGCGGCATACCAGGGGTATTCCCATTTATCCGGCATGGAAATAATCTCCATGTTGTTGAGATGTTTCCAGTCTTTATTACGGCCATACTTACGGCTTTCCGCAGGACTGGAATCGTTATCGCCCTTGAGCCAGATGGAAACATCGTAGTAGTAAAATTGTTTGGTCATCAGCATGCCGGCAAATGCCTGGCGCTGGATATTCTTAAGGTCAGTATCGTCAAGCTTTCCGGCTACTTCGTTGTAAAAAGTATCTGCTTCTTTGATCCTTGCACGGAATATATAATCAAAATCATCGAACGCATTTTTCAAAGGAGTTTCCGAAAGACGCAAACGGATCTCTTTGGATTTTCCCGGTTCCACTACATACGCATAACGCAGGGAAGCCTTGGTACCTGTGAGTTCTGGGTTGATCGATTTTTTATCGTCGTTTACAACGTAATCATTAATACCATCCTTCCAGTATCCTGGCGTAGGCTCGTGGCCATAGACAGAGACATGGTTGGTTTCATTGTCGCAGAAAAGAAGCTCAGGATTTCCTTCGTAGTGCAAATGATAGAGGCCCCAGTCTTTGTGCTCTACGTGCAGCATTTTATTAGCGCCTGCGGTAATAGTAGGCTTATAATCACCGGGCAAGAACGACCAGAAATTTCTAAACCAGATGGTGGGTAAAAGATGGATAGGAGCCGGCTCAGTGCCGCGGTTGTGTATAGTGATACGGATGCAGATGTCTTCCATATCGGCTTTGGCGTATTCGGTGAAAACATCAAAATATTTGTTTTCGTCGAAGATGCCTGTATCTACCAATTCGTATTCGGGTTTTTGTCTTCCGCGTACGCGGTTTTCCACTACGAGGTCTTCGTACGGATAGCGGTTTTGCGGATATTTGTAAAGAAACTTCATGTAGGAATGTGTAGGCGTACTGTCGAGATAGTAGTAATACTCTTTCACATCTTCGCCATGATTTCCCTGGTTTCCGGTAAGTCCGAAAAGTCTTTCTTTGAGAAAAGGATCTTTCTCATTCCACATCGCCATGGAAAAACAAATAAATTGTTTGTAGTCGCAAATTCCGGAGATCCCATCTTCTCCCCAGCGGTAGGCACGGCTGCGCGATTGAGTGAAGTCAAAATACTCCCAGGCCGAGCCTTCGGGACTATAATCTTCCCGCACTGTTCCCCATTGTCTTTCGGATAAATAAGGTCCCCATTTTTTCCAACCTCTGTTACTTCTTGTTAACGCTACTCTGTCTTTCTCGATATTGGACATACTAAAATTTATTATTTCGATTTATAGATTTTCTCTTAATTGTTAATGCTCATTTTGGATATAGATGCCGGATGCCAGATGGATACATCGTAAATTCTTATCCTGATAGTTGAAATGATTTTTAACTATCAGGTATCCGGCATCTGGTATCTTGTATCCAATTCACGCAGTTCCGATATGAACTCCAGTGGAAGGTATTTCGATTTTTGGCTTGTAAAATACCCATAATAATACTAAAATAACTTTAAATATTCAGGAAGAACCGCAATTGCTTTTCAACATTTTTTAGTTAGTTTGTCTGAAGAATAGTATTTATGACCAGAGAATTTAGTTATCAGTATAGGCAAGATTACTTACTAGATCTTTCCAAGGACGTTCAGGATTTAGTAGTAGTGGGAGGAGGAATTACAGGCGCCGGTATATTGCTCGACGCTACAACACGTGGCATGAAAGCAGCGCTTTTCGAAATGCAGGATTTTGCCGAAGGCACGTCTAGTCGTTCTACTAAGCTCGTCCATGGCGGACTACGCTATCTGAAGCAATTTGAATTTTCCCTTGTAAAAGAAGTAGGCCGCGAGCGTGCAATCGTATTTGAAAACGGACCGCACGTGACTAAATCCGAACCTATGCTTTTGCCTATCATCAAGAAAGGCAGCATCGGCCCGATTGGTGCGCTGTTTGGCATGTGGCTCTACGATAAGCTGGCAGGTGTAAAGGATAAAGAAAAAAGAAGAATACTCAACAAGATCAGCGTGCAAGCGCTGGAACCCTTTCTGCGAGACGATATTTTAAGATCCGGCGTTTACTACTATGAATATCGAACCGACGATTCACGCCTTGCGATGGAAGTGATCAAGGAAGCGATCGATAGAAAGGCAAACGCGCTGAACTATTGCAAGGTCACAGGATTTCTTTACAACGGCGATAAAATTTCCGGTGTGCAGGTGACCGATCTTCTTACAGGAAATACTTATGAAGTAAAAGCCAAAGCAGTGGTTAATGCCACCGGCCCTTGGGTAGACGAAACAGATGCATTTGATAATACGTCAAGGCAAAATAAACTACTTCTTTCCAAAGGTGTACACATCGTAGTAGACGCTTCCAAACTGCCGATCGGACAAGCGATGTATTTCGATGCTGGCGCAGGCCGTATGGTCTTTGCGATCCCCCGCGAAGGGAAGGTTTATATCGGTACTACAGAAACAGAATACAAACAGGAAATCAGTCGCCCTCAGATCACGAAAGAAGATCGCAATTACTTGCTGGGCGCGGTCAATGCGATGTTCCATGATATTCGTTTAAATCCTGAAGACGTAGAATCAGGCTGGGCTGGCTTAAGGCCACTGATCAAACAGGAAGGAAAGAAGCCCGGAGAAATTTCCCGTAAGGATGAAACTTTTGTATATCCTTCGGGCCTGATCTCAATTGCAGGCGGAAAACTTACTGGTTACCGCAAAATGGCGGAGCGCATTGTAGACCTTGTATCACAAAGGCTACAGCAGCAGTACCAACTTTCTTTTTCTCCTTGTGTTACCGACAAAACGCCAATTTCCGGAGGCAAGGTAGGAGGAAGCGAACATTTTGATCAATATGTGGAACAGAAAGTAAAAGAGGTCAAACTTCCCGGCTGGAGCGAGGAAGAGGTCCGGAAGATCGTGCATCGGTATGGATCTAATTGTGACCTGGTGTTTGCTATTACCAATTCCAGGATTATTGCCGGTCATGGCCTGTCGCCCGCACGTGTGGCGGAATTGGAGTATTCGATCCGGCACGAAATGACTGTTTCCCCGCTCGATTTTTTTGTGCGCCGCACTTCAGCAGCGTATTTTGATATTCAAACCGTATTAAAGGAAAAAGATGAGGTATTTGCTTATATGGAACAACGCCTACACTGGAACAGCAGTATTTCGACTAAATTCAGACTTGACTTAGAACGGGAATTGGAATATCTTACCAGTCTGAAAAAGTGATAGTTTACCTTGTACCCACCCCTGGGTATTTATAAGTATGAAAAATCAGTTCCGGCAATTAATCATCCGATTAAGAAGATACATCCCGCTCAACCGCGAAGTACGGAATGAATACAAAAGGATCTTACTGACGATACAGGTGACACTGCTTGGTATAATAGCCTGCTTTCTTTTTACTTTAGTTGATCTACTGCGCCAACAATATCTTAGCATGGCACAAGACATAAGTGCAATGCTGGTCTTTGTGCTTGCGATCGGATTGATCTATAAAGGAAAATTCCAGGCAGGAAAAATATCGGTGATCCTGTATAGCTGTCTTACTATTACACTAAACTCCTCCAGAGAAGGAAGGCACGCAGGCAATGAATTTCTTTGGTTTCCTATCCTGGCAGGGATCTTCTTGTTTTTCTCATCCAAAGAAAAAAATTATATCCTGGTTTGTTTTGTTGTGGCGCTCGCCTGTATCTTTTTCCTGGAGTATACAGACTATTCATTTAATCTCTACGAATACCAGTTGTCTGAATTCAGTTACCTGAATTTCCTGCTTAGCTTTATAGTAGGGGTGAGCATGGTTTGCTTGTACATGGTCTATCTTATCAAGGTAAATGCAGATTCGGAAAAAAAACTGGCGCGATTGAATCATACGTTGTTGCTGCGCAACGAGAATTTAAAAAAGATCAACAACGAGCTGGATAGCTTTGTTTACAAGGCTTCGCACGACATGCGCGCGCCACTCACATCGCTGTTGGGGTTGATCGATATCAGCAAAAGAGAAACAGATCCGATCATGTTGAATAATTTCCTTGAGCTGCAGGCCAAGTCGATCCGCAAGCTGGATGGTTATATTGTCGATATTCTCAATATCTCCCGCAATGCAAGAATGGCGCTACAGGAAGTGCCGATCGATTTTAAAGAGATGATCGGGCAGATCTATGATCAGCTGTATTATATCGACAATTGCGCAAAAGTGAAAAAGGTTACGGAGATCGAGGGCAAAAGCTTTTTTGTTTCTGATCCGGTTCGTCTCAATATGATCCTGAATAATCTTATATCCAACAGCATTCGTTACGCAGATTTTTCTAAGGATGAACCTACGATCACTATAAAAGTAAAGATCTCCGAAGAAGCAGTAGAGATCGTGGTGTATGACAATGGTGCAGGAATTTCTGACGAGCATTTGGGAAAAGTATTTAACATGTTTTACCGCGGCACCGAAACCAACAATGGCTCGGGGCTTGGATTATACATCGTAAAAGAAACGCTCAACAAGCTCAAAGGTACGATTGTAGTAAAATCAGAGTATCGAAAATTTACAGAGATCACGATCACGGTGCCGAATAGCGCTTCGAATTATATGACGAGTTATGAATAATAATTTTTTCTGTCATTGCGAGGAGTTTCCGACGATAGTCGGGAGCGAGGAAGCAATCCGTTTGCTACGCAGCCCTGTTAATTTGAAACCAGCAGTACATACAGACGGGCTCGGCTGCGAGGTCAACGGATTGCTTCGTCATTCCGCCTACGGCGTCATTCCTCGCAATGACGTAGATAACAAAAAATAAAAACCCCAGCCATAAGCCAGGGTTTATTTTTTAGTGATTTATATTCTTATAAAAAATCTTAGTAAGCTCTTACCACTTTTCCTTCCATAAAATACATGAAGGCTTTGTTCACCACACGGTTACCGCCCGGAGTAGGATAGTCGCCGGTGAAGTACCAGTCGCCAAGATGGTTTGGACAGGATTTGTGAAGGTTGTCTACTGTTTGATAAACGATCTGGATTTCTGCTTTGCAATCTTTTGGTGTTACAATCTCAGCGATCTTGTTGGAGATCTGATCGTAGGTAAATGGCTCGTAAAGTTCTTTCACATGGTTGATCATGTTTCCGCTCAGGTTATTGATCGAAGTTTTACATTTTTCGTAAACCGAATCGAGCAGGTTCTCTTGTTTTGTTTCTTTCAACAATTCCAACATCGCACGGAAAGCTACAAATTCCTTGACCTTCGACATATCAATGCCATAGCAGTCAGGATAGCGGATCTGTGGAGCAGAAGACACTATCACGATCTTTTTCGGACCAAGTTTGTCGAGCATTCGGATGATGCTTTTTTCCAGTGTAGTACCTCTCACAATGGAGTCGTCGATGATAACGATGTTATCTACGCCTTTGTTGATCACCTCGTAAGTGGTATCGTAAAGGTTGGTAACAAAATTATCGCGCTGATCATCGGAAGTGATGAATGAGCGAAGTTTGGCATCTTTGATCACCATCTTTTCCACTCTAGGGCGGAAAGACAATGCTTTAAAAAGATCTTCTCCCTTGAGTGCGCCGTCAGTCACAGCTTTTTTGCGGTAGCGCGCCATATATTCCTCAAGCCCGGACATCATGCCCAGGAAGGCAGTCTCTGCAGTGTTTGGCACATAAGAGAAAACAGTATTTTCAAGATCATACCCGATCGATTCCAGGATCTGAGGATAAAGGCAATGACCTAATTTTTTTCTTTCTGAATAAATATCCGGATCGGAAGCGCGGGAGAAATAGATACGCTCGAAAGAGCATGATTTTTTTTCTACTTGTTCAATGAATTGCTTCTGCGCATAGTCACCGTTCTTTTCGATGATCAAGGCATGTCCTGGTTCTACTTCTTTGATCTGATCGTATTCTACATTGAAAGCGATCTTGATAGCTGGTTTTTCAGAAGCTACGACCACCACTTCATCGTTGGCATAATAGTAAGCAGGTCTGATCCCGGCAGGGTCGCGGGCTACGAAAGAAGCGCCGTATCCGGTAATGCCAGCCATAGTATATCCACCGTCAAAATCCTTAGCGGCACGCATCAATACGCGTTGCAGATCAAGCTCGCTTTCGATGATGTCGGAAATTTCGCGGTTGGTATATTGGTCTTTGTATTTATCAAAAATATCCTGGTTCTCTTCGTCAAGGAAGTGTCCCATCTTTTCCATTACAGTTACCGTGTCGGTTTTCTCTTTCGGGTGCTGGCCGATATCAACCAGTTTGCGGAAAAGTTCATCCACGTTGGTCATATTGAAATTTCCGGCGAGCGCCAGGTTACGGCTTCTCCAGTTATTTTGACGCAGGAAGGGATGGCAGTTTTCTATTTCGTTGTTGCCATGTGTACCATAGCGAAGATGGCCGATCAGTACTTCGCCGGTGAAGGCTACGTTGTCGAGCAGCCAGCGGGCGTCGGTGGCCTTCTCTTTGTTATCACGAAGGGCTTTCCTGAATTTCTTATTGATCTTGGCAAAAATATCTGCAATTGGCTGAGGGTCTACAGAACGGTAGCGACTAATATATCTTCTGCCCTCCCTTACATCGATCTTGATGGTGGCTACCCCGGCTCCGTCCTGGCCGCGGTTGCTTTGTTTTTCCATCATCATGTAAAGCTTTTGTACGCCATACATCGGGCCGTATTTTTCAACATAGTATGAATAAGGTTTTCGTAACCTTATCAGAACTATACCGCATTCATGTTTTATCGCATCGCTCATATCAGATCAGCTTTACAGTTTGATGTTGCCTATTACGTTTAATGCCCAGTTTGGGTTAAAGAATAATATTATTAAAGGTAACGAAATCAGCGCTATGAAGGTATAGACCAAAATAGGCTCGGATGTAAGTATTGAACCGGATTCCTCTTTTTTGAAATACATAAAGTAAGGGATCCGCAAATAGTAGAAAAGAGAAATTACAGTATTGAAAAGGCCGAAGAGAAGAAGTACTATGAAAAAAGAATTACCTGTAGCCTGATATGTTTCCCAGAGAGCTGAAAATACGAACAGCTTTGCATAAAATCCTGCGGTGGGTGGCAATCCTGTAAGCGAGATCATAGTTAAAACAAATATAACTCCCAGAAATGGCATTTTTAAGCCCAGTCCTTTAAAGTTATTCACATCATAAGAACCGGTTTTGTCTCCGCTTACATCAACCAGCACAAAGGCTGTAAAGTTCATAAAAACATAGGTCGTAAGATAAAATAAAATCGCTGTCAACCCCAGGTCCTTCGCGGCCAGCAAGGCCATGAGCAGAAAGCCGGCATGACCGATGGAAGAGTAGGCGAGCATCCTGCGCAAGTTGTTTTGAACAAGTGCAGAAAAATTACCAATCGTCATCGTAACAATTGAAAGGATTGATATCAGGTATGTAAGAATTACCGGGACTTCACCGGGAATAGCCAGCAAAGGAAGAAAGATTTTATATAATACGATCAGTCCCGCTGCCTTAGGAGCTACTGAAAAGAAAGCGACCACAGGAGAAGGTGCACCTTGGTATACATCAGGAGCCCAGATGTGGAAAGGGAAAGAGGAGATCTTAAAGAACAATCCTGCGAGCGCAAGAAAGAAAGCCAGCAAAAACAGCAACATTCCTTCGTTGGATAAGGAAGGAAAACTAGTTAGGAAATTAAGATGCCCTGACAAACCGTAGAGCAGCGAAATTCCAAACAGCATAAGCCCGCTGCAAAGCGCTCCGAAGAGAATATACTTGATAGCAGATTCGGTTCCTTTTTTATCGAAATTGAAAACCGTTAAAATATACGAACCGATCGATACTACTTCCAGGCTAATGAAAAGCATCAGCCAATTGTTGGCCATCAATAATAGATACAAGCCTAATATGATCGTCACCAACAGGTAGTAAAATTCATTTTTATTTTTTCTGTCGTAATCATGCGAAAAAAGACTAAACACTGTAGCCAAGATCCCGCAGGCCGAGGTCAGCATTTTTACAAAGCTGGTGTAAGAATCCAGTTTTAGAAAACCGCTGTAAAGGAGGAGATCTTGCCCGTTCTTAGAAGCGCCCATAATATTGCAGGTCCAAACCAAAATGATCGACACGGTCAATCCCAGGATGGTAGTAATCGGTAAAACGAAAGGGTTTTGATCTCTGTCAAGCAGGTCGATTAGTAGTAGCGCCAGGAGAAGGACAACAAGAAAAATTTCCGGAATAATTCCTCCGGCATCAGCAATAATTTTTTGTAAGGAAGTGTACAAAGATTAATGAATTAAGATACAAATTTAACCTGTGGGAAGGATATTCGGTACATATGGGGGAAAATAAATTAAGGCCTTTCATTTATTTGATTATCAGTAATTTGTCTTATAGAAGGATACCAGATACCGGATATCAGATGCCGGATAAAAATATCTGGCATCCGGTATCCCACCATTACGGTAAAAAAAAATCCGGGCCACTTTGTGGTCCGGATTTCAATAGTTGCAAATGTATGATTAAACGGTAGCCAAATACTCGGAAGTACTTTCTACGGTAGCTTTCATTGCTTTTTTACCTTTGTTCCAGTTGGCAGGACAAACTTCGCCAAACTCTTCGTTGTGTTGAACAGCGTCTACCATTCTCAATGCATCTTCGATGTTTCTACCTAGTGGGAAATCATTGATCACTAAGTGTCTTACGATCCCTTCTTTATCGATCAGGAAGGTTCCTCTGTAAGCGATCGGCGCGCCGTTGAATACCATTTCGCCATTTTCGTTGATATCATAGTCACCACCCAATACACCGAAGTTTGCAGCGATTGTTTTTGCTACGTCAGCTACCAGCGGATAGGTAACGCCTTCGATGCCACCTTTGTTTTTAGGTGTATTTATCCAGGCAAGGTGAGAATTTTCAGTGTCGGTAGAGCAACCTACTACTACTGCGTTTCTTGATTCGAATTCGCTCAACAGGTCCTGGAAAGCCAGAAGTTCTGTGGGACATACGAAGGTGAAATCTTTCGGGTAGAAGAAAAATACCACGTATTTTTTTCCGATGTATTGATCAAGTGAAAAGTTTTCTACGACCTCTTTGCCGTTCAATACTGCAGGCGCTACAAAAGAAGGAGCTTTTTTTCCAATTAATGCCATAGTTCTTAAAATTTAGTTATAGTGTTAAAATTAATTTATTACGATGTTCTCTTTAATGTTCAGTTTTTCTCCGTTTATCTGAAGACGGATATCGTTGATCTTAAAATTTTTGATCTTTTTATTTTTAAAATAATTCTGGATCAGCTTGCTCAATTGTTCGTCTTCAAAATCTACGATCTCTTCGGTATTGATACAGTAGAGATGGCTATGATGATCCATATACCCATCGTAGCGCGCGCTGCCATTGGCCGACATCACTTTGGCCGCTAGCCCGGAAGAAACAAAAGTATCTAGTGTCTTATACACGGTAGCTAGTGAAATGCTGGGGTTTGCCGCTTTTACATAATCATAGATCATTTCTGCCGTAGGATGGTTGTGCAGCTGCATCAATGCATCGTAGATGACGATCCGCTGCTGCGTAGCTTTCAGCTCATACTGTGCCAAGCGTTCTTTGACTTGATTATATGTAAGAGGTTTCTCCTGCATTTTTTAAATAATAATAATTATTAACTAGTAATTATTTTCTGTAAATATAGATTGTTAAATGTAGAAAACAAATGATTGGCTGGAAATTTTTTATAAACAAATAAATTATGAGTTATGAATTATGAGTTATGAATGATTAAACCCCAATAAATTTAACTCATAATTCATAATTCAACATTCATAACTAATCCGGAATCCGGCATCTATTCTCAGAGTAACTCCAAAACTTTGCTATATTTGCAGCTACTTATTAGCATATTATGAATATAATCAAGGCTTTTTTATTTTTCTGGTGTCTTTTGATCGTCGGAATAAATTTGCTGGATGCTCAAACTCCGGAAGAAAATCAGAAGAAATATTTTTACGGGAAAGATCTTTTCAATGAAGGACGTTATCAGGCAGCTGCACAGGTTTTTTTGCCACTCACTGCTGAAGGCGCCGACAATGCTTTTACCAAACCTGCTTCTTATTTATACGCTTTATCATCCCTGAAAAGCGGAGACACAGAATCTGCCAAATCTATGTGCCTGCAGACTCTGCAGCGCTATCCCGATTGGGATCAAAAAGATGAAGTGTATTACCTTCTTGCCAATACTTATTTTGAACAAAACAAACCAAGATTGGCCATCCAGTTTCTCAGCAAAATGATGAGTCTGAAAAAAGAATCAGAAGGCATGAAGGCCAATTATCTTCAAAATGTAAATCCGATCGATACGCTGAAAGCTTTGCAAAAAGATTATCCCGCCGATGCTACGATGGCACAAGTGTTGGCGAAGAGATTATCGCTGATGCCTTTGGATGAGAAAAATAGAATGCTGTTGTTTTTCCTTGTGCAGGAATACAAACTGGATGCAGGAAATCTTTTTCAGAAAAGACAATCTGTGCAGAAATCAAGTTACAATGTAGCAGTACTATTTCCTTTCCAGCTCAACGAGATCGACGCGAAGATCAGCAAGAGAAGTAACCAATATGTGCTGGATTTTTATGAAGGCATTCGCATCGCTGTCGACAGCCTCAAGGCCAAGGGAGTGAAAGTAACAATTTATACTTACGATACAGAAAAAGATCTTTCCATCATCAATTCTATTGTGAGCCTACCGGAAATGAAATCAATGGATATGATCATTGGTCCGGTGTTTCCCGTACAGATCCCGGTGGTGACGGAGTTTTGTAAAAAAAATAATATTGTCAACATCAGTCCCTTTTCCGCAAATTCTAAAATCATAGAGAATAATGAATTTTCCTTTTTATTCCAGCCTACGCTAGAGCTTCAGGCTGGAGCGGCTTCCAGGTATGCAGCCGAATATTTTAAACAGGATTCTGCCTATGTATTCAACTATACTCCACCGAAGCATATTCCGCGCTATAAAGAAAAAGAATTTCAGGAAGGCAAAAAGAAAGTGATCATATTTTACGGAAGCGAATTGAAAGATTCTTTGTTGGCTTCCCACCATAAAGATTCTTGTATCGCCAATGCACTGGAAGTAATTCACTTCGAAAAAATAACGCGCGACCGCGTAGGCCTGCTGCGCACGATCCTGGGCGACACCCTCAAACTCGGCAGAAGCAATCACGTATTTGCCTCCACTTCCGACGAAGTAGTGGCCGCCAACATCATGAGCCTGATGGAGATCAGCCGCCAGACCACTCCACTGATCACACGTTCGGATTGGTTGAGCTTCAATCTTATTTCGTTTGAGCAGTTTGAAAAGAGAAATGTGTTTTTTATTCACGCCGATTATTACGATTATAACAATCCTGCCTATCGCATTTTTAAAACCACCTGGCTTGCCAGAACACATATCTATCCAAGTATCTATTCGATGCAAGGCTTTGAGCTGATGATGTTTTTCGGACAAGCGCTGGGAGAGTATGGCACCTATTTTAAAAATAACCTGGATGCAATTGGCTTCACAAGAGGAATCATTTTTCAGGGATTTGATTACCGCTATTCATACTCCAATAAATACGTTCCTATTACCAGGTTTAAAGATAAGTATTTGATATTGGTGAATGGACAATAAAACCTCTCTACTCGCGCTCACACTCCATACTGACCTGTAGCTGGACAGTATGGAGTGTGAGCGCGAGTAGGGAGAAAGAATACAACGGTAGCTTATTGATAAATATTAAAACACCATGGAAAGAAAAACAAGCAGCGCCCTATTTGAAAAAGCGAAGACCGTAATACCTGGCGGTGTGAACTCGCCGGTGAGAGCATTTCGTGCGGTAGGAGGGAATCCAATTTTTATTAAATCTGCGAAAGGCGCCTATTTGCACGACGAAGACGGCAACTCTTATATAGAGCTGATCAATTCATGGGGGCCGATGTTGTTTGGACATGCTAAAGAAGAAATTGAAAAAGCAGTACGCGATGTATTGCAAAATTCTTTTTCCTTCGGTGCACCTACCGCACGCGAAGTAGCGATGGCTGAAAAAATTGTTTCGATGGTACCTTCTATTGAAAAAGTAAGAATGGTAAACTCCGGTACAGAAGCAACCATGGCGGCGATCCGTGTAGCGAGAGGATATACCGGAAAATCTAAGATCATAAAATTTGAAGGTTGCTACCATGGCCATGGAGATTCATTCCTGATCGCGGCTGGAAGCGGCGCCATTACCCTTGGTACACCCGACAGTCCAGGCGTAACACAGGGAGTGGCAAACGATACACTCACAGCTCCTTTCAACGATTTGAAAGCGGTACAACAATTGGTAGATGCCAACAAAGGCAATATCGCTGCGCTTATCCTTGAACCGGTAGTAGGCAATATGGGCTGTGTGCTGCCAGAGCAGGGCTTCCTGGAAGGATTGAGAGCGCTGTGCGACAAAGAAGATATTGTACTCATCTTCGACGAAGTGATGACCGGATTCCGTTTGTCGAAAGGCGGTGCGCAGGAACGCTTCAACATCAAACCTGATCTCACTACGTTGGGTAAGATCATTGGCGGAGGAATGCCTGTGGGCGCTTATGGAGGAAAAAAAGAAATTATGGACATGGTTTCTCCTGCGGGGCCCGTATATCAGGCCGGTACACTTTCCGGAAACCCAATCGCCATGGCGGCTGGACTGGCGATGCTTAATCTCATTAGCGAACATCCGGAAGTATATGCTCAATTAGAAAAAACTACTGAGAAAATTGCTAACGGCTGGAAAGCCAATGCAGATAAGCTCGGTATCAAAACGACAGTAAACAGGATTGGTTCGATGTTTACCTTGTTCTTCAACGAAGGTCCGGTCACTGATTTCGAAACAGCAAAAAGATCAGATCTGAAATTGTTCGGCGATTATTTCCGCAATATGCTGGAGGAAGGAGTATACCTGGCGCCATCGCAGTTTGAGAGCTTGTTTATTTCCTCTGCTATTACAGATGAATTGGCGGAGAAAATAGTGGAGGCGAATTATAAAGCGCTTAAGAAATTATGAGTTATGAATGTTGAATTATGAATTAGTAATAAAACAACAAGGGCAATTCATAACTCATAACTCAACATTCATAACTTTATCTTGTAATAATTAATAACTATAGTATATGAAAATAGCAATCATCGGCGGTGGAAATATGGGAATTACCTATGCACGCGCATTTGTACGAAGCAATATTGTAAAGCAGGACGAGCTGCTCATTATTGAGAAGCACGATGAAAAGAGAGACGAGCTGAAGAAAGAAGGAATTGCCTTACTGAGCAACGATATCGACGATGAATTACTGAAGTACAACATCATCATCAGTGCCGTGAAGCCGCAGGATTTTAAAGTAATGGCTTCAAAGCTGAAAGAACATATGCACGACGATCAGCTGGTGATCTCGATCATGGCTGGAATTACGATCAAAAATATTCAACAATTGCTTGGGCACAAAAAGGTAGTACGTGCAATGCCTAACACCCCTGCACAATTGGGCTTTGGTATCAGTGCCTTCACGGCCGCCCCAGACGTGAGCTTTGAAGACATCAGCATAGTAGATACCTTGTTGGAAACTACCGGCAAATCCATTTTCATGAAAGACGAAGCGCTGATTGATGCTGTAACTGCTTTGAGCGGTAGCGGTCCTGCCTATTTTTATTATATCGTTAAACATATGATCGAGGCAGGCAAGCAAATGGGAGTGGAAGAACCAGTAGCAGCAATGCTTGTAAAACAAACCATGCTGGGCGCTTTCCAGATCATGAACAACTCAAAACAGAGTTTGGATGAAATGATCAAGATGGTAGCTTCCAAAGGAGGCACTACGGAAGCGGCATTGAACAAATTTGAGGAAAAAGGCGTAGGCAAAAATATTATAGAAGCGCTCAATGCTGCCGAAAAAAGAGCCAAGGAATTGTCAAACGGGTAATCTTTTCTAATGTAAAGCCATCCGTATAAATACGTACTGATTTAGAGAATATTAGCGCTCTCCGTTTTTAACAAAAACGGAGAGCGTTATTTTTTAAAGCAATTCTGACCGTTTAAATTCATTAGGTCTGTATTCCTGAGAATGGAATTTTTACATACCCATTTTTTGGTGCTTTTAGTCTGTATTTGATGTTTTTATTGGATAATACGCCTTTTTTAGGAGCCAGTTAGCTTAAATTTTTAACTATTTATCACAACTAGTGTCTATTTTACACCGTTTAAGAAAAATATAGGTAAAATCCTTTAAGCCGCAGAAGGAAATTACCAATCTCACGGACGCTCGTCCGGGCTTGTTTTTTGAAAAAGTAATTCAAGTGTTACGACAAAAATAACAAGCAGTTCATTCCCAGCATGGTACATGTGATTCAAGAGATATTTTTTGATTCTTTTTAGTATGATTAAAGACCTAAATACGGGATTTTTTGAGCCAAACAGGTTACAAGCATCCCCTGTATATCTTTAATTGTAAGAAGCGAATAGAATTTAAGTGAAGTAGGGATAATAACGAATCAAACAGTGCTATTATGAACGACAGAATTACCACCATTGTAAAAAAGATTGCTCTTGCAGTATCTTTTTTATTCCTTTTCTCTCAATCCTCCATAGGCCAGGAGACTGCCAACTGGTATTTTGGTTCTCCCAATCTAAATCCTAATACAGGTATTCGAATCGACTTTTCGTCGGGTTCTCCTGTAGTATCTAATTGTAATCCGATCAATACAGAAGAAGGAAGTTCTTCTATTAGTACTTCGGCGGGAGTTCCTTTATTTTATACAGACGGAAGTACGGTTTGGGATGCTTCTAATAATTCTGTTGTTCCGGGTGGTACAGGTTTGGGAGGAAATACTTCTACTACTCAGTCGGCCATTATTATGCCAATTACTAATTTTAATAATCAATGGTTAATTTTTACTTCAGGAGTTACAGGAGGAGGATTTAAGTATTATAAAGTAACCGGAACAACTCCAACCGGTCCTTTTTCCGTAAGTGCAGGTACTACAATGGTAGGTGCCGGAATAGTAGGAGAAGGATTGTTTATCATTGGAAGTACTAAATCGGCAACTTCTGCTTATTGGGTAATAGGAAGAGATCTCGGAACTACAGGAGGTGTGAGGGCATGGGAAGTAGATAAAAATGGTAATGTGAGTGCAACTGCGCAGACCAGTACTTTGTCGGGAGCAGGTTTTACCAATACCAATTACAACCAGAACATTGGTACTATTAAATCCAACACCTGTCAGAATATGCTTGCCTTTACTTACTTTAATGGAGTAGTAGATGTTACTGGATTTGATGCTTCCACCGGGTTAGTAACTGCCACGGCAAAACAATTTTCGGTAGGAGCACAAAGCTATGGCATTGAGTTTTCCAACAACGATCAATATTTATATGCATCCAGTTTATCTCCGGCTGGAATATACCGTTATACGATTGCCAGCAGTACAGTGACTTCGATCGGTACTGCTACAGGAGAAACCGGTCAATTGCAAATGGCACCGGATGGTAAAATTTATGTAGCCCGCAATACCGGAAATGCTGCACCAAGTTATTTAGGAGTGATCAGCAATCCAGATGGTGGTGGAAGCTGGACAGCCAATGGTCTTTTGGTAAGTAGCCCTAATTGCGGATCATACAATGGTTGGTGTTACCGGGGATTACCAACATTCCCCAAATCACTTGTAGTAGCCTCTCCGATTCTTTCGCCTGGCGATGCTGGATATTGTGTGAATGCTTCAGTGCCGATGAGTTATATCTTCGCCGCCACCGATGTATCGAGAACCTGGACCGTTACACCTGCTACAGGATGGTCTTATACTTCCGGGTCTTCCACTTCTGTTAACCCTACGGTCCAGTTTACAACAGCGGGTACTTATAAAGTAAAAGTGGACATTGTAGACAATTGCAGCCGTCACTACTACGACAGTATGAACATCACAGTCACGGCTCCAAAAATTCCGGCTGGAATTATTGATTGCGGTACCAGCAATATCACGCTCGAAGCTACCGGTACACCTACTTCAGAATATCCGAATTATACCTGGTACGATGCCGCTGCCGGTGGCAATGTATTGGGAGTAGGTTCTCCTGTAGCGCTTAATTATGGCAGTATAGCAGCGAGCCCGACTTCAGTATGGGTGGAAATCTCCGGAACCACTACCATCACTTCTTCCGGTAGCAATACACTGGGGCCACCCACAGGGATTCAGACCTGGGGAGGACGTGGTACAGGAAATTATTCTGTATCGTTCACCGTAAATTCAGATATTCTTACATTAAAATCATTCACTGCCACTCCGCAAAGTGCAGGAGGAAGTTTTGATGTGGAAATTAAAAATTCTTCGAATGCAGTTGTATTTACACAACATTATACCGGCGCAGTAGCGGCTACTCCTTATACGATCAACGTAAATGCTGCTTTGCCAAAAGGTAACTACACTGTAACACTCAAGAACAGTGGCTCGATTGTGTGGGGTGGTGGCAACTGGACAGGAGGAGGTAATGCTCAGATGAACCTGCCGGCACAATCGCCAGGTACATTCGGAATGGCAAACTTTACGTACGACTATCAAAATTTTTCTACCATCACTTCTTGTACCAACCGTGTGAAGGTAGACCGAAAGTGTCTGAACGTTTTCCCTGGTGACGGTACCTATTGTACCAATGGAGATATTCCATTAAGCTACACTTTTGAAGGTACAGCCACCGGACAAACCTGGTCGATCACTCCGGGTGTGAATGGTACGGATTGGATCTATACATCAGGCAACAGCGGAAGCGCTGCGCCAACGATTCGATTCCTGACGGCTAACACTTATACTGTTTCCGTTTCTGTAACGGATGTATCTACCGTTGTATATTCAAAATCGATGACGCTTACGGTAATCGCAGCCGATGTTCCTTCCGGAACGATCACTTGTACTTCCCCATCGGTAACCTTTACCGCTACGGGAACTCCTAGTTCGGATTATCCAAATTATGTCTGGTACGATGCTGCTTCGGGAGGAAATGTTTACGGAGTGGGAGGAAGCGTTACCTGGACAGATCCGGATAATAGCTCAAGTCCTTCCAGTGTATGGGTAGAAATTGCAAGCAGTGCTTCTTCTTCAGCACCAGTAACCAATGCCAGCGTTGGTCCGGATCCTGCCTATCTGAGCGGAGCAAGTTATCAGTACCATACAAAATTTGATGTCTTGGCTGATCATATAAAATTGAATTCTTTCAAATTATATCCTGATCCATGGCCATCGGCTTCTTGCCCTTCGCCAACCAATGTTTCGTTTACTATTGAGATCAGAAATTCTTCGAATGCAATTGTATATTCTTCTCCTTATTCCGCTACCAACATTACTTGTGGAGGTTTAATCACGATTCCGGTGGCAGCAGATTTGGTGAAGGGAACAGGCTACACGCTGAACTTATTATCTTTTACTTCCAATGCAGGATCATGGAGACAGGTATCCACACCATACCCGGTGACACAAGCAGGAGTAGCTACGATCAATGGACCTACAGCAAACTATACGATTGTAGGAAGCTTTAACATTACTTCCAACAATTACACAGTTACACATCAATGTTCGAATCGTGTGAGGATAGACCGTACCTGTGCACTTCCTGTTGAATTGGTCAGCTTTACGGGAATTAATAAGGGGAATAAAAATATCTTATCATGGGTTACTGACATGGAATTGAACAACGATTATTTCGAAGTACAAAGCTCCTCTGATGGAATTCATTTTGTGACTATAGGCAAAGTACAGGGCTCTGGCAATAGTACCAGCATACATGAATATACACTTACCGATTATAATCCTGTTGCAGGAATTAATTATTACCGATTGGTGCAGACGGATTTCAACGGGCAACAATCTTTCGGCAAAATCGTGAAAGTGTATAATGGATTTACAAATGCAAGTACGTTCAATGCAAGTCCTAACCCTAGTACCGAATCTTTCACAATCCGCTTCATGGATCGGGAAGGAGGAGAGTTCACAGTGCTGGATGTGCTCGGACAAGTATTGATGACTAAAACGATTGATGCTACCATAGAATCTATTGAGGTCGGCTCCAGTCTTGCGAAAGGCGCCTATGTAGCAAGGTTCTCCGGTAATAATGGAATTTATACGCAGCTGATCATAAAAGAATAAATCTGAATCTTGATTTTCGGGAAAAACTTCTCATTCAGAAGGAACCTTGTGAGTGAGAAGTTTTTCTAATCACAGTTTAGATCTTATTCAACTAATTCCAATGTCCCAAAAACCCCTGCGTCGATCCAGCCTCTGTTTTTGTCTTCGCCTTCGATAGGAACAGAGCCTACAAAGTTTTCTCGTTTAAAATCTCCATCGTTGTCGTTGTACGAAACAGCGAAGCCAAGTTTTTTTCCTTTGGATAATTTTAACGGTTTATTGTCTTTAGAATTCTGATCGTATGTATCCGTGAACACGCGCATGGCTACTTCCCATACATACGTCTTTGCGCCACTCTTTGTCCACTTCACGATCATGTGATCGTTGAGCAACACAGGATTTTTGTCAGGGCCGAGATCAACAACGTCGAGGTGAAGCGTGATGTGGTAAGCAAAGGCATTGTGGTTGTATTGATGAATACCATCGGAATTGTTTTCGTCTACAAACAGCTCCAGGCAATCGTCTTCCCACCACAGTTCAAAAGGGCTCTGGTGTTGGTCGGAGAGAGAATCGTCTTTTATTTCTACCAGGAAGTAAAGAAAGTTTTCATCCCAAAGCATTTTATATTTCCCTTCAAAATCATCTTTAGTAGGATGCACACCAAGCCAGGCATGTTTGATCTCTTTCCATTCTGCTTTACGCCAGTCCTTCTCTGTGCCTTGCCCATCAATGGTAAGCGGCTGGTTGGCTTTTTTAGCTTTGTAATCGCCTTCTTTTTGCTGGGCAGAAATAGAGAAGGAGAGCAAAGTAAGGAAAGAAAGTAAAAGATTTTTTTTCATGATGAGTATGGTTTTATAATTGTCATTCAGGAGGAAATTTGTGCGAAACTAGCAGTATCGTTTAAAATGAGTTTGATTTGTTTTATTGGCTTTCTAATACTTAGTGCTGGCAATAAATAGTAATTGTAAAGTTGATCGTAGGAACTTTTAATCACAAGGTTCCTCCTGAATGACAAGTATTAAAATCCCGTTAATCAAAATCAAGTAAATCTTCTAATCCCGAAAATCAAGGTTCAGACAAGCTTTCTCAAACTAAGAATAATTCCATAATGGAGATTCTCATGCGCATAATTGTAAACCACCGCGTCTTCGATCGATTGTAGCGTGTAGCCTGAAGAGGTTGTAAAAGTCTTATATCCGGAAAATAAATTTTTCTCGTAATCTTTTGGGAAAGCACTTGAAGTAAGTTCAAAATATTCTTTGATCTCCTGCAGACTGCCGGGCTTTGTCCAATTGCGCGGAGAAGTTCCGTTGCGATACAATTCAATAAATGTTTCGGGGATAATAGGCTTCAAGCCGGCAGCCATATAGCAAAGCCGTTGCTGGGAAGCTACCATATGACCGAGGTTCCAGAGGATGTTGTTGCCAAAGCCTTCTGGGATGCGGTTTAGCTGCTCTTCGTTGTACCCTTCAACGATTTTCAGCGCACTGCTTCTCAATTTCACAAGTGAATCAAATACAAATTGCATAGCTCTATTTTTGTAAGATCATTTTAAATGTTTTGGAAAATCCTTTGTAGTCTAAATTGATATAGACCTCATTAGAATAGACTCCGAGAATTTGATAATAGATCTTATCGCCTTTCACCAAAAGATTGTTGATCTCAGGATTGGAGCTGTCTATAAAGACGGAAACATACTGGCAATCATTTTCCCAATTGATCTTGTAGTGCGAAATGTATTTTCCATTTTCATGGTATTCGGTGCAGGTTTTTCCATCAAGTATGAAATAATCGATCTTGTCAGGATTCTCCGAAGCATACATCAGCTTTGCATTACGCAGCGAAAGACAATCGCCGGAGGTAGCGCTCATCGTATCGGTAGAAAATTTTTCGTAAGGAACAAGATCCGGATTCAGCACAGCAGATTCTTCGTAGCTGGCCAGGGAGTCGACCGGAGAATTTTCTTCAGAAGACACCATCATGATAAATTTTAAAAAGATATCACATTTCTTGATGAGCTCATAAGCGATCACTTCTCCAAACTGGCGTCCTGCTACCTCGCCCTGCGTCATGTCGATGTTGAGCTCTTTCTTAATATCTTCAAGATGTTTCATAGAAGACTTCATGATACAGCTTTCCATCGCAGCATCGATCTCAGCCTGGTCCTGGAGATTTTTATAACTTTCCAGACAATTGCAGATCTCCTTCGAGATCTTCCCTACCACTTTCTGAGCAGAAGCATCGAAGCATGAAAAAAAAGTGAAAAAGGTAATCGCTATGAGTAATTTTGTTTTCATAATTGATATAGACTTAGGATAAGATGCCGGATACCAGATAAGTTTAATCTCTGACGGAATTTTTATCTGGTATCCGGCATCTGGTATCTTGTATCTATTTTAAAGCACTACGTTTACAATTCGATTCGGCACCACAATGATCTTCTTCGGCGCTTTTCCTTCCAGCCATTTTTGCACAACCTCGTTGGCAAGCACTTGCTTTTCGATATCGGCTGCCGGCATGTCCATAGGGAAATTGATCTTGGCGCGCATTTTTCCATTGATGGAAATCGGGTACTCAAATTCGCTTTCGGTCATATACTCCTGCTTCCATTGTGGATAGCGGGCAGTAGAGATACTTTCTTTATGACCCAGGGTTGCGTACAATTCTTCCGTAATATGCGGCGCGTAAGGCGAAAGCACGATCAACAATTCTTCTAATACTTGTTTGCTCGAACATTTCAACGAAGAAAGCTCGTTCACACAAACCATAAAAGTACTCACAGAAGTATTGAACGAATGGCGCTCGATGTCTTCTTCTACTTTTTTGATCGTTTTGTGTAAGATCTTCAGCTCTTCCGGCGTAGGCGCTTTGTCAGTCACCAGGAATTTTCCCTGGTCGTTGTAGAACAATCTCCAAAGCTTGCGCAGGAATTTGTATACCCCATCGATCCCTTGTGTACTCCATGGTTTGAATTGTTCCAATGGGCCTAAGAACATTTCATACATCCTCAGCGTGTCGGCACCGTAGCGGTCGCAGATATCATCAGGGTTGATGACATTGTATTTAGACTTCGACATTTTTTCTACTTCGGAACCGCAGATGTATTTGCCTTCTTCCAAAATAAATTCTGCGTCTTTAAAATCAGGACGCCATTTTTTGAATGCCTCGGTATCCAATTCATCGTTGTGTACGATGTTTACGTCTACGTGGAGTGCAGTAGTTTCGTATTGGTCTTTTAGTTTGAGCGAAACAAATTTATTCGTTCCATTAATTCTGTACACAAAATTCGATCTTCCCTGAATCATTCCCTGGTTGATCAGTTTTTTGAAAGGCTCCGCAGTGCTCACCAATCCAAGGTCGTAGAGGAACATGTTCCAGAAACGGGAATAGAACAAGTGACCGGTAGCATGCTCGGCGCCGCCGATGTAGAGGTCTACCTGGTTCCAGTATTTCTCCGCTTTTTCTCCTACAAATCTTGTAATGTTCTTTGGATCCATGTAGCGCAGGAAATACCAGCTCGATCCGGCCCAGCCTGGCATAGTGCTTAGTTCAAGCGGATAACCTTTGTAGGTAAAATTCTTGGCGCGGCCCAGCGGCGGCTCGCCTGTAGCAGTAGGTTTGTATTCGTCAATTTGCGGGAGCTCCAAAGGAAGATCTTTTTCTTCCATCGTCTGAGGAATTCCATCTTTGTAAAACACCGGGATCGGCTCTCCCCAATAACGCTGGCGTGCAAAGATGGCATCGCGCATTTTGTATTGGATACGCGCTTTCCCGATTCCTTTTTCTTCAGCAAACTTGATTGCTTTTTGAATGGCTTCCGGTACTGCCAATCCGTTCAGGAAACCAGAGTTGACCATCGTTCCGGCTTTCGGATCAAAATCTTCTTTGGTAATATCGGTGCGGTCGCCTTCTTGTACCGCGATGATCGGAAGTTTGTAATGAGTAGCAAATTTAAAATCACGCTCGTCGGAAGAAGGCACGGCCATTACTACGCCAGTACCGTAGCCCGCCAGCACGTAGTCGGCAATCCAGAGCGGAATTTTTTCTCCGTTGAAAGGATTGATCACATAACTTCCGGTGAATACGCCTGATACGGTTTTTACATCGCTCATGCGGTCGCGCTCGGAGCGGTTCTTTGCTTGAGTTACGTAAGCTTCTACTGCTGCTTTTTGAGCAGCGGAAGTTAATTCGGCGATCAGCTCGTGTTCCGGTGCGATCGATACATAGGTTACGCCAAACGTCGTATCTACGCGGGTGGTGAAGACAGTCAGTGTGATGTCTTTGTCTACGACTTTAAAGTTCAACTCTGCACCGAAAGATTTTCCGATCCAGTAGCGCTGCATGTCTTTCATCGGTTCAGGCCAGTCGATTGTGTCGAGGCCTTGCAGCAATCTTTCCGCGAAAGCGGTGATACGCATCATCCATTGCTGCATTTTTTTACGCTCTACAGGATAACCGCCGCGTTCGGAAACGCCGTTCACCACTTCTTCGTTGGCCAGCACTGTGCCTAGCGCGGGGCACCAGTTTACCATCGTATCGGCAAGATAGGTCAGGCGGTATTTCAGCAAAGTATCGGACTTTTCTTTTTCCGACATTTTTTTCCAGTCATCGGCAGTGAATGAAGCAGTATCTTCGTCGCAAGCGGCTTTCACCGCGCTGTTGCCGGAGGCTTCAAATTTTTTGATCAGCGAATCGATGTGTTCGGCTTTGTTGGTCTCTTTGTTGTACCAGCTATGAAAAAGCTGGATGAAGATCCATTGTGTCCAGTGGTAATAATCAGGTTTACTTGTCCAGACCTCACGGCTCCAGTCGTAGGAAAACCCTACGCGCTCAAGCTGTTCGATATAGCGGGTAATATTTTGTTCGGTAGTAATGGCAGGGTGTTGGCCGGTTTGCATGGCATACTGCTCAGCCGGCAATCCGAAAGAATCGAATCCCATTGGGTGCAGCACATTGAAACCTTTGATGCGTTTGTAACGGGCGATGATATCGGAAGCAATATAGCCAAGCGGGTGTCCTACATGGAGGCCTGCGCCGGAAGGATAAGGAAACATATCCAGGGCGTAGTATTTAGGCTTACTACTATTGTTGTCGGCCTTGAAAGTCTGTTGATCTTTCCATGTTTTTTGCCATTTGCTTTCGATTTCTTTAAAGTTGTATTCGCTCATTATTTTTAATAATTGTAGAGGGGCAAAAATAACGAAAAATGATGGATTTTTGGATAAAAGTTTAAATGTAAAAAATATTAAACACAAAGACAGAAAAGCACAAAGCGCTTTGTGTTTTTGAGCCTTTGTATTAAAAATAGTTGAGCTATTATCAACGTAAAAACTCTTGTAGCCTTTGTATTTGCTCCTTTTCCGAAAGATTGTGGTAAGAAAACCCTTCCTGCGAAAATAACAACCTGGAAATTCTTTCGTCGCTGCCGTTGATCAGTATTAATGATTTTTCAGGATGATCCGCCAGCAGAGTGGCTAGTTTTATAAATGGTTTTGTATCGGCAGCAGGCTCTATAGAGAAGAATACGCAGGACTTGTCTGCGCTACGAACCGCTTCGAAAGCCTGGTCGATGAGCATGGGTTCGGAAAAATTATCAAGGTCTAGAAAATCTGTTTTGAGATTTTTTGACTTAATAGCATCCGCAAGAGAATTGGTGTAGCGGAAGTTCCGTTGTGCAGTGCATTGGATGTATAAAATAAAGTTCATGACCGGTTTTTGAAATACCCATTTAATCATAAATTTACAAAATGGAAATTAAAGATCTATACACGAAATTTTTATCAAGCAAAGGCGTCTCTACCGATACCCGCCAGATCAGCGAAGGCGTCCTGTTTTTTGCCTTGAAAGGCGCCAATTATAACGGCAATGAATTTGCGGAGAAAGCTTTAGAAATGGGCGCTTCCTATGTAGTGATCGATGAGGAGAGATACAAGGTAAATGAAAAATGCATTCTTGTAGACGATGTACTTAGCACACTTCAGCAATTAGCTAATTATCATCGCAAGCAATTTAATATTCCTTTTATCGCCGTTACCGGATCAAATGGGAAGACCACTACGAAAGAGCTGATCTATGCGGTGCTTTCTACCAGTTATAAAACACAAGCCACAAAAGGCAACCTGAACAACCATATCGGAATTCCACTTACGCTGCTGGCGATCCCGCAGGGCACGGAAATAGCAGTGATCGAAATGGGTGCCAATCACCAGAAAGAAATTGAATCTTATTGCCAATACGTAGAACCTACGCACGCTATGATCACCAACATCGGGAAGGCACACCTGGAGGGCTTTGGCGGTGTGGAAGGTGTAAAGAAAGGGAAAGGCGAATTGTACGATTATATCCGCGCACACGATGGTGTGGCTTTCGTAAATTCTTCCGATCCTACATTGATGAGCATTGCGAATTTTAAATCTCCAGTATTGTATCCGGGCAAAAACGATTTTTATCATTGCATGCTGTTATCGGCTACGCCTTTTGTATCACTGCGTACAGAAGAAGGCGAAACCGTGGAAACAAAACTGACGGGCACATACAATTATGATAATATTTCAGCCGCATTATGTATCGGAAAATATTTTAAAGTTCCTGCGGCTAAGGCCAACAAGGCTGTAGCGGAGTATACCCCTCAAAACAACCGTTCGCAATTTGTGCAAAAAGGAAGTAATCAAATCCTGCTAGATGCCTACAATGCGAATCCCTCTTCGATGAAAGCAGCGATCGAAAATTTCAATCGTTTGCAGATGGAAAATAAGGTAATCATACTTGGTGATATGTTTGAACTGGGCGACGAGAGCGAGGTAGAGCACGATGCACTTGGAAAATTATTGGCAGGATGTTCTTTTGATAAAGTCATTCTTTGCGGAAAAAATATGCGCTATGCAGCAGAGCATTTGGAGCATGCAGAATACTTCGAAGCTAAGCCAGACTTAGTGGAATATTTGCAGGAACATAAAATTGAAAACGCTTCGGTATTTATCAAAGGCTCTCGTGGCATGGGATTGGAGAGCGTGCTGGAACTATTATAACTCACTACTATTGCTGTTGCTCTTGCTGACCCTACATCATAAGCAGCAGGACAGCAAGAGCAACAGCAACAGTAGTGAGTTTTTTTATACATCCTTTGCCTCATGCCCTTTTGCGCCAAACCAAACGATGTAGAGATAACAGACAGCTGGGACAATAAAAGCGATTCTTAATCCTATGCCAGGGCTATCTGCAAGCGAAGCCTGGATCACTGGAATAATGGCGCCTCCCACGATCGCCGTGGAAAGAATGCCGGAGCCTTGTTTGGTATGTTTTCCCAACCCATGTACAGCCAGTGTAAAGATCGTAGGGAACATAATGGAGTTACACAGTCCTACGAGAATGATTGAATACATTGCTACTGCGCCTGTAGTATTGATGGAAAGAAGAATGAGTAAAATGGCAAGTGCTGCGTTGACAGCCAGTACATAGCCAGGTTTGAAAATATTCAGAATATAAGCGCCGAGGAATCTTCCTACCATAGCGCCGCCCCAATAGAAGGCTACATATTTTGCCGCAATCTCCGGAGCCAGACCGGCTACATCTTTCATTTCAAGATAATTTACCATATAACTTCCGATCGATACTTCCGCACCTACATAAGCGAAGATCCCGATGGCACCAAGCACCAGGTGTTTGTAGCTCCATGCACTCTTGTGCACCGCATCGCTCACGGTAGTATCTTCACCTTCGTTTGAAACAATTTCCGGCAAGGTCATGCGTGAAAGAATGAAGGCAATGACCAATAATACAACTGCGATGATGAGGTAAGGAATTTTTACAGCTTCTGTACTACCGGCCTTGTTGAGCGCAGAAAGGATAAAGTAAATACCAAAGAAAGGAGCCAGGAAAGTACCCACTGAATTCAAGGCCTGGTTCAAAGTAAGACGTGCCGAAGCTGTTTCCGGAGGACCCAACACCGATACATAAGGATTGGCCGCTACCTGGAGTAACACCACGCCAGTAGCCAGAATAAACAAGGCAATCAGGAATACCAGGTAAGAGTGAAGTGTTACTGCAGGGAAGAAAAGCAAACATCCCATTGCCGCACCTATAAAGCCCAGGATCATGCCGCGCTTGTAGCCTGCGGCTTCTACGATCATACTGGAAGGGATCGACATCACAGCGTAAGCACCAAAGAAGCAGAACTGGATCATTGAAGCTTGTGTGTAAGAAAGGTCAAACATTTTTTTGAGATAAGGAACCAGAATATCGTTCAGGCAGGTGATGAAACCCATCATGAAAAATAATACCATTAAAGAATAAAGAGCGGTCTTGTAATTCTGATTACTTCCGGGAGTAGAGGAAGCGGAGATCTTCCCCTGAGGAGCTATGGCCATTGATTTAAAGGTTTTTAAAGGTACTAGTATTGTTTAGGTTTGGTAAGTTAAAAATTTTATTAAAAAATAGCACAAATAAGTTATGAATGTTGAGTTAAGAATTATGAATTCTGGATACTGATCATCAATTCATCACTCATAATTCAACATTCATAACTATTTAAGCTTTCCTTGTATTTCGAAAACTCACCAAATAAACCCCTGAAAGAATGATCACCAGGTATCCAAGTTTTTCTACATCAAAACGATCCTTACCCCAAAGAATTGCGATGAAGGCCGCCAGCAAGGGCTGTAGATAAATATAGCTTCCGGCTATGGAAGGGTTCACATACTTGAGCACCGCCGAATTGAGATAGTAGCTGCACAATGTGGCGAAGAAAATAATAAACCCAAACGCCCACCAGGCCTCAGCAGTAAGGCTTCCCCAGCGAGTATGTATAAAATCATCGTACCCGAAAGGAAGTACCATGAAGAACCCAAGCAGGAAGATCCATTTTAAAATAGTGAAAGGGTGATATTTGTGCATCAATGGTTTTACAGTAACCAAGAAACAAGCCCATGCAATAGCGTTTAGCAATACCAGAATATCTCCGGTAAATAACCCTTCCACTTTTCCACGACCGGAATGGAGCAAGAGCAAAACCGTACCGGTAGTACCCAAGAGCACACCGATGATTTTAGTAATACTTATTTTTTCCTCACGGATAATAAAAGACGAAATGATCAGCACGATGATCGGCGTAACGGTCATCATTAAGGAAGCATTGATTGGAGTAGTAAGGTTGAGCCCTTCGTAAAAAAGTAGTTGGTTCAAAGCGATGCCAAAGAGTGCAGATAAAAATATTCTGGCCATATCTTTCTTCTCCACCTTTTCATTTACAAAAAGAAAACTGATGCCCCAGAAAATAAAAATAGAAACGATGCCTCTGGAAACCACAATTGACGAGGGTTGTATGTATACCGGCATTACCATTTTAGAAATACTGTAATTAAACCCTCCAATCAACGCCGTAGAAAAAAGCATTAGGTGTGCTTTGATGGTATTGTTCATAGGGTAAAGATAGTACATTGAATGGAGATACCAGAAATTAGGTAGGAGATAAAATAAAAAACATATCAGTAGCGTGATGCTTTTTTTGAAAAATTACGGTTAGTGTGTAAACACTAACGAGCATAATTGTTTGAGCCACGATTTTTAGTATTCGAAAATTTTCATGATGATAGCTGCGGCAGCAACTGCGTAGGTTATCCCCCAATGACAAACTTTTTAAACATCATTTAAATCTTAAATCATAGTTCCGATAATTTTCGTCCCACGCGGAACGAATCGGAATTTGCCCAACGTTTAGTATCTTGTAATAATTATCCTTGTATTCTCATGATGAATAAAAATATACCTTTAGCAGAGAGGATCAGGCCGTACAACCTGGATACCTATATCGGACAAAAACATCTTGTAGGGAAAGGCGCGGTGATCCGCAATGCTATTGAAGCAGGTACGATCCCTTCTATGATCTTCTGGGGCCCGCCAGGCGTGGGCAAAACCACACTGGCCAATATTATTGCCAACAATCTTAAAATTCCTTTTTATTTACTAAGTGCAGTGAGCTCCGGCGTGAAGGAGGTAAGAGAGGTCATTGAAAAAGCAAAATTGAACAGCAAGACGATCTTGTTTATCGACGAGATCCACCGCTTCAGTAAATCACAGCAGGATGCTTTGCTAGGCGCGGTAGAAAAAGGGATCATCACGCTGATCGGTGCTACTACGGAAAATCCTTCGTTTGAAGTAAACTCGGCTTTGCTTTCGCGTTGCCAGGTGTATGTGTTGAAACCGCTCGACAAAGAAGATCTCATGGGACTTTTAGACTATGCGATCAACCACGACCAAGAACTGAAACATAAAAATATTAAGATCGAAGAACACGATGCCTTGCTCAATATCTCCGGCGGCGATGCCCGTAAACTTTTAAATTTACTGGAGCTGGTGATCCAATCGATTCCAGAAGAAGAGATCGTGATCACCGATGAAAAGGTAATGCAGATCGCCCAGAAGAAAGTAGCCTTGTATGATAAAGGCGGCGAAATGCATTACGATATCATTTCTGCTTTTATAAAATCCGTACGAGGCAGTGACCCGAATGCCGCCGTGTATTGGCTGGCGCGAATGATCGAAGGAGGAGAGGATGTAGAGTTCATCGCCCGTCGCTTGGTGATCCTGGCTTCGGAAGATATTGGTAATGCCAATCCTACAGCGTTGGTGATGGCAACCAATTGTTTTGATGCTGTGCGTGTGATTGGCTATCCGGAGTCGAGAATTATTCTTGCGCAAGCTACCGCTTATCTCGCTTCTTCTCCTAAAAGCAATGCCTCCTACATGGCGATCAACGAAGCGCAAAGACTCATCAGCCAACACGGCGATTTGCCGGTGCCAATCCATTTGCGCAATGCTCCTACAAAGTTGATGAAAGACCAAGGATATGGAAAGGAATATAAATATGCTCATGACTATGAACATAATTTTGTACAGCAGGAATATCTTCCGGAAGCGCTCAGTGGCACTAAACTGTATGATCCAGGCTTCAATGCAAGGGAAGAAGAATTAAGACAACGCTTGAAAAAATTGTGGGGGAAAAAATACGACTATTGAAGTTATGAATTATGAGTTATGAATGTTGAATTAAATAACTCATAATTCAACATTCATAACTCATAACTTTTATTAGTCTTTGATGATTTTTTTATTCAACTCTCCGCTACCGGCGCGGATCTTAATATAATACACACCGCTTGGATAAGTTTCCATTTCGATAAGCGTGTTTTGTGAAACATGCGAAGTGGAGAAAATTTTCTTACCCTGTGCATTGATCACTTCGATCGAAGCATCTTCGGGATAGTTGTTACTCAGGAATCCTACGTTGAGTGCGCTGGTCACGGGGTTTGGAAAGAAGCCGATATTGTAACCGTTTATCATTCCATAATTTCCGGATGCATTTACCATTCTGCTTAAGGTATCTCTACATCCCCCGGTGCTTAAGCCGATCAGGCTCACTTTATAAAATCCATCTGCCGAGTAAGTATGCAAAACATTATTGCTTGTTTCAATATCTCCGTCTCCAAGATCCCAGGTGATAGAAGTAGCATTGACAGATTGGTTGATCAATGAAAGTGGCCCGTATGTAAGCGTAATAGTATCGGTAGTCGGATAAAATGCAAGTGTCATATTATCCTTGCGGATGTATACTGTTTCTGCATCACTATAAAACAAAGAATCCGCATTGGCGATATAGATCGTATCAGGATTAGTAACACGAGTCAAGGTATAAGAATTTCCAATATGGACAGGAAGTGCAGGAGGAGGGGCATTGAAGAATGCATATTTTCCTGTACCAGGGTTGAAGGTAACGTCCATGGTATCGTTGCACATCACCACATTGGCTAATCCTGGTTTCGGACCTTGGTGAATGGATACAAATTTAGCGCGTGCATTTTGTGCCATGGTGACCATGTCTGGTATATTATCCGTAGCAATGATAGCGAAAGCAACTGTTTCCGTATCGCCGGGAGCAAAGTCGTAGATCTTGGCGCCTGTTACCTGCGATACATCGTTGCCGAAACCGCTGGCTCCTGCTTGTTTTCTGTACACTCCCTGTGATAAGGTCAGGAATTTTTCCGTGCTGGTAAAGCCGTCGTTCGGGTTGATGTTATTTCCTCCCACGCTACTGTTATCAAGCGAATAGCAGGAAGGTGGATTATCGGTAAGCACTGCGATGCCCGCTACACTGTATCCTCCCAGAACGCTGTAGGTATAAGCAACCTTGCCTGCATCGTTCCAATCGGCACGGTTATATTGGTAGCTGCCGATATCCCAGTCGGCAAAAAGGCCGGCAGAGAGGGAGTCATAGGTATTAGAGGATTGATTGACCAATTGATATTCCAGAATTACAAAATGATCGTTGGGTGTATTCTTCCAGGCATAAGAACGTTGCGCTATTTTTACACCTATGATATTGAAAGAATTAGAATCATCGAAGATGGCATACGATTCCATGTTCTTTAATTCAGGGTTTACCAAACGTACGCTTTTTATCTGCCGGAAATCATTGTCGGGAGAGGAGTAATTTCTTACACAATCCGAGACCTGCGATTGAGAAGCAGCGATCATTAATCCACTTTCGTAAAGAAGATTATTATTGCTATAAACGACTCCATCGCCCTGGCTTGGCGGATTTGTTTCATAAATATTATACCCGATTCTTCCGATGGAGGTAACGGTCACCGTTACTTTGTTGGTATCAATATCAAGGAAAGCGGGGTTAACAGTAATTTTAAAACCCTGGTAATCGTAATAATTTTTACTTGGATCGGTCATCAACATTACCAGGTTTATTTCCTGGCTTGGACCTGCGTTGTTGTTGACAAGAATTTTGAACGGATCAGTTGTATTGCTTTTGCCGGTAAGACTATCGATCACTCCAAGATGGGAGAGGCTATCAACCATAGTAGCATATCCGTCTAGGCAGATCATTTTTATAGTAAGATTGTTGGTACCGGAAAGCCAGTTGAAGAAATCATTGGTGATGATAAGCGTATCACCGCTGAAGAAATTAGTAGTGGATCCATAAGAGCTCTTCACGTTAAGATTAACCATTCTCACGGAAGGAGACGTAGAATCGGTAAGCGCCCGGTACATATTTAGTTTTTTCCCGGTTTTATAGCGGCTTTCAGGCCGCGTTACATCAAACGTGTCGAGTACGTCCCCGGTAGCGCGTAAGAGCTCACCTGCCTGAATAGAGGAGAGTCTTGGAAATTTAGAACGCACCAAGGCTGCAGCGCCTGCCACTGTAGGAGAAGCGAAGGAAGAGCCTCCGAAGCCACCCCAGGATCCACCTGAAATAGTAGTAACTCCGCCTTCCAGGGAAGCAAGGTCTACTTTAAAACTATACGACATTCCATATCCACCGAAGTTGAATGTTTTCCGGATCTCACAAAGAGTATCATACTGCGGAGAAGTGATGGTATCAAGTCCCGAAACTGAAATAACATTATCGAAAGAAGCAGGATAGAAATCCAGCTCACCTTCGGAGTTGCCCGCCGAAGCGATGATCAGGACGTTGCTATCCAACGCAGCCATGTTGATCACATCTTGTGCTGCTTGTGAATACCCGCCATAACCGCCCCAGGAAAGATTCATTACTTTTACACCGTGTTGTGCGGCATAGATGATGGCATCATAACCTGCTGTGAGTGCACCGCCTTCATTTGAGATTTTGAGGGGAAGGCTTTTACACTTAAAACCGGTACCGCAAGTACCCATGTTGTTATCGCCCATGGCAGAGCAGGAGCCTTGTACCATTACACCATGGTCAGATACATCCCATGTAGGGTCGTTATCTCCGCCTATGGCAGCTGTAGAACCAAGATCCCAGCCGTAAAAATTATCTACGTATCCGTCGTTGTCATTGTCAGCGCCATCGATCGGGTCGGCCCAGTTGTATTTGATATTAGGTTCCAGATCCGGGTGATTCAGTTCAGTACCAGTATCCAATACGCCAATCACCACATTGGTATCACCTTTCTCGATGTCATAAGCTTTATAAGCATTAACCCGATTATACAATAGCTCTTGAGGCTGACCAGGTGCAGACCATGGGTCATTTGGAATATAGGCTATTTTACAATCGAATTTTGGCTCTGCATATTCTACAAGACCAGAATTCTGCAGGATGCTTACAACTTCCTGTACAGGAGATTCCGGATTGAAATAAAGCAAGTGTATAAGCGAAAGATCGGTAAGCTTGTGGTTGTGGATGTTTTTAGCATCGGCAGCAGGAGCCTTGCAGTTGGGAAACCACTTGGTGAATTTTTCTACTTTGTGTTTGCGAAGCTGCGTCCCCATTGTTCCCTGGCCAAGCAAAGCATTTAGGTTGTTGGTAAGCGATCTGTATTCAGGTTTTAATTTTACGACAACAATCCCCGGAATAATATAATCGTTCTTTTGAGTAGAAACACTCGAAGAAGAAGTTCTTGTTTTTTTATAATCAATATCCTGCGCTTGAATGCCAGCTTGAAAACCGGAAAGCAGAGCTAACCAAATAAAAGTGAATTTGCCTATGGACATTCTTGGAATAATTTTATTTTCTAACAATATATTACACTATAATACTAATAAGTAACCATAATGTTTTAAAAAACACTTAGTTTATTTTATACGCAATACTAAAAGATAAGTGTTATTATTTTCCACAAAAATATAGCCAGATATTACAATTATCTGGCTATACACTACTAAGTCAAAAATAAGGTGTTCATAAAAGCTATTTTCCTGATATTCTGGAGGCTTTTAGCATATTATTGGCTCTTGTACCCCAGTGATATCCAAGCTCAAAAGGCAGCTCTTTAATAGTAGAATCTTTTGCATAAGCTTCCTGAAGATCTGGTTCCTTGATATGAGGGAAATCAACCACGGGTTTAGCATATTTTCCGTAAAGCTGGATCTTCCATTTTTCTTTGTCAAAATAATGGTAGGCGATACCGGAATCGTCTTGCACAATGAAATCGCTTTTATCGAAAATAACATCTCTTACAGTTGAGAAATCCCTATAGTGCAGCAGATAGGAAGCGGATTTCAGGTAGGTATGAACGGTCGGTAGTTTTTGAAGGTAATTGGTCAATCCTTTGTTTGCTTTCAGGCCAGCATCGCCCAGGTCACATTTGAAATAATAAACGGAACGGAGCTCGCTCGATTCGGCGGTTACAAAATCTATTCGCACGCCTTTCGTGCCTTTGTACTTACTGCTGTCAGCACGCTCGAAGATCGCGCCGGAGCTGTCGATGCCTATACTTTTAACGTTTACAATGGTATTCCCTGTTCTTTTCAGAAATAAACACATGAGCGGTACAGTACCGTTGACCTTGTTCTTCTGCAGGTGATAAAGCATATTTTTGGTAATAAAATAACTTTTCTTCAGGAGGTCATTTAACGAAACTTCTACCGACAAATAATATTCCTGTTTTTGTTTTTCATTCATGGATTGAAAATCCGGCAGCTCTCCAATCGGTTCCAGCGCCAGTAAGGTATAGGATTTTGCTTTTGGAAAAAGAATAAAAGCATTCAATACATCCGGTCCGGAGAAAGGATAGAAGACAGGATTGGTAGTTGCATTAGCATCGGCCAGCTCAGTGTTGCGCCAGTCACGCATTTTACTGAAACGTTTGTTATCGATCAATGCCCAGCTTGAATCAAAGGAAGAAGAGAAAGATTTCCAGCTCGCCGTAGTATCAATCGAAGCGAGTTCACTTCCTTTGGGCTGAGCAATACCGGAAAGCACGCGCGCGTTGTTGTCAAATTTGTGGTCGAATGCCAGCGGTTTCTTATTTTCTGTCACGCTGATCGTATCGTCCGGGTTTTGATCCTGGGCGGTGTCAGCAGTGTTGGTGGCATTTTTAGGAGCGCGTTTTTCATCGCAAGAGCCAAGCCATACAAGGGAAGCAAATGCGAGTAGTAGAAGTTTATTTTTCACTGTTTTTATAGAAATAAGAATTTGCAAAATAAATGATCAATCCTAAAAGAATGATTCCAAAAGTTACTAAAGAAGGAATCAGTTTTTGTCTGTCGGTGATCACGTTAAACACCATCCAGAGTTCCAGGCCTATAAAAATAACAGGAGTAACCGGAAATCCCAAAGTTTTATACTGACCAGGAATATTTAATTTCTTTATGCGAATAATAAATACTCCTAATACAGTCAAAGAAGTGAAAATACTTAAGGTAAAACCTATATAAGTAATGATCTCATCAAACGAAGAAGTGAGGATCATCAGCAAGGCAATGCCGGCCTGCAATAGGGTGGAAATCACCGGAACGTCCTTGTATACATCTTTGGAAAGAAAACCCAGCAAACGGATATCATTGCCTACCACCTTAGATACTCTTGGTCCGATGATCATCATCGAGTTTACTGAAGCGATAAAACCGATCGAAAGGATCAGGACGATGAATGGAATTCCGTTTTGATGGAAAATATTTTTAGCGGCGATCAATGCAATCTTCACCTGTGCGCCCATCCCTCCGTCTGGCAAAGAGATCAGGAATTGTTCCTTTGGAGTAGAGTAAAGGAAAATAAAATTCAAGCCTACATACAATAGTAGTACGATAAAGGTACCAAGAAATAAGATCCGCGGTAGATTCTTTTGAGGCGCTTCAACATCTTCTACAATATAAGTGATACTATTCCATCCTGAATAAGCAAAGGATACATAGATCAGCGAAACGGCAAAGGATTGCGAGAAGCAAGCTCCGAAGTCTGTACTAGTGGCTGTAAGATGAAAATGGGAAGAATCCGAAAAGAGAAAACCAAAGATTATGAAACATAGGATCAGTGCAATGTTCATGATCGTAACGGAAGCCTGGAATTTTTTTCCTACCGAAAAACTCAACAGGTTGATGGCAGTGATCGCAACGATCACGCCGGCAGCTAGTAGTTTTTGGTTTCCGTTTTCGGCAATATTCTGAAAATATTCTCCAAAAGCCATCGCCGAAGCCGCCATAGGTGCGGCAAAGCCAACGGTGATCGAAACCCAACCCGATAAAAAACCTACCGCCGGATGGTAGATCCTGGATAGAAAATTATATTCTCCACCGGATCTTGGAAACACCACGGCCAATTCCGCATAGGTGAGTGCGCCGCAGAGTGCTACCAGTCCGCCTACCGCCCAAAGCAGCACGACAGCCAGCGTAGAAGATATGCCCAGCAACTGGTAGCCCAAGCTGGTATATACACCCACGCCAACCATATTGGCGATCATGATCGTGGCGCCAGAGAGCAATCCTATTTTTTTAGCAGAGGGCAAATGGAATGTTTCGTTATTAGTTTACCAACATTTATCAAACTAGTTGATCGAGATCAACTCTACTTCGAAAACTAGTGCAGTGTTTGGTCCGATCAGTTCGGAAGCACCGCGAGAACCGTAGGCAAGGTCGGAAGGAATGAAGAGCTGCCATTTGGAGCCAACAGGCATTAGCTGCAAAGCTTCTATCCATCCGGAGATCACCCCGTTTACAGGAAAGGTGGCAGGTTGTCCGCGTTCTACCGAACTGTCGAAAACAGTGCCGTTGATCAAGGTGCCGTGGTAGTGCGTGGTTACACGATCGGTTGCTTTAGGTTTTGGACCATTACCTTGTTTAAGAATTTTATATTGGAGTCCGCTAGGCAGGGTAACAACGCCTTCCTTGCTGCTATTGGCTTTCAGGAATTCGGCGCCTTCGCGGATATTTTTTTCATGTTTTTGCGACTGAAGTTTTTGAAAATAATCGTTCAGGATCTGTCCCGCTTGCGCAGGCTCTATCTGCAGACCTTTCCCGGTCAGTAGATCTTCCAGGCCTTGTTGCAGCGCTTCAATTGTTACTTCATCCAGTCCTTGTTTAATAAGACTTTCCGCAATGTTGATTCCAAGGCTATAGCTGAAAAGATCTTTGTCCGTTGTAAATTTCTTTGTTTCCATGATTCTAAATTTGTTGCAAAGGTTATCGTTTTTAAGGGGAAGAAAAAGTTTTCCGTAGTATTTTTATTAGAAAATATTTAATGTGTAAATATCTTACTTTCAGTTATTTAAAATAATGGTATTGGCCTTAGGATACCAATATCGGAGGCCAGATACAAGATGGCAGACGCCAGATAAAATTTGAATTAAGTATTGATCCAAATTATTCTTATCCGGCGTCTTGTATCTTGTATCCTGATTTTAACTAATCAATCCAAAATCCATTCCGTGTATCCACCATAAAAAGTCGTACCGGAAATAAAATGTAAAGGGAATCGAATATTCTTTCATCTGTACTTTACCGCCGACTTTACCTTCCTTGGTTTCCAGATCAAATTGTATTTGTTCTATTTTTCTTTCTCCAAATAAAAAAGGAGGATACTGCGATTTAAACTCGCGGATCTTTTCAGCGTAGTCATGCAGGGTGAAGCGCTGTTGGTTGAGCAGGATCCATTCTTCGTGCGTAAATTCCATCCATCGCGAATCACCGTTATTTTCTCCTACTAAGTATTCCATGATCTCTTCTGTAGACGATTGCAGCTCGTAAGAATGGTTGGGGTGAAAATCTTCGTAGGTAAATACTGCATGTCCTTCGCCGCCAGGACCGCGGTAGCGGCAAACTTCTTCTTTAAACAATTCTTCCGTCACAAAGCGGTAAATTGTCTCCGGGGTATATTCATGTTGCATGAATTCAAAGCAGACACCATGTTTGTACATATGATCCAATAAGGCATTCAGCTTGTTGGCTACTTCCTCGGGCTTGAGCGTTTCGCAAGGTGGGTATGCAGGATTGCCGATCAATTCGCGTACTGTAGTGTATCCGGCTTCTTTGCACATTTGTTCGTAGTTTACAATATGGTTGTACCAGGCAAGTTCCATTTCGGGCGGCATAAGGCCTTCTGCGGGAGCCTGGATAACGGCGCCATGTTCTACTTCAAGTTTGAGTTTTAAAAGCTCGATCTCATTTTTGATTGCTTCTTCAGGGGTGAATGTTTCTGTTTGTTGAGTCATAAAAAATAAAAATTTAAAAATGTTAAAAAAAGTAATTGTCTAACAAATAAAAATAATATTCGCTGAATATCCTAATCTAAAACCAGTATACAGTGCGAGTTTGAGTATGGAAAATTTTTCCTAATCCTTTTCTGAAAGCCGGAGCAAACGAAAATATTCTTCTTCTGAAAACTCTTTTACTTCTCCCGGCTGAATTCCTTTCAGATCCATTTCTTCAATTGAGAGCCTGATCAGGCGCAGGCAGCGGTGGCCTACAAGCAGCACCATCTTTCGTATTTGCCTGTATTTTCCTTCTGTAAGGTGCATCAATAACCATGTGTGCGGGTAATGCATTCGTTCGTCTGCAGCATAAGGATAGTAGGAGAGGGAGTCGGAAATAATTTCTACTCCCGCCGGCACAGCATGGTAAAATTCTGTTGCTTTGAGCTGGATCGTTACTCCGTTGCGGAGTTTCTGCAAGGTTGTTTCGCTCATTGCATTTTTGACCATCACTAAGTATGTACGCAAATGTTTTTTCCCCGAATGAAAAAGTAATCCTGTAATTCTTTTATCTGTTGTAAGCAGTAATAATCCTTCCGTATTTTTATCCAGTCTTCCGATCGCGTGCGTGCCTTCGGGGAAGGGGTAGTCAAGATTTCCCAGCAAAGTAGCTTTGGGAGAATCGCTGATAAATTGCGAAAGCATATTGGAGGGTTTGTTGAGTGCAAAATAACGGTGAGGACTGTCCATTGGAAATTCAGTTTAACACAAAGCAAGCCATGAAATCATTTTCTTCTCCTTCGTAATGATCCAATAAGCTGAAGCCCACTTTCTCTGCCGCTTCTGTGAGCAGGTCGAGTGAAACGTAAAGCCAGGGAAATACTTCGCTGGTCAGGCCTTTGTAATGCATTTGATAGCTTACTTCACCATAGTAATCACCGTTGAGATCGATCAGGTAAGCGCCTTCCTCTTCTTCATCTTCAAACATGTAAATAATATCCGCCGATTCACCGATGATCCTTCCACCAGGTTTGAGAAGCTTTTTACATTTTTGAAAAAAATATTCCAAGCCATTTAATGTGCCTGCTAATCCGAAGCCATTCATCATAAAGAGCAGTGTATCGTATTGCTCAGATTCTTCCAGCTGAAAAAAATTCTGTTGGATCACATTGTTTACACCCCTTGCCTGCATTGTCTTGCAGCAAAGTGCAGAGCGGTCGAGTGCGGTAACATCTTTGTCTTGTTGTTGAAGCGCCAATGCATGTGATCCGGCTCCCGCACCTACGTCCAGGATATGACCTTTGGTGAGTGATAAAGCAAACTTTTCTTTCTCCGGCATTTCTTCCCAGCTTCTGAAAAGATAGGGAACAGGAATGGTTTCGATATCCTCGCCAAGATTTGAAGAAACTTGTATGACAGGATCATGTTTCCCTTCCGAAAAATCCATGACCGCAGTTCCAAATGGATCGGGTGATAAATTCATACTGCAAAAGTAGGTATAAAAATGTTGAGTTATGAATTTTGAGTTATGAATTAAACTTCTTTTTTAATTCATAACTCATAACTCAAAATTCATAACTTCTAGTTACAAATCCCGCAGCTCCAATATCCGAAGCCCGCTATCCATCGAATATACACGAGGCACGCCTGTGGCGATATTTATTTCTACGATTGCTTCCGGACTGATATTTTCTAAATACATTATCAGGGCGCGGAGGCTATTGCCGTGGGCTACGATTAAAATATGTTTGTCCTTGCGAAGTTCGGGTTCTACTTGCGTTTGGTAATAGGGGATCACACGCTCGTAAGTATCTTTGAGGCTTTCGCCACCCGGAGGGCGCACATCATAGCTTCTCCGCCATAGCTCTACTTGTTTGGTTCCGAATTTCCGGATCGTATCACTTTTGTTCAATCCTTGAAGCTCTCCGTACATACGCTCATCCAGCGCTTCTGAAATGGAAATGGGAAGGTTTGGTTGATTGAGCTCTTCTAAAATAATTTTTAGTGTTTCCTGCGCGCGGATAAGCTTGGAAACAAAAGCGCTATCAAAATGAAAAGCTTTTAGTTTATCGCCTGCTTGTTTGGCTTCTTCTTTGCCAAGCGGTGTGAGCGGTACATCTACGTTTCCGGTAAAACGGTTTTCAAGATTGTAAAGCGACTGACCGTGTCGTATGATCGTTAATTGTGGCATAAAAGAAAGGTACAAAAAATAACTGTGATTACCGGATTAAGGAATTTTACAGAATGAAAATTTAATATGACTATTGTATTCTTTAAACAATTGTTACCCCTTCAACAAGTTTCCTCTATCCCTATTTATTTCGTGAAATACCACGTACCTTTGCACACGGGCAGACACAATCGTTGCGCCCAAATAACCAATGATCCGACCTACTCAAAATAAAAATTTCATTACCCTTATTCTTGGAATGCTGGCTACTGTAACGCCTTTTGCCATTGATCTGTACCTGCCCTCTTTTTCCCAAATAGCCAGAGAGCTTAATGTTACTACCGCAAAAATTTCTTTGTCCGTTTCCAGCTATTTTATTGGTATGGCGCTCGGACAATTACTCTATGGCCCGCTGCTAGACAGGTTTGGAAGGAAGCGTCCTCTTTACGTCGGATTGATCCTCTTTATGGTTGCCAGTATTGGTTGTACTTTTTCCAAAAGTGTAGAACTTCTGGTGGCGTTGCGGTTCCTGCAGGCGATTGGCGGTAGTGTAGCGGGCGTGGCTTCGGTAGCGATGGTGAAAGATTTTTTCCCTCCCGAACAAGGTGCCAGAATTTTTGCTATGCTGATCCTGACCATCGGTGTGTCGCCTTTGTTGGCTCCTACGATCGGAGGATTTATTGCTACCACGATTGGATGGAAAGCAGTATTCGTAACCTTGGCATTGATTGCCTTGATAGTAATGACGATCGTATTTTTCTTTTTACCGGAAGGGCATCAGCCGGATACTACGGTTTCATTGAAGTTGAAGCCAATGCTGAAAACATATTTCTCTATTTTAGGAGATACGCAATTTTTCACTTACACGATCTCAGGTTCCTTCTCCTTTGCCACGTTGTTCATTTATGTAGCCGGTTCACCACTTATATTTATGGAATTGTTTCATGTAAGTCCGGAAGTATACGGAGGAATATTTGCCTTTCTTTCGATTGGATTCATTGGCGCAAGCCAGTTGAATATTTATTTGACCAAAAAATTCAGCAGCAGTGATATCTTTCGCTTTGCACTGATGGTACAAGTAATTGCAGGTTTTGTATTCCTTGTGGTGGCTTGGAATGATGGGATGAATTTATATTCAACTATTTTAATGTTCTTTATTTTCCTAAGTTCGGTAGGGCTTATTAATCCTAATGCTACAGCACTTGCGTTAGCACCTTTTACAAAAAATATAGGAAGTGCAAGCGCTATGCTAGGCTGTGCACAGATCGGAATTGCAGCACTGGCCTCTATTGGCGTGGGCATGTTCGATTCTTCCAATATGTTTGCGATGATCGCTTTAATGGTGGCTACAGCTTCGTTTGCACTCTTGTTATTTTGGACAGGAGAGAAAAAAATGGCAGGAAAGATTGTAACAGCAGACGCTCAGAAGGGAACCGTTGTTCATTAAGTTATGAATATTTTCTGCCGCTTGGCTGACAACATTTCTTAATTTTTAAATGGAATTTATCTGGAAACGAAAGCGCGTTCTTTATCCTCGAAGTATTCAATCACCAATTGAAGGGAGATTTCGCGAACAAGACCTTCATCGGATTGAAGGATACCGATCAGGTAGTATTTTATTTCGTTGTCGATCCTTTGTTGGATCTCGCGAAAACCTACAAAAGTGTACCAGGATTTGTTCTGGTCTGAAAAAAAATCGGAGTCAAATAGATAATCTCCCGAGCTGAGAAACTTGCCTGCTTTTAAAAACAAGTCGAGCTTTTCTTTATACGTTAGAAATTTTGCATCAAACGGATTCATAACATTACTATCACTTGTTATAAGTTGGTTATTTTTAATGAAATAATCAACTATAAATGGAAAAAAATCTTTGAAATCTGGCAAAAAATCTATTTCCGCCAGATTTAGTCAGGCTTATAATTACTCATTTTTATATTTTTTAAATTCTCCTGAATGCTCTAACTTGCCTGCGCATGATTAAAAGTTATACAAAATTACTAAATGGGAATAAAGAGTGGGCTGCCCAACAACTTTCGAAAGACTCGATGTTTTTTGAAAAGTTGACACCGCTTCAGACACCTGAATATTTATGGATTGGATGTTCTGATAGCCGTGTACCTGCCGAAACTATTACAGGTGCTACTCCCGGTGAAATTTTTGTTCACCGCAACATCGCCAATCTTGTTGTACACACAGACCTGAATCTGCTCAGTGTATTGGAGTATGCCGTGAAAATATTAAAAGTAAAACACGTGATCCTTTGCGGCCATTATGGTTGCGGAGGCGTGAAAGCTTCTATGGATAATATGGCCTATGGCTATGTAGACAACTGGCTTCGCAACATTAAAGAAGTGTATGCGAAAAATGCCCAGGAAATCGAATCCATTGCCGACGAGGAAGCGAAGGTAAACCGAATGGTAGAGCTCAATGTAATCGAGCAGGCTAAGAATGTATGCAAAACGAAAGTGGTACAAAAAGCGCTCGCTAAGCAATCCGTACAAGTACATGGTTGGGTATATGGGATCCAGGATGGAATCATCAAAGAGCTGATCAATATTACCGATAGAGATCAAGTACATCCTATTTTTACATACAACCTGGAAAAGTAAATACAGGATCATTCCAATATTTAAAAGGGCTAGATATACATAGTTAAATTTTATTAAAATTCTAGTTTCCGTATTCCTTGTTTGCTGGCGGGGACGCCAGCAAACAAGGAATACGGAAAAACACGATAAGAACGATAATTTCTTCCATCTTAATAAGTAGTATGGATACCAGAAGTGAACGATAAATATTTTTTACTGACGTTCATCATTCATCATTGCTGGCGTCCCCGCCAGCAATGCGCCCTTTTCGAAACTATCATTTCATTATAAAACAATAAAACTTAACTACGTATATCTAAAAAGGTTAAGATCTAAAGTTGAAAAAAGCTTTAAGTCTTAACCTTTTTTTTTTTACGCGGCAATCCTTGTAACGACGAGTGATTTGCTACTTAGCATTCTGGATCAATACAAACGCTCCCCAATAATAAGGATGTGGATACCTCGCTTTTATTTCTTTCATCGCCGTGAGGTAGGCTTCCTGCGGAAATTTTTTTTGTTGCATCTGTTTGTAAAAGGCGATCATAAGATCGCGGGTGGCGGTATCGTCTACTTTCCATAGGCTCATCAGGAGATTGTCGGCGCCCGCCTGGTAAAAGGCGCGCTGCAAGCCGAATACGCCGTCGCCGGCATAGACTAGGCCTTTCCCTGTCTCACATGCAGAAAGTACTACCAGTTGGATCTTATCATAATCCTGAAGCGAGATCTCGTATGCAGTAAGAAAACCATCTTCCCCTTTGAGCCGTGTATTGTTTTTTAGAAAATCGCCCGCACCAGCCATGATCAGGCCGGAGCTTAGCATGGCTTCTGAAACGGAAACATATTTTCCTGATTCTATAAAATAACCATGTGTAGCAATATGCAACAATTCTGCATCATGAAGTTCTTTCACCTGTGCTTCACCGGCTTCAGTAGCTTCAAACACAGTAATACTCTTCTCTGTTTCTCCCAGCACTTCGCGAATGGTTTTTACTTCCTGTGCAGTACCCGGAAGACGATTGAAAACTGTACCGTTCATCGTTACCGAACGTGTAGTATCCTGGTTTTCCGTACCGCTGTTGAAGTCAGGATCTCCAAACAAAAAAGATCTTGTAGGATTAAAGACTGAAGGAGGATTTTGCAATAAGTCTTTTGAAGAACTGATAAAGTGGAGATCCATCAGATCGATCATATATTTTTTACTGCCGGGTACGTAAATGCTGCCAAGACTCAGTTGATGGTATACACCGTCGGCACTAATGTATACTTTGGAAATTTTATGTGCGGTGAGAAAGTCGACGATCGGCTTCAGATAGGCCTGGTAGGAAAGTGTATCGGTGAGCTTGAATTTTATTCCGTTCTGATAATATTTCAAATATTGGTTCTCCATTTTATTGCCTTCGTCCAATACAAGAAGAACGGGAACATTACTTTCTCGCGTAGCGATCAAAACTGTGTAGGCAATTTTTTGAGAAAAGCGCTCTTGCGTCCGGATGATCTCTACGAGCGCTTCTGAGTTTCCTAGTGAAGCTTTGATATCCGAATAACTAATTGCGGAAACAGGATTCAATGCATCTGATTTCAAAGAAACCCGCGCCAGTTCTTTTTCCAGCGCTGCTGCTTCCACGGTGAGTTTTGGAAGATCGAGGCCGGAGGCTTTCTGTTGTGTATGCGAAAGTGTATGATATTTGCCGAGCGTGTATTTGATGCTGTTCCAGTTATTATATTTTTCGATCAGCGCCGGATCGTTTGTAGCTATGATCGCGCGTTTGAACCGCTCGCCGGAGCGCAATAGCAGGCCTTTGCAGGTAAGTACGGTAGAAAAGATCTCTTCCCGGATCGTATCTTGCGTGGCCGCGTCTACTTCCGGACTCCCGATCAGCTTGGAGGAGATGAAATAATAATTCTGAAGATTTTGAGACAGATCGTCGTAGTATTCTTTTCGTTCCTGTTCGGTGAGAAAGGAAAAATTATTTTCTATGGTAAACAGAATATTACTGCGTACCCAGGCGAGACTTTTTCTTGCCTGGTCAAAGTTACTGCTTGCATAACTCGCCGAGCCCAGACCACTCAAGGCATCGGTAAGCAGGGAATGTTTTGGGGAATAATATAAAAGAAATCCGTTGAATGCTTGTCTGTAACCTGTTAATGCTTTTGAGTAATCGTTTGTTTCTTCGTAGAAGCGGGAGAGGTTGAGAAGATTTGCCAATGCATTTCTACTGGAATATCCTTCCAACGCTACATAGGTTTCAAATCCTTTTCGGAAATAATATCCTGCGCTGTCTTTGTTGCCCGCTTCATAAAAATAGATTGCTTTGTAATTGCAAAACGAAGCATACTCAGGTGTTTGTTGTGTGGAAGGATTTGAAAACAATACGGTAGGACTTATCAGCGCTTTTGCCGCACTAGGAAGATCATCAAGATGCACATTCGTTAGACTGATCTTGAGCAAAAGAAAATTATAAGCTACTGGATTTTCTTTTTCATATTTCCCCGCATACTTAAGCGCTTGCTGAAAAGCCTCCAGCGTTTTGTGGTTATTGTTAATGGAGTTATAATATTCGCCAATGTTCTCGTAATAGCGGATCAACACGGATTCTGCTCCTGGTTCTTTTTCGCATTCAGGGAGAAGCTTATTGGCCGAGACGATCGCTTTTTCTACAGAGCGCAGATCTTCCGCTTCTACATACGTACGGATCATGTCATCCAACGCAGAGAGCCGCACAGAGGGTTTTGCTTTTTTGTCGGCAGAGATAATTGCAAGCGAACGATCGAAATAAAATTTTGCGCTGTCGACCATACTTTGAGTCATAAAGCAATCGCCTTTGGTAGTGTTCAAATAGATATGGCTGCTGAGATCTCTGCGTGTGCTGCAGTGCTTTGCCAGCGCCGATGTCAGCTCCCCCAGCAATTGCTTGTCTTTGCCAGAGGCAACCAATGAGCAGTAGTCGCCCAAAAAATTCATCCAATATTCCTGGAGGATCGTTCTGTCATTGGTATAGAGGGAGGCATTCTCATATACCTCTGAGAATGCAAAGAGCGCTTCGGTATGATTTAATTTATCGTAGTAATAATTGCCCGTATCCCAATAGATCATAAAGCGATCCAGCGTTTCAAAATTTTCTGCGTTCTTCATTTTTATTACCTGGATCTTTTCTTCTATATCCATGGGAATATTTTTGTAAAACATTTGCAAATTATTTAACCGGTTGACGATATCGGCGTCGTTGAGTTCATAATCCCCTTCCATTACATAGACGATCTCATAATCGACGTCTATCGCCTCATTGTGCATGGAGTGTTGATGATAATAATCTCCGAGCGTAAACAAAGTTTCAAGGTTTTTTTTCTCACCCGTAGAACTATTGTTGCGGTGGTATTGAATAAAAGCGGTCGACCATTTTTTCAGTGCGGCGGGGTCGTTTGCCTTCATCGCTTTAGAAAGATTAGCGTTAATCAGTTCAGGATCGTTTTCATTGCCTTGTGCAAAGCAGTAGGTGCAGCAAAGGAGCAGGAGAAAGCTTATGGAGAATTGTTTCATAAGAAAAGATTAAGGTTCCTGAAGATACAGGAAAAAAATAAAAAAGGAGAGGAGCCTACAAAAATTGATTGTTATCATAATGTAATTCCCTGCCAGCAAAAAAGAACCACAGATTATTTATGCCGCATGCCCAATGTTCTCAAAGAATTCAGATCGTTTTGATTAAATAAGGTTTTGTGCTTTTGAGAAATGATCGTGTACTGCAATCTTATTTGCGCAATGGCATACATGTCATGGTAATGTTTATTATCCGACATGATCGTTTTTTTGTTCGGATCATAATATTGATCGTAGTATTTCTTTCCATCTTCCGAAAGCAAAGCAGTAGAGATCCCATCACGATGATCGCCGTCTAAACTTGCTCCCAGGGTATAATGTATCGTTCCTTCCAGCCCCAGGTCCCATTGAGCGCTGAGCCTATACAGGATGCCGGCTCCAAAGGGCACTACCACCATCATATGATTTTGGATCTGACCGTTGGAGAGGTGACTTATTTTCTGCCATTCGCCATTGTAGTATCCTTTAGTGGTATTGCTAGTAGCACCTATTCCCAGGAGGAGATAAGGGATTGTTTTGGTTCTTCTACCCATCAGGTATCTATAAGGAAAAATATTAAACTGGCCAACGAGTGCAAACTCATAGTTAGTAGCTTTCATCATATAGTTTTCCTTTCTGCCAAAATGAGCTTTTGTATAATTACTTTCCTTTGCCATGATAGTATACTGCGTAAGCTGTGCTCTCAGCATGATTCTATCGTTGAGCTTGTAGCCAATACCCAGGCCAAAAGAAGGCTTCAGGTGCGTGGCTCTGAAAATGCTGTTCTGGTCGTGGCCTACGATCCTTCTGCCGGTAAGCTCTCCGCCATAGGCCGATGCGCCAATAGATCCGAAAAATTTCCAACGCACCATCGGGACCTTGCTCATGTCCGGGTTTCTGGACGACATGGTAGCCCCATAGTGCTGCGCCTTTAGTGGCAGCGAAAATAAAGTGATCATAAAAAAAAGCGAAAGGCATTTTGAAAAAAAACCTTGAATATCCTGGTGCATTCCAATGTAATTATTCTTCAACATAATTTCTTTTTCTTTTTTTGATTGAACATAGCGTGCTCAAGAGCGCAGTTGCGAGTGCCTATTCCAAGCAATATTATAAAAGAGCTATTTTGATTTTTAAATGATGTAAATCATCATCCTGATGCTAAGGAGTATTGACAATATTTACGTGTCTTATCAATAAAAGATGTGATTGAAATTGAATTTGGGTATTTATTTAGTGGAAGAAAAAGAAAACACGCACGTGTAGATCGTGGGAAATACGTACTCGGCAAAACTTATGGAATATTTTGAAGGGATCGGGAAAAAATAAAGGTAGAATATTTTGTGTGCCACAGCACGCCCTAGAGTGGCACACAAAATATTGGAAAGTTATTAATTTGGTCTTGTCTTGATCTCTCTCACTTCTACTGAACCGTCGTAAATAAGTACAGGAAAAGTTTTGGCAAGTTCAAGTGCTTTTTCAAAATTTTCTGCGCGCAGGAAAATAGCACTTACTACAATTCGATCTTCCGAGACTATAGTTTCTTTTTTTACCAGTTTATCTTTTCCTACTACTACATAGCTTTCCCCCGGAAAAGGAAAGCTTGTGATGTAAATACTGTCTTTTTTCCATTGCATCATCAGTTGTTTCCATTGTTCATTGGCCGCCGCCACTTGCTCTCTTGAGTATGTGACAGGCACTCTTACGATAAAACTATACTCTTTCATACGGGTAGATGTTTGCGCGCACAGGCTGCTGCTGATTGCCAGGCACAGCAACACTGCAAAAATTTTAGTCTTCATATATGTTTATTTTTTTAGTAAAGGTAAATGTCTACCCAAAGGGAACATTGTAAAAAATCATTGATCTACCAATACCGGATAGTTTTAAAAAAATCGGCGGGTGTTTGCCCTGTAAAAAGTTTAAACTCTTTGTGAAAATGAGCGGCATCAAAATAGCCGCCATCAAAGCTCAGATCAAGGATAGAATGATCCTTTTTCTTTTTTTCAATAATAGATTTCATGCGTGCTATAGAAGCAAACTGTTTGGGCGATGCGCCTACTACTTTTCGAAAACGTTTTTCAAAAGCATCCTGGCTAAGCGATATGCTCTCTGCGAGTGTTTTCATCTTGATCAACCCACCGGAGGAATAAATTTTTTTTAGAGCAGCTTCTACAACAGGATCAGGTTTGAAGATCATAAGACGGGAGATCAGAAATTCTTCTATTACCAGGATCCGTTCGTTATGCGTACTGGCCTCGCAGAGTATTTCTTCTATTGCGGCGACCTCCGGGCTGTGTACGAGATGCTCCAATGAAATACTTTCTTCAAACAATTCTTGCAAAGGGATTTTAAAAAATGCAGAAGCGCCTGTTTCTTTAAATAGAATTACCAATACAGAAGTATGAGGCATGTAATTAATAATACGCGCTGTTTTGCGCAAGCCGGAAAAAGTGGCAGCAGGTAATACAGCGTTTCCTTGTGTTGAAACATAGGCAGTACTTCCGCGGAAGCGGAAAGCAAGGGTGAGCGCAGTGCCCGGCAAAATCCTGTTGAACAATGGTATTTCCTCACTCTCAATAATTTTGTACGAGTGGATAAAAGACTTTAAAAGTTCATGCGGAGAAAAGTTGTATATCTTCATAAGAGTTTGCCAAATCCATTGATGAAGGGATAGTAAAAGGTACAAAATTATTTTGAGATAATACTAACAAACACCTTGGCACGAAAGTACTGTTTATGCTTGTGTTGCCCCAACTTGAAAAATATCAGCATTTAATTATCTTTATAATCTAATGCAGACGATCCAATCTCAAATACGAACAGTAAACGTTGTCCGTTACGTCACTCCTCTTCGGGAAGGCGGATCCTTGCCGGCCATAGCAGAAGCAGACGATGGCTTTTTGTATGTGTTGAAATTCAGAAGCGCCGGGCAAGGGGTGAAAGCCTTGATCGCCGATCTTATTGGTGGTGAGCTGGCCCGCTTCCTGGGGTTTAAAGTACCGGAGATCGTGTTTGCACAACTCGATCCTGTCTTCGGGAAAACAGAAGCAGACGAAGAGATCCAGGATCTTTTGAACGGAAGTGTAGGATTAAATTTTTCGATCCACTACCTGGCAGGCGCCATCAGTTTTGACCCCCTGGTAAACAAGGTAGATGCGCTCACTGCTTCTAAAATTGTATGGCTCGATTGCCTGCTCACCAACGTAGACCGCACTGCACGCAATACCAATATGCTGGTATGGAACAAACAATTATGGCTCATTGACCATGGAGCTTCTCTTTATTTTCATCATTCATGGGATAATTGGGAAGAACAATCTACCAAACCTTTTGCACCCATAAGTAGTCATGTACTCCTGCCTTATGCAAGCCAGCTCGATGTTGTAGATGCCGAGTTTAAGTCAATGCTGACTCCGGATATAATTCACAACATTGTAAACCTCATCCCCGACGACTGGCTGGCCGCTGCACCGCAAGAGGCTACGATAGAAGCACAAAGGGCAGTGTATGCGCAGTTTCTTATCAATAGGGTCCAACATTCTTCCATCTTTTTAAACCAAGCCAACCATGCAAGAGCCACACTTATTTGAGTATGCGGTGATTCGTGTAGTGCCAAGGGTAGAGCGCGAAGAATTTATTAATGTAGGCGTAGTACTTTACAGCAAAAAAGAATCTTTTTTGCAAACGATCATTACCGTTGATGAAGCAAAGATCAAAGCGCTGCACGGCGAAATAGATTGCGAAGAGTTGGATGCACACCTGAGCGCTTTCAAAAGCATTTGTAAAGGAGGAAAAGAAGCAGGTCCGATCGGCTTGCTGGATACAGCCTCCAGATTCCGCTGGCTCACTGCGCAGAGAAGCACGATCCTACAAACTTCAAAAGTGCATCCTGGTTTGTGCGAAGCGTTAGATGCAGAGCTTGTAAAACTGCACAGGCAGCTGGTATTGTAAATATCTTCATCTTGTCCCTATCGGTTATTTTTAATTCGTTTTCATCACAGGCTCGCTAAGAAATTTATGGATCATCGATGCGGTAGCAGAGATAAGAGTGCTGTCTTGTGGTGTTGAGATCTCTCCTATGTAGTCGCCATGTCCGCCGGGAAGTATGGAAAGTCTTGAGCCGGACAGGAGCCGGTGCATTTCCACCGCGTGCTCCGGTGTCACAACATCTTTATCGCCAAGAATAATAAAGGCAGGTGCCTTGATGGATTTCATTTCTTCCTCCGAAATATTTGGGAAGGATTGCATTCTCGCTACATCTCTTTCATACATCCGGTGAAGAGCATTTGTGTCTGGATTTATTTTCAGAAAGGCATCTTTATAGATTTGAGGCATTCCTTCAAAACTTGGATGGCTCATCATTTCCCAAAACCAATCGGGAGCACCCGCTCTTTTGTAAAAAGTAGAGGCGACAATTATTTTATTCGTCTGTTCAGGATGACGAAGCGCAAATTGAAGCGTGGTACTGGCTCCGTTGCTGAAACCAAAAATATCTGCTTTGTCAATGTTTAGTTGCTTTAGAAGTGCGGCAATATCGTCTGCATCCTGCTTGAAGGAAAGAGGTCTGTCAATATCTGCAGTATGGCCATGTGCCTGCATCTCTACGGCAATCACCTGGTGGTTTTTGGAGAGGAGAGGTAAAACCCTGCCGAAAGTTGTTTGAATCGTAGAGCCGCCTCCGTGAATTAAAACCAAAGGGAATCCTTTTCCATGCACTTCGTAATACATTTTTAATCCGTTTATGTTGGCGTAGCCGCTTATGGAGTCTGCTCCGGGGTTACTGTCTGTTGTTTGGGACGTCATTTTTTTATTGTCGGGGTTACAGCCTATGATACTAAAAGCGATCATCAAAAAAATCGTGGTTCTTATCATGTTGTTAAAATTATTTTTTTCGAAGCAATAGTTAAGATAGGAGATAGAGTGAGGATTTCAAAATCTGCCTATACTTAAAATAACATAAATAGTTTTAATGCCTAGCCCTAATGAAATCAACAGGGTGGCGAATAAGTACAACGTTTCCAAAGCTTCCGAATCTATAAACGGTAGATCCTTTAATTTTTTATTTTAAATAGTATTATTTTTATGTAGTTTTAAATGGTGATATCTCAATCGCTTTTATACATCACAATATTTTCAAATTAAAGTTAACCTTAAACAACAGCTAGCATGGAAAAAGTAGTACAAAAATTTATTTTTGTAACGATATTGGTATTTGGCTTTTCGCTGCCTTTATCTGCACAATGGATCGGCCCAGAAGGAGGTCAGATCAATGATATTGTAAAAGTAGGAACTACGACTTACGCAGTTTCAAATGGACAAGCTTTTTATTCTACAGACGCGGGTGCTACCTGGTCGGCTTACCCTACCTTGACAGGGCTTTGTGGATACCTCTCAAGTATTGATGTATCGGGTTCTACAATCGTGGTCGGATTAACAGAAGCTTGTGACGGCAATAACATTTATATTTCTACAAACAGCGGTGCTTCCTGGACTCCAGTACCAACGACATCAGGAGGAAGTAGTGATTATATCTATGATGTTTTAATAACAGGTACAACAATATTCGCTGTAGGAAATAATATATATGCTACTTCTAACGGCGGTATTTCCTGGACAAATAATACAAATCCAGGAATAGGGAAAATTCAAAAATACGGATCAGTAGTGGCTGGATATGCAGGCAGCTTAGGTGGAATTAGTTTGTCTACCGATGGAATAACCTGGAATACGGTTACTAATGAAATAACGTATAAATCGGTAGCTTCTTTTTTTTCAGACGGTACTACTATGATTGCCGGAGTTGATGGTGAAGGCACTTATATTTCCATCAATAATGGCATTAACTGGACATTGAAAGCAAATGGACTTACTGACCCCTACGTTCATTCTGTGCTTATAAATGGTAGCACGCTATACGCGGGAACGGAAGCAGGTCTTTACATTTCTTCTGACGGCGGCAACAATTGGGGAGCCGTTACGAATGGATTACCGTCCAGTGGCACAATAGAAAATATGGTAGCCACCGGTAGTTCTGAAGTTCTTCTTTCCAGTGGCTACAGTGGCATTTATAAATCTATCAATAACGGTACATCCTGGAGTCTTTCAGTCGCGGGTATGAAAGCCACCGATATTCGTAAGATCATAGTAGCCGGAAACACTCTATACGTTTCTTCTTTATCCGGATTTTTTATGTCTTCCGACGAAGGTCTTACATGGATCAAAACCAATGATAATACTGAGTTTTACGGATTATACAGCATGTTGTACACCAACAATGCTATATATGCGGTCGGCGGATATTATCAGGTTTACTTTTCCGTTTCAACGGACAACGGCGTAACCTGGAACAATATCTTCGTTGGCCCGGTGCAATTAACGGATATTCTTTTTGTAAATAATGTATGGCTAGCTTCTAGTAATGGCGGTATATACCGTTCTACTGATTCAGGAGCTAACTGGACAAACGTGAGTACGGACCCGACCTGGAAACTGGCTGCTAACGACGATTACATTTATGCCGGCGGCAACGGAGACGTATACCGCTCGGCTGACGATGGACTTACATGGACTACCTTGAATACAGGAATCACGAATGGAAATTCACTTGCTGTTTATGCAGACGGCAACAGAATATTTGCCGATGGAAATCAGTCGACCGATAATGGTGATCATTGGTCTGTAATGTATCATCCCGGAAATATAACGGTTGTTGATAATCCGAATGCCACAGGCCCTCAGAAATTCATGTTTGGATCTTACTATAATAGTTTCACCGAATCTTACGACAATGGAACTAACTGGATACCCAACGGAGAAAACCTTTTGAGAAACGATGGTGGTATCGGAAGTTTTGCCGCATTAAATGAATATTTATACCTGGGCACTTCTTCCCAAGGCATTTATAAAAGACCTCTTCCTGCCTTACCAAGTTTACAGCCTCTGAGCAACTATGTTTCTTGCTATGCAACTAATACTGATGCTACACAACCGCTGAGCGCTCAGGATCCCTATACACCGGCAGATTCATTGACCTATTATTTTACCTCCGACAATAATAGTCTTTATGCTAATGGAATAACGGTAGAAGGCTATGGATCTTCAAGAGTGATGAGAGTGGCGAATTCCAACTATACGGCAGGTACCGCCACCGTTACGGCAGTGGTAAGCAATTACGATCATCTTACCGATACCGTAACTTTTACGTATCAAGTAACATTCAATGCTACCACACCGGTCATTTCTTTGCAAGACCTCGCGGTGGATACGCTCATTTGTAGCGCAGCTGGCACAAGCTATGAATGGTTTTTAAACGGACAAACGATTACAGGAGAAACTGCCAAAAAACTGGAAGTTACAACCGACGGTGATTACATAGTTAAATTTACCGATGCGAACGGATGCATTTCTACCTCTTCTGCCGTCTACACCTATCATGCTGATGGAAGTGGAACGACAGGCATAAAAGATCTTTCAGAGGAAGCGCATATCCGCTATTATCCGAACCCCGCACACCAGGCTTTGTATATGACCTGGGATGCTAACAAACAGATCACCAAAATCCGGCTTATCAATGCCATGGGAGCAGAAATGTACGAAAGCTCAAATAATGCCGGCGAAAGTTCCTGGACAATCAATCTCGAAAACTATCAGACAGGTTTGTACTGGATTGAACTGAGCAACGACGAAAACAAATTTGTAAAGAAAATAGTAGTTGAGTAAAAGTAATCAATTTCTCCTGGCACAAGGATCTGCCTGTGTCGGGAGAAAATAAAAATGTGAGCGAAATTATTTTGGATAGAGTTGATTTTTTTCTTGTTTTATTTTTCTCAAAGCTCTAAAAGTAATTTCAACTATGATTCCTCGTGTTTTACTATACCTAATAAAAAAAGAGTTACAATTTTCATTGTAACTCTTTCATTTCAGTGCGGAATGGACGGGACTCGAACCCGCGACCTCCTGCGTGACAGAAAGTATTTTCATTGTTATGTTTTCTTATTTTTTATTATTAAATTGTTTATTATTAGTTATTTAAATGGTTTTTAAAATCTTTCTCATTTTGTTCTTTATGGACTTTTATTACCTTTGTTTAAACCATGTTTAAACCAGAAAGCACACAAAACAATTCAATATAACAAATTTATGGCATCTGTATCCATAGTTTTATATAAGCAGAAAACATTGAAAAATGGCGATCATCCTTTGATGCTTCGAATCATCAAAGACCGGAAATCCAGTTATCGTTCTATCGGGCATTCGTGTAAACCGGAATGGTGGGATGAGGAAAATAACCGACCTGCCAAAAAACATCCTCATAAATTGAAACTGGAAATTCTCATAGCACAAAAGTTAAATGAAGCCAGGGAACTTATACTTGATTCGGAAATTGAGCAAAAAGATTATTCTTCCGATGAGATTGTGACTAAGACCAAAAGCGGCGTTAAGAAAATTACAATCTTTAAATTTTACGACGAAGTGATTGAGCGTTTTAAGAAAGCGAATAAGATTGGAAATGCAGCTGTTTATAGAGATTCCAGAAAGGCATTTTTTAAATTTAGAAACGGGAAGGATTTATTTTTCTCCGAATTGACTCCGGCCATGTTGAATAAAGCGGAGGAATATCTATTCGGACAGAATGTGAGTGCAAATTCGATTAGCCTTTATCTTCGAACACTAAGGTCATTGTATAATAAAGCTATAGTGGAGGGGTGTATTGACACTAAAAAAACTAGTTATCCTTTTAGTGTATATAAAATCAGCAAACTCAATACAAAGACTAAGAAGAGAGCTATCACCAAAGATTTAATGCAAAAAATAATAGATCTGAAATTAGAAAAGGAAACACCTGAATGGCACAGTAAAAATTACTTTTTATTCAGTTACTACAATATGGGTATAAACATCATCGATATTGCTCATTTAAAGAATAACAATATTGAAAATGGAAGATTGAAATATAAACGAATAAAGACTGGGAAAGAGTACAATGTTAAGTTATTACCACCGGCAATTGAGATTCTTGATTATTATACACAGAATCAAGTATCAGATTATATTTTTCCTATTCTTAATAATACTGTTCACATTACACAAGCTCAGATTCATACCAGAATCAAAAAGGTGATAAAACAGATTAATTCTGGCTTAAAGGAAATCGCAAAACAATGCGAGATTGATGTACATCTTACCACTTATGTAGCCCGACATTCATGGGCTACTATTCTAAAGAGAAGTGGTATTTCTACTTCAGTGATTAGTGAAGCTATGAAGCACGATACTGAGAAAACTACTCAGGTGTACCTGGATAGCTTTGAAAACGACATTATTGACGAAGCCAATCAAAAATTATTAGAATAACAAGTGCATTTAATGTGTTGATTATTATTGATTTGTGTTTTTATTTAAATATTTGTTACTTTATTTGTTGTTTTATAATAACATTTTATTTACATTTGTTTGCTGAGAAGTATTAATAGATAATGAAGAAGAAAAAAATAACGATCAAGCCATTCCTGAATACTTATCTTGATCCTGTAGGTACGGAAATCGAAGGAAAAAAGGAAAGGGAAATCTATGCTCTTTATTATAAAGTGACTTACGATCGCAAGAATACACAACTTAAAAGCTACTATACCACTTCTGGTTATTCAAGCCTTGAAGATCCGATTGCTCAGCAAATAGTGCCTTTTGAATTAAAGATATTAACTAAAATCGTAGACTATGAAACCTCCTTAAATCCTGATCGGGAATATCAATTGTCCGGACTTAAAACGAAGTATGAAACTTATGTAGAATCGGTCAATTATACTCTTGATAAATATCTAAGAAATAAGCTATGGAAAGCTACTCAGAAAACGAACCATCTATATCACCATGCAATCAGATTCGATAATTATCTCGGAAGAATGAATGTATTTACATTATTGGAAATGTGCGATAAACTATTTCCTGATTTTGATAAATACATAGATAAGACTTTCAGAGAAGAGCTCGAATGTTTTAAACTTTATCTTATGATTTTCGGTGATAAACAGTATGAATATGACTTTGCCACACTTATAGACTGGATGGATGGTACGCATCAACAAGCATTTGAAGAAGGACTAAAAAAGCTACTAAAAAATGATGTTAAATTAATCGTACGAAATAAGGAGATCGTACACCGTATTGTAATAGAGCGTTTAAAAAATGTAGTATTAGAACCGTAGTTTTTTTATCAAAAATGTTTCTTTAATTATAAAAATAAAGTAACAATAATAAATTAACTTAAAACAATTAAAAAATGAAAGACAGGATAATAGTTGCCACAGAAGAGGAGTTGGTGTCGTTGATCGAAGAAACGGTGCGTAGGGTATTATCAGAAAAAAAGCAAGCAACAGAACAACCAGGAAATAATTCCTCTTTTCTTCTTTCCTTGAAAGAAGCCGCAGGATTTTTAAAATTGGCTCCGCAAACCATTTATGGATTTACTTCAAAACGGGTCATTCCCTTTTTGAAACGCGGAAAGAAGCTATACTTTAAACGGGCTGACTTGGAGCAATGGTTGGAAGCTGGAAAGAAGAAATCTGTTTCAGAACTGAAACGTGAAATAGAATTGAATGGAACTTTAAAATTTTAATCAAGTAAACATGAAAACAAAATCTTTTGAAGTGCCGGCAGAACTGATGCCGGACTTTGCGAAAATAGTAGAAGAATGGGATATCGCTTGCAGCGTTATGGGCGTTAATGAAGATGAGATGGTAATTCTGGAAGTAGATTATGAGCCGGAGGAAAAGGAGGCTATCCATGAGCTTGCTGATCTCATTGAAGAGTACTGGGAATAGAAGTTATTAAAATATTCGGAGAGGCATAATGTCTCTCCGGATTTAATACTATGAGAGAAGAAAAGAAAACACCGGAAACATCGGGAGTGATGTACGTGGTATCAAAAGAATTTATGGATTTATTAATCGAAAAGCAGGACCGAATTATAGCTATGCTGGAAGGAATGACGGGCTATAAGTCAGAAGGTGTTTTAGGTGATTATGTTTCCGAGGAACATGCCAGAGTAATGCTAGGCCGTAAAAACACTTGGTTCTGGATGATGCGTACTAAAGGTCTTTTGAGCTTTACTAAAGTAGGGAGGAAAACATTTTATAAGAGAGAAGAATTAGTCCGTTATTTGGATGAGAATAGTAAGCCTGCATATCGGAAAAGGTAAAAAAATACGCTTATAAGCGTATTGTATCTATGAAGTAGTCTGATAAAATTTGTTGGTTAAATCTATTATTGATTTCTTTTGATTAATAATAACTTAAAAAGGATCTGTAAATAGTCAGAATATAAATCTTAAATACTATGGAATTAAAGAAAATGCTTTCCTTAGGATATTTTCCTAAAGAACTTCCTTTACCATTTTATACTGAAGATTTTGCAAATTTTATTCACGATAAGATTGTCTTAAATAGATCTTTTGTTTCAAGACCTTGCACGCATAATCTCGCTAGACCTGGTAATCAAAGAAGAGTTTTAAGTATATCACACCCTCAGAATTTTTGTAATTTAGCCAAAGTTATTTCTGATAACTGGACATCTATTGAAACTCATTTTTTAAAATCAAATATTTCTAAGTCTATTCCAATAATTGACGACAAAGAAACAAGGTGTGTTAAAACGAGGTTTGAGGGGAGTAAACTACCTATAATCAGAGCCGAAATAAGAGGTAAAGCCAAGTACATTTTAAGAATTGATATTTCTAGATTTTATCACTCAATTTATACACATAGCATTCCATGGGCTTTAAATACTAAGGCTATTGCAAAATCAATGCGTTCTGGTGGGTTAGGAAATGATTTAGATTTATTCCTTAGAAATGGCCAGGATTCGCAAACTCTTGGAATACCTGTTGGACCTGATACTTCATTAATTATTTCAGAAATATTAGGGACTGCAATTGATGAAAAGTTAGAGAAGGATAAAATGATAGGATATAGATATGTGGATGATTTTGAGTTCGTATTTTATTCTAGGTCTGAAGCAGAGCAAGCACTACCAAAAATAGAATCCATTTTACAGGAATTTGAGCTAGCCTTAAACGTTGATAAAACTTTTATTGATGAATTGCCCGTTAGTATAGATAAGTATTGGACTTCAATAATAAGAAATTTTGATTTTTCTGATGAAGTTTCTACGTCAAAATTAATTCATTATTTTGATACACTTTTCGCTTTATATAAGGAAAATAAAAGAGAGCCTGTTTTAGGTTATGGAATTTCTCGATTGTCTAATGCAGATATCAGAGATGAAATTATAGAGGATTTATTATTACAGTGTGTGAGTATAGAGCCAGGCACTCTTGTAGAAGTACTTCATTACTGTGATACCACAGGACTTAAATTTAATGATGATAAATTTAAAAAAGTATTATTCGATTTGATAAAATACCATGGTGCAATGAAGCATGGTTCAGAAGTGGCTTGGGCTCTATGGACTTGTATTTGGAATGACTATAAAATACCTGTTGAAGTTGCAGAATCAATTATGTTTTTTGATGATTCTATTGTGGCACTTCTTGGATGTCATGCATATAGTAAAAAGCTGATTGATGAAAGTATTTTAAAATACTGGAAAACACTAATGACAAGCGATAGCCTTAAAGATGGCCATTGGCTATTAGCTTATGAAGCTGATCTGAAAAAATGGTTACCATCTGCTGATTCTACAAATCATGTTAATAAAGATCCTTTCTTTAAGATTTTAAAAAAGAATAAAATATCTTTCTACAGGCTAAGTACTGGAAAAATAATTTCTGAGAAACAAAATATAGACTCTTATGGAGTCAAGAGATATTCTGGATATGGTAGAGAAGGAAAGCTAAGATTAGATATGGATGATGATCTCCCTTTTTAATCTAGTCTGTGTTTTAGCGTATACGCTAAACACAGAGTACTATTATAAAAGTTCCTTACACCATTCCAAGGAATGAATACCGAAGCCGTTTTAGCTTATCTCTATACAATTCCAAATAACCAGCTTTCATATCATTATTCAAAAAGCTTCTGCCAACTAGACTTTCTATTTCCTTTTCAGAAGCAGAAAATAATTGAATTTCATGTTTGATAATTGATTCACTCAATCCAGTTTTTATTCCTAGTTCAAAAAAATCATCATAAGCAAAGTAGCCGTTCGCCTTGTAGCTTTCCGTTTCATAATCGGCTTCGAATAGCCCATTAGTAAAGGCTATATCACTATCATCAACATGTAAGCGCGTACAAAACAGGTCATAGGCTGGACTTAGAATATAATCTCCATCATCGGTTTGCATCAAGGAATAATTTTTCAAGTGTGCGTCTCCGTTAGAGAATACATAATTGAAAAGCACTATGCGGAAAAGTTTGACCGATTCTATTTTATAAGCACCTACAAATTTCTTTAAGGTTTGGAACAACAATTCCACACTACCTTCATATTTAAAATCCGGACCTGATCTTATCGCTGATTTCTTTGTCAGGGAGGTAAAATCATCGATCAAATATTTTGTTCCATCCAGCTTTATGTCAAAGCGCTTTGTAATGTATGCAGGTTGACCGTCCTGGAAGAAGATAAGACCATTGGCGGCTGTGTAAATATTAAAAATTTGTTCCGCCAGCTGCATAGTGAGGTGTTCATTGGCCGGAACCTGATCTGTTTTTTTTACGTCAGAGGGAATCGGTTTTAAAATATATTGCCCGTCTTCCTGGAATTTGTTTAGCCGAAGTTTATTCTTTTGAAGTACTAAGGAAATTTTATTTTGGACACCGGATATTGAAAGCCTTTCGCGGTTGTCCATAAACAATTCTCGTGTATGCTCATCTTTTTCTGGTGAAAGAAAGGGGAGAATGTGACTTACCTTTTTTCCATTAAAAAGTTTTTTTAAGGCAGATGGACTATACGAATCATATCCAGATTTAAGAGTAGAAGGACAACGATCTAGTATCATGACTGAATAGGTCTAACGGTGACCGCGCCGATGGTATTACTTCCGGCCGTAGCTAATAGAAGAGAGAAATCATCTCGCTCATCTATTTTCAAACGCCGGCATTGAAGTTTTCTATTTACACCTTCTGCCAGCAAACTGGAGAAAAAAGGAAACAAGATATCACTTTTATATTCTTGTTGGGTCTTGGGAAGCGTAAGACTGATAGCAGGAGCGGAGGGATTGACATAATAGTCCTCTGTGTAGCGGAATGTATAAATTCCATCATCTTCTTTGGTCAGTACTCCTGCCAATTCATGATTGCAATATACGTTTGCGCTTCGCATTAGCTAAGACTTTTTTTGATGTTCACCTCCAATTCCATTCCTAATACATCGAGCACTTTGATAAGCGTATCTAATGAAGGATTTCCTTTTCCTTGCTCTATGGCATAAATGGTTTTGATCCCAACTTTGGAAATATCCGACAGCTCTTCCTGACTTATCCGAAGCATATCTCTGCGTTGTTTAATAACTTTACCAAACGTAAGTTTATCCATATAATCCAGTATTATAATACCGATTTACTTTTCTTTTTGTAAATTTAATTAAAAAAGAATCAAAATCAGTATTATAGTACTGATTTATGTATGGAAATATTAAATAGGACTATTTGAAGTCGGATATCGGTACTATAATACTGATTTTGATTTTAAAAAATGAATTTACCATAACTTTGTTACAAAATTAACTAAGATTTACCCTTAGTTTGTGACAAATATAATTTTTTCAATATGTTTTTCTTGTTCATAAAAAAATGACTGTTCACGAAACGTGAACAAATCAAAAAAATGAACATCGTTTCATAATTGCTAAGGGGCAACAATGGGGCAAAAGGGGCATGCTTAAGATGAAATATGCTTGAATAGATATGGTTATATGGTGGATAACCATATCTGGATTTTCAACTTGATTTTTTTAACTTGTAGAATTGTTTTTAACACTGATAACTTGAACCTTAACCTCGATTATTTACCTGAATTAAAGCGCGAAGAGCTTACCGAAATTACAGAAGTGATTGTAGCAGAGATGAAGCCTGCAATGATAATTCTGTTTGGTTCGTATGCGCGCAATACTTGGGCGGAGGAAATCACACATGAGGATGGGATCAAGTTAGTTTTTAAAAGTGATTATGATATTCTTGTGGTAACTGTCAGAGATCTGAATTCTACAGCGAATAAACAATGGATTAAAACGCAACAGATCTTAAAAAATAGAAAATACTCCACTTCACTTTCACTTATACAACATTCTATAGGCTATATCAACAATGAACTTAGCGCGGGAGGCTATTTTTTTACGGATGTGATCAAAGAAGGAAAAGTACTTTACGACTCCGACGAAGTGAAACTCGGTAAGCCTGGCAATGTTGATCCTATAGAAGTAAAGAAGCGAGCCAAGGAAGAGTTTGAGAGATGGACTCAAAGTGGAGATGAATTTTTAGAGGGATTTAGATTTTATTTTGAAAAGCAAACATATAGTAAAGCTGCATTTCTTTTACATCAAGCTACGGAAGCATTTTATACAGCATATCTTTTAGTATTCACCGGCTATAAAGGAAAATCACACGACATAGAAGAATTAGGGAATCAGGTTGCTAAACTTCACCCGGAGTATAAAACCGTTTTCCCAATTGACAACAAGCTTGGCAACGAAGCTTTTTTCAAATTGAAGCGCGCTTATATTGATGCCAGGTATAAGAAGGATTACTCTATTACGAAAGAGGAGTTGGAGTATTTGAGTGGGAGAGTGGAGGTGCTAAAAATACTAGTAGATAAAATTTGTAGAGTCAGTATTTGAGTAAAGTTTTTTGCTCTGTCCATTTCAAAAAACAAATCAAAATATAATTAATCGTTATGGAAAAATATGCTATTGCTATTTTTGTTTGTCTCTTCTTGCTTTTAGGCGTCATGATTTGGCAGTTAGTTTTGTTATATAAGCAAGTTAAAAGTCCAACAAATAAACTACCTAGATTCGATGTAGATAAATATTATGAGTTAAAATACTTGCTACAATATTCTATTACAATCTATCCAACAATTATAGCCATTTTGGCCTTTCTTGGTTATAATAGTTTATCAACGATGCATAATGAAATTAAGGAAGAAACATTAAAGAACGTAACTCTTAGAATGGATTCTTTGACAAAAAAAATTATTGCAACTGAAGCAAATGTGAAATTTATACAAGATAGTGTTAAAAAGATAGAATCAAATATTTCTAAAGGGTTAAGTAATGCAAATGTTTTAACTGGAAAAATATCTGCGTCATCAAATAGCATAAAAAGTATATCAGATAGTTTAACGCAGGTTCAAAAGAATTATAGAAAATTGAATGAACGAGATATACTTAAACAACCAATATATATTGTTGATAGTTTAATTATTGATAAACCATTTAGTGATGATGCTAGACCATGTTATTTTTCAGAATTAAAAACAATATCTGGTAAAAAGTTGCCTGTTTTTTCAAAAGAGCCATTGATATTAGCTTTCGTAGAGAATGGATTAGAGGCCCATATTTGTAATGTTACCAATAGGAAGTTTGATATAAGATTAGGATTTCCTACAACAACATTTAAGGATTGTGCAACTTTTCCAAAAGGAAAAATACATTATAAAATATTAATCATTGATACAGAATAATTTTATTAACAAGAAAATTATTAATGACCGAAGAAGTAATAAAAATTTTTAAATACAATACAGATGCGCCAGCAACTAATAGAGGGTTTTATTTCCAATATCTTAATCTATTACAAAAATGGATTAAATTATTTATCAAAGATGAAAATGATTCCAATATATATTCTGATGTAGATGAAGATATAAAAGAGGTGGGTGAGGAATTAATTTTTACTCAAGTTAAATCATATTCAAAGAGCTTTAGTTTTCAATCAGAAGAGATTAAAAAAGGATTGTTTCATTTTTATATGCTATTTATTCAGTATGGCGATCAGTTAAATGATTGCCAATTTCATTTTTTAACAAATACAAAAATATCTAAGAACGAAAAACTACTTATAGAATGGGCAAACGATTCAAAAAAAATAAATGAAGAAATAAAACAAGCCTGTTATATAAAAGTTAAAGAAATAATTAAAAAAGAGTTTAAAATTAGAAGAGATAAGAAAATTCAAAATAAAGATATTACTGAAAGTGGTAAAGTTAGTATTAAATCAGTGTATGATTTTGCCATAAAAGAACTAAATGATTCTAAAACTTTAGATTTCATAGAACGAATTAAATGGAAATTTGAACATGACAATCCGCATAGTTCAATATTAAAGTTAGAGAAAAATATATTACATGATCTCAAGCATCATAAATTTGCTGGTAAGCCATCTTTTTTATTGTTTAATGTATTTTTATCAGAGATATACAAAAGATCTACAATGCCTAATAGAGCAGATAGAGCTCTGAATAATTCAATTTTGATTTCAATATTGAGTAAGTCAGATACTGAAATACAAAATTATTTGAACGTAAAGTTTACCAACTTAATAGGCACTCATAAATATGAAATATTACTTAAGCTAGAAGAGATAGAACAGCGTACTAAATCTAATGAGGAAAAAATAAAAAAACTTGAACACAAAGATAGTATATATCCTAAAGAGTTGAGTTTTGTTCCCAAAATATATTCAGACGAGGTTATAGGTAGAGAAGAATCTGTAGCCGAATTGAAGACTCTTTTAACCTCTGAAAAATTAATATCTGTACATGGTATTGGAGGTATTGGTAAAACGACTATTCTAAAATACTTTTTAAAATCATATTATCATGACTACGATCACATTATTTGGATTAATAGAAGCTTGGGTTTAAAGAGTGATTTTGTTCTAAATAAAACCCTAATTGATAATCTTAAATTAGAAATAACTTCAACTTCATCAATAGAAGAAAAATTCGATGAAATCATTAATTCAATTAATAAAATAAAAGGTAGAAATCTTTTGATAATTGATGATGTATTGCCTGAAAATGATTTTTTCTTGAAAAAGGAATTGGATAAAATTGTTGACTGGGAAATATTAGTTACTTCTAGATATAAAAATGCAAATATAAAACAATATGATATAGCTGTATTGGATCTAGAGAGTGCGAGTCGTCTATTTTATAAAATCTGTTCTTCTGTTATATATGAAAAACATATTATAGAAGATTTTTTTCAATCTATAAGTTATAATACTTTGATGATAGAATTAAGTGCAAAGACAATAAACAATGCTATAGGTCTAGATTTAATAAGTTTAACTGAGTCTGTAAAAAGTCTAGAATTAAACAACGAGAATTTTGCCATTAATATAAATTTAGATGATAGTTCAACACGGATTTTGAATCATTTATTATACGTTTTTTCAATTTCAAATTTGACAAATGAAAATAAATATCTCTTAAATACTTTATCAATTTTGCCTTTTGATGAAATCATTATAGAAGAGTTTATTAAAATATATGGTGATAAAGATTATCCTAAAAATAAAATTTTCGTAGTGAATCAAATAAATGAATTAGATAAGAAAGGTTGGATAATCCGAATCAATGACAGAATAAAAATTCATAAATTAATTCAGCATATTATTAGATATAATATTCAAACGCCAGATTTCCTATTTATAAATTATTTGTGCCATCGTATGCATGAAGTGTAAGCTTCCCTGAAAGTCGGCCATTTAAAGTTAGAGAAACTTGAGAAAAAGTTTTAACTTAAAATGTACGAAAGATGAAAAAGAGCAAATTTACCGAGAGTCAGATTGTCAAAATACTCAAGCAGCAAGAGGCAGGAGTAAAGGTGAGTGATATATGTCGTGAGCACAATATCAGCGAACCTACTTTTTATAACTGGAAAGCCAAATACGGTGGCATGGATAGTTCGCAGTTGAAGCGTGTAAAAGAACTGGAAGAAGAGAACGCTAAACTCAAGAAGATGTATGCCGACCTGAGCCTGATCAATCATGCCCTCAAAGACGCCATCGAAAAAAAGCTGTAAGGCCTGATCAGAAGAAGGAGTTGGCCACTCACATGGTTATACATCATGGATTGAGCGAGCGTCAGGCCTGTATCCAGGTTCAACTTCCCCGCAGTAGTTTTCAATATCAAGAGAAAGAAAAGCCAGATGAACAGATTATAGAACAGCTAACAGAATTGGTTCATAAACATCCTTCCTATGGATTTTGGATGTGCTACAGCAAACTTCGCAGAGCTGGCTTTAACTGGAATCATAAACGTGTTTATCGGGTGTATACAAGTATGCAACTGAATATCCGTCGCAAGGCTAAGAAGAGATTACCTGCAAGAATAAAACAATCTCTCTTCCAGCCTTTGGAGAAAAATCAAGTTTGGTCGATTGATTTTATGAGCGACAGTTTGTGGGATGGAAGAACCTTCCGCCTGCTTAATATCATAGACGATTACAATCGTGAGATATTGACCCTGGAAGCAGACACCTCGATTCCTGCCCTGCGATTGATCAGAGCACTGGAAAGACTCAAAGAATACAGAGGCTTACCAAAGATGATCAGAGTCGACAATGGACCTGAATTTATCAGCAGAAAGCTTGATGCATGGTGCAAAGAAAACGAAGTGATGTTAGTATTTATTCAACCAGGTTGTCCTACACAGAATGCTTATGTGGAGCGTTGCAACCGAACAATCAGAGAAGAATTATTGAATGCTTATGTCTTTAAAACCTTGTCGGAAATACGATGGAAAGCTGAAGAATGGAGAAATGATTACAATCACAATCGACCACATTCTGCATTAAATTATCAAACGCCAATGCAAAAAGTCAGTTGAAAAATCTCTACTTTTGAACGGCCCGAAAATAGGGGGAGCTTACA
>DATLOZ010000021.1:0-18089 GCA_035535995.1 Cytophagaceae bacterium
CATCAAGATCAGCGCACGTGCGCAAGGTGAAAATGGTGCTACCCCAATTCTACACGTAGAAGCAGTAGATATGAATGGCAACAAAGCAGATGCTAAAAGACCGGCCCAGACAATTCAAAACTCGCCTGATTTTGTAGATTACTATTTCGATATGAAAGATGTGTTTTACCAGAACGAGCCTAAGAAAAAAGTAAACGGTGGAATGATCAGTAGTATTAAGTTCTACATCACGCCTGGATATACCGGTGAGATCTATATAAGAGAAATTAAAATAGTACCGAACAGCGCTATTCCTAAACCGTAAAATGAATTAAAGAATGCTAAAGAAGCACAAGGCTTAATTGCTTTGTGCTTCTTTGTTTTCAATACTATTCTTTAAGTTTCAAAGACAAAATGATCAGTTGACAAAGTTATCATTCATGTTTTGAAAATTTTATTTTACCTTTGTAATAACTCTTAACTCAAAAAAGCTGTGAAAAATATTTTTATTTACTTGATCTTATCTCTAGTGCTATTGTCTTGTAAAAAGTATAAGGAAAAGCATAATAACGTCACCACATTTACTGCATCTTCTAATACTGTTGATTTTTCTTCTGCAGGCAGAGTAGATTTTAATGCATCATTTAGTCATTCCACCAATTGGACCTTAACTATTACTGGTGAACAATCCGGAGCAGTCAGTACATTTACAGGAACTTCAAGTAGTTTTCAAAACATCGAATGGAAAGGCTATTCCGACAATCAATCTTATTTCATGCAAAATGAAAAAGCAATAGCTGTGCTTACGTTTGATGGACGTCCCTCCGGTGCAATATTAATGATTACTATTACCAATGTTCCGGAATTTAAAACAAATGGTTGTTTTGCTTCCTATGGAGATTTTGAAACACCTTCTAAAGTCATAGGATATATAGATGCAGGAGGAATGACTCATTATTCATACTATTGGGCTGAGTTTAATTTTCCAATGCCAATAGCCAATGAAACTCAGGGAATAGATTCTATCGCTATAGATCGCAATGGTAGTAAGATAGATGCCGTGCAAGGTAATAACTACTACTATATAAAAGGAGTGGGAGCCCAGCCAGAATTTGTAAGTGGATTACAATATTATGCTCAATTTGTTCCTACTATTTCTACTACTATCCCAGCAGATCCTTCCAGAGTCTGGGTTAATTTTTATCTATATGGTTCAGGAGATGAAAATGCCGAAGTAGATGTGGAATACCAGGAAGCTGATGCCGATGGTTCTACTCCTTACTACCAAGGGAGCGATGATGATACTTGGGTAGCTCATATCACACTTAAGCATAAGGGCTGGAAACTCTTTAGCGTTCGATATAGCGATCTTATAGTTTCAAGCAATGCAGCTTTAGGAGGCTCTGGAAATCATATCATGGAACCCAACAAAATTGTTTCTTTTTCTACTGAACTACTCAAAAAAACAAATTCAAACGCAGTCGTAGAAATGTATTTCGATTATCCAATCATCACGGTAGACGGGCCTTTTAAACCTTTCTAATATAAAAATGGTCAACAATGGTTGACCATTTTTATTATGTTCTATGATTCATCAAGCGTATTAAACATCGCCAGCATATTGGATAAAGCTTGCGGAGAATGGAGCGAGGCAGTTTGTTCCATTGTCATCTGTGCCATTGCAGAAGATCTTTCACACATTTGTTTCTCAAAAGCAGCGATCGCCGATCTTGTATCTGAAAATTCTTCACTGGTAAGACAAACACTCAATTCTAAAGCATCCTGCATCGCCATGTTGACGCCTTCTCCCGCATACGGAGGCATAAGGTGCGCAGCATCACCCAACATAGTCAAGTTTGATTGCGCTTCCCACTGCTGATCAAAAGGCATGCAGTATTGCGGACGAACGATAAAGTTTGGTGCTGCTTTTTCAAATAATTCCAACCATATTGGATCCCATCCTTTGAACTCATGAAGAAACCATGTTTTCACTTCTTCTTTATTTTTAAAATCGATCCCACAGCGAACAGCCCAGTCTTCATCGGTCTTACAGCTGGTATAGAACATCATGCTTCCATCTCCTTTAGAACTTATAATCAAACTTTTTTCGTTGGCGAATGCAAAGATCTTTCCTCCGTTTAGTAATTGATGCATAGCAGGAGCGACGTTTGCGGAATCGTATACCGCGCCTTCTATTGCTGTGATGCCAGCAAAAAAAGGTTTGATAGAAGTGAGGTAAGGACGAAGCTTTGAATTGGCACCATCGGCAGCTACTACGAGGTCGGCGTAGGTTGTACTTCCGTTGTGAAATTCCAGTTTCCAACCATTACCCTCCGGGCTCATAGATTTGAAATGGCTGTCCCATACGACTGTATTGGGTTCCAGCGATTCCAGCAAAATTTTTCTCAGTGGTCCTCGATCAATTTCCGGGCGAAAATATTCATTGTCAAATGCTACATCTTGTGTATCGCCACGTTCATCCATTGCAATCCGGGCATGTTGATCTACAATCCGAAGATTGTCGGCGCCCGGTCTATAGTTGGCTTTGAAGGCTTTGAGCAAACCGGCTTCGCGTATTGCTTTCAAACCGGAGTCCTGATGGAGGTCGAGTGTAGCGCCTTGCACGCGCACATCTTTGTGTGCATCACGTTCGTATACAATTACGGTAGCGCCTTTTACTTGCAGCAGGCGCGCTAGCGTCAGTCCACCCGGACCGCCGCCTACGATGGCTATTTTTTTATTTTGAATGGGGTTCATTGTATGATAATTTTTGATATTTAATTTTATTTAATGCAAGATGCCGGATAAAACTTCTTTGTAGGTTTAAAAAACTATGGATAGCAATATGCTGCATGGATATCTAAGTTTTAACTTTAACTATTTTTAATTCCCTTGATCACCGTTTCGCAGCAAGAAAGCACCAGCGCTTCTGAAATAATCTGAACCGGTCGCTGCGCGTGATCAAAGTATTCATTGACCAGGTCGAAGAGAGGGGAAAATAATAATGCACGTAATACATCTTGCGGGAAGTTTCGGATGGTATTATTTTTTATATGTCTTGTAAGAAAGCGGTGAATAGGAGAAAAGAAATCTCCCTGTTGAATATTTTTTTCCTGGAATGCTTTATAAAGCAGCGGCGAAGATTTTCCATACTGCATCAGTACATAGGAAGGACGATTGTTTTTCAGATAATGAAAAGTATTCAACCATAATTTTTTCATTCCTTTTTCAAATTCCATTTGCTCGTCAAAATTTTCCAGTACAGCTGTTTCATACGCACCTAATACTTCTTCTACAAAAAGTTTGATGAGCAGATCTTCCTTGTTTTCATATTTAAGATAGATCGTGCGAGGAGAAATGCCCGCTGCTTTTGCAAGCTTTTGCATACTCAGGTTTTCCAATCCTTCTTCAGCAATGATCTTCAATGCAAGACTGCGAATGGCTTCCTCTTTTTCCAAGTTTTTAGGTCTCATAAAAACATTTTTTATATTATACGACAAATATAAGTAAATGTTTATTTACTTAAAAATACTTATTATGTTTATTGATTATGAATATGTTATAAATCCTATTGCTGAAATAATTTACCAAAAAGCAATCCCAAATTTCCCCAATTGCTTTTATTGGAATTTCCATACAATGTTTAAAGAAACGGATAGTCAATGAATGGTTATGTATGCACTTCAATCTGATGAGAAAAAGTTGTAGAAATTAGTTTCCTTTAAAACTCAATTTTTCTAATGTGAATAATGTAAATTTTTTGAAAACATATGTAATACTTCTTCTTATAGTCAATTACATATTTGTAACCATAAACCGATGAGATGGATCAGAATGGTAGATCCAATTTTTGATTCGGAAACATATTTTTAATTTATGAGGACTATGAAAAAGATAATTTACCTGGTGATGGCGCTCGCATTGATCGCTACACCTTCTATGATATATGCGCAAGACGCGGCTACTACAAAAGGAGATTTTCTATTGGATGTTGGCGTTGGTTTTTGGGGTGGGTATGTAACCGGATATAACCCTGGAAATTTTGGCGATTCTTATAGCTGGAATGACAACGGAACCGATAGCCACGTGCAAATCCCAACGCTGTCTCTAACGCTTCAAAAAGCATTCTGGGATGATATTACTATTGGGGGGCAATTTGCTATAAATGCTTACGGAAGTACACACGATGTGCAGCAGGGCAATGGTTACTATCAGCATTCACGCTATACACAGACGAATATGTTTTTCCTCGGAAGAGGTGAATACCATTTCAACCGTCTGATCGGTTGGGGGCCTAAGTACGACTTGTACGCAGGTGCGTTGGCAGGCGTGCGCGTAAGCACTGCTGCTCAAACACAGATCTACGAAGGAAACAGTACTACTAATCCTCCTTACAGAACCGACTATCCGGACAGAAGATCGGGAAGCGCCGGTCCTAACGGTGGTGTAGTAGGAGGTATTCGTTATTACTTTGTCAGAAATACATCCGTCTTTGCAGAAGCCGGTGTGGGAATCAACTTCATCCGTGTAGGATTGAACTGGAGATTGTAAAAATATTTTTTATCAGAACAGGTTTTATTTTGAAAACGCGAAATGCTTTTTTAAAAATAAAACCTCGTTCTGTGGCTTTTAACTGAGTTTGATTCTGCGGAAAAAAAATTCAGTTAAATTTTATTGTGTAAAAGGAATGTGTGTTGGAAATAATTAATGAACGAAAAGTATACAAACAAAGGATGGAGCACAAGGCAAAAATTCATGCAGGGCAGCAAAGACTTATAGAAGGAAATTGCTTCTTAACGTTTTATAATGTATCTTTTAGGCTAAGAACAGGTTCTCTGAAAGATGACTGAGGAGGTTTTTTAATATGAAGACAGAAAACGAATGATCTATAACACATTGATTCTGTAATTCGTATAAGCTTTTAATACCTTAACTTTATCTGAACGTACCATGAAACTATATATAAAATACAACATCAATGCTATCTGCAAAAAAATCCTAGAGGAGCAGCTGGACAAACTGGATCTGAATTATTCGGTGACAGGTTTTGGAGAAGTGGATATCAAGGAAAATGTATCCAACGAAAAACTAAAACAACTTGGTGTAGGATTAAATGATTATGGCATTGAAATAGTAGAGAGCCATAAAAGTATCCTGGTTCAAAAAATAAAAGATGCTATCACCGAAATGGTGTACCTGGAAGAAAAACTCCCTACCTCTAAAATTTCTTCCTACCTGGCCGATAAAATTGGCCATAGCTACGGATATATTTACAATCTATTTTCTGAAGTGACACATACTTCCATCGGAAATTATATCATACTACAAAAAACAGAAAGAGCCAAACAGCTGATGACTACCACCGAGCTCACCTTTACAGAGATCGCATGGAAACTCAATTACAGTAGCGTGGCGCATTTCAGCAATCAATTTAAAAATGCCACAGGCATTACCCCCACAGCTTTTCAACGGATCATGAACAAAAGGCGCAACAAAGTACCGACGCCTGAGCCGAGTGAAAATTCTTAAAAGCTTTTTAAAAACAAGGATCCTATTATGCAATCAACAACACAAAACGAACCTATACAAATACTCCTGGCAGATGATGATCCAGATGATCGCCTCTTTTTCAAAGACGCGTTTGAAGAAATTAAGATCAAGACAAATGTTCAAACCGTCAACGACGGAGTACAGTTGATGGAGTACCTGACCAAGGAAGGAGTTACTCTTCCACAAGTGCTTTTCCTCGACCTTAACATGCCTCGTAAAACAGGAATGGATTGTTTGAAAGAGATCAAACGTATCGATAAGCTGAAAGATATTGCGATCGCTATTTATTCTACATCCTCTTCCGAAGAAGATATCGAGGAAACTTTTGTAAGCGGAGCCAACGTCTACATTAAAAAGCCAAGCGATTTCAATGCGCTTAAAAAAATATTATCAGAAGTCGTTACTACTAATTTACAATATCAGACATCAGGATTGAACAGGGATAATTTTATCCTGAATCTTTAGTCCTACGTTTACTTTATGAATCTGAAAGCTGTTTTTACTTCTTCCTTTTTTCTTAAAAATATTTTCGCAGTTTCATTAGTAGTATTAATCTTTATTTCAGGCGTTTCATACAAACATACGATCAACCTGACAGATTCTGCCGAGCTTGTGAAGCACTCTTATGAAGTGCGGATCGAGCTGGAGCATCTTGTTTCCTGTGTGTTCAATGCAGAAAGTGGCCAGCGTGGCTATATCGTTTCACACGATACTGTCTACCTTCATTCGCTCTATAAGGCAAGGGAGAAAGTAGACCAGTCGTTCAATAGACTGGTGGTACTTACCGGGGATAATTTAAAACAGCAAAGCAATCTTGATTCTCTTCACAGCCTGATCGATCTGAGGTTTAAATATTTTGATCATACATTTAAGAAAGCCAATGCAAGGCCCTTCAACGAAGCGGCACTCAGGAAAAGCCTGCTGCACGGAAAAAAAGTAATGGACCTGATCAACGTACAGATCAACAAGATGAATATTCTTGAAAGCGTTAATCTAAAGGAGCGGCAGCAAAAATATGAGAACGAGATTTCCTTCACCCCGATTTTCACGCTTATTCTCTTCGCCTTTTCTTTACTGGTATTCATCGTTTCTTATTTTAAGATCAACGAAGACCTGATCAAACTTAAAAATGCAAACGAAGTACTGACGATCACTACAGAATCTTTCAAGCACGCGGAAGCGATCGGTAATTTCAGCAGCTGGCAATGGGATTTGGAATCAAGTATTCTTACATACTCCGACAATCAATACAGGTTGCTGGGCTGCGAGCCGCAATCGTTTAAGCCAAGTATTAAAAAATTCCTGGAGTTTGTTCACCCAAATGATATTCATCTTATTATTGAAGGGAACGCAGAGGCTACGAACGAGTACGATGCTAATAAAAAACCTTCGACCTCTTTGTTTAGAGTGATCCGCAAAGACGGAGAACTAAGATATTTCAAATCCATCGCCAAAGTGCTGACCAACTCGAGAGGAAAGAAAACACTCATTGGTATCAACATGGACGTGACCGAGCAGCACCTAAGCAATGTCTCGCTGGAAGAGCGAAACCGTGCGCTGGAGCAAAGTAACAAAGAACTGGCTTCCTTCAACCACGTAGCAAGTCACGATTTGCAGGAACCTTTGCGAAAGATCCAAACTTTTATTTCCAGGATCGAAGACAAAGAAATTTCCAGCATGTCATCCACGGCCAAAGAATATTTTGCTCGAATACACGACGCCGCAAGCCGCATGCGACGCCTGATCGATGATTTATTACTGTTCTCAAGTGCTACAAAAACGGAAAAATCGTTTGAAAAAACAGATCTCAATATTTTGTTTGAACATTCCAAACAAGAATTGGCGCAAGCGATCGAAGATAAAAATGCTATCGTAGAATCGACGCCTTTGCCTACGCTGAACGTGATCTCTTTTCAAATTCAGCAGCTCTTCAACAACCTTATCGGCAATTCGCTTAAATACAGCAAACCCAATGAAGCGCCGATGATCCAGGTCACTAGCGAAAAAGTACTTGCCAAAGATTATCCGGTACTGAAAACCGAGCCGTATAAAAAATATTATAAAATTTCCTTCATTGACAACGGCCTTGGCTTTGAGCAGGAATATGCAGAAAAGATCTTTATCCTTTTTCACCGTTTGCATCACGTAACCGAATACAAAGGCACCGGCATCGGGTTGGCCATTTGTAAAAAGATCGTAGAAAACCATGCCGGCGTAATCACCGCTGAAGGCTTCCCAGGCGTAGGTTCGGTATTCACTGTGTTCTTGCCTGAACAATAGTTGACTATTAAGTTATGAATTATGAGTTATGAATGTTGAATGATTAAAGTATAAAGTTTTTTGTTCGCTCAGAGTCTCCCGTCCAGAAGCCGTGTAAAAGTCAGCCCAGGTAATCGAAATGCATACTTTTTGCACTTATAACCGGTCTTATCACCCGTGAATTCCAGCACCAGGAATAGAGCAATCAACTCATAATTCATAACTCAACATTTCATTATCATTGGAATTGTATAACATTTTCGATTTATGATGTAATGCTTTGTGGGCAGGTCTTAGCCAACTTTGTTGCATCAAATAAAATCTAAACGAAAATGAAAACAACGAACAATTCCATTTTTCAAAACTTACTATCAAAACCTGTAATATTTAAAACAGTTATATTTTCTGCAATACTACTGGGAAGTGTTGCGTGTAGCAACAATCAAAAACCCCAAGACACTAAAGAAATGGCCGAAGATAAAAACGAAGCGAAGTTTAACGATACAAAAGAAAAAGACGCAGAGTTTTTAGTAAAGGTAGCAGAGATCAACCTGGAAGAAATTCAACTAGGACAATTGGCCCAAGAAAGTGCTACCACTGCAGATGCGAAAGACTTAGGAAAGATGATGGAGCAAGCACATAAACAAGGGCAGGAAAAGCTGATCGCGCTGGCTACTACCAAGTCGATCACTGTACCTATGTCGCCTACAGATAAAGGGAAAGATGCTTATAAAGAACTTACCAGCAAAACTGGAAAAGACTTCGATAAAAAATATTGTGAGATGATGGTGGATGGCCACAAGAAAGCCATTGAGATGGTGGAGAAAGCGTCCAAAGATGCCAACGACGCCGACATCAGAGCTTTTGCTACCAACCTGTTACCTGAGCTGAATATGCACTTGGAGCATGCTCAGCAGTGTAAAGACAAGGTAGATAAAATGTAAAAAAGAATACAAGATACCGGATACAGATGCCAGATAAATAAAAATCCGGCATCTATCTTCAATCGCATAATAGTAATAATTATGAAAAAGGCATCTGCCAAACCAACCATCAGCAAACCCCGCGTACCTCATACGCCTGAGATCGTGCATGGTTTGCGTGATTTATTCTTGGAAGAATTGAAAGAAATGTATTGGTCGGAGAAAGCGTTGCTTCAGTCAATTCCTTTTATAATCGAACATATTACGATAGAAGAATTGTCGGACGCACTTACTGAACATCTGGAAGCTACAAAAGAACATGTAGTACGACTGGAAGCGATCTTCGCTTCAATGAAAGAAAATGCTAAACCACAACCCTGTGAGGCAATGGCCGGATTGATCAAGGATACTGAATCGTTTATAGTTGAAACAACCGAAGGAGTAGTGAGAGATGCAGCAATTATTTCATCCGTTCAAAAAATAGAACATTATGAAATTGCAGCTTACGGTACTCTCCGCGCGTTCGCTAAAACATTAGGTGAACTGGAAGCCGCTTCAGTACTGTCCGATACGTTGGAAGAGGAAAAAGAAGCAGACGACGATCTCTCCGATATAGCAGAATCTTTTATAAACAAAGAAGCTGCCGATCAGAAAAATATTCATGAGGCGGATTGTGAAGATTAAAATTTTATACTGAAACAACAAACATAAATTAAACAATTAAAAACATACAATTATGAGCTCAAATAAAGTAGTACTAGGTGTATTGGCAGGCGTAGCCGTTGGTGCACTGGCTGGAATTTTGTTTGCTCCTGATAAAGGAACAAGAACAAGAAAAAAGATTATGAGAAAAGGTGAAGATACACTGGATGATCTGAAAGATAAATTCGACGATATGCTGGAAACTTTTCAGGATAAATTTGAAGACACAAAAAATGAGATTGAAGAGTTGATCGAAAAAGGAAAATCGGTCTATGATGATGCCAAATCAAAGTATGAGCATGCTAAGAAAGAAGTGAAATACTAAAAAATACTAGATGCCAGATACCGGATAAAAAGAAATTATCTGCTATCCGGTAGCTGGCATCCATTTATCAAACTTTATAAACATTGACTATCATGGAAACCAACACAACACCTGTAGAAACGCTTTTTGTAAAAGCAGAGGATTATAGTAAAACCACTATAGAACTTTTTAAATTATATGCAGTAGACAAAACTGCTGATGTAGTTTCATCTCTGGCAACACAGATCGCTATTTATACAGTTGTTGTGTTGTTTATCCTTACATTCAACATTGGTCTGGCTTTATGGCTGGGCGATTTGCTCGGGAAAACGTACTATGGATTTTTTATCATCGCCGGCCTGTATGTGCTGGTATGTGCATTGGTATATGCTTTTCGCGATCAATGGGTAAAAACCCCTGTAGCAAATTCGATTATCGGACAAATCTTAACCAAGAAGCAACATGAAAAATAAAAAGGAAGTGTTGGCCGAAGCGATCCTGCTTTTGGAAAACAAACAAGCACTGCAACTGAAAGATCTCAAGCAGCAGTTTCAGGAAACGTACGAAAGCCTGAAACCGATTAACTTGATCAAAAATACTTTTCATGAAGTAGATACTTCTCCGGATCTTAAAAAAGATATTCTGAACACCGCTGTAGGAGTGGCCACCGGCTTGGTCACCAAAGGCTTTATGGCCCCTGGCCAGGTACCTATAAAAAAAATGCTGGGAACTTTGTTTCAATTTGCAGTAGCAAAACTAGTATCCAGCAATTCCGAAAAGATCATTAACTCCAGCGAATCGATCTTTCAAAAGATCATGAACGCAAGGAAAAATAACCCGAAACAGGAGTTTTCTAAGAATTAAAACAGCTCATCAGTATTTTATAAGATACCGGATACCTGATGCCGGATACCAGATAAGGACGTTATTTTTCTTTTATCTAGTATCCGGCATCATCCTTTTAACCCTCCCAATCCCCTGTTTTCACGCTATTTTCCATATGTGAATTGTATAATTTATTTGAAATAACATATAACATATAATCCTGTGGTCGAAGCTACCTTTGAAATAAGATATTCAGAAACCGCAAAAAGCAAGAGGGGATTATACATTTAGCAGGGAAGAACTAAATCAATAAACCTAAATAATTTACTACTATGAAAAAGTCGATCGTCACCTTTGTCTTATCCTCCGTAGTAGCGGGAGCTTTGATCACCGGTTGTGCTTCCCCTGAGCAACGCGTGGAAAACGCACAGGAAAAAGCAGACAAAGCCAATGAAGAGCTTGCGAAAGCTAATGAGGATTACATGAAAGACATGGAAGAATATAGACGAGCAAACGAAGAAAAAATCGCAGAGAACGAAAAAAGCATTCAGGAATTCAGGGCGAGAAAAGAGCAAGCAAAAAAAGAAGCGAAAGCTGATTACGATAAAAAGATTGCCGAGTTGGAACAGAAAAATACAGACATGAAAAAAAGACTCGACGACTACAAGGCCGATGGGAGAGAGAAGTGGCAGAAATTTAAAGAAGAGTTCACCCATGATATGGATGAGCTGGGAAAGTCGTTTAGAGACTTCACAGTGAAAAATGTCAAGTAATTTTTAATAAACTAACCAACAAGAAGATCATGGGAAATTTACTTTATCTAATAGCAGTTATCCTCATCATCGCCTGGGCGATAGGATTTATAGGGTATAGCGCAGGAGGGATTATTCATATCCTACTGGTGATCGCAGTGATTGCTGTTTTGCTGAGATTGATCCAAGGCGAAAAAATCGTTTAGAAAATATTTTAAGATAATAGATACAAAAATGGAAAGATCGAACAATAATGATAAAGTAATAGGCGCACTACTGCTGGGAGCAGCAATAGGCGGCCTGCTTGGAGTCTTGTTTGCACCTGATAAAGGAAGCGAAACGCGTAAAAAGATCATGGAGCAAAGTGGAGGATTGGCAGATCTTCTAAAACAGAAATTTAATGAGTTTGTACAAGAGGCCGCTACAGAGGCATCTATGATGAAAGACGAAGTAGACGAGATATTATCAGATGGAGTGGCTAAATCCTGAATTCATTTTTAATAACTAACCATTATGAAAATAAGATTTGAAAAAAAACTTTGGTTCGAAGCAAAGGCCAAGTTGCAAAGCTTATATAATTTTCTTACAGAAAGAGATTTTCAATATAAGCCAGGGGAAGAATATAAAGTACCGGAAAGAATCCGCAAGATCCTGGGTATGTCGCAACGCGAGTTTTATCAACTCACCGGGTTGACTTACGAGGAAAATGAATACAGTCACCATATTTGATGACCTTGAGAACGATTAAATAAATTTTAAATAAAACTAAACCAATACAATTATGAATAGCTTATTATATGTGATCGCAGTAATTCTGGTGATCGGATGGATTTTCGGATTTTTCGTGTACTCTGCAGGTGGGATCATCCACGTTTTGCTGGTGCTGGCAGTGATAGCGGTGTTGTTTAACATCATCAGCGGAAGCCGGGCTGCTTAACACGAATCGGGGGAAATTATTGACACAACATACAAGGAGGAGCAGCATTAAGGGTTTTAGCGATTACTAATTTTTTACTGCTCATGGTTCTTCGCTACAAAAAGCGAAGAACCATATTCCTAAAAATAATTTTAGAATTTAAAACAGGTTTATAAGACCAATATTTATACTACTTATATTTTTTATTAAAACAATTTAAACGCTACGAATATGGAACTTTTAATGGAGCGAAAAGCATTTCAATCGGTAATTTGTATCAAGGATAACCGCGTGTATGTATACAACATCGATGAAAACCCATGCTTTCTGGAAGACGATTATGCGGTGATCAAATGTTTCCTGGTAAAGAATGACGGCGATCCTGATTTTTCAAAAGAAATTGAGATCTACGGCAAATACCTGGTGGACGCTGAATATTAGAAAAATTTTTCTACCCGATCGCTACTTTAATATTTTTTAGCGTCAGGATAAGTACGCACAACCGGAGGAGTTTATGAAACATAAGGTAAAGAAAACACTGCTTATTACTGGAGGTACGATCGTACTGGTAGTAGTGTTGATCATCTTGTTCATTTCTCCTATTGCCAAATACCTTATCGAAAAATACGACGAACGTATTCTGGGACGACAGATCGAACTCGACTGGGCGTATGTAAATCCTTTTACAGGCTATGTATACCTGAGCACTGTGAATGTTTACGAATGCGATAGCGATACTATTTTTCTTTCCTGCAATGGCATCAGCGCCAATTTTGCCATGCACAAATTACTTTCCAAGACGTATGAGATCACAGAAGTGACCCTGCATAGGCCTAAAGGAATAGTGATCCAGGAGCGAAGAGCGCTGAACTTCGACGATATTATTTACCGCTTCACCCCTAAAGACAGAGATACTACTACAAAGCGCAAGGAGCCGCTTCATTTGAGTATCCTGAACATGAACATTAAAAACGGAGAATTTTATTATTATGATAAGATCACTCCCGTTTATTATTTTATCAAAGAGGTAGACATCAATTGCGATGGCTATCGTTGGGATAACGATACAATGCATTTCCGTTTTAATTTTTTACCTGGCATTGGTACAGGAAAAGCGAAAGGAACATTTGCCTTGAATATTTCTGATGTGTCGTATCATCTTATTACCGATATAAAAGAATTTAATCTCAACATCATCGGCCAATATCTAAAAGACCTTACCAATTATGGTACCTTCCGTGGCTTGTTGGATGCGGATGTCCAGGCGAAGGGGAATTTTAAAGATAAAAAAGAAATTACTATCACGGGCAAACTTGCCGTCAACGATCTTCACTTTGGAAAAAATCCTCAGGAAGACTACCTGGCTTTCGATCGACTGATGCTGGCTATACAAGACATCAGTCCCAATAAACATATTTACACCTGCGATTCCATCACGCTCGATCATCCGGTATTTAAATATGAGCGCTACGATCATCTCGACAATATTCAAACCATTTTTGGGAAAAGCGGTTCGAATATCAAAAGCGCTGATGCGGAAAAACAAAGTGGTCATTTCAACCTTGTGATCGAGATCGCCCGCTATATCAAGGTACTGGCGCAAAACTTTTTTGACAGCCCATATAAGCTTGGCCGTTTCGAACTGAATAATGGTGATGTGGGCTACAACGATTTCGCGATCAGCGAAAAATTTTCAACGCGTCTATGCCCTTTGTTTATATATGCGGATTCTATTGATAAAAATCACAAGGGAGGGAAAATATTTTTGAAATCCGAGATCAAGCCACATGGAAATGCAAACGTTATGGTTACTGTCAATCCCACGAATAACAATGACTTTGATGTAGAAGCAAAATTGGTGAAAATTCCGGCGGCGATGTTCAATCCTTATCTGATCACTTATACTTCTTACCCACTCAACAGAGGTACTATTGAATTCACTAGTTCACTGAAAGTAAAAGACGCAAGACTAAACAGTCAAAATCACCTGTTGATCATTGATCCAAAAGTAACCAAACGAGAAAAGAGCAGCGATGTGCACTGGATCCCTATGCCCTTGATCATGGCGCTGACACGCGAGTATGGCGATGTGATCGATTATGATATCCCGATCTCGGGGAATCTGAAAAATCCCCATTTCCATTTGCACGATGTGCTGCTCGATCTTTTGAAAAATATATTGATCAAACCCGTCACTACACCTTACCGTTTGGAAGTACGCAGCCTCGAAGGACAGATAGAAAAAATGATGAGTATCAAATGGCCAATGCGCAAGGCCGAGCTGCGGCCAAGCCAGATTCGATTCATAGAAGATATGGCTGTTTTTCTAAAAGTAAATCCGCAAGCAGAGATCAAAGTTTCTCCGCAAATGTATGCGAGCAAAGAAAAAGAATATATTCTTTTTTTTGAAGCTAAGAAAAAATATTACCTGGCCTTTCATCGCAAACAGGCTTTCACAACGGATGACTCGCTAGAAGTAGATCGTCTCTCGGTGAAGGATGCGAACTTTGTACATTATATGAACATACATATAAAAGATTCTTTGGCTTTTACCGTGCAGGAAAAATGCCAGGAGTTTATCGATACGAATTATGTAAACAAAAAATTCAACGAATTAAACAAAAGAAGACAGGATCTCTTCATGAGCTATTTTGTAGCGGAAGGTGTGCAGGACAGGCTGAAGATTGGTAAAGAGCATGATCTGATCCCTTACAACGGATTTTCATTTTACAGGGTCGATTACAAAGGCCAATTCCCGCCGGAATTGGTGAATGCTTATAATATGATCAATGATCTGAACGATGAAGCGCCGAGAAAAAAATTTGAAAATAAACGCAAAAAATACAGGAAGTTAATCCTGGATACTTAATATGGAAACTACACATACACATATACACACCAAACAACATTCCTTCTGGAAGCTGCTGGGAGCACTGCTTCTCTGCGAAGGAACCGGTATCCTGAGTGGGATCATTTCAGGATCTTCGATGAATACATGGTATTATTCGCTCAACAAACCATCCTGGAATCCACCGTCGGAAATATTTGGGTTTGTATGGGGTATTTTATATTTCCTGATGGCAATTGCTCTTTGGATTGTATGGAAAAAAGATGTGGTACATGCTGAAAAACGAAAAGCTCTTTTTTGGTTTTTCCTTCAGCTGTTCTTCAACTTCTGTTGGTCGTTTTTCTTCTTCGGCCGTCAATCGCTGGTGTTGGCGTTGTCGGATATTTTTATCCTCGACATTTTAGTATTGATCACGATCGTACGCTTTGATGCTATTTCGCGAAAGGCCGCCTGGTTAATGGTACCTTATATGTTGTGGATCTGTTTTGCTACGGTATTGAACTATACGATCTGGTCGATGAATTAAAAAAGTATGAGAGCAAGCATAAAGCCAAAGTCCAAGTTAGTACCGGTGCACAAACGTTCGATGTTTGAGAAACTTTCTTCTGTAGCAACATTGGCTACTGGAAGTACTCCGGCTTTTATACTAGCCTTATCGGTGATTGTTGCATGGCTGGTGAGTGGCCCGTTATTCAATTTCTCCGACACCTGGCAATTGGTGATCAATACAGGTACTACCATCATTACCTTCCTGATGGTTTTCCTGATCCAGCGTAGTCAGAATAAAGATTCGATCGCGATCCATTTGAAATTGAATGAACTCATACTTGCACACGAGCTGGCCAATAACCGACTTGTGTCTGTAGAAGACATCAGCGAAGCAGAGTTGAAAGTACTTCGGAAATTTTACAGTCATCTTGCCATGATGGCAAAAAAAGAAATTTCACTGGAAGAATCACATTCATTGAAAGAAGCGGCAGCGAGCCATGAATGGAAACAAAAAAACAGGAGAGGGCGAAGCCGGCACACTAACACTAAGTGATTAATTAAATTAAAACTTTACAACAATGAGATCAGTAATTAAAAATTTTTGGCCATTGCTGAAACATACGGTGAGAGAATGGAATGCGAAAGACCCCTTCAGGCAAAGCGCTGTGATCGCGTATTATGCTATCTTTAGTATACCGGGACTGCTAGTATTGATCATTGCCATAGCAGGATATTTTTTTGGAAAAGATGTGGTATCACAGCATATTTTAGAACAGATCTCCAGAACAATGGGAGCTAATACTGCACAACAGATCAGTGAAGTACTCATCCAGGCCAATAGCGAACGCTCTACGCTTTTTGGTACCATTGTAGGGTTAGCAATTTTATTGCTGGGCGCAACAGGAGTATTTATCGAACTGCAAAAAACATTAAACATAATTTGGCACGTAGAATCTGTAACTAAAAAAGGAATATGGCCGATCCTGAAAGCAAGATTATTTTCTTTCGGCCTGATCATGGCCATTGCTTTTCTGCTCCTGATCTCACTGGTAGTTTCAGCCCTGATTACAGCCCTCACCAGTTGGCTCCACGCCGGCGATGTAGGATTTTGGGCGGCAGTATTTCACGTAATAAATTTTTTGATCTCGCTGGCTGTTATTTCTTTTCTGTTTGCACTCATGTACAAAATATTGCCCGATGCTAAAATTGAAATGCGTCATGTATGGCTTGGGGCGGTGCTTACAGGCTTGCTGTTCACGATTGGGAAAACAGCGCTGGCTTTGTATTTTGAAAAAGCCAATCCAGGTTCAGCCTACGGAGCGGCAAGCTCGATCATCCTGATCTTGCTTTGGGTATCTTATTCTTCGATGATCTTATTTTTCGGTGCAGAGTTTACTTATCTCTATACCAAAACATTTTCGCGCGTACAACCTTCGGAGATTGCTGTAAAAACAGATCCTCATAAACAATCACTGGTATAGGCTAAGATGGATCTGACTACCGGTTATCCATATTGGCTCATCAAAGACGGATTGCCGTTTACGTATCCAAGTCTATCCCGTTCCATAAAAACAGAGGTTGCGATCATAGGAGGAGGAATATCAGGCGCCTTGATGGCCTATGTTCTCGTACAGGCTGGAATTGGGTGTACCCTGGTAGATGCGCGTTCCATCGGACTGGGTAGTACTTGTGCGAGTACTTCTTTATTACAATACGAGCTGGACAAACCTTTGCATGAATTGTCGGCACAAATAGGATGGAAGCAAGCAATGCAGGCGTATCAAAAATGCGCTCTGTCGATCGATTTTTTACAGCAAATTTCTGAAAAAATAAAATTCACTTCCTTTCAAAAACAAAAAAGTCTCTACTTCGCGGCCGGCGCTCAGGATAAGAAAAAAATAGAAACGGAGTTCAGGTACCGGAAGAAGGCAGGGCTTAACGTACAACTTTTAGGACCAAAAGAAATTCATCGTGAGTTTAATTTTTCGGCGCCTGCAGCTATTCTTTCTTCGAAAGCAGCTGCTACGGATGCTTATCTTTTTGCTCATGCATTGCTGCAATCCTCTATGAAGAAAGGCCTGCAGGTGTATGACAGAACAAAAGTGGTAAAACTTGATTATCATCCAAAACATGTAATACTTCATACAGAAAATAAATGCGTGATTCATGCGAGGTATGTAGTGAATGCTTCAGGGTATGAGATAAAAGAATTTTTACAAAAAAAGATCGTTCAGCTTCAATCTACCTATGCCTTCGCCTCCGAACAGGTGAAAGTTGACGCACCTTTGTGGAAAGGAAATTCTTTACTTTGGAATACTGCCAATCCTTATTTATATATGAGAATGACTGACGACGGCCGTGCTATAGTAGGAGGGAGGGATGAACCGTATTATAATCCTGAAAAGCGTGACAGGCTGATCAAACAAAAGACTAAACAACTAAGAAATGATTTCCTGAAAATTTTTCCGAAGATATCAGTACAACCGGAATATAGCTGGACGGGTACTTTCGGGATCACCAAAGATTCTTTGCCTTATATTGG